>NZ_JACYUO010000002.1:0-55551 GCF_014841815.1 Frigoribacterium sp. CFBP 8754
GTCGCAACCACCAACCCCGGAAAATCAAGGGTCCAACGCGTGAACGTTCGGCAGGGAGCCGCACACGGCCGCACGAGGGCAAGTCTGCCGAGGGGTGGACCCCTGCCGAACGGCCCCGGCCGGCATGGTCGTCGCGTCCCCGGAACGACGAGACCCGCCCACCGGCGTCTGCCGGGGGCGGGTCTGTGGACGGGTCGGAGGGCTAGGCGTTGACGCGCACTCCGGCGAGGGTCTTCTTGCCCCGGCGGAGCACCGCGACCCGACCGGGCAGGAGCGACTCCCCCACGACGACGTCGGCATCGGCGACCCGGGCGTTGTTGACATAGACCCCGCCCTCGGTCGCCGCGCGACGGGCAGCGCCCAAGGACGTGACGAGCCCGGTGTCGACGAGCGCCTGCGCGACCGTCGCGTCGGCCGCGACCTCCGCGGTCGGCAGCTCGGCGATCGCGCTGGCGAGGGTCGACTCGTCGAGGGCGTCGAGGTCGCCCTGCCCGAAGAGCGCCGCGGCGGCGTCGATGGCGGCCTGGGTCGCGGCCTCGCCGTGGACCAGGCGCGTGACCTCCCAGGCCAGGGTGCGCTGCGCCTCCCGCCGGAACGGCTCCGTCGCGACGGCCTGCTCGAGACGCTCGATCTCGGCCCGGTCCAGGAAGGTGAACACCCGCAGCCGCGAGACCACGTCGCCGTCGTCGGTGTTGAGCCAGAACTGGTACATGGCGTAGGGGCTGGTCAGCTCGGCGTCGAGCCAGACGGCGTTGCCCTCGCTCTTGCCGAACTTGGTGCCGTCGGTGTTGGTGATCAGGGGCGTCCCGATGGCGTGCACCGCGACTCCCTCGGAGCGACGGATCAGCTCCGTGCCGCTCGTGAGGTTGCCCCACTGGTCGCTGCCCCCGGTCTGCAGCACGCAGTCGTACGCGCGGTACAGCTCACGGAAGTCGAGGCCCTGGAGGATCTGGTAGCTGAACTCCGTGTAGCTGATGCCGGCGTCGGAGTTGAGGCGTGCGCTGACGGCGTCCTTCTTGAGCATCGTCCCGACGCGGAAGTTCTTGCCGATGTCGCGGAGGAACTCGATCGCCGAGAGCGGCGCCGTCCAGTCGAGGTTGTTGACGACCCGCAGGCCGTTCACCCCCTCCGGCGACAGGAACTTCTCGACGTGCACCCGGATGCGCTCGACCCACTCGGCCGTCTGCTCGGGCGTCTTCAACGTGCGCTCGGCTGTGGGGCGCGGGTCGCCGATCAGGCCCGTCGAGCCGCCGACGAGGCCGAGGGGCCGGTGGCCGGCCAGCTGGAGGCGACGCATGAGCAGCAGCTGCACGAGGTTGCCGAGGTGCAGGCTCGGCGCGGTCGGGTCGAAGCCGCAGTAGTACGTGATCGGGGGCCCAGCGAGGAGGGCCTTGAGGGCCTCGGCGTCGGTCGAGACGTGGACGAGGCCGCGCCACTGCAGCTCCTCCCACACGTCGTCGAACGTCGGGTCGTTGCTCTGCCCGGCCAGGACGTCCGCGGTGGTTCCAGTGCTCACCCGAGAACGGTACCAGCGTCAGCGAGCAGGGCGGGCGCGCCGGACCGCGGGCCGCCAGGCCGACACCGTCGGGTCGCCCTCGAGGCTGAATCGCCACGGCCAGGCGTCCGTGCCCGCCGGGCCGGAGACTCCCACCCGGGGCCCGGCGACCACCGGTCCGACGGGCCCGGTCGGCAGCTCGAGCGAGAACCGGCCGGAGCCCAGACGCGACCCGTCGTCCCTCAGCTCGATCGCGAGGGCCGACCCGAGCCTCCCCGGCCCCTGGGCGAGCTCGACGTCCCGCCGCGCCGTCGGGCGTCGGCGCCGGGCGACCTCGTGGCCCTCGACGACCTCCCCGGCACGGAGCAGCAGCCCGGACCCGTAGCCCTCGGGACCGCACACGATGTTGACGCACCGGTGGATCCCGTACGACAGGTACACGTAGAGCGTGCCCGCCTCGGCGAACATGCTCGCGTTCCGCTCCGTCGGCCCGCGGTGGGCGTGCGACCCGGGGTCGTCGCCCTGCCCGTGGTAGGCCTCCACCTCGGTGAGGCGGACGGCCACGTCGCCGACCCGGAAGACGGAGCCGAGGAGTCGCGGGCCGACCTCGCGGGCCGGCCCGGAGAGCAGGCGGGTCACCTCGTCACCCGGCCCCGCGCCTCCCCCGGGGCCCTGCTGCCCGCTCAGAAGAAGCTCTGCCCGCTCGCCACGACGATGACGACGACGGCCACGAGGACGACGACGCAGACGGCCACGACCGTGGGGAGCACCCACGGCCGCGGCCCGGTCGGACGACCTCGGGTCACGCCGACACCGGGTCGAGCTCGCGCACCAGGCGCGCGACCTGCTCGGTGAGGGCCGCCGTCTGCTCCGCGACCCGCTCGGGAGCCGTGCCCCCGGCGCCGCGGCGGCTCGCGACGGAGCCCTCCACGGTGAGGACGGCGCGGATCTCCGGGGTGAGGTGCGGAGAGACCGCGGCGTACTGCTCGTCGGTCGGCTGGTCGAGGTCGAGCCCCGACTGCTCGCAGAACCGGACCAGCTCGCCGCTGATCTCGTGGGCGTCACGGAAGCTGACGCCCTGCCGCACGAGCCACTCCGCGACGTCCGTCGCGAGGGAGAAGCCCTGCGGGGCGAGCTCGGCCATGCGCCCGACGTCGAACTCGAGCGTCGCGATCATGCCCGTGAAGGCGGGCAGCAGGACCTCGAGCTGGGTGACGGAGTCGAAGACCGGCTCCTTGTCCTCCTGCAGGTCGCGGTTGTACGCGAGCGGCAGGCCCTTCAACGTCGCCAGCAGGCCCGTGAGGTTGCCGATCAGCCGACCCGACTTGCCGCGCGCCAGCTCGGCGACGTCGGGGTTCTTCTTCTGCGGCATGATCGACGACCCGGTGGAGAAAGCGTCGTGCAGCTTGACGAAGCCGAACTCGCGCGTCGACCAGAGGATGACCTCCTCGGCGAGCCGGGAGACGTCGATGCCGATCGAGGCCGCGACGAAGGCGAACTCGGCGACCACGTCGCGGCTCGCCGTCGCGTCGATCGAGTTCTCCGTCGTGCGGTCGAAGCCGAGCTCGGTCGCCACGAGCAACGGGTCGAGGCCGAGCGAGCTGCCCGCGAGGGCCCCCGCGCCGTAGGGCGAGGCCGCAGCACGTCGCGACCAGTCGCGGAGGCGCTCGAGGTCGCGCACCAGGGGCCACGCGTGCGCCAGCAGGTGGTGGGCGAGGAGCACGGGCTGGGCGTGCTGGAGGTGGGTCCGACCGGGCATGACCGCCGTCGGGTGCGCCGCCGCCTGGGCGGCGATCGCGTCGACGAGCCCGACCACGAGACGGGCCACGGACGCGCCGTGGTCACGGAGGTACAGTCGCACCAGCGTGGCGATCTGGTCGTTCCGGCTGCGGCCGGCGCGCAGCTTTCCGCCGAGCTCGACGCCGGCGATGCCGATGAGGCCGCGCTCCAGGGCCGAGTGGACGTCCTCGTCGGTCTCCTGCGCCGCGAAGGCACCGGTCGCGACGTCGTCCTCGAGGCGGTCGAGGGCCTCGATCATGCTCGTCAGCTCCGCCTCGTCGAGGTACCCGGCCGCCGCCAGGGCCCGGGCGTGCGCCCGGGACCCGGCGATGTCGTACGGCGCCAGCTGCCAGTCGAAGTGCGTCGACCGGCTCAGCGCCGTCAGCTCGGGGGACGGACCGGAGGCGAACCGGCCTCCCCACAGGGCCCCCGCCTCCCCCGCCCTCTGGTTCGGGGCTGGCGTCGCGTCGGCCACTACTGGTGGGCCAGGTCGCGGCGCGCCGAGATCTTGCTCGGCAACGACCAGATCTCGATGAAGCCCTTCGACAGCGACTGGTCGAACGTGTCGCCGGTGTCGTAGGTGGCGAGGTCGAAGTCGTACAGGCTCTGCTCGCTCTTCTGCCCGGTGACGACCGCGCGGCCGCCCTGCAGCTTGAGGCGGATCTCGCCGGAGACGTACTTCTGCGTGTCGTCGATGAAGACGTCGAGCGACCGCTTGAGGCCCGAGAACCAGAGGCCGTCGTAGACCAGGTTCGACCACTCGGCCTCGACGCCGCGCTTGTAGCGGCCCAGGTCGCGCTCGATCGTGAGGGCCTCGAGGGCCTCGTGCGCCTGGATCAGGGCGACGGCGCCGGGCGCCTCGTAGACCTCACGGCTCTTGATGCCGACGAGGCGGTCCTCGACGACGTCGATGCGGCCCACGCCGTGCGCCCCGGCCAGCTCGTTCATCTTCTGCACGATGCCGAGCGGGGTGTACGAGACGCCGTCGATCGCGACCGGCACGCCGGCCTGGAAGGTGATGACGACCTCGTCGGCGGGCTTGATGACCGAGGGATCCTGCGTGTACTCGTACAGATCTTCGATCGGTGGGTTCCACGGGTCCTCGAGGAAGCCCGTCTCGACCGCACGGCCCCAGACGTTCTTGTCGATCGAGTAGGGGTTGGCCGCGCTCTGGCGGATCGGCAGGCTGTGCTGCTCGGCGTAGACGATGGCCTTGTCGCGCGTGAGGGCGAGGTCGCGGACGGGCGCGATGCTGGTCAGGTCGGGGGCGAGAGCCGCGACGGCGGCCTCGAAGCGGACCTGGTCGTTGCCCTTGCCGGTGCAGCCGTGCGCGACGCTGTCGGCGCCGAGCTCCTTGGCGACACGGGCCAGGTGGCGCGCGATCAGGGGGCGGCTGAGGGCCGACACCAGGGGGTAGGTCTTCTGGTACATCGCGTTGGCCTTGAGGGCCGGCATCAGGTAGTCGGTGCCGAACTCCTCCTTGGCGTCGACGACGACCGACTCGACGGCGCCGCAGTCGAGGGCACGCTGACGGATGTCGTCCATGTCCTCCCCGCCCTGCCCGACGTCGACGGCGAGGGCGACGACCTCCTTGCCGGTCGCGTCGGCGAGCCAGCCGATGCCGACGGAGGTGTCAAGGCCTCCCGAGTATGCGAGGACGACGCGATCCGCCATGGTTCTCCTTGGGTGTGATGTGGGGTGAGAGTGTATCGGCGGCCGACCGGGCGGGGGCCCGGTCGACCGGTGGGTCAGGTGACCCGGTGGTGCGGGAGGTGCTCCGGCGTCAGTGCGCGAGGAGCCAGGTGAGCAGGGCCTTCTGGGCGTGGACGCGGTTCTCCGCCTCGTCCCAGATGACGCTGGTCGGGCCGTCGATGACGTCGGCGTCGACCTCGTAGCCGCGGTCGGCGGGCAGGCAGTGCAGGAAGATCGCCGCGTCGGCCGCGTGCGCCATCAGCGCCTGGTCGACCTTGAAGCCGCCGAAGACGGCCACGCGCTCTTCCTTCTCGTCTTCCTTGCCCATCGAGACCCACGTGTCGGTGACCACCACGTCGGCCCCCGCCACGGCCTCGCGGGCGTCGGTCGTGACCTGCACCGCGCCTCCCGTGGTCGCGGCGATCGCCTCGGCGTCGGCCACGACGGCGGCCTCGGGCTGGAAGCCCTCGGGCGCGCCGACGCGCACGGTCATGCCCGCGGTGGCGCCGGCCAGCAGGTACGACTGGCCCATGTTGCTCCGCCCGTCGCCGACGAAGGCGACGGTGAGGCCGGCCAGACGGCCCTTGGCCTCACGGATGGTCTGGAGGTCGGCGAGGAGCTGACACGGGTGGAAGTCGTCGCTCAGGGCGTTGACGACCGGGACCGTCGTGCCCGCCGCCATCTCCTCCAGGCCGGCCTGGCCGTAGGTCCGCCAGACGATGGCCGACACCATGCGCTCGAGCACGCGCGCGGTGTCGGAGGGGGTCTCCTTGCCGCCGAGCTGGCTGTTCGCGGTGGCGATGATCAGGGGGCTGCCGCCGAGGTCGGCGATGCCGACCGCGAACGAGACCCGCGTGCGCGTCGACGACTTGTCGAAGATGACCGCCACGGTCTGCGGCCCCTCGAGGGGCCGCTGCGACCAGCGGTCGCGCTTCAGGGCGTCGGCGAGGTCGAGGACCTCGAGCTGCTCGGCGGGGCTGAGGTCGTCGTCGCGGAGGAAGTGGCGGGTCATGAGAGACCTTTCAGGACGGTGCCGAAGATGGTGGTGAACTCGTCGATCTCGGCGTCGCCGACGATCAGCGGCGGGGCGAGACGGATGCTCGAGTCGTTCGGGGCGTTGACGATGAGCCCGGCCTCGAGGCACCGCGCCGCGATCTCGGCGGCGACGGGCTGGGTGAGGCCCAGGCCGATGAGCAGCCCGCGGCCGCGGATCTCGTCGACCAGCGGCGAGTCCATCGCCTCGATCGCCGCGCGCAGCTGGTCGCCGCGCACGAGGGCGTTGAGGACGAGCCCCGACCTCTCGATCTCGGCGAGGACGGCGTCAGCCGCGGCGGTCGCCAGCGGGTTGCCGCCGAACGTGCTGCCGTGCTGGCCCGCCTCGAACAGGTCGGACGCGTCGCCGAACGTGACGAGGGCACCGATGGGCACTCCCCCGGCGATGCCCTTGGCGACCGTGACGGCGTCGGGCACGACGTCGAACTGCTGGAAGGTGAACCACGACCCCGTCCGGCCGACGCCCGTCTGGATCTCGTCGAGGATGAGCAGGGCGCCGTGCTCGGTCGCCAGCTCGCGGGCGAGCTCGAGGTAGCCGTGGGGCAGGTCGAGCACGCCGGCCTCGCCCTTGATCGGCTCGACGAAGATCGCGGCCACGTCGTCGCCCATCGCGTCTTCGAGGGCCTCGATCGACGTGTCGATGTGCTCGACGCCGGGGGCCATGGGCAGGAAGGGCTCGCGCAGCGCGGGCTTGCCGGTGAGCGCCAGGGAGCCCATGGTGCGGCCGTGGAACGAGTTGGTGAGCGCGAGGATGCGGGTGCGGCGGCCCCCGTCGCCGTTCAGCCGAGCGAGCTTGAAGGCCGCCTCGTTCGCCTCGGCGCCGCTGTTGCCGAAGTACACGCGACCACGCTCTCCGGCGCCCGTGATCCGCTTGAGGCGCTCGGCGAGGGCGAGCTGGGGCTCGGTCGCGAAGTAGTTCGACACGTGCACGAGCTTGGCCGCCTGGTCGGCGATGGCCGAGACCAGCGCGGGGTGCGCGTGGCCCAGGGCGTTGACGGCGATGCCGGCGAGGAAGTCGAGGTAGCGCTTGCCCTCGACGTCCCAGACCTGGCAGCCCTCGCCGCGTTCGAGCATCACCTTCGGGGTGGACAGGGAGCCCATGAGCGCGTCGCCGAAGCGGCGCTGCCAGGTACCGCCCGGGGTCTGGATGATGGTCATGACTGTCCTTCCTTCTCGGTGCCGGCGTCGACGGACGCGACGGCGTCCTCGTCGACGACGGGGTAGCTGGTGACGACGGTCGCGCCGTGGTCGGCGGCCCGGTCGTCGGGGACGACCTCGGTGCCCGACCCGCGCTGGGTGAAGACCTCGAGGAGGATCGAGTGGGGGATGCGGCCGTCGATGATGGTCGCTCCCCCGACGCCGCCCACGACGGAGTCGAGGCAGGCCGTCATCTTGGGGATCATGCCCGACTCGAGCGTCGGCAGCATGTCGCGGAGCGCCGAGACGGTGATCGCCTCGACCAGGGACTCCCGGTCGGGCCAGTCGCTGTAGAGGCCAGCGACGTCGGTGAGCACGACGAGCTTCGTCGCGCGGAGGGCGATGGCCAGGGCCCCCGCGGCCGCGTCGGCGTTCACGTTGAGGGCGAGCGCGGGGTCGGCCTCGTTCGTGGCGATCGACGACACGACCGGGATGCGACCGGCGGCGATCTCGGCGAGCACCGACGACGGGTCGACCTCGGTGACGTCGCCCACGTGGCCGAGGTCGAAGGTCTCGCCGTCGACGACGACCCCCCGGCGTCGGCCCTCGAAGAGCGTGGACCCCTCGCCGGAGACCCCGCGCGCGAGGTCGCCGTGCTCGTTGATGAGGTCGACGATCTCTCGGTTCACCTCACCGGCGAGCACGTCGCGGACGACCGAGATCGCCTCGGTGCTCGTGTAGCGGTAGCCCCCGCGGAAGTCGCTCGGGATGCCGGCGGCCTGGAGGGCGGCGGAGATCTGCGGGCCGCCGCCGTGCACCACGACGGGGTGCAGGCCGGCGTAGCGGAGGTACACCATGTCTTCGGCGAAGGCGCGCTTGAGCGCGTCGTCGACCATGGCGTTGCCGCCGAACTTGACGACGACGACCTTGCCGCTGAAGCGCTTGAGCCACGGGAGCGACTCGATCAGCGTGGCCGCCTTGACGGCGGCGAGCTCCTGTTCGTCGCCGAGGACGATCGCGGTGGAGGCCATCAGCTGGAGTACGCGCTGTTCTCGTGCACGTAGTCGTGCGTGAGGTCGTTCGTCAGGATCGTCGCCTCGGCGTCGCCGACCTGCAGGTCGACGAGCACGTGGACCGCGCGCGGGGTCAGGTCGACGCCGTCGCTCGGCTGGTCGGGCGCCCCGGCGTGGCAGACCCGCACGCCGTTGATGCTGACGTCGACGGCGTAGGGGTCGAACTCGGCGCTCGTGGTGCCGATCGCGGCGAGCACACGGCCCCAGTTGGGGTCGTTGCCGAAGACGGCGGCCTTGAACAGGGCGTTGCGGGCGATCGACCGGCCGACCTCGACCGCGTCGTCGTCGTCGATCGCGCCGACCACCTCGATGCGGATGTCGTGCGAGGCGCCCTCGGCGTCGGCCTGGAGCTGCTCGGCCAGGTCGGCGCAGAGAGCCGTCACGGCGGCGGTGAACTCGTCGTCGCCGGGAGTCGCTCCGGACTCGCCGCTGGCGAGGAGGACGACCGTGTCGTTGGTCGACATGCAGCCGTCGGAGTCGAGCCGGTCGAAGGTCACGCGGGTGGCGGCGCGGAGGGCCGCGTCGAGGCGGTCGGCCTCCAGGTCGGCGTCGGTCGTCAGCACGACGAGCATCGTCGCCAGGCCCGGCGCGAGCATGCCCGCTCCCTTGGCCATGCCGCCGACGACCCAGCCGTCGCCCCGGACGACGGCCTGCTTGGGCACCGTGTCGGTCGTCATGATGGCGGTCGCCGCCTCGAGGCCGCCGTCGGCGTGCAGGGCGGCCGCCGCGTCACGGGAGCCGGACAGGACCTTGTCGCGGAAGACCTGGTCTCCGACGCCGATCAGGCCCGTGGAGCAGACGACGACGTCGGTCGCGGAGACCTCGAGGGCCTCGGCCACGGCCTCGGCGGTGGCGTGGGTCGTCTGGAAGCCGAACGACCCGGTGAAGCAGTTCGCGCCTCCCGAGTTCAGGACGACCGCCTCCGCCAGGCCGTCGGCCATGACCTGCTGCGACCAGAGGACGGGGTTCGCCTTGGCGCGGTTGCTCGTGAACACGGCGGCCGCCGACTTGCGGCGGCCCCTGTTGACGACGAGCGCGACGTCGGGCGCCCCGGTGCTCTTGAGGTGCGCGACGACGCCGGACGCGACGAATCCCTGGGCTGCGGTGACGCTCACGGTGCCACTCCGTTCACGGTGAGGCCGGTCGTCTCGGGGATGCCGAGCGCGATGTTGGCGGACTGGACGGCAGCTCCGGCGGTGCCCTTGGCGAGGTTGTCGATGGCGCTGACCACCACGAGGCGGTCGGCGTCGACGTCGACGGCGATCCCGATCAGGGCGGTGTTGGCCCCGACGGTGTCGGCGGTGCGCGGGAACTGCCCGGCCGGCAGCACGTGCACGAACGGCTCAGCTGCGTAGGCCTGCTCGTAGGCCGAGCGCACGTCGTGCTCGGAGACGCCGGGCGACAGCGTGGCCGTCGACGTCGCGAGGATGCCGCGCGACATCGGCACGAGCACCGGCGTGAACGAGATGCTGACGCGCTCGGCGCCCGCCACCACGAGGTTCTGCTGGATCTCGGGGACGTGGCGGTGCGTGCCGCCGACCCCGTACGCCGAGGCCGAGCCCATCAGCTCGCTGGCCAGCAGGTGGGTCGCCAGGGCCTTGCCGGCCCCCGACGGGCCGACGGCGAGCACCGACACCAGGTCGGTCGCGTCGACGAGGCCGGCCCGGACCGCGGGCGCCAGGGCCAGGGTCACGGCGGTGACGTTGCAGCCCGGCGCGGCGATGCGGCGGGCACCGACGAGACGGTCGCGCTGACGGCCGCCGGTCTCGGCGAGGAGGAGCTCGGGCAGGCCGTAGGCCCAGGCGCCGTAGAACTCGGAGCCGTAGAAGCGCTCCCACGCCGCCTCGTCGGTGAGGCGGTGGTCGGCGCCGCAGTCGACGACGAGGACGTCGTCGGGCAGCTGGGCGGTGAGCGCGCCGGACTTGCCGTGCGGGAGGGCCGTGAAGACGACGTCGTGGCCCGCGAGGGCCTCGGGGGTCGTCTCGACGAGCGTGAGGTGCGCGAGGGAGCGCAGCTGCGGCTGGAGGGCGATGAGGGGCTGCCCGGCGTTCTGGTTCGCGGTGACGGTGGTCACCTCGAACTCGGGGTGGGCGGCGAGGAGCCTCAGCAGCTCGCCCCCGGCGTAGCCGCTCGCTCCGGCGACGGCAACGGTGTGTGGCATGGATGAACCCTACTGTTCGAGTCGGTCGAGGATCGAGGGCGGCGACGCCGGGCGAGTGTCAGTCGCGGAGCGCCGCCCCCGATCGCTCGGACGCGAGCCGGACGGCGCCCTGCTTGGCCTCGGTGGCCTCGGCCGCCGTCAGGGTGCGGTCGTCGGCGCGGAAGCGCAGGGCGAAGGTCAGCGACTTGGTGCCGTCGGGGAGCCCGGCGCCGCGGTAGTCGTCGACGAGGCGCGCCGACTCCAGGAGCGAGCCCGCCCCCTCGCGGACGGCCGCGAGCAGGTCGCCGGCGGAGACGTCGAGGTCGACGACGAGCGACACGTCCTGCGTGGCCGCAGGGTAGGCCGAGATCGGACGCGGCGCGACGTCGACGCCCAGGGCGAGCACGCGGTCGAGGTCGACCTCGCCGACCGCGACGACGCGCGGGAGGTCGAGCTCGGCGGCGACCGTGGGCAGGAGCTCGCCCGCCACGCCGACCCGCTCGTCGCCGACGAGGAGCTCGGCGGCGCGGCCGGGGTGGAGCGACGGGTGGCTGCCCTGCCGCACGGTCAGCTCGACGCCCGCGGCGCGGACGGCGACCCGGAGCGCGTCGAGGACGTCGGCGAGGGAGGCCGCGACGGCGGCCTGGCCGGGCTGACGGTCCACGGCCGCGCCGAGCGCGAGGACGCCGAGGTGCCGCGGCTGGGGAGGCAGGCTCGCGGCCAGCTCGGCCAGCACGTCGTCGGTCGGACGCGCCGCACCGGCCGGCACCTCGGCCGTGCCGTAGCGGACCCCGGCCTCGGGCAGGAAGACGGTGCCGGTCTCGAAGAGCGCGAGGTCGACGAGGCCGCGCGACGCGTTGCGGCGCGCCACGTCGAGCAGGCCCGGCAGCAGCGAGCGCCGCAGCTGGGGCGCTGCGGTGTCGAGGGGGTTGGCCAGCGTCACAGCGGGCACGGCCTGCCCGTCGGCGGAGCCGAACGCGGAGTTCTGCGCCGGGGTGACGAACGGGTAGGCGGCGACCTCCACCAGCCCGGCCGCGGCCAGGGAGGAGGAGACCTGCCGGCGCAGCCGCTGCTCACGGGTGAGCCCGCGGCCGGGAGGCGCGACGGGCAGCACCGACGGGATGCGGTCGTAGCCGGTGATGCGCGCGACCTCCTCGACGAGCGACGCCGGGTCGACGAGGTCGGGACGCCACGTGGGCGGGGTCACGACGAGCACGTCGCCCTGCTCGACCACCGAGGCGCCGACGGCCGTCAGGGAGTCGACCACCTCGGCGCGGTCGTAGGCCACGCCCATCAGGCGGGCGGGCCGGTCGACGGCGAGCTCGACCGCGGCCGGCGCGACCGACTCGTCGAGGACGGAGCCCAGCTCGTCGGCCGTGCCGCCGGCGAGCTCGACGAGCAGGTCGACGACGCGCTGGGCCGCCGGGGCGGAGACCGCCGGGTCGACTCCGCGCTCGAACCGACGGGACGCCTCGCTGGGCAGCTTGTGCCGGCGGGCCGTGCGGGCGATCGACACCGGGTCGAAGGTGGCGGCCTCGACGAGGACGTCGGTCGTCGACGCGCCCATCTCGGTGCGCGCTCCGCCCATGACGCCGGCGAGGCCGACCGGCCCCGTCTCGTCGGCGATCACCAGGTCTTCGCGGTGCAGCGTGCGCACCTGGCCGTCGAGGGTCTCGAGCGTCTCGCCCGGGGCGGCGCGTCGGACGGTCAGGCCGCCGGTGACCGCGGAGAGGTCGTAGCCGTGGATCGGCTGGCCGAGCTCGAGCATGACGTAGTTCGTCACGTCGACCAGCAGCGAGATCGACCGGACGCCGGCCAGCCGCAGCCGCGACGACATCCAGGTCGGCGTCGGACGCCCGGCGTCCACGCCGCGCACCACGCGGGTGACGAACGTGGCGACCGCGGCGCGGTCGCGCACGGGTGCCTCGTCGACGACGGAGACGGGGAAGCCGCTCGCCTCGACGGGCGACACGGTCGTCGCGGGGTCGGTGAACGTGGCGCCGGTGGCGTGCGAGTACTCGCGGGCCACGCCCCGGATGCTGAACGCGTAGCCGCGGTCAGGCGTCACGTTGATCTCGACCGCCGCGTCATCGAGCCCGAGGAGGGGGATCGCGTCGGTGCCGACGACCGGGTCGAGCCCCAGCGAGCTGAGCAGCAGGATGCCGTCGTGCTCGTCGCCGAGCCCGAGCTCGCGGCTCGAGGCGATCATGCCGTCGGACACGTGGCCGTAGGTCTTGCGGGCGGCGATCGGGAAGGGCCCGGGCAGGACGGCCCCGGGCAGCGACACGACGACCTTGTCGCCGACCACGAAGTTGTGGGCGCCGCAGACGATGCCGCGCACGTCGTCGTCGCGCGTCGCGTGGTCGGGGCCGACCGCGACACGGCACCAGTTGATGGTCTTGCCGTTCTTCTGGGGCTCGGGCGTGACCTCGAGCACCTGGCCGACGACGAGGGGGCCGGTGACGTCGCCGACGTGGACGGCCTCCTCCTCGAAGCCGACGGAGACGAGCGCCGCGTGGACGCTCTCGAGCGTGACGTCGCTCGGCAGCTCGACGTGCTCACCGAGCCAGCTCAGCGGAACCCGCATCAGACCACCATCCCGAACTGCTCGCTGAACCTGACGTCGCCCTCGACCATGTCGCGCATGTCGTTGAGGTCGTTGCGGAACTGGAGGGTGCGCTCGATGCCCATGCCGAACGCGAAGCCCTGGTAGTCGTCCGGGTCGATGCCCGCGGCCCGCAGCACGTTCGGGTTGACCATGCCGCAGCCGCCCCACTCGACCCACCGCGCGCCGCCCTTGGCGTGCGGCTGCCAGACGTCCATCTCGGCGCTGGGCTCGGTGAAGGGGAAGTAGTTGGGGCGCAGGCGGATCTGCGCCTCCGCGCCGAACATCGAGCGTGCGAGGTGCTCGAGGGTGCCCCGGAGGTGCGCCATCGTGAGCCCGCGGTCGATCGCGATGCCCTCGATCTGCGTGAAGACGGGCGTGTGGGTCGCGTCGAGCTCGTCGGTGCGGAAGACCCGCCCGGTCGCGACGTTGTAGACCGGCAGCTGCTTCGAGAGCAGCGTGCGGATCTGCACCGGCGAGGTGTGCGTGCGCAGCACGAGGTGCTCGTCGACCGGGTCGACGAAGAAGGTGTCTTGCATGGCCCGCGCGGGGTGGTCGGCGTCGAAGGCCAGGGCGTCGAAGTTGAACCACTCGTGCTCGAGCTCGGGGCCCTCGCTGACCTCCCAGCCCATGCCGACGAAGAGGTCGACCATCTGCTCCTGCAGCAGGGCGAGCGGGTGACGGGCGCCGGCCCGACGGCGGGTCGGCAGGGCCGTGACGTCGACGGACTCGTCGGCGAGGCGCCGGGCCTCCTCCTCCTCGGCGAGGCCGGCCTCGCGGGCGGCGACGGCCTGGGCCACGCGGCCGCGCGCTCCGCCGACGAGCTTGCCGGCGGCCGCCCTCTGGTCGGCGGGCAGGTCACGCAGACCGGCGTTCATGCGCGCCAGCACGGAGGCCTCGCCCACGTGCTGGGAGCGAGCGGTCTTCAGCTCGGCGACCGACGCGGCCGTGGCGACGGCGGCGAGCGCCGCGTCGACCGCGGACGCGACGGCGTCTTCGGAGATGGGGACGGTGTCTGACACGAGAACCAAGCTTAGCGATCGTCGGGGAGCCGGACCGCGCCTCCTCGTGCCGTGGGGGCGAGGAGGCGCGGGTCGACGGCCTGGGGAGGGGCGGGCGACCGGGTCAGACGGAGGCCCCGGTGGTGGCGTCCGTCTCGACGCGCCCGGGTCGGGCCAGGATGCCCGGCCCCCCGAGCCCGCCGCCCCTGCCGGCCCGACCGGCGCGGCGGAGCACGCCGTCGCGGCCCGTGCGGCGGTCCACGATGCGGACGACCCACGAGAACAGGAGGTTCGTGGCCAGGTACACCACGAGCACCACCGCGAAGAGCGTGAACGTGTAGGTGCTGCCGTAGTAGGTGCCGAGACGGGTGAGGCCCCCACGGGTCAGCTCGACGTACCCGACGATGTACCCGAGGGACGTGTCCTTCAGGAGGACGACCAGCTGGGCCAGGATGATCGGCAGCATCTGGCGGAACGCCTGCGGGAACTCGATCAGGAACCTCGTGGCGGTGGGCGTCAGGCCCAGGGCGAGGCCCGCCTCCTTCTGGCCCCTGGGCAGCGACGCGATGCCGGCGCGGAGGGCCTCGCCGATGAGGGCGCCGTTGTAGACGGCCAGCGCCGCCACCACGGCCCAGAAGGCCCCGGTCGAGAAGACCAGCAGGATGAACAGCATCATCAGCAGCACGGGCATGCCGCGGAAGAACTCGAGCACGACCGTCGTCGGGACCCGGACGAAGCGGGAGCGCGCCGTGCGGAGGAACGAGAAGACGACGCCGACGACCACCGCGAGCACCGAGGCGACCGCCGCGGCCTGGATCGTCGCGAGCCAGCCCCGGAAGATGGCCCGCCACAGCGCGAGGTCGGAGAGGATGTCCCACCGCGACGGGTCGAGCACCCCCGGCGTCACGGCGCCGTTGGCGCTGACGCGGGGGCGGCCCAGGAGGTAGACGAGCCACGCGACGAGAGCGAGCACGAGCACCACACCGACGACGGAGATGATGCGCGAGGTGCGGCGGGCCTTCGGGCCGGGCGCGTCGTAGAGGACGGTGGTGCTCATCGGAGGACTGCGACCTTCTGCTCGACGACGGCGGCGACGCGGCCGAGCGTGACGGTGATGACGAGGTAGAACACGGCGACGGCCAGCAGCACGGTGACGACGGCGTCACCGCGGTCGTTGGCGATGTAGCGGCCGGCGGCGAAGAGCTCGCTGACGAAGAAGGCCCCGGCGACGGAGGTGTTCTTCGTGAGGGCGATGAAGACGTTGATCAGCGGCGGCAGCACCATGCGGACCGCCTGCGGCAGGATGACGTGGCCGAGCGTCTGGCCGAACCCCAGGCCGATGCTGCGGGCCGCCTCCGCCTGGCCGACCGGGACGCCGTTGACGCCGGAGCGGATCGCCTCGGCCACGAAGGGCGAGGTGTAGGCCGTGAGGCCGATGACGGCGAGCGGGAAGTACGTGCCGAAGTCGACGCCGAGGTACGGCAGCACGAACGCGCAGAAGAAGAGCACCAGCGTGAGAGGCGTGTTCCGCAGCGCCTCGGTGTACGCCGTCGCGAAGACGCGGAACGACGAGACCGGGGAGATGCGCATGGCGGCGACGACGAAGCCGATCACCAGCGCCCCCACCCCGGAGAGCACGAGCAGCTGCAGCGTCGTGACGAAGCCGCCCCAGAAGCGGGGCCAGTTGTCGGTCACGGCGTCGAAGCCGGGGATGACGTCCAAGGGGTTCACGGGGGTGTCTCCAGGTCAGGGGCGACCGCGCGGGTCGAGCGGTCGTGCAGGGGCGCCGGGGAGGCGCGGGCGGGCACCGCGGGCGACGAGCGTCGCGGTGCCCGCCGGGCCGTCAGTAGCGGTCGATCGACGGCGGGGTCGGCGTGGGCAGGACCTTGCCGGCCGTCTTCTCCCACAGCTCGTCCCAGGTGCCGTCGTCCTCGGCGTCCTGGAGCGTGTCGTTGACGAACTCGCGGAAGTCGGTGTCGTCGAGCGCGAGGCCGATGCCGTAGGGCTCCTCGGTGAAGGGCTCGTTGACGACCTCGAACTCGCCCTCGTTCTGGTCGGCGAGGCCGGCCAGGATGACGTTGTCGGTGGTCACGGCGGCGACCGCGCCCGAGCGCAGCGGCTCGAGGCAGTTCGAGTAGGTGTCGGTCGCGATGACGTCGGTCGCGGCCGCGACGTAGGGGGCGATGTTCTTCTCGCTGGTCGAGCCGCTCACGGTGCAGACCTTCTTGCCCATGAGGTCGTCGACCGAGCTGATGCCCTCGGGGTTGCCCTCGAGCACGAGGAGGTCCTGGCCGGCCTGGTAGTACGGCCCGGCGAACGAGACGACCTCCTTGCGGGCGTCGTTGATCGTGTAGGTCGCGATGACGAGGTCGACCTGGCCGTTCTGGATGAACGGCTCGCGGTTCGCGGAGACCGTCTCGACCCAGTTGATCTTCTCGGGCTGGATGCCGAGCTTCGCGGCGATGAGCTTGCCCATCTCCGCGTCGAAGCCCTGGGGCACGCCGTCGGGGTCGGCGAGGCCGAAGAGGGGCTGGTCGAACTTCGTGCCGATGGTGATCTCGCCGGCGTCGGCCAGCTTCGCCATCGTGCTGCCCTCCGCGAAGTCGGCGGGCGTCTCGACGTCGACGGCCGGGGCCGACGAGTCGGTGCAGGCCGTCAGGCCGAGCACCATCGCGGCGGCTGCGGCAGCGGTGACGATTCCCTTGCTGAGTCGCATTCTGTTCTCCTTGCTGGGGGACCCGGTCGACGGTCGTCGCCCGGAAGTCTCGAGGGGGTGCTCCCCCGCGGTGCGGGGGCGGGCCGGAGTCGCGGTGCCGGTCGGCCTCGTGGGCCCCGGCTCCGCGAGCGGGCCGTCAGTGCGTGAGGATCTTCGAGAGGAAGTCGCGGGCGCGCTCGGACTTCGGCGCGGTGAAGAACTCCTCCGGCGTGGCCTCCTCGACGATCTGGCCCTCGGCCATGAACACGACGCGGTCGGCGGCCTTTCGGGCGAAGCCCATCTCGTGGGTGACGACGATCATCGTCATGCCGTCGGCCGCGAGCTGCACCATGACGTCGAGCACCTCGGTGATCATCTCGGGGTCGAGGGCGCTCGTCGGTTCGTCCAGCAGCATCACCTTCGGGTCCATGGCGAGGGCACGGGCGATGGCCACGCGCTGCTGCTGGCCGCCGGAGAGCTGCGAGGGCATCTTCTCGGCCTGGTCGGCCACGCCGACCCGGTCGAGGAGCTCCATCGCGCGCTTCCGCGCCTCGGCCTTCGACCGACGGCGGACCTTGACCTGGCCGAGCATGACGTTCTCGACGACGGTCTTGTGGGCGAACAGGTTGAAGCTCTGGAACACCATGCCCACGTCGGCCCGCAGCTTGGCCAGCGCGGCGCCCTCCTCGGGCAGCCGGGTGCCGTCGATGCTGATGACGCCGTCGTCGATCGTCTCGAGGCGGTTGATCGCCCGGCAGAGCGTCGACTTGCCGGAGCCGCTCGGCCCGATGACGACGACGACCTCGCCCCGGCCCACGGTCGTCGTGACGTCCTTCAGGACGTGAAGCTCTCCGAAGTGCTTGTTGACGTGGTCGACCACGACGAGGGGATCCATGGAGCCACACAAACAGACACCCGGAGGGGGGTCAAATTCACGGCGGATTCGTAACAGAACCGAAATGCGTCGTACGGCGGCTCAGCTGCGCTGGGCGAAGGCGCTCTCGTACAGGCAGACGGAGGCGGCGGTGCTGAGGTTCATGGACTCCGCCTGCCCGTAGATGGGCACGACCACGGCCCGGTCGGCGAGGGCGAGGTCGGCGTCGGTGAGGCCCCGGGCCTCGTTGCCGAAGAGCCAGGCGGTCGGGGCGCCGAGCAGGCCCTCCTGCCGGGCCTCGAGCAGGTCGTCGCCCTTGACGTCGGCGGCGAGCACCTGGACGCCGGCCTCGGCGCAGCGCGCGACGACGGACGCGAGATCGCCGCCCAGCGCCACGGGCACGTGGAAGAGCGACCCGGTCGTCGCCCGGACGACCTTGGGGTTGTAGAGGTCGACGCTGCGGCCCGTCATCACGACGGCGTCGGCGCCAGCCGAGTCGGCGGCCCGGATGATCGTGCCGGCGTTGCCCGGGTCGCGCACCTCCTCGAGGATGGCGATCAGACGGGGCCCGCCCTCCCCCGTGTCGGCGAAGACGTCCTTGACGCTGACCGGGAACTGCTTGCACACCGCGACGACGCCCTGCGGCGTCACGGTGTCGGCCATGACGTCGAGGACGGCCTCCGTGACGAACTCCGCCTCCAGGCCCGCCGCCTCCGCGGCCTCGCCCAGGGCGGGGTGACGCTCGAGCGCGGTGGGCGTGACGAACAGCTCCACGAGCAGCTCGGGTCGCCACGCCAGGGCTTCGGAGACCGCCTGGGGGCCCTCGAGCAGGAAGAGGCCGGTGTCGGTGCGGGCGTCGCGCTTGGCGAGCTTCGCCACCGCTCGGACTCGGGGCGAACGGGGGTTGTCGAGGAGGGGGCTGCGCACGCCACCACTGTGCCACACGACCCGGCCGGTGACGGCGGCGGCGCCGTCGCGCCGCGGACGCGGGAGAGGCCCCGACAGCGGTGCTGTCGGGGCCTCTCGGGCGGTGCAGGTGACGCGGTGGATCAGGCGGCGGCCTTGGGGGCCGACGTGTCGGCGGGCAGCGCGGCCTTGGCCGTGGCGACGATCGACGCGAAGGTGGCGGGCTCGTTGACGGCCAGCTCGGCGAGGATGCGGCGGTCGACCTCGATGCCGGCCAGGGCGAGGCCCTGGATGAGGCGGTTGTAGGTCAGGCCGTTCGCGCGCGACGCGGCGTTGATGCGCTGGATCCACAGGCGACGGAACTCGCCCTTGCGAGCACGACGGTCACGGTACGAGTAGACGAGCGAGTGGGTGACCTGCTCCTTGGCCTTGCGGTACAGGCGCGAACGCTGACCGCGGTAGCCCTCGGCGCGTTCGAGGACGACGCGACGCTTCTTGGCGGCGTTGACCGCTCTCTTGACTCTTGCCATTTTCTTGTTCCTCTACGTTCGTGTCAGCGGTCAGTGACCGAGAAGCTTCTTGGCGACCTTGGCGTCGGCGGGGGCGAGCACCTGGTCCTTGTTCAGGCGAGCCTTGCGCTTGGCGCTCTTCACCTCGAGGTTGTGGCGCATGCCGGCCTGCTGCTTCATGATCTTGCCGGAACCGGTGACCTTGAAGCGCTTCTTGGCGCCGGAGTGGGTCTTCTGCTTGGGCATCTCTACTTGCTCTCTTCTGTGGGCGCGGCCGGTGCGTCGGCCGGCGCCTCGTCGGACGTCGGGTGCTTCGGGCCCTTGGCGGCGACCTTGCGGGCCTCCGCCTCGGCCTTGGCCTCGGACTTGTTCTTGTGCGGACCGATCACCATCACCATGTTGCGGCCGTCGATGGTGGGCGTCGACTCGACGCTGCCGAGCTCGGCGACGTCCTCCGCGAAGCGCTGCAGGAGGCGGACGCCCTGGTCGGGACGCGACTGCTCGCGACCCCGGAACAGGATCATGGCCTTGACCTTGTCGCCGCCCTGGAGGAAGCCCTCGGCGCGCTTGCGCTTGGTCTCGTAGTCGTGCTTGTCGATCTTCAGGCGGAAACGGACCTCTTTGAGGATCGTGTTCGCCTGGTTCCGACGCGCCTCCTTCGCCTTCTGCGCAGCCTCGTACTTGAACTTCCCGTGATCCATGATCTTGGCCACGGGAGGCTTCGAGTTGGGGGCCACCTCGACGAGGTCGAGCTCGGCCTCGGCGGCGAGCCGCAGGGCCATGGCGATGGGGACGACACCGATCTGTTCTCCGGCGGGGCCGACGAGGCGGACCTCCGGGACGCGGATGCGGTCGTTCGTACGGGGATCGCTGATGCGGAACTCCTCTGTTGATGCTTCCGACACCACCGCGTCGGTGACACGGCGGGGAAAGAGGAGGTTCGTGGCCCACACGCCTCACGGCGCGAGAGGACCACTGCACCCTGGCTGCCTGTCTCCGACCTGAGCCACCTGCAGGGCAGGTGAGCTTCGGACGGACACCGACGGGGTGCCAACAACCCGGTAACCTCGTGTAACGGTCGAGCGCGGGTGGGAGAATCTCCACTTTCGCACGGAGCAGACGCTCCGAGCCTTGACGACTTTAGCAGAGGATCAGTTCGTGAGCCACTCCCCCCGAGACACCGCCGCCGCCTCCGACGACGCGCACACCCACCGCTTCGCCGACGACACCGCCCCGTCGGCGACGGGCGGCGCCGACGACGCCGTGCGCGACATCGCCGAGGTCAACGCCGTCGAGGTCATCAACACCGTCGCCGTCCACCTGATGAGCGCCGCCGCCGTCAAGGTCGGCCTGGCCGACGACCCGCAGGCGCAGACCGACCTCGACGAGGCCCGCAAGCTGATCACCTCGCTCGCGGGGCTCGTCACGGCCAGCGCGCCCGAGATCGGCGACCAGCACGCCCGGGCCCTCCGGGACGGGCTCCGGTCGCTGCAGCTCGCCTTCCGCGAGGCGAGCGCCATCCCCGACGCGGTGGGCGCCGGCCCCGGCGAGAAGCTCACCGGCCCGGTCAACTAGGGCCGGGCGAGCCCGTCGGGCCGGGCCGGGCCGCCGGGCTGGGCCGGCCCCCCGGCGGCGGCGGGGACGACCTTCACGGCCATGCCGTCGACCCGCTCCGCGATGACGGCGTCGGCCGACCAGGCCACCTGCAGGCGCCCGAGGAGGGCACCGAGCTGCTCCTGGTCGAGGCCCGGCCGCACCCCGAGCTGCACGACGAGCTCGGGCGGGCCGAGCCGCGCCGACCGGTAGCCGGGCGCGACCGCCACCGTGACCAGCGCCTCCTCGGAGGCCGACGCCGCCAGGAACGCCCGGAGCACGTCCGGGTCCTGGTGGCTGGGCAGCCAGCGCTCGTCCTGCGCGACGGCCCACAGGGCCGGCCGCCGCAGGCCGAACTCCGTCGCCGAGCCGGGGTCGAGCACGAGCCGGTCGGTGGACTCGGCCGCCGCCGCCAGGGCGATGCGCCGCGCGTCGGCGGGAACGGGGCGCGCCCTCGCGTCCCAGGCCCGCAGCGTGTCCACCGACGTGAACGCCGGCAGCACGTCGCGGCCGTCGGGGCCCGCGACCGTGACGATCGAGAGCTCCTGCGTCTTGTCGACGACGACGCCGTGCTCGTTCAGCCCTTCCTCGCCGGCGACCGCGACGAGCGGGATCAGCAGCCGGGCGGGGCGGAGGGCGTCCACCACCGCCACCTCGTCGGCCTCCCCCGCGTGGAACCGCGTCAGGGCCTCGAGGAGGCGCGGGTCGGCCGAGCCGTCGTCACCCGCGTAGGCCGTGTCGTGGTGCTGGAAGGTGCGGCCCGCCCACGGGCGGGCGGCGCTGTCGACCGGGGGCCCGGGGTGCCCGTCGTGAGCGCCGGGGCCCTCGTGCGCCGCACCGGGGCCGGAGGCCTCCGACGTCACGCCGAGGCGACGTCGAGCGCGGCGCCGAGCGTGAACGCACCCGAGTACAGGGCCTTGCCGACGATGGCGCCCTCGACCCCCCGGGGCACGAGCTCGCGGAGGGCCGCGATGTCGTCGAGGCTCGAGATGCCGCCGCTGGCGATGACGGGCTTCTCGGTGCGCTCCGTCACCTGCTTCAGCAGCTCGACGTTCGGGCCCTGGAGCGTGCCGTCCTTCGTGACGTCGGTGACGACGTAGCGCGCACAGCCGGCGTCCTCGAGGCGGGCGAGGACGGTCCAGAGGTCGCCGCCCTCCTGCGTCCAGCCCCGCGCGGCCAGCGTCGTGCCGCGGACGTCGAGGCCCACGGCGACGGCCTCGCCGTACTCCGCGATGACGTGCGCGGCCCACTCGGGGTTCTCGAGCGCCGCGGTGCCGAGGTTGATGCGCTTGACGCCGGTGCTCAGCGCGTCGTCGAGCGAGCGGTCGTCACGGATGCCGCCGCTGAGCTCGACGTTGATGCCCTTCACCTGGCGGATGACCTTCTTGATGATCGACCGGTTGTCGCCGCGCCCGAACGCCGCGTCGAGGTCGACGAGGTGCAGCCACTCGGCGCCCTGTTCCTTCCAGTCGTCCGCCGCGGCCACCGGGTCGCCGTAGCCGGTCTCGGTGCCGGCCTCGCCCTGGGTCAGGCGGACGGCCTGGCCACCGGCGACGTCGACGGCCGGGAAGAGGGTCAGGCCAGGGGTGGTGCAGAACTCGCTCATGCTGTCTCCCTCGCGGCGTGGCCGCGGGATCGTGCCCCCGTCGCGTCTGGACGACGCGCCTCTCGGGGCGGGGTCGGGGTGGAGGCGGCGGCCGGCCGGGCGGTCGGGCCCGGCCGGCCGTCGCGCCGGGTCAGAGGGTGCCGAGCCAGTTCGACAGGAGGCGGATGCCGGGCTGCCCCGACTTCTCGGGGTGGAACTGGGTCGCCCAGAGCGGGCCGTTCTCGACGGCCGCGACGAACCGGCCGCCGTGGTCGGCCCACGTGACGTGCGGCTCGGGGAACGGGCGGATCACGTCGAGCGTCCACTCCTGCGCGGCGAACGAGTGCACGAAGTAGAAGCGCTCGTCGCGGACCCCGTCGAAGAGGACGCTGCCCTCGGGGGCGTCGACGGTGTTCCACCCCATGTGCGGGAGCACGTCGGCCTTGAGCTCGTCGACGACGCCCGGCCACTCGCCGAGCCCGCCCGTGGTCGTGCCGCGCTCGACGCCGCCCTCGAAGAAGACCTGCATGCCGACGCAGATGCCCATCACGGGGCGACCGCCGGCGAGGCGTCGGTCGATCAGCTCGCCGCCGCCCACTGACTCGAGCTGGCTCATGACGGCCCCGAAGGCCCCGACGCCGGGCACGAAGAGGCCGTCGGCCGACTGCACGCGACCGCGGTCGCGGGTCAGCTCGACGTCGGCGCCCGCGAGCTCGAGCGCCTTGACGGCCGAGTGCACGTTGCCGCTGCCGTAGTCGAGCACGGCGACGGTCGGCCGCGCCGTCACAGCGATCCCTTCGTCGAGGGCACGCCCGAGACCCGGGGGTCGGGCTCGACGGCCTGGCGGAGCGCCCGTGCGAAGGCCTTGAACTCGGCCTCGGCGATGTGGTGCGGGTCGCGCCCGCCCAGCACGCGGACGTGCACGGTGATGCCGGCGTGCACCGTGATGGCCTCGAAGACGTGCCGCACGAGCGAACCGGTGAAGTGCCCGCCGATGAGGTGGTGCTCGAAGCCCGCGGGTTCGCCGGTGTGGACGAGGTAGGGGCGACCCGACACGTCGACGACCGCCTGGACGAGGGCCTCGTCGAGCGGCACGAGCGCGTCGCCGTAGCGCGAGATGCCCGACTTGTCGCCGAGGGCCTCGCGCAGCGCGGTGCCGAACGTGATGCCGATGTCCTCCACCGTGTGGTGCGCGTCGATGTGCGTGTCACCCGTGGCGGTCACGTCGAGGTCGATCAGCGAGTGCTTCGAGAGCGCGGTGAGCATGTGGTCGAAGAACGGCACCGACGACGAGATGGTCGACCGCCCCGTGCCGTCGAGGTCGAGCGAGAGGGCGACACTCGACTCGCTCGTCGATCGGGTCAGGGAGGCGGTGCGGGAGGCGCGCTGATCGGTCACGAGGAGAGCCTAATGTCGCGGAGGGCGTCGAGGAACGCGGTGGTCTCGGCCTCGGTGCCGGCGCTCACGCGGAGGTGGCCGGGGATGCCCAGGTCGCGCACGATGATGCCGCGCTCGAGGAGCCGCTCGAAGACGTCGGACGGGTCGTCGACGCCGCCGAACAGGACGAAGTTCGACCAGGTCGGCCACGGCTCGTAGCCCATCGCGGCCAGCTCGCGGACGATGCGGTCGCGCTGGCCCCGGATGTCGTCGACCATGGCGAGCATCTCGTCGGCGTGACGGAGGGCCGCGACGGCGGCGGCCTGCGTCAACGAGGAGAGGTGGTACGGGAGGCGGACGAGACGGAGCGCGTCGGCCACGGCCGGGTGCGCGGCGAGGTAGCCGACGCGGGCCCCGGCGAAGGCGAAGGCCTTGCTCATCGTGCGCGAGACGACGAGGCGCGGACGCCCCTCGAGGAGGGTCAGGGCCGTCGGCTGACCCGGCGGCATGAACTCGGCGTAGGCCTCGTCGACGAAGACGATGCCGTCGGTCGCGTCGTAGGCCGCCTCGACCGTGGCGAGGTCGAGGGGCGTGCCGGTGGGGTTGTTGGGGCCGCAGAAGAAGACGATGTCGGGGCGGACGCGCTCGATCTCGGCGACGGCAGTCTCGGGCGAGATGCCGAAGCCCTCGTCGCGGCGACCCTCGACCCAGGTGCTGCCGGTGCCGACCGTGATGATCGAGTGCATCGAGTACGTGGGCGGGAACCCGAGGACGGAACGACCGGGGCCGCCGAACGCCTGGAGCAGCTGCTGGATGACCTCATTCGAGCCGTTCGCCGCCCAGATCTGCTCGGGGGTGACACCGTGCCCGAGATAGGCCGCCAGCGCCTCGCGCAGGGTCGTGAACTCACGGTCGGGGTAGCGGTTGACCTCGTGCAGCGCCTCGGCGATCGACGCGACGATGTCGCGGGCCACGTCGGCGGGCACGGGATGCGTGTTCTCGTTGACGTTGAGGGCGACGGGCACCTTCTTCTGGGGGGCGCCGTACGGGGTCAGGCCGCGGAGGTCGTCGCGGAGGGGCAGGTCGTCGAGACTGAAGGACACCCCTCCATGGTAGGCGCGAGGCGCGCCCCGACCGTCACCGGAACGACGGCCGCTGCCGACGGGTCAGTCGGAGTACTTCGTCGGGACGGCGAGGGTCTGCCCCGCGCTGACCTCGGCGCTGCCGAGGGCGTTCAGCCGGACGATGTCGCTGACGACGTCGCGCGGGTCTTTCGTGGGGGCGATCTCGTGGGCGACCTGCCAGAGCGTCTCGCCGCCCTCGACCGTGACGTGCTCGAACGCCACGGCGGCCGAGCTGTCGGAGGCCTGCGCCCCGGGGCCGGCGAGCAGGACGCCGCCGACGATGCCCGCCACGCCCAGCGCGACGGTGGCGGCCACGACGCGACGCCCGCGGCGCGTGATGCGGAGACGGGTGCGGACGGGGGCGGCGGCGGGGGTGCCGTCGATGCTGGGGGCGATGCTGATGCTGCTGATGATGGCGCTCATGGGGTGGGTCCTTTCACCGCGAGAGAAGACTGCGAATTCGTGCCCGGCACTCGGCCGGGAATGCCGGACACGAAGACGTGTTCCGAACATACATTCGATCCGTGGTCGATTCAACCCCTCATTCCCCTCCGACGCCCTCTGGATCTGCGACACACTCGAACAGGTGTGTGGCTGGGGCGTCGTCATCGGATACGGTTTCGATCGATGGTGGGAGTCAAACAGCGACCACCGACATCCGACGTCAGGAGACAGATGAGCGACCCGCAGCGCGCGAGCGCGGCCGTGACGGCCCCCTCCCGCAAGGCACTGACGGCGAAGCAGGAGTCGATCCTGGCGGCCATCCAGGCGAGCATCGCCCAGAGCGGCTACCCGCCGAGCATGCGCGAGATCGGCGACGCGGTCGGCCTCCGCTCGCTGTCGAGCGTCACGCACCAGCTCAACCAGCTCGAGCTCGCCGGCCGCATCCGCCGCGACCCGAACCGGCCCCGCGCCCTCGAGGTGCTCGCCGACGAGTCGGCCCCCTCCGCTCCCGTCACCACCATCCTCACCAGCAGCGACGACGGCGACACCGCCCACGTGCCCATGGTCGGCCGGATCGCCGCCGGCGTGCCCATCACCGCCGAGCAGCAGGTGGAGGACGTCATGCCCCTGCCCCGCCAGCTCGTGGGCAAGGGCGACCTCTTCATGCTGCGCGTCGTCGGCGACTCCATGGTCGACGCCGCCATCTGCGACGGCGACTGGGTCGTCGTCCGCCAGCAGCAGAGCGCGGAGAACGGCGACATCGTCGCCGCGATGCTCGACGACGAGGCGACCGTCAAGGTCTTCCGCCAGCGCGACGGCCACACCTGGCTGCTCCCCCGCAACAGCGCCTTCGAGCCGATCCTGGGCGACCACGCCCAGATCGTCGGCAAGGTCGTGGCGGTGCTGCGCTCGGTGTAGCGGGCTGGGTCGCGGCGGCCTCGACGGCACGACCCGCGACTCCTGCACCACCGTCGATCGTGACGACGAAGGCCCCCCGCCGAGACGGCAGGGGGCCTTCGTGCTGTGGCGGAGGGCCGGCGCTCAGCGCCGGGCGACCGCCGGCTGCACGAACGGTGCCAGGGCGGCCACGTCGCTCGGGTACACCCGGGCGTGGAGGCGCGTGCCGGCCTCCTCGTAGTCGGTCGAGACGACGCGGCCCGCGTCGTGCAGGTGCGCCACGACCTCTCCGCGGTCGTACGGCACGAGCAGGTCGACCTCGACCTCGGGCTCCGGCAGGAGGCCGGCGACGCGGTCGAGCAGCTCGTCGACGCCCTCGCCCGTCCGAGCGGAGACGAAGACCGCCGAGGGCTCGAGGCCCTGCAGCACGAGCCGCTGGTCGGCGTCGACGAGGTCGGCCTTGTTGAAGACGACGACCTCGGCGATGTCGTGGCCGTCGACCTCGGAGATCACCTGGCGCACGGTCGCCAGCTGCGCGGCCGGGTCGGGGTGCGAGCCGTCGACCACGTGCACGATGACGTCGCTCGCGGCGACCTCCTCGAGGGTCGACCGGAACGCCTCGACGAGCTGGTGCGGCAGGTTGCGCACGAAGCCGACCGTGTCGACGTACGTGAACGGGCGGCCGTCGGGCGTCGTGCTCTTGCGCACGGTCGCGTCGAGGGTCGCGAACAGGGCGTTCTCGACCAGGACGCCCGCGCTCGTCAGGCGGTTCAGCAGGCTGCTCTTGCCGGCGTTCGTGTAGCCCGCGATCGCGACGGAGGGCACCTCGTTGCGGTCGCGGTTCGCGCGCTTGGCGTCGCGCGCCGGCTTCATCTCCTTGATCTGGCGACGGAGGCGCGCCATGCGGGTGTGGATGCGGCGCCGGTCGAGCTCGATCTTCGTCTCACCGGGGCCACGGCTGCCCATGCCGGCACCGGCGCCGCCGACCTGGCCACCGGCCTGGCGCGACATCGACTCGCCCCAGCCACGGAGGCGGGGCAGCAGGTACTCGAGCTGCGCGAGCTCGACCTGCGCCTTGCCCTCACGGCTCTTGGCGTGCTGGCTGAAGATGTCGAGGATCACCGCGGTTCGGTCGATGACCTTGACCTTAACGACGTCCTCGAGGGCGCGTCGCTGGCTGGGCGCGAGCTCGGTGTCGGCGATGACCGTGTCGGCGCCGAGGGCGGCGACGGTCTGCCGGAGCTCCTCCGCCTTGCCCTTGCCGAGGTACGTGCTGGGGTCGGGGTTCGGACGCCGCTGCAGGAGGCCGTCAAGCACGACCGCGCCGGCGGTCTCGGCCAGGGCGGCGAGCTCGCGCAGGGAGTTCTCGGCGTCGCCGAGCGACCCCTGCGACCAGACGCCGATCAGCACGACGTTCTCGAGCCGCAGTTGGCGGTACTCGACCTCGGTGACGTCCTCGAGCTCGGTCGACAGGCCGCCCACGCGCCGGAGCGCGGCGCGGTCGTCACGGTCGAGCTGCTCGCCGTCGGAGCCGGCGTCGGCCAGGGAGCGGGTCTGGATCGCCTGCGCGGGCGAGAAGACGGTGTACGCGGAGGAGCGGGCCGCCGCGCGCTCCAGCACCCGGGCGACGACGTCGTCGGGCAGCTGGTCGCCCTGCTCGGCGTCGAGCGGGGTGGAGGGAGTGTCTGTCATCGGTGTGATCGTAGCCCTTTCGTCAGGCAGGTCGCAGGGCGCCCGGACGGGCGGGCCCTGCATCTTCGGTAGGTTGTGGGTCATGTCGAGCGAGCACTACTTCTCCCCGAACCCCGAGAGCGAGCTGCGTCGTCGCACGATCACGGCGACCCTCGCGGGCCGTGAGCTCTCGATCACGACGGCCGCGGGCGTCTTCAGCCCCGGCCGGGTCGACCCCGGCACGTCGGTGCTGCTGGCCGGCACCCCGGCGCCGCCCCCGGCGGGCGACCTCCTCGACGTCGGGTGCGGATGGGGGCCCGTCACCCTGAGCCTCGCGCTGATGTCACCCGACGCGACGGTGTGGGCCGTCGACGTGAACGAGAGGGTCCTGCAGCTCGTGCGCGAGAACGCCCGGGCCGCCGGCCTCCACAACGTCAACGCCGTCACCCCGGACGATGTTCCCGACGACGTCCGCTTCGCGACCATCTGGTCGAACCCGCCCATCCGCGTCGGCAAGGCCGACCTGCACGGCATCCTCGAGCGCTGGCTCCCCCGGCTCGAGGAGGGGGCCGACGCCTGGCTCGTCGTGCAGAAGAACCTCGGCGCGGACTCCCTGCAGCGCTGGATCGGCGAGACCATGGGCGACGTCGTCGACGTGCACCGCGCCTCCACCAGCAAGGGGTACCGCATCCTCCGCGCCACCCGCAGCTGACCCCGGGGAGGCGCGGGTCGGCCACCGCGAGGGAGCGCCGCGCCTCAGAGGGTCAGGGCGCCGCTGTAGACCAGCTCGGCCGGCCCGCTCAGCGAGACGTGCTCGCCGTCGGGGTGCTCCGTGACGCGGACGCCGACCACGCCGCCCGGCACCGTGACGAGCCAGGACGCCGGGGCGCCCGTGCCCGCCCAGTGGCGGGTCGCGAGGGCCGCGGCCGCCGCGCCGGTGCCGCAGGAGAGCGTCTCGCCGCTGCCGCGCTCGTGGACGCGCATGCGGATGCGGCCGACGCCGTCGACGACCAGGGGGTCGGAGGGGACGACGAACTCGACGTTGGCGCCGTCGCTCGGCACGGGGTCGAGCATCGGCGCGTAGCCGAGGTCGACCGCGTCGAGCTCGGCGTCGCCGGCCAGCGCGACGACGACGTGGGGGTTACCCACGGAGAGCGAGAGGCCGGGGCGCGCGGCGTGCAGCTCGCGGGCGCGCACGGTCGGCTCGGCGTCGTCGAGGCGCCAGGCCCCGAGGTCGACGCGGAAGCCGTCGACGGACCGCTCGACCCAGCGGACCCCGGCGCGGGTGCCGATCGCGAGGCGCTCGCCCTCGGCGAGCTCGACGAGGCCGCGCTCGAGCAGGTAGCGCACGTAGACGCGGATGCCGTTGCCGCACATCTCGGCGACGCTGCCGTCGGCGTTGTGGTAGTCCATGAACCACTCGGGGGAACCGGCGCCGTCGTCGACGAAGGCCGCGGCGCCGCCGGGCAGCGACGCCGTCTTCACGGCCCGGATGACGCCGTCGCCGCCCACGCCGAAGTGGCGGTCGGTCAGCGCCCGGATCGTCACGGGGTCGAGGTCGACCTCGGCGTCGGCATCGGTGAACAACACGAAGTCGTTGCCGGTGCCCTGGCCCTTGGTGAACTGCAGGGTGGTGGTCACCCGAGGAGTCTAGCGACGGCCCGCTCGACGGCCCGGGCCTCCCCCGTCTCCGACCAGTCGACGTCGGGCAGGCGGCGGAACCAGCTGACCTGGCGGCGGGCGTAGCGACGCGTGAGGGCCTGCGTGGTCTCCACCGCCTCCTGCTGGTCGACCTCGCCCCGCAGCTGCGCCGCAGCCTGCGCGTAGCCGATCGCCCGGCGGGCGGTGACGCCCCGGTCGAGGCCGAGCGTCGTGAGGTGCGCGACCTCGTCGAGGAGCCCGCCCGCCCACATGGCGTCGACGCGCTCGTCGAGCCGCTGCACGAGGACGGAGCGCTCCTCGCGGAGGCCGACCACGTGGGAGTCGCGCCACCGGGGCGCCTCGTCGGGCAGGGAGGCGGAGAACGGCTCCCCCGTGATCTCCCCCACCTCGAGCGCCCGCACGAGCCGTCGGGCGTTGTGCGGGCCGATGGACTCGGCCGCGCGGGGGTCGGTCTCGCGGAGCAGCGCGTGGAGCGCCCGCGGCCCCCCGCTCTCGCCCAGCGCCTCGAAGCGCGCCCGCACGACCGGGTCGGTGCCGGGGAAGCGGTAGTCGTAGAGCACGCTCGAGACGTACAGCCCGGAGCCGCCCACCAGGAGGGGCACGGCGCCGCGGGCCAGGACGGCGTCGACGGCCGCGCGCGCCTCCTTCTGGTACCACTCGACGCTCGCCTCGTCCGTCACGTCGAGGACGTCGAGGAGGTGGTGCGGCACTCCCCGGCGCTCGGCCGGGGGCAGCTTCGCCGTGCCGACGTCCATGCCGCGGTACAGCTGCATCGCGTCGGCGTTGACGACCTCCGCCGCCGCCCCGCGGGCGGCGAGGGCCTCGGCGAGGTCGAGGGAGAACGCGGACTTGCCCGTGCCGGTCGAGCCGACGATCGCGACCAGCACGTCAGCGGAGGTCGTCGGTCGCGCTGTAGATCGGCGTCGTCGCGACCCGGAGCGTCGGGAGGCCCAGCGACACGCGCGGCGCGGCGGTCGTGCCGGAGGCGCCCCCCACGGTCGCGGGGACACCGCAGGACGCCGCCTGGGCGCGGTCCCACGCGTCGCCCGCCCGCGTGCGGCGGAGGCTCCAGGGGCGGCCGGGGCCCGCGTCGGCGATCAGGTAGAACGGCGCGGCGTCGGTGACCTGCACCGAGACGACGTCGCCGGGACGCGGGACCTCGGCGCCTCGCGGCACCTCGACGTGCACGAGGCGGCTGTCTTCGGCGCGGCCGGAGAGCCGGTGCGTCGCCGCGTCCTTCCGGCCCTCGCCGGCGGCGACCATGACCTGGACGAGCCGCCCGACCTGGGCACGGTTCTCCGCGGCGGAGATGGAGTCCTGGAGGGCGACGAGACGCTCGTAGCGCTCCTGCACGACGGCCTTCGGCAGCTGGTCGGGCATCTCGCCGGCCGGGGTGCCGGGCCGCACCGAGTACTGGAAGGTGAAGGCGGACGCGAACCGCGCCTCCTCGACGACCCGGAGGGTCTCGGCGAAGTCGGCCTCGGTCTCGCCGGGGAAGCCCACGATGATGTCGGTGCTGATCGCCGCGTGCGGCATCGCGGCACGGACGCGGTCGAGGATGCCCAGGAACTTCTCGCTGCGGTAGCTCCGTCGCATGGCGCGCAGCACCCGGTCGGAGCCGGACTGGAGGGGCATGTGGAGCTGCGGCATGACGGTGGGCGTCTCGGCCATCGCCTCGATGACGTCGTCGGTGAACGACGCCGGGTGCGGGCTCGTGAACCTCACTCGCTCGAGGCCCTCGACCTGGCCCACCGCCCGCAGCAGCTTCGAGAAGGCGAGCCGGTCACCGAACTCGACGCCGTAGCTGTTGACGTTCTGGCCGAGGAGGGTCACCTCGATCACGCCGTCGTCGACGAGCGACCGGACCTCGGCGAGGACGTCGCCGGGCCGCCGGTCACGCTCCTTGCCCCGCAGGGACGGGACGATGCAGAAGGTGCAGGTGTTGTTGCAGCCGACCGAGATGCTCACCCAGCCGCTGTGCGTGGACTCGCGCTTGGTCGGCAGGGTCGACGGGAAGACCTCGAGGGACTCCAGGATCTCGACCTGCGCCTCGTCCCTGTGCCGCGCGCGCTCGAGCAAGGCCGGGAGGGAGCCCGTGTTGTGGGTCCCGAAGACCACGTCGACCCAGGGCGCGGCCTCGAGGACGGCCGCGCGGTCCTTCTGGGCGAGGCAGCCGCCGACGGCGATCTGCATGCCGGCGTGCTTCCGCTTGACCCCGGCCAGCTGCCCGAGCGTGCCGTAGAGCTTCTTCTCGGCGTTCTCGCGAACCGCACAGGTGTTGATGACGACGACGTCGGCCTCCGCCCCCTCCGGGGCGGCGACGAGGCCGGACGCCTCGAGCGAGCCGCTCAGCCGCTCAGAGTCGTGGACGTTCATCTGGCAGCCGTAGGTGCGCACCTCGTAGGTGCGCGGACGGACCTCCGCCGGAGCGGCCGGGAGCGGGGCGGAGGTGACCGTCGTCATGGTGACCCAGTGTAGATCGGCGCCCCCGCCCCCTCGGTCACTCGAAGCGGACGCCGCCGCCCCGAGGGCTGCCACCGCGCGGCAGCACCTTCTCGATCGCACGCCGCACGACGTCGGAGCGGTAGCCGCGCCTCATCAGGTACCCGTTCAGGCGTCGCTCGGCGGTGGCGTGGTCGAGCCCGCGGAGGGACCCGACGCGCTTGCGGGCCCACTCGTCGGCCCGGGACTGCTCGTCGTCGTCGTCGATGTCGGCCAGGGCCTCCTCGACGACCGAGGCGTCGAGCCCGCGCTGCCGGAGCTCCGACGTCACGGCTCCCCGACCGAGCCCCTTGCGCTCCTGCTTGGAGCGGACGAGGTTCTCGGCGAGCTCGCGGTCGTTGAGCAGCCCGACGCCCTCCAGGCGAGCCACCTCGCCCAGCACGACCTCCTCGTCGAGGTCACGGCTGCGGAGCAGCGTCGTCATCTCGGCGGAGGACACGCCGCGGCGCGACAGGGCGTGGAGGCTGACGTTCTCGGCACGTCGCCGCTGGGCGTCGAGGTCCTCGGGCTCGGGCTCCGGCTCCTGCTCGGTCGCGTCCGCGTCGGGAACGATCGTGGGCTCGACGGCGCGGAGCCGTGACCGGCTGCGGGGCGAGCTGGACGCCGGCGGCTCCTCCGCGGTCGGCTCCGGCGACGTCGGGGCCGACCAGTGGGCGCTGATCGCAGCCAGCCGTTCGGCGGTCTCGGCGACGGGATCACCGGGAGTCGACGCCGTGTCGCCCTCCCCGAGGCTCGCCTCGCCGACGGCGGGAGCGCCGTCGACAGCGTCGGGTCGGCCGGACCCCGAGCCCAGCGGGCCGGAGACCGCCCAGCCCGTCACGGGGTCGAGCTGCACGTCGCCGTCGGGGTCGAGGGCCGCGTCGCCGTCGTCAGCGTCGAGGGACTCCGTGGTGACCGGCTCGACGGAGGGCACGACGTCGAGACGACGTCGCGGGGCCGTGGTGTCGTCGGCGAGCGGCGCGGGAGGCGCGTCGCTGGACACGGGCCGACGGCCCGGCCCCGCACCCCGGACACCGAAGAGCGGTGTCACGGGGGCGAGGGCCGAGCCGTCGCCCTGCCCGTCGTCGTGCGTCATGCGCCCTTGCGAGCGGCGATCTTCGCCTCGATCGACTCGACCGGGGCCGCCGGGGCCGCAGCAGCGCCGACGCCGAGCTTCGCGAGGATCTTCTGCTCGATCTCGTCGGCGACGGGCGCGTTCTTGATCAGGAAGTTGCGCGAGTTCTCCTTGCCCTGACCGAGCTGGTCGCCCTCGTAGGTGTACCAGGCACCGGACTTGCGGACGATTCCGTGCTCGACGCCGAAGTCGATCAGGCTGCCCTCGCGCGAGATGCCGACGCCGTAGAGGATGTCGAACTCGGCCTGCTTGAAGGGCGGCGCCATCTTGTTCTTGACGACCTTGACCCGCGTCCGGTTGCCGACCGCGTCGGTGCCGTCTTTCAGGGTCTCGATGCGACGGATGTCGAGACGGACCGACGCGTAGAACTTGAGCGCCTTGCCGCCGGCGGTCGTCTCGGGGCTGCCGAAGAACACGCCGATCTTCTCGCGCAGCTGGTTGATGAAGATCATCGTCGTGCCGGTCTGGCTCAGGCCACCGGTCAGCTTGCGGAGGGCCTGCGACATCAGGCGGGCCTGGAGGCCGACGTGAGAGTCGCCCATCTCGCCCTCGATCTCGGCACGGGGCACGAGAGCGGCGACGGAGTCGATGACGATGAGGTCGATGGAGCCCGACCGCACGAGCATGTCGGCGATCTCGAGGGCCTGCTCACCGGTGTCGGGCTGCGACACGAGGAGGGCGTCGATGTCGACGCCGAGCTTCTTGGCGTACTCCGGGTCGAGCGCGTGCTCGGCGTCGATGAAGGCCGCGATGCCGCCGTTGCGCTGGGCGTTGGCGATCGCGTGCAGGGTCAGCGTCGTCTTGCCGGACGACTCGGGGCCGTAGATCTCGACGATGCGGCCACGGGGGATGCCCCCGATGCCGAGCGCGACGTCCAGCGCGATCGAGCCGGTGGGGATGACGGCGACGGGAGCGCGCTCGTCGCTGCCGAGGCGCATGACAGCACCCTTGCCGAACTGACGGTCGATCTGCGCGAGAGCGGTCTCGAGGGCCTTCTCGCGGTTCTCTGCTGAGGGCATGCTGTTCTCCTTCGGGGTGATGTCCGTGCGCCTGTAGGCTGTCGCGTCGCTGGGCACCGGTGGGGCAAGGAGCTCAGCGTGACGACAAGGCTGGTGGCCCCGACGAGGGTCGGGACCGGTGGAACGTCGATGCAGTGAACGCTACGAGCCACCACCGACACCGGTGGTGCCGGCATGGTGGCCGGTGGAGAACACGAGGCCTCGACGCCCTGGGGAGGACGCTACACCGATCCGAACGGATGTTCGACAGGGGCACGCGGCGTGTCGAACGCTCCGACGACCGGCAGCGCGACTCAGCGTCGGGGCTCGGGCAGCCCGACGCCGTGCCTCCGGGCGACGGGGACGCCCTCGGCGGCGCAGAGCGCCAGCCAGACGTCGCGCGGGGGCACGCCCTGGGCCACGGCCTCGTCGGCGGTGCGGTCGCCGAGCTCGGCGATGACCAGGTCGCGGGTCACGACGCGGCCGTAGGCCTCCCCGAACTCGTCGGCGACGGCACGACTGAACTCGCTCTTGCGCATCGCTCGAGGGTACCCGCGACGCCCCTCGCCCCGCACACGACGAACGCCCCCGGCCTGGGCCGGGGGCGTTCGGGCGACGTGGTGAGCGGGAGCTCAGCGCACCGCGAGGTCGGTGTCGAACTCGGCGACGAGGTCGTCGGGCAGCGTGTCGGGGATCGGGTTGAGGCCCTCGATGACCGCCATGCGGTCACCAACCTCGCGCATGATCACCGAGATGGGCGTCTCGAGCGCGTCAGCCACCGACGCGAGGATCTCGGAGCTGGCCTCTTTCTGACCACGCTCGACCTCGCTGAGGTACCCGAGCGCGACGCTCGCCTTGCTGGCGACCTGTCGGAGCGTCCGGCCCTTCTGCAGGCGGAAGTCGCGAAGGACGTCACCGATTTCTTGACGAACCAGAACCATGGGACCCTCCTCCGGATGGACGACCCACCAGACGGACGTCAGTGGTGGGCGGGTGTATCTGCGCGACGATCGTTGTCACTGTAACCACCACGATCTGTACGACGCTTGTGAACCCGGCAGTTGTAACGAGACCGAAACGCGGATCATTCCCGCGTGTCGTCGAGCCACTCAGCCAGCAGTGACAGGAGTTCGGAGACGGTGCCCGATCGGATGGCTCCGCGGTCGCCCCGGAGGTCGAGACGCCGTACCCGGCTGTCGTCGGCGGTGGCCAGCGCGATGTAGACCGTGCCCGCGGGCAGGTCTCCCTGGGGGCCCGGCCCGGCCACGCCGGTCGTCGCGAGGCCGAGGGTGGCCGGCGCCCCGGCGACGGCGAGGCGCTCGCGCACGCCGGCGGCCATGGCCGCCGCGACGTCGGGGTCCACGGGCCCCGTCGCGGCGAGCCGTGCAGCGTCGACGCCGAGGACGGTGTGCTTGAGCTCGGTCGCGTAGGCCACCACTCCCCCGTGCACGACGGCGGACGCCCCGGGCACCGAGACCAGCTCCGCCACGACGAGGCCGCCGGTCAGCGACTCCGCGACGGCGACGGTCTGGCCGCGACGCGCCAGCTCGGAGACGACCGACGACGCGTCGGCGATCACGCTCCGCGCCCGTGCTTCGCGGCGACGCGCAGGTAGTCGGCTCCGGAGACGAGGGTCGCCACGAGGGCGGCCGTCATGAGGACGCCGTTCACCCAGTGCATCCCCTCGCCGAACACGTTCCAGAGCGGGAAGAGGGCGAGCGTGACGGCCACGGCCTGGAGGACCGTCTTGAGCTTGCCCCCGCGGGACGCCGGCACGACGCGGTCCCGGATGACGATGAACCGGTAGACGGTGATCCCGACCTCGCGGAGCAGGATGAGGGCCGTCACCCACCACGGCAGCTCGCCGAGGATCGTCAGGGAGACGAGCGCTCCGCCGATGAGGACCTTGTCGGCGATCGGATCAACGATCTTGCCGAAGTCGGTGACGAGCTCCAGCCCGCGAGCGAGGGCGCCGTCGAGGCTGTCGGTGAGGATCGCCACGACGAAGAGCACCGCCGCCGCGATGCGCAGCGGCCCGTCGGCACCGTCGTCGACGAGCAGCCACGCGATGAACAGCGGGGCCATGAGGATCCGCACCACCGTCACGACGTTCGCGATGTTGGCCGTGCTCGCGGGCCCCGGGCCCTTGCTCGCGAAGCGCCCTCGGAAGGGGAACGTCGCCGGTGCGGGGGACGCGCCTCCGCTGCGGTCGTCGGTCATGGGTCAGTCCCTCCCGGTCAGGCCCCAGGCGTCTTCCGACCCCTCGTCGCCGTCGACCTCGTCGTAGCCCCGCGTCATCTCGGCGACGGGGTCGTCGTCGTAGCCCGGTCGCGGGCTCGACCCGGAGGACAGGCCGGCGGGCGCGCCCGCCCCGTGCTCGTCGTCGCCGCCGCGCAGCTTCGCCAGCACCCCCGGGAGCTGCTCGGGAGTAACGAGCACGTCACGCGCCTTCGAGCCCTCGGAGGGACCGACGATGTCGCGCGACTCCATCAGGTCCATCAGGCGACCCGCCTTGGCGAAGCCGACCCGGAGCTTGCGCTGCAGCATCGACGTCGAGCCGAACTGCGTGCTGACGACGAGCTCGGCGGCCGCGAGCAGGAGCTCGAGGTCGTCGCCGATGTCGCCGTCGATCTCCTTCTTCTCGACCACCGCGGCCACGTCGGGCCGGTAGTCGGGGCGCGCCTGACGCGTGACGTGCGCCACGACCTGGGCGATCTCGTCCTCCTGCACCCAGGCGCCCTGCACGCGCATCGCCTTGGAGGCGCCCATCGGCAGGAAGAGCCCGTCGCCCTGGCCGATCAGCTTGTCGGCGCCCGGCTGGTCGAGGATGACGCGCGAGTCGGTGACGCTCGACACCGCGAAGGCGAAGCGGGACGGCACGTTGGCCTTGATGAGGCCGGTCACGACGTCGACCGAGGGGCGCTGCGTGGCGAGCACGAGGTGGATGCCGGAGGCGCGGGCCAGCTGCGTGATGCGCACGATGCTGTCCTCCACGTCGCGGGGGGCCACCATCATGAGGTCGGCGAGCTCGTCGACGACCACGAGCAGGTACGGGTAGGGCTTGAGCGTGCGCGCGCTGCCCGCGGGCAGGACGAGCTCGCCCGCCACGACGGCGCGGTTGAAGTCGTCGATGTGCCGGAAGCCGAAGCTGGCGAGGTCGTCGTACCTCATGTCCATCTCCTTCACGACCCACTGGAGCGCCTCGGCGGCCTTCTTGGGGTTCGTGATGATGGGGGTGATGAGGTGCGGCACGCCCGCGTAGATCGAGAGCTCGACGCGCTTCGGGTCGATCAGGACCATCCGCACGTCGGTCGGCTTGGCCCGCATCAGCAGCGACGTGATCATCGAGTTGACGAAGCTCGACTTGCCCGAGCCCGTGGCGCCGGCCACGAGCAGGTGCGGCATCTTGGCGAGGTTGGCGACGACGTAGCCGCCCTCGACGTCCTTGCCGACGCCGATCGTCATCGGGTGCACGCTCTTCGCGGCGGCTCCGGAGCGCAGCACGTCGCCCAGCGACACCGTCTCGCGGTCGGTGTTGGGGATCTCGACGCCGATCGCGCTCTTGCCGGGGATGGGCGAGAGGATCCGCACCTCGTTCGACGCGACCGCGTACGAGAGGTTCTTGCTGAGCGCGGTGACCTTCTCGACCTTCACGCCCGGGCCGAGCTCGATCTCGTAGCGGGTGACCGTCGGGCCACGGCTGAAGCCGACGACCTTGGCGTCGACCGAGAACTGCCGGAGCACCTCCGTGATCGAGCGCACGATCTCGTCGTTCGCCTCGCTGCGGGCCTTGGCGGGCGGGCCCACGGCCAGGGTGGAGGCGGCGGGCAGCCGGTAGGGAGCCTGCGGCGAGTCGTCGTCGACGTCGAGCGACGCGGGCGGCAGCTCGTCGTCGTCGGGCGCGAGGACCGCCGCGGCGACGTCGCTCTCGGCGAGGTCGGCGGGCGGCAGCGACGCGGGGACGCTCGGCAGCACGGTCGTCGCCGCGGCCGCGGAGTCGTCACGGACCGCCGCCGGGGCCGGCGCCGGGGTCGGGGCAGGGGGCACCTCGACGCCCCGGGCACGGACGGCCTCCTCGGCCCGGTCGAGCTCCTCGAGGAGGCTGATGTCGAAGACGTCGGTGGCGCCCTCGTCGACGAAGCGGGGGGTCGTCGGCGCGGCCTCGACCGCCGCCGGCCCCGAGGCCCGGCGGTCGCGCCGGGACGGGCGGGCGGGGCGCTCCGGCGGCGCCTCGGCGAGGACGGGGGTGTCGTAGGCGGGGTCGTCCTCCCGACCGCTCTTGGTGCGTCGCCACCACGGGAGGCTCTCGGCGTCGTCGGTCGACCCGTCGGCGGCCTCGGCGGTGCCTGGCTCGGCGGCGGTCGCGCCGAACAGCCAGGCGTAGAGCTCGCCGAGGCGTCGACCGATGTGGTTCGGCGGGGTCTTGGTCGTGATGAGGACGGAGAAGACGAGGAGCACGACGACCACCGGGACGGCCACCCACTCGGTGGCCAGGGCGACCATCCAGGAGGCGACGAGCCAGCCGAGCACGCCGCCGCCGCCGGCGAGGGCGGGCAGGCCCTCCGCGGCCTGGGGCTGCCCGCCGAAGATGTGGCAGAGCGCGCTGATCGACACGATCATCAGGCCGAGGCCGATGCCCATCCGCGTGTTGTCGTGCACGGAGGCCGGGTGCCGGAAGAGCCAGCCCGCGAAGAGGACCATGATCACCGGCAGGGCGTAGGCGACCCGGCCGACCAGCGCCCCGAACGTGTAGGCGTCGAGCGCCTGCGCGACGGGGCTCGTCGGGTTCAGCCACTCGACCGCGGCGCCCGCGACGGCGAGCAGGACGAGCAGGAACGGCACCCCGTCGCGGCGTTCGCTGGCGTCGAGCGCCTCGCGGCCGAGCAGGCGGAAGGCGCCGCCGGTGGCGTGCGCGAGGCCCATCCATGCCCGGGAGACGACGCCGGGGCCCGGGTCGACCGCCGCGGGCGGGGGCGTCGGGAGCTTCTTGGTGGCAGCCGTCGCGCCGCGGGCGCCGGACGCGCGGGAGCCGGAGCGCGATCGCGGGGTCTGCTTGGTGGGCGTGGCCATGGGCTCGAGGGTACCGCCCGCCCCCGACGCGGGTCGGAGGCGGGCGGCGCGTCAGCGGCGGGCGGGGTCAGTAGCGGATGGCGTCGATGACCTTGACGCGCACCGCGACGAGGGCCGGCAGGAGCCCGGCGACCGCGCCGATGAGCGTCGCGGAGCCGAGGCCCACGAGGGCCGCCGTGATCGGGAAGGGGGGAAGGTCGTCGACCGCCCCCTGCGCGATGAACCCCTGCACGGTGCCGTTCTGCACGACCAGGACGGCCACCATGACGCCCACCACGCCGGCCACGACGGTGCCCGCGACGCTCTCCAGCATCACCGAGAAGAAGACCCGCGGAGCCGTCGCCCCGAACGACCTCCGCACCCCGATCTCGCGGATGCGCTGGCGGACCGTCACCAGGGCGATGTTGACGAGCCCGAGACCGCCGAGCAGCAGCACGAGCACCCCGACCCCGGTGATCGTCAGCTTGATCGGCAGGAAGGGATCGGTGTCACCGGCGTATGCGGCGTAGTCCGTCCGGCTCACGTCGACCTGGACGTCGTCGCCGAGGGCGGCGGCCAGGTTGCCCTGCACCATCGCGCTGAGCTCGTCGCCCGACCCCGGCGGCAGCCACATCTCGTACTGCGGTGACTCCGGGTAGCCCCCCTGCGAGACCGGCACGAGGTCGAGCTCGTCGGAGGGGAGGAGGAAGATCGCGGGCCCCTCCCCCTCGTAGAGCGCGGCGGTCACGCCGACGACCACCCCCGTCGCCGAGTCGGCGCCGCGGAGCTGCAGGGTGGGGTGCGACGAGACGGGCGGACGGCCGAGCTGCTCCCACAGGGCCTCGTTCACAACGACCGCGGGCGCCATGCGACGCTCGTCGCCGTCGACGAACCACGACCCCTCGGCCAGGGCGACGCGGTGCATCTCGCCGTACTCGGGGTCGACGATCTGCGCCGACACGTCGGTGAGCCCGCCCGGCAGCTGCACGGAGCGCGTCGTGTAGAGGGCCTCCGACGCCCAGGTGACGTCGTACCGCGACATCGTCGAGCGGAACTCCCGGTCGACGAGGGCGGGGTCGAGCACGCCGGCGCCCGTCGTGTAGGCCGAGACCGTGTACGTGGCCGGCCGGCCCCCGGACTTCTCCGACGACTCCCGCGTCGACTGCTCGGCCAGGCTGCCGAGGCCGACCACGGCCGTCAGCGCCGCCACGGCGACCGCGACCCCGACGAGGCTGAGCAGCACGCGCAGCTTGTTGACCCGCAGCTCCGACCAGGCCTCGACGAACGCCCCCACGACGCCCGACAGCAGCCCGCTCACGCCGCGGCCCCCGGGGTCGCGGGCACGAGCGCCGACGGGCCGGCGAGCTCGCCGCCCAGCCGTGCCGCCGACAGCACGCCGGCGTCGAGCGCGTAGTGCCGGGCCGCGAGGCCCGCGACCGCGAGGTCGTGCGTGATGGTGACGAGGGCCGCGCCGGTGTCGGACGAGATGTCGTCGAGGAGGCGCATGACCGTCGCGCCCGTCTCGATGTCGAGCGCCCCCGTCGGCTCGTCGGCGAGGATGACGCGGGGGTCGCGCACCAGCGAGCGAGCGATGGCGACGCGCTGCTGCTCGCCCCCGGAGAGACGGTGCGGCATCGAGTCGACCCGGTCGCCGAGCCCGACCTTCTCGAGCATCTCCGCGGCGATCGACCGTCGCCGCCAGAACCGCCGGCCGCGCGCGTAGAGCAGCGGCGTCATGACGTTCTCGAGCGCCGTCCGCCCCTGGAGCAGGTTGAACTGCTGGAAGATGAAGCCGACCTGCTCGCCCCGCAGGCGGTCGCGCGCCCCCGACCGGAGCCCGCTCACGTCGACGTCGTCGAACGAGTGCGTGCCCGTGGTCGGCGCGTCGATGAGGCCGAGGATGTTGAGCAGGGTCGACTTGCCCGAGCCGGAGCGGCCCACGATGCTCACGTGCTCCCCGGCGGCGACGACGAGGTCGACGCCGCGGAGGATGTCGAGGGCCGCCCCGTCGGCCAGGGGCACCGTCTTGGTCACGCCCTCGAGCCGGATCAGCGGCATCAGCAGAGGACCTCTCCGGTCATCGGGTCGACGCAGCCCTCCTGCGGGGCGACGGCGCCCGGCACGAACTCGAGCACCGTGTCGCCCTCGACGAGGCCGCCCGTCACCTCGACGGCCGTGCCGTCGTTGATGCCGAGCGTGATCTCGCGCTCCTCCTGCGTGCCGTCGGCGCCGACCACGGTCACGACGCCCTTGCCGGCCGCGCCCTCGACGGCGGTGAGCGGGACGGTCAGCACGTCGGTCGCCACGCCGGCGGGGATGGTCAACGTCGTCGCGAGCCCGGCGAACACCGTGACGTCGGCCGGCACGGCGCAGCTCACCGACTGACCGGAGGTGCCGGTCGCGGCGGGGTCGCCGCCGTCGCCCGACGTCGACGGCGCCGCGGCGCCGACGCCGCCCACGACGAGCGCCGTGCACGCGAACGGCGCCGGCCCTCCCGGGATCGACGCCGTGCCCTCCGTGGGGCGGCTGACCAGGCGGTACAGCTGGTCGGCGGCCAGCGAGCCCGTGACGTGGAAGGTGGGAGGCGCCACCTTCGCCACCGGGTCGCCCACGGCCACGATCTGGTCCTTGATCACGGGGAGCTCCGTGACGGTGCCGGCCACCGGGGCCGCCACCACGGCGGTCTTGACGACGGGGGCACGCTCGGTGACCGTCCCGTCCGCCGCGACGAGCGCCTCCTGCGGGGTCTCCGAGCGGAGCGTGGCGATCTTGTCGCCCGCCGCGACGACCTGGCCCTTCTCGACGACGACCGTCACGACGGTGCCGGCGAGGGTGGCCGGAGCGACGGACGCGGCGTCGGCCTCGACCGTGGCGTCGACGGTGACGTCGTTCGTGACGGTGCCGACCGCCACGGCGACCTGGGGCTCGACCGCCTCGCCGGTCGGGACGGCGACCGAGCCGGACGCGGCGTCCGGCGCGGCGAAGAACGCGAGCTTGACGAGGGCGACGGCGATCGCGGTGAAGATCAGGATGCGGAGGATCGGGAAGATCCAGGTCTTGGCCACGCGCACGGGCGACTCCCCCTTCGGAGCAACGGACGGAACGTGCTCACCCTAGGAGCGGGGGGACGACGGAGGNGCGCTGATGACGACCGGCACGATCATCGGGCGCCGGCGGTGCTGCGTGTTGACCCAGCGACCGACCGTGCGGCGGACGACCTGGCTGAACTGGTGCGTGTCTCGCGTGCCGCCCTCGGCGGCCTCGGCCAGGGCCGCGATGATCTTCGGCAGCACTGCGTCGAACACCGAGTCGTCCTCCGCGAAGCCGCGCGACTGGATCTCGGGCCCGACGACGACACGGCCGGTCTGCGCGTCGAGGGCGACGAAGATCGAGATGAAGCCCTCCTCGCTGAGGATCCGCCGGTCCTTCAGGTCGGCGTCGGTGATCTCGCCGACGGTCGAGCCGTCGACGTAGACGTAGCCGAGGTCGAGCTGGCCGACGACGGTGGCCACGCCGTCCTTCAGGTCGACGACGACGCCGTCCTCGCCGAGCACGGTGTTCTGCTCGGGGACGCCGGTGCGGACCGCCAGGGCGGCGTTGGCGTACAGGTGCCGGTGCTCGCCGTGGACCGGCATGACGTTGCGGGGCCGGAGCACGTTGTAGCAGTACAGGAGCTCGCCGGCCGAGGCGTGGCCGGAGACGTGGACCTTCGCGTTGCCCTTGTGCACGACCTTCGCCCCGAGCTTCGTGAGCCCGTCGATCACCCGGTAGACGGCGTTCTCGTTGCCGGGGATCAGGCTCGAGGCGAGGATGACCGTGTCGTCGCGGCCGATCTCGATCTGGTGCTCCCTGTTCGCCATGCGCGCCAGGACGGCCATGGGTTCGCCCTGCGAGCCCGTGCTCATGTAGACGATGCGGTCGTCGGGGAGGTCCTTCGCCTTCTTCGCGTCGATCAGCACGCCGTCGGGCACCCTCAGGTAGCCGAGGTCGGCGGCGATGCCCATGTTGCGGACCATCGAGCGCCCCATGAAGGCGACGCGGCGGCCGTTCGCGTGCGCGGCGTCGAGCACCTGCTGGACGCGGTGGACGTGGCTCGAGAAGCTCGCGACGACGACCCGGCGCGGCGCGCGGCGGATGACGTCGTCGAGGACGGGGCCGATGTCGCGCTCGAGCGCCGTGAACCCGGGGACGTCGGCGTTGGTCGAGTCGGGCAGGAAGAGGTCGACGCCCTCCTCGCCCAGCCGGGCGAACGCCCGGAGGTCGGTGATGCGGTCGTCGAGCGGCAGCTGGTCCATCTTGAAGTCGCCCGTGTGGAGCACGAGGCCCGCCGAGGTGCGGATGGCCACGGCGAGGGCGTCGGGGATGGAGTGGTTCACCGCGACGAACTCGAGCTCGAACGGCCCGAGGGTCTCGCGGCCCCCCTCGCGGACGGTCAGCGAGTACGGCGTGATCCGGTGCTCCTTGAGCTTCGCCTCGATCAGCGCAAGGGTCAGCTGCGACCCGATCAGCGGGATGTCGGCGCGGAGGCGGAGCAGGTACGGCACGGCGCCGATGTGGTCCTCGTGGCCGTGCGTCAGCACGATGGCGAGGACGTCGTCGAGGCGGTCCCGCAGCGGCGAGAAGTCGGGCAGGATCAGGTCGACGCCGGGCTGGTGCTCCTCCGGGAAGAGCACGCCGCAGTCGACCACGAGCAGCTTGCCGTCGATCTCGTAGATCGTCATGTTGCGGCCGATCTCACCGAGGCCGCCCACCGGCACGACGCGCAGCGTGCCGGGCTCGAGCGCGGGAGGGTCCTGGATCGTCGTGGTCATCGCGTGGTGCCGTGCACCTTGGGCAGGGCGCCGCCGGCCGCCGCGTTGCGGTCGGGGCGGAAGCGGCTGAGGTCGAGGCCGGGGATCTCGCCGACGTGCGACAGCTCGTCCTCGATCAGCGCGGCCTCGCTGTCCTCCGGGCCGACGAGCGGCAGGCGCACGCGCGGGCTGGAGATGCGGCCGAGGCCGTGCAGGATGTACTTCGCCGCGACCGTGCCGGGCACGTGCGTCATGACGGCGCGCACGAGCGGCTCGAGCATCTGGTGCGCCGCGGTGGCGGTGTGCAGGTCGCCCGCGTTCACGGCGTCGACGATCGTGCGGTACGGCGCGGCGGCGATGTTCGCCGTCACCCCGATCAGGCCGGAGGCGCCGATCGAGAGGTGCGGCAGGACGTTGGCGTCGTCGCCCGAGAAGTACAGGAGGTCGGTCTGGTTGATGACCCGGCTCACCTCGGCGAAGTCGCCCTTGGCGTCCTTCACGGCGACGATGTTCGGGTGCTTCGCGGCCCGCAGCAGCGTCTCGTACTTGATCGGGATGCCCGTGCGGCCGGGGATGTCGTACAGGATGACCGGCAGGTCGGTCGCGTCGGCGATCATGCGGAAGTGCGTGAGGACGCCCGCCTGCGTGGGCTTGTTGTAGTACGGCGTGACGATCATGACGCCGTCGGCGCCCGCCGCCTCGCTCGCCTTGTAGAGCTGGATGGCGTGGGCGGTCTCGTTCGAGCCGCCGCCCGTGATGATCTTCGCCCGGCCGGCCGACACCGACTTGCCGACCTCGACGAGCCGGAGCTTCTCCGGGTCGGTCAGCGTGCTCGTCTCGCCGGTGGTGCCGGTGACGACGATGCCGTCGGCACCCGCGGTGATGCAGTCGTCGATGTGCTTCTCGGTCGCGGCCCAGTCGACCTCGCCGTCAGCGGTGAACGGGGTGACGAGAGCGACGAGGACCTGCCCGAAGGGGTTGCTGATGTCAGACACGTCGACCAGCGTACTGGCTCGCTCCGTCGGGGCGGGCGTGCAGGAGGCGCGACCGGCGTCGACGACGTCGCCGCGCCTCCCCGGGGCGGCCGGCCCTACGGCGCGACGCGACCGTTCTTGCCGAACGCCGCGTAGGTGAGGGGCATCAGCTCGGCCCAGAGGTCCTCCATCTTCTCCGCGCACATCTCGATCTCCCGCTGCGGGAACGACGGGAAGTGCGTGCCCTCGCGCTTGGTGCGCAGGCTGAGGAAGTTCATCAGCGAGCGGGCGTTCACCGTGACGTACATCGACGAGTAGATGTTGAGCGGCAGGACGATGCGGGCGACCTCGCGGGCGATGCCCTCGTCGAGCATGCGCTTGTAGGCGGCGTAGGCCTCCCGCGAGGTGCGCTCGGTCTCCGACCGCACGAGGGCCGACTGCTCGGGCGTGCCGGGCAGGAAGTCGTAGGCGCCGGGCTTGCCGACCTGCTGCAGGTTGCGCGTCTCGGCGGGCACGTAGAAGACCGGGTTGAGCTCGCGGTAGCGACCGCTCTCCTCGTTGTAGCTCGCCATGCGGTGCCGCATGAACTCGCGGAAGACGAAGATCGGCGCCTGGACGTAGAAGGTCATCGAGTTGTGCTCGAACGGCGAGCCGTGGCGGTCGCGCATCAGGTAGTTGATGAGGCCGGCGCCCTTGGTCGCCTGCTCGCCCTCGGCGGAGGCCTGCGCGCCCTCGAGGGTGAGCTCGCCCATCGTCGACACGCGCGCGGCGAACAGCACGTCGCTGTCGTGGGCGCTGGAGCGGACGAGCTCGACGGTCACGTCGGAGCGGAACTCGACGTCGTGCTCGACGGGGTGGTTCTCGGCGGACTGGATCACGGGGTCAACGGCAGCGGCATCAGACACGGCGACGACTCTACCTCCGCAGCCCCTCCCGCAGAGCGTCTCCCCGGGCGCCCTCCCGGCCGCCTCGCCCGTGCGCCTCGGGACGACCACCAGGAGGCACGCCTACGCTCTCGGGGAGCACCTCCCTCCCCGCTCCCCCGCACCGTGAAAGCCAGGGCCCCATGACCGACGCACCCCTCACCGTCCTCGTCTCCGGCGCCTCCGGCCTGGTCGGCACCGAGCTCACCCGGCAGCTGCGGGAGGCCGGCCACCGCGTGGTCGCGCTCGTCCGCGGCGAGGCCCGTGACGACGACCAGGTCACCTGGGTCCCCGCCGCCGGCATCGTCGACTACACCGTGCTCGACCGGGCCGACGCCGTCGTGAACCTGAGCGGCGCGAACCTCGGCCGCCTGCCCTGGACCCCGGGCTACAAGAAGGAGATCGTGGCGTCGCGCGTGTCGGCGACCCAGACCCTCGCGCGGGGCATGGCCCGGGCCGAGACGCCGCCGACGGTCTTCCTGAGCGGATCGGCCGTCGGGATCTACGGCGACCGCCCCGGGGAGCGCCTGACCGAGGAGAGCCCCCGCGGCACCGGCTTCCTCAGCGACGTCGTCGCCGAGTGGGAGGCCTCGACCGCCGAGGCGCCCTCGGGCACGCGCGTCGCCCACCTGCGCACCGGCGTGGTCGTGGGCCCCGGTGGCGCCCTGAAGCCCCTCCTCCCCCTGACCCGCCTCGGACTCGGCTCGCGCCTCGGCACCGGCGACCAGTTCTGGCCCTGGATCAGCCTGCACGACGAGGCCGCCGCGATCGTGCACCTGCTCACCTCGACCCTCGAGGGGCCCGTGAACCTCGCCGGCCCGACGCCGGCCACGAGCGACGAGCTGACCCGCCGGCTGGCCGGTGACCTCGGGAAGCCCTACGCCCTCACCGTGCCCGAGTTCGTCATCTCCGGCGCCATGCAGGAGGCGGGGCGCGAGATGCTGCTGCCGAGCCAGCAGGTCGTGCCCGCGAAGCTCCTCGCCGACGGCTTCGCCTTCCGTCACCGCACCGTCGACGAGGCCGTCGACGCCCTGGTCTCGACCCTCTGAGGGGGCGGGCGGTCAGCGCGAGGCGGCCGCCGCCTCCCCTCGGAGCTTGATCGACCAGCGCAGGGCCTTCCGGGCCCGCCGGCGGTCGCCGCACGCGTCGTAGGCCAGCCCGAGCCGGAACCAGGAGCGCCAGTCGTCGGGCGACTCCGCCGCCTCCGCCGCCCACCGCGGGAAGGCGGCGTCGGCGGCCTCGCGGTCGTACCGGCCGGAGGCGCGGCGCGGCACGTCGTCGACGGGGAGCTCTCCCGAGGCGGCCAGTTCACGGACCATCTGCTGGGTCCGGGCGCCGAAGCGGAGCTCGACGACGAGCGCCCAGGCGCCGAGCAGCGGCAGCACCACGAGGGCGGCGCCGAGGACGACCGCGATCGGCTCGCCCGTCCGGAGGAAGAGGTACGCGCGCTGCGCGACGAGCACGACGTAGAGCAGCAGCAGCAGCGCCATGACGAGCGCGGCGACGCGGCCCTTCATCAGTCGAGGGGCAGCACGCGGTCGAGGCCGACCACGACGCCGCTGACGGTGGGAGCCGCCTCGATCGCGACCAGGAGGCCCTTCTCGTACGCGCCCTGCGACAGCGTGTCGTGGGTCAGCGTCAGGGTCTCGCCCGCGCCTCCCAGGATCACCGACTGCTGGGCGACCACGCCGCGCATCCGCAGGCTGTGCACCGGCACGCTGGCGACCTGCTGGCCGCGGGCGCGCTGGTCGGAGAACGGGGCGGCCACGGGCCCGAGGTCTCGCCGCGCCTCCGCGATGAGCTCCGCGGTGCGGACGGCCGTGCCGGAGGGCGAGTCGACCTTGCCGTCGTGGTGCGACTCGACGATCTCGATCGAGTCGTAGAACCGGGCCGCCATGGTCGCGAACCGCGTGGCCAGCACCGACCCCAGGCTGAAGTTCGGCACGACGAGGACGCCGGGGCCCGCGACGTCGGCGACGATCGTCGACAGCTTCGCGATGCGCTCGGCGCTCCAGCCCGAGGTGCCGACGAGCACGGGGAGGCCGGCCCGCACGACGTGCTCGACGATGCCGGGGCTCACGGCGGGGTGCGTCACGTCGACCACGAGGTCGGCGCCGAGGACGCCGTCGAGGTCGTCGCGCGACGACAGGCCGGCGTGCAGCTCGAGGCCGTCGGTGCGCTCGACGAGGTCGACGATGAACGAGCCGAGCGTGCCCGTGGCCCCGACCACGGCGATGCGGGAAGTCATGGGGACCAACCTACCGGCCGGGGCTCCCGGGGCGACCTAGCATGGTGCCCATGAGCAGGTTCCGCCCCGTCGACGTCACGGCGCCCGTCGCCGCCGAGCTGCTGACCGCCTACTTCGCCGAGCGGGCCCGCACCTTCCCCGGCGGGCCGGCTGCCTACGTGACCACGCTCCCCGACCCGGCCGCGTTCACGCCGCCCGCCGGCGTCTTCGTCGTCGCCGAGGAGGACGCCGGCGCGGCGCCGGGCCCCGACGAGTCTGCGTCGCTCGGCTGCGGCGGCGTCCGCGCCGTGGCTCCGGGGCCCGGCGGCGAGGTGCGATTCGAGGTCAAGCACCTCTTCGTCTCCCCCGCCGGGCGGGGCCGGGGGCTCGGTCGGGCGCTCCTCGACGAGCTGGAGCGCCGGGCGCGCGACCTCGGTGCGGACGAGCTCGTGCTCGACACGAACGACAGCCTCGCGGCCGCCGACAGCCTCTACCGCTCGTCGGGCTACGAGCGGATCGAGCCCTACAACGCCAACCCGAACGCGACGGCCTGGTACCGGAAGGCACTGGGCCGCACGGCTCCCCCGAGCTAGATCGGCTGCTCCACCGGGAGGCCGGTGCGGAGCTCGACCGGCAGGTGCCCGAGGTCGTTGTGGGTGACGAGCTCCGGCGGCTTCGCCGAGCGGACGCGGATGATCGTCAGGCCGGCGTTGGCCTGGTTGACGCCCATCCAGCGCCAGTCCGGAGCCCCGAAGACCTCGCGGACGAACCACCCGATCACGAAGTTGTGCGTGATGAGGAGGTCGTGGCGGTCCTCGCGGGCCGGGGTCAGCCACTCGGAGACGGCGTCGGCCATCTGCGCCTGCCCCGCCTCGACCTCCTCGTCGGTCACCCCGCCGAAGAACGGCTTGTAGGCCGCGGGCATGTCGGGCGTCGGGCCGGACGGCACGCAGTCGAAGAGCAGCGTCGAGGGCTGCGACTCGAGGGCCGGCAGCCGCTCGGTCATGATGCGGGCGGTCTCGGCGGCCCGCTCGAGCGGGGAGTGCCACGCGGCGTCGAACGGGACGCCGCCGAGGCGCTCGGCGATGAGGCGCGCCTGGCGCTTGCCCCGCTCGGAGAGCGGGCCGTCGGGCAGCCCGTGCTCGGCGTCCTGCTGTTCGCCGTGCCGGACGAGGTAGAGGTAGTGGGACACCGTCGTCTCCTGGTTCATGGGGTGGTGGCTGCCGGGCCGGGCACGTCGGGCGCGCTCGGCACGGCGAGGTCGGCGGCGTCGAGGTCGCCGACGACGACCGTCGAGAGGGCTCCGCCGCGCAGGGCCCCGGCGAGCTCGCGGACGTCGTCGGTGGTGACGCGGGCGATGCGGTCGAGCGAGGCGTCGAGGTCGACGAACTCGCCGAGCGAGAGCTCTGCCCGGCCGAGCCGGTTCATGCGCGTGTCGCTGTCCTCCAGCGCGAGGGCGGCGGCGCCGCCCAGCTGGCCGAGCGCACGGCGGTGCTCGTCGTCGGTGATGCCGTCGTCGGCGAGGCGGTCGAGCTCGTCGAGCATCAGGCGCGACACCCGACCGGCGTTCGACGGCGTGCAGCCGGCGTAGAGGCCGAACACGCCGGCGTCGGAGTAGCTCGACGCGAACGAGTAGACCGAGTACGCGAGGCCGCGACGCTCACGGACCTCCTGGAAGAGGCGCGACGACATGCCCCCGCCCAGCACGGAGTTGAGGACGGCCAGCGAGGAGCGACGCTCGTCGGCCGCGGAGATGCCGGGCAGGCCGAGCAGGACGGTGGCCTGCTCGAGCGGGCGCCGCACGATCGTGACGGGCTCGGCCGGCGTGGGCACGACCGCGGCCGTCGACCGCCGGGCGACGGGCGACGCGGCCTCCGTCGACCAGTCGGACCGGTCGAGGGCGGCCGTGAGGCGCTCGACGAGGTGGTCGTGCTCGACGGCGCCGGCGACGGTGACGACGAGGTCGCGGGGCCGGTAGTTCTCGCGCCAGTGGCGGTGCACGTCGTCGCGCGACGCGGCGCGGATGCTCTCGGGGGTGCCGCCGATGGGGCGGCCCAGGGGGTGGTCGCCGAAGACCGACTCGAAGAGGCGCTCGCCCGCGACGTCGGCCGGGTCGTCGTCGGCCATCGCCAGCTCCTCGAGGATGACCCCGCGCTCGGTCTCGAACTCGACGGGGTCGAGCGAGGCCGACGTCAGCATGTCGGCCAGCACGTCGACGGCGTCGTCGAGGTCGACGTCGCGCACGCGGGCGTAGTAGCAGGTGTACTCCTTGGCGGTCGCGGCGTTGTGCTCGCCGCCGACCGACTCGAAGGCCACCGCGATGTCGAGGGCGGACCTCGTCGTCGTGCCCTTGAAGAGCAGGTGCTCGAGGAAGTGGGTCGAGCCCCGCTCGCCCTCCTGCTCGTCGCGCGAGCCCACCGCGACCCAGAAGCCCACCGTGGCGCTGCGCGCGCCCGGCATGCGCTCGCTGAGGATGCGCACCCCCGTCGGCAGGACGCTGCGGCGGACGAGGGCGTCGCCCGTCGCGACGAAGGAGAGCTCGACCGCGTCGAGGGGCAGGGAGACAGGACCGGTCATCAGAGCGAGCCTACGGGATGCCCTCCGGCGTCGTCACCCGAACTGGGGGACGTGGGTGTGGACAAACAGACGAGTCCGTCTGTCCTCATCGGTGCTACAGTGATCTCACCGACGGCGGCACCACCCCCCTGATCAGTCGTCGTCGGCGGCTGTGGACGTCCTGGAGGTCCCGAGCACGCGTTCCCCCGACGCGGCTCGAGCCACCGAGTCCCAAGGAGCCACGCTGTGACGGTCGATTCCCCCCAACCGGCCGTCCAGCGTCTCCCTGGGCGTCCCCGCGCCGACCAGACCACGCCCGGCGCCCGCGCCCGCGTGCTGACGACGGCCGACCGCCTCTTCTCCGACGAGGGGATCCGCGTCGTGGGCGTCGATCGCCTGATCGCCGAGTCGAGCGTCACCAAGGCCACGTTCTACAAGCACTTCGGCGCGAAGGACACCCTCGTGCTCGAGTACCTCGCCGGCCGCCACGACCGCGACGTCGAGGCCCTTGCCGCCCTCGTCGAGGAGCACCCCGACGGCGTCGAGCGCATCCGGGCCCTGCTGGAGTCGGTGGTCGCGCAGCTGCAGGCCCCCGGCTACCGGGGCTCCCCCTGGGCCAACGCCGCGTCCGAGTTCAGCGACCCGACCCACGCCGTCCGCGCCAGCATCGCCGAGCACCGCGAGTGGCAGACGGACGCCCTCGTCGACCTCTTCAAGGACGCCGCTCACCCGATGCCCGGCGACGCCGCGGACGACCTCCTGCTCGCCTGGGACGGCGCGCAGATCGGTGCCTACGCCGGCGACGCCATCGCGGCCGCGGCCTCCCTGCGCCGCACCGTCGAGCGCCTCCTCAGCGCCTGACCCCTGCCTCCCGGCTGCCGGCCTGCCGGCCTGCCGGCCTGAAGCCTCAGGCCGAGGCTCGGTCGAGCTCCAGCACCTGCGTGCGCGTGAGCCGGACCTGAGCCGCCTGGGCGAGCTCGGCGACCTGAGCCGCGCTCGTGGCGCTCGCCACGGGCGCCACCACGTTCGGCTTCGCGAGCAACCACGCCAGGGAGATCGCGGCCGGCGACACGTCGTGCACCGCTGCGACCCGGTCGAGCTCGGCGAGGACCCGCAGGCCCTTCTTCGTCAGGTGGCGCGAGACGTCCTTGCCGCGGCGGGTGCGCGAGACGTCGGCCCGCGTGCGGTACTTGCCGGTCAGGAACCCGCTCGCCAGCGCGAAGCGCGGCATGACGGCCAGCCCGAGCTGGGCGGCGACCTTCGAGAGGCCGCCCTCGTACTCCGTGCGGTTCATGAGGTTGTACTGGTTCTGCAGCGCCACCATCGGGGCCACCCCGAGCATGCCCGCGGCGATGCGCGCCTCGTACAGACGGTTGCCCGAGTGGTGGGCACCGCCGAACCACCGGACCTTGCCGGCCCGGATGAGGTGGTCGACGGCGAGCAGCGTGCGCTCGAACGCCACCTCGGTGTCGTCGACGTGCAGGTAGAGGAGGTCGACGTGGTCGGTGCCGAGCCGTTCGAGCGACGCCTCGACGGCCCGCTCGACCGCCCGCGGGGTGAGCCCGGGGTGGTCGGCGCTCTTGCCGATCTTCGTCGACAGCACGACGTCGTCGCGGGAGCGGCGGCGCTTCATCCACGAGCCGATCATGATCTCGCTGCGCCCGCCCGCGTACGAGTCCGCCGTGTCGACGAAGTTGCCGCCCAGGTCGTAGTACGCGTCGAGCACGGCCTCGGTCTCGGTCTGGTCGGCCGTCCAGCCGAAGACGTTGCCGCCGATCGCCATCGGGAAGACGCGCAGGTCGGACGTGCCGAGGCGACGTCGCGGCTGGATGACGCCGAGGTCGACGGGGACGGTCGCGTCCGTGACGGACGAGCGCCGCGGCGGGCGGACGGGGGCGGCACGGGGAGCCTCGGCACCGGTGGCGCGCGCCGTGGTCTCGCTCACTCGCGTCACCCCTCCGAGGCTGGTCTGGCGGCTCTCGTCGGGCACCGACGACAGGACCCCGCCGACCGTGGCGACCATCGGTCACGGCGAGCTGGATCGGGCCCTCACGTCGAGACTACGGGCCCGAGCGGTGCTCGGCACGCCGCCGCACCCGATCGTTACGAGAACATCCCTCAGATTCTCGGAGGGCGCCTCCTCAGGGCCTCAGGAGGCACGGCAGTACCGTCCGTCACACCTCCCGGGGGCCGTCCCGACGCCCTCGGAGAGGACGAAGCCCGCCCCCGACCGAGGTCGGGGGCGGGCCGTGTCTGACGGTCAGCGACTAGCCGAGGTCGACCGACGCGTCGTCGCTCTCGCCGGCGGCGCCGCTCGAGTCGGTGTCGGCCTCGTCGGCCACGACCGGGGCGAGCGACAGCTTGCCGCGGTCGTCGATCTTCGTGATCTCGACGAGGATCTTCTGGCCGACCCCGAGCACGTCCTCGACGTTCTCGACGCGCTTGCCGCCGGCCAGCTTGCGGACCTCGCTGATGTGCAGCAGGCCGTCCTTGCCGGGGAGGAGCGAGACGAAGGCGCCGAACGACGCGATCTTGACGACCGTGCCGAGGAACTGCTCGCCCACCTCGGGGTTGGTCGGGTTCGCGATGGCGTTGACCTGGGCGCGAGCGGCCTCGGCCGAGGGGCCGTCGACGGCGCCGATGTAGACGGTGCCGTCCTCCTCGATGGAGATGTCGGCGCCGGTCTCGTCCTGGATCGCGTTGATCGTCTTGCCCTTCGGGCCGATCAGCTCGCCGATCTTGTCCTGCGGGATCTGGACCGAGATCACGCGGGGCGCGGTCGGGGCCATCTCGTCGGGCGCGTCGATGGCCGAGGTGAGCACGCTGAGGATGGCGGTGCGCGCCTCCTTGGCCTGCTTCAGCGCGGCGTCCAGCACGGCGGTCGGCAGACCGTCGAGCTTCGTGTCGAGCTGGATGGCCGTGACGAACTCGCTCGTGCCGGCGACCTTGAAGTCCATGTCACCGAGGGCGTCCTCCGCACCGAGGATGTCGGTGAGAGCCGCGTAGCGGGTCTGGCCGTCGACCTCGTCGGAGACGAGGCCCATGGCGATGCCCGCGACGGGCGCGCGCAGCGGGACGCCGGCGTTGAGGAGCGACAGGGTCGAGGCGCAGACGGAGCCCATCGACGTCGAGCCGTTGGAGCCGAGGGCCTCGGACACCTGACGGATCGCGTAGGGGAACTCCTCGCGGCTGGGCAGCACCGGCACGAGGGCGCGCTCGGCGAGGAAGCCGTGCCCGATCTCGCGACGCTTCGGCGACCCGACGCGGCCGGTCTCACCGGTCGAGTAGGGCGGGAAGTTGTAGTGGTGCAGGTAGCGCTTCTTCGTGACCGGGCTCAGCGAGTCGATCTGCTGCTCCATCTTGAGCATGTTCAGCGTGGTGACGCCCAGGATCTGGGTCTCGCCGCGCTGGAAGATGGCGGAGCCGTGCACGCGCGGGATGACCTGGACCTCGGCGTCGAGCGGACGGATGTCGGCCAGGCCGCGGCCGTCCATGCGGACCTGCTCGGTGAGGATGCGGTCGCGGACGACCTTCTTGGTGGCCGTCTTGTAGGCGGCGGAGACCTGGCCGAGGGCGGACTCGGGCAGCGCGCCCGACTCGACCTTCGCCGCGACGGCGTCCTTGACCTTGCCCTTGAGCACGTCGTCGGCGTCCTGGCGCTCGATCTTGCCGGCGATCTTGTAGACCTCGGAGAGCTCGGAGCCGGCGGCCTCGGTGACCGCGGCGAGGACCTCGTCGGTGTAGGGCAGGAAGACCGGGTAGTCGGCGATCTCCTTGAAGGCCTGCGCGGCCATCGCGGACTGCGCGTCGACCAGCTGCTTCAGGAAGGGCTTGGCGGCCTCGAGGCCCTGGGCCACGACGGCCTCGTCGGGCTTGGTGGCGCCGCCCTGGATGAGGCCCCAGGCGTGCTCGGTGGCCTCGGCCTCGACCATCATGATCGCGACGTCCTCGTTGCCGGCGGCGTCGGTGACGACGCGGCCCGCGACGGTCAGGTCGAAGACGGCCTCGGCCAGCTGCGAGGCCTTGGGGAAGGCCACCCACTGGTCGCCGATGAGGGCGAGGCGGACACCGGCGATCGGGCCGGAGAAGGGCAGGCCCGAGATCTGGGTGGAGGCGCTGGCCGCGTTGATGGCCAGGGCGTCGTAGAACTCGTCGGGCGCGATGCTCAGGACGGTGATGACGACCTGGACCTCGTTGCGCAGGCCCTCGACGAAGGAGGGGCGCAGGGGCCGGTCGATGAGACGGCAGACGAGGATGGCCTCGGTGGAGGGGCGGCCCTCGCGACGGAAGAACGAGCCGGGGATCTTGCCCGCGGCGTACGAGCGCTCCTCGACGTCGATGGTGAGGGGGAAGAAGTCGAAGTTGTCCTTCGGCTTCTTGCTGGCGCTCGTGGCGGACAGCAGCATGGTGTCGTCGTCGAGGTAGGCGGCGACGGCTCCCTGGGCCTGCTGGGCGAGACGACCGGTCTCGAATCGGATGGTGCGCTTGCCGAACTTGCCGTTGTCGAGGACGGCTTCGCCGAACTTGATCTCTGGACCCTCCATGTGGGGGCTACTCCTCTTTGTTTTGCATCGACGCCCCGTGTGGGCATCGATGTGCATCCGGAGCGGACGGGGCGGCGGGCACGAAGGACGTGCACGGACGACGGCGCGGTGCGCCGGTCGCTCGTCTGGCCAACAGTGGGAACGGTCGGAGCCCCCTGCCCGACCGACGCTGACGAGCGCCGGGACCGGGGCGGGATCCGCCTGTCACCACCGGTGACCAGCAGCCGAGACCGGCCTGCTCCGTGCGCGATCCTAGCACCGGGGCCTCCGCGGGCCGGGAGGCGGGCGGGCTCCGCGGCTAAGGTCGACGCGTGACCCCGACCGCTCCCTCCCGCCGACCCGGCCGCGCCGCCCGCCGGGCGAGCCTCGTGGTCGCGACCACCGCCTCCCTCGCCCTCGTGCTGTCGACCCTGGCCGGGGCGGGCCCCGCGTCGGCGGCCGACGCCCCCAGCTGGGCCGACGTCGAGGCCGCACGGGGCGACGCCGCGGCGACCCAGGCGCAGGTCGTCGCCGTCACGGCGGCGCTCGACGGACTCGAGCGCACCGCCGCCGCACGGGGGGA
>NZ_JACYUO010000002.1:55622-865073 GCF_014841815.1 Frigoribacterium sp. CFBP 8754
CAGGCGGGACAGCTCGCCGCGCGGCTCTCGCGGGTCGGCGGCCCCCAGGCGCCGTCGACGGAGCTGCTCGTCGCCACCGACCCGGACCAGGTGCTGTACCAGCTGGGGGCGCTCACCCAGCTGGGCGACCGGTGGCGCGGGGTCCTCGCCGAGGCGACGACGACGAGCGGCACGGTCGCCTCGCTGACCGCGCAGGCCCAGGTCGCGCGGGCCGAGGAGTCGCGGCTCGCCGACGAGGCCGCCGACCGGGCCGCCGACGCGACGGCCGCGCAGGCCGCCGCCGACGCGGAGGTCGCGTCGGCCACGACGCAGTCCGACCAGCTGTACGCCCAGCTCGCGACGCTCAACGACACCTCGGCCGAGGTCGAGCGGCAGTACCGGGAGGGCGAGGCGGAGAAGGCCGCGATCGCGGAGCAGGCGCGGGCGGCTGCGGCTGCCGGGGCTGCGGCNCGGCTCCGGCTCCGGCTCCTGCTCCTGCTCCTGCCCCCGCACCGGCCCCTGCCCCCGCCCCCGCCCCCGCCCCCGGGGGCTCGACCGCTCCCCCGTCCGGCGCCGTGAACGACCCAGCCGGCGCGAAGGCCTACGCCGCGAGCCAGGTCGGCACCGGTGCCGAGTACTCCTGCCTCGTCCAGCTCTGGAACAAGGAGTCGGGGTGGCGGACCACCGCGACGAACCCGTCGGGAGGCGCGTACGGGATCCCGCAGGCCCTGCCGGGTTCGAAGATGGCCAGCGCCGGCCTCGACTGGCGGACGAACTACCGGACCCAGGTCGACTGGGGCCTCAGCTACATCCACGGCCGGTACGGCACGATGTGCGCGGCCTGGGCGCACTCCGTCGCGAACAACTGGTACTGACGGGCGCCTCGGCGGCCCCGGAACGAGAACGGCCCCCCNCAGCGTGCGGTAGCGCTCGATGTCGACCTTGGACAGGTAGCCCAGGAGGCGACGGCGCTGGCCGACGAGGAGGAGGAGGCCACGACGCGAGTGGTGGTCGTGCTTGTGCTCCTTGAGGTGCTCGGTCAGGTCGAGGATGCGCTGCGTCATCACGGCGACCTGGACCTCGGGGGATCCGGTGTCGCCGGGGTGCGTCGCGTACTCTTCGATGATCGCAGTCTTGACTTCGGGTGCAAGGGCCATGTCTGGGATCCCCTTCCTCTTCGTTGCGCGGCGCCCGTCACAGGATGTGCAGGCTCTCTTGATCCGCGGCCGTTCTGACGGCAACCTGAGGAGCTTACCAGGCCGGGCTCTGCCGCGGCGACCGGCTGCGGCGACGCGACCGGCGACTCCTCGGCAGGACGAGGCCGACGACGGCCGCGCCGATCGCGGCTCCGAGGGTGTTCATCACGAGGTCCTGCGGGTCGGCGAAGCGCGTCGCCGACAGCACCGTCGCCTGGTACGACTCGATGGCCACGGTCGCGACGAGGCCGACCACGACGCCGACCCACCACGCCCGCTTCGGCAGCAGCAACGCCGGGAACATGCCCATCGGCACGAACATCGCGACGTTCGCGGCCGCCTCGACCCGGGCGAAGGTGATCCAGTCGGTCTCCTCGTGCCGGGCGGCGAGGTCGAGCACCCGCCAGAGCAGCTCGGAGGTGCCGTCGCCGTAGACGGTGGGTCGGAGGGTCATCCAGGCGACCCCGGCGAGGTACGCGAGGGTGGCGAGGAGGAGGACGGCGCGGCGCATCCCTCCATGGTGGGGCACCCCCGGCCGTGACAGCTGCCAGGCGGCCCAGGTTCATCCCTCGGACGGAGCCCGGGAGGCGCCTCCTAGGCTGGCCGGATGACCACCGCACCCGAGACCGTCGCCGACCTCTGGGCCCGGGTCGCCGAGCGCGCCGCGCCCCTGCCGCCGGAGTGGACGGCCGCGGCGGTCGCCGTCGGGGCGCTGCTCGTGCTCGTCCCGACGACCTGGCGCCTCGTGCGCCACGCGGTCACCGTCGTGCACGAGGGCGGGCACGGCCTGGCCGCGGTGCTCAGCGGGCGACGCCTCTCGGGCATCCGCCTGCACGGCGACACCTCGGGCCTCACGGTGTCGAGCGGGCCGCCGACCGGCCTCGGGATGGTCGTCACGCTGCTGGCTGGCTATCCGGCGCCCGCGCTCGCCGCGCTCGGGGCCTCGTGGCTGCTCGCCGCGGGGTTCGCGGCGGGGCTGCTCTGGGCGCTGGTGCTGCTGCTGGCGCTGATGCTCGTGCAGATCCGCAACTGGTTCGGGCTCTGGGTCGTGCTGGTCGGGGCCGCCGTCGTCGGCGGCGTGACGTGGCTCGCCCCCGTGGTGTGGCAGCAGTCGTTCGGCCTGGCGCTCGTCAGCGTGCTCGGCCTCGGAGCCGTCCGCGCCTCGCTCGAGCTGCAGTCCAGCCGCCGCCGCAGCGCCCGCCGCGGCGGGTCGACGCAGTCGGACGCCGACCAGCTCGCCCGCCTGACGCACGTGCCGGGAGTGCTGTGGGTCGGCGTCTTCGTCGCGGTGACGGCGGCCTGCGTCGTGGGCTGCGGCCTGCTGCTCTTCCCCGGCTGGCCCGCGCCGTAGGGCCCCGACCTAGGCCGGTGCGCTCGAGAGGGCGTGGACCGGCAGGCGGGAGGCGAGGCGGTCGCGCCCGGGCAGGCCGTCGAGCTCGAGCAGCACGGCGATGCCGACGACCTCGTAGCCCGCGCGCTCGAGGAGGGTGACGGTCGCCTCGGCGGTGCCGCCGGTGGCGAGCACGTCGTCGACGACGAGCACCCGGGTGCCCGCGGGCAGCTGGCTCGGGCGCAGCTCGAGGGTCGCCTCGCCGTACTCGAGCGCGTAGCTCTCGCTGAGCACCTCGCCGGGGAGCTTGCCGGCCTTGCGGACGGTGAGCACGCCGACGCCCTGCTCGATCGCGATGCCGCCGGCCAGCGCGAAGCCCCGGGCCTCGATGCCGGCCACGGCCTGGAAGGCGCCGTCGAAGGGCTCGCTCAGCGCGGCCGTCACCGTCGCGAAGGCGTCCGCGTCGGAGAACAGCGGCGTCACGTCGCGGAAGAGGATGCCCGGCACGGGGAAGTCGGGGACGACGGCGATCATGCGGTCGACCAGGGCGGAGGCGTCGGAGGCGGTCATCCGCACAACGCTACCGGGGCGGCGGGGCGGCCCCGTGCGCCGGGTCGACGAGCGAGCGTGGGGCCGGCCGGTCGGAGGCGCGGTGCAGGCCTGCGGGAGGCGCGGTGCGGGGCCCCGGAGCGCCTCCCGTGACGATCGTGTGAACTGTCGGGCCGATGTCGGGGGCCGGTGCGAGAGTGCAGCCATGACCCGCTTCATCGTGCCGCCCTACCTGCTCGACCACCTCGCCCGGGCCGACTCGCCGCGCCTCTCACGGGCCCCCGAGGCCGCCCGCCAGGGCCTGCGGCAGATGGAGGAGGTGCGGGCGCTCCGCGCGGCCGTGCCGCCGGCCCGGCAGGGCGCCGTGGCCGTCGACGGCCCGCTCGAGCGCACGATCTCGGACGCCGGGGGCACCGAGGAGCTGCCCGGCCGCGTGGTGCGCCGCGAGGGCGAGCCGCCGACGGACGACGTCGCCGTCACCGAGGCCTACGACGCCCTCGGGGCCACGCACGCGCTCTTCCTCGAGGCGTACGGCCGGTCGTCGATCGACGGCTCGGGCCTGCCGCTCGACGCGACCGTGCACTACGGGCTCGACTACGACAACGCCTTCTGGGACGGCCGGCGGATGGTCTTCGGCGACGGCGACGGCGAGGTGTTCCGCCGCTTCACGGCGTCGGTGAGCGTCGTCGGCCACGAGCTCGCGCACGGGGTGACGCAGTACACGACGGCGCTCGAGTACGAGGGGCAATCCGGGGCGCTGAACGAGTCGGTCAGCGACGTCTTCGGCGCGCTCGTCGAGCAGCACCTGCTCGGGCAGGCGGCCGACGAGGCCAGCTGGCTGATCGGCGAGGGCCTGTTCACCGACGAGGTGCAGGGGCGGGCGCTGCGCTCGATGGCCGCGCCGGGAACGGCCTACGACGACGACGTGCTCGGGAAGGACCCGCAGCCGGCCCACATGGACGACTACGTCGAGACGACGGAGGACGCCGGGGGCGTGCACCTCAACTCGGGGATCCCCAACAAGGCCTTCCACCTCGTGGCCACGGCCCTCGGCGGCCGCGCGTGGGAGCGCGCCGGGCAGGTCTGGTACGACGCGATCACCAGCGGCGACGTGTCGCCGACCTCGACGTTCGCCGAGTTCGCCGCCGTCACGGTCGCCGCCGCGGAGGGGCGGTGGGGCGCCGGGTCGAGCGAGGCCCGCGCGACGACCGAGGGGTGGCGCGGGGTCGGGGTGCTGCCCGCGGCCTGAGGCGGGGCGACGGGGCGCCGGGGCGGCGGGGCGGCGGGCACGCTCCCCGGCGCCCGGCGGGCGCCCTGCCCTTGCACTGCTGGCCCCGGGGCACCCGGGGTAGCATCGCGGCCATGATCGTCACCGTGCAGCGCACCGGCGGCTTCGCGGGCCTCACGCGGTCGTGGCAGGTCGACGTCGAGGCCGAGCCCGACACCGAGTCGTGGCTCGTGCTCATCGACGGCCTCCCCTGGTCGTCGACGCCGTCGACCGCCGACGGCGCGCAGCCCGACCGCTTCGTCTGGGTGATCGTCGTCGAGGCCCAGCCCGTGCGCGAGGCGACGCTGCCCGAGCAGCAGCTCACCGGACCGTGGCGCGAGCTCGTCGACCGGGTGCGCACGGTCGGGTCGGCCGTCGCACCGCACGCCGACGCGACCTCCGCCACGGGCGCCGGCGCGACCTCCACCACGGGAGCCGGTGCCGCCTCCGGCACGGGCGCCGGGGAACGATGAGCCCTTCCCGGCGGGCCCTCCTCCCCCTCGTCGCGAGCGCGCTCGTCGTCGTCGGCGGCGGGGTCGGCGTCGCGGTGGCCCAGTCGTCGAACCCCGCCCGCGTCGTCGGGGCCGAGACCGCCCCGCCGTGGCCGGTGCCCGACGTCGACGACCGGCCCGGGCGGGCTGAGCTCGCCGGCCTCGAGAACGTCTGGGGCCAGGACCTCGCCATGCACGTGCACAGCCACCTGTCGATCACCGTCGACGGCGAGCCGGTGACCGTGCCCGGCGACATCGGCCACGACTCGGGGACGAAGTTCGCGGCGCCGATCCACACGCACGACACGTCGGGGATCGTCCACGTCGAGTCGCCCCGCCGTGAGTCGTTCGTCCTCGGCCAGCTCTTCACGGAGTGGGGCGTGCACCTCGACCAGTCCGGCGTGGGCGACCTCGGGGGCGACGACGGGCGGTCGCTCACCGTGTTCGTCGACGGGAGCCGCTACGGCGGCGACCCCGCGGGCATCCGGCTCAGCGACTTCGAGGACGTGGCGCTGGTGCTCGCGCCGGCGGGCGAGGCCGTCACCGCACCTCCCGGGTTCACCTGGCCCGCCGACTACAACTGAGCCGGCCCCCTGCCCGACCCGACACGACGCCGACGGGGGCGACGGGGGCTGGTGCCGGGAGCCCCGACGGGGCACCCTGGGGGCCATGGACCAGAAGGAGACGCTGCAGCGCTACCTGTCACGCCAGCGGGGCGACCTGCTCGGCAAGCTCGAGGGCCTCGGCGAGCACGACGCCCGTCGACCGCTCGTGCCGAGCGGGACGAACCTGCTCGGCCTCGTCAAGCACACGGCCCTCGTGCAGCTCGGCTATCTCGGCGACGTCTTCGGCCGGCCGTCGCCGCTCTCGCCCGCGTGGTCGGACGACGAGGTCGACCCCGACGCCGACCTGTGGGCGACCGCCGACGAGAGCCGCGCCTCGATCGTCGACCTGGCCCGGCACTCCGCCGAGCACGCCGACGCGACGGTGCGCGAGCTCGACCTCGACTCCCCCGGCCTCGTGCCGTGGTGGTCGGCGGGCCGACAGGAGGTCACGCTGCACACGGTGCTCGTGCACCTCTGCGTCGAGACCGCCCGGCACGCGGGGCACGCCGACCTCGCCCGTGAGCTCGTGGACGGCCGCCTCGGCTCCGGGCCGGGCGACCCGAACGTGCCCGACCGCGACGCGGCGGGCTGGCGCGCCCACCACGACCGGGTCGCCGAGGCCGCCCACCGGGCGGCCGGGCTGGAGCAGCCCCTGCGCTAGCCGACGACGGTGAGGCGCTGCGTCGGGCGGGTCATCGCGACGTAGAGGCTGGCGGCGCCGCGGGCCGACGAGGCCCGCACGCCCTCGGGGTCGACGATCACGACGGCGTCGAACTCGAGGCCCTTCGACGTCGCGGGGCTGAGTACCGAGATCGGCTTGGTCAGCGACGCTGTGCCGGGGGCGACCTGCCCCGGGAACAGCTCGACGAGCCGGTCGACGAGCGGGCCCACCAGGCCCTGCGGGGCGATGACGGCCAGCGTCCCGGAGTCGTCGACGGCCCGGTCGGCGGCGACCGCCTCGACGCCGGCGGCGACGAGGGCGTCACGACCCGCGACTCCCCCTGCTCCCCCGGCTCCGACGGCGACCTCGCGGACGGGCCACTCGCTCGACCGGACGGAGCGGCTGGGCGTGATGCGCAGCCCCGCCTCGATCGCCAGCCGCTCGGCGTGGTCGACGATCTGGCTCGGCGTGCGGTAGTTGACGGTGAGCTCCTCCAGGCGCCAGGGCGCCGAGGTGCCGGCGACCGACGAGCCCCGACGGCGACCGAGCAGGCTCTGCAGCGCGACGTCCCACGAGGAGGCCGCGGCAGGGCTCGACGCCTGGGCGATGTCGCCCACGACGGTGAACGAGCGCAGCGGGCAGCGTCGCGAGAGCAGGCGCCACTGCATCGGCGAGAGCTCCTGCGCCTCGTCGACGACGACGTGGCCGAAGGCCCAGGTGCGGTCGCCGGCGGCGCGCTCGGCGGTGGTCATCGACGCGGCGCGCTCGGCGAAGCCGCCCGCGATCTGCTCGGCCGAGACCATGCCCTCCACGCCCATGTTCTCGATGGCGCGCTCGGCGTTCTCGATGTCGCGCTTGCGCTGCTGCTTGCGGGCCAGCCTCTCGGGGTCGACGCCGGCCTGGAACTCGCCCAGCAGCTCGGCGGCCTCGTCGAGCAGCGGCACGTCGGAGATCGTGAACTCGGAGCCGCGGGGCCGCTGCAGCAGGGCACGCTGCCTCGGGCTCCAGCGCTGGGTGATCGTCGCGAGCCACTGCGGGCGCGCGTAGAGGTCCTCGATCAGCTTCTCGGCCGACAGGGGCAGCCACGCGGTGTTCAGCAGCACCTTGACGTCGTGGGTCTGGCGGATGTCCTCGCGCAGCACGGCCTCGTCGGACTCGTCGACGGTCGTGCCGTGGTCGCGCATCTGCGCCACGAGCTGCCGGGTCAGCGCCGAGAGGGCCGCCTTGTTGAAGGTCACGCGGCCGACGTTGTGCTGCTTGCCGCGCTCCTGCGCCTTGCGCATCGCCTCGGCGACGAGCTCGGGCTGCACGACGAGCCGCTCGCCGTTGACGTCGATCGTCGTCGGCTGCGTCGGTCGCACCTGCCGCGACCGCACCGCCCGACGGATCAGGTCGGCCATCTCGGCCGAGCCCTTAAGGGCCGCGACCTCGGGCGCGTCGTCGGTCTGCGCCTCGACGCCCGGGTAGAGCCCGCCGAGGCTCGAGAGCACGACGCCGGTCTCGCCGAGCGACGGCAGCACCTGCTCGATGTAGCGGAGGAACGACCGCGACGGGCCGACGACGAGCACGCCCGACCCGCGCAGGCGGTCGCGGTGCGAGTACAGCAGGTACGCGGCGCGGTGGAGGGCCACCGCCGTCTTGCCGGTGCCGGGCCCGCCCTGGACGACGAGCACGCCGTCGAGGGGCGAGCGGATGATGACGTCCTGCTCGGCCTGGATGGTCGCGACGATGTCGGTCATGCGGCCGGTGCGCTGCGCGGTGAGCGCCGCCATCAGGGCGCCCTCGCCCTGCAGCTGGACGTCGTCGCGGTCGAGCAGCTCGGGGTCGAAGACCTCGTCCTCCAGGCGCGTGACGCGACGGCCGTCGAGGGTCAGGTGCCGACGGGCCCTGGCGCCCATCGGGGTCGCCGCCGTGGCCTGGTAGAACGCGCTGGCGCCGGGCACGCGCCAGTCGAGCAGGATCGGGTGGTGCTGCTCGTCACGGAGGCCGATGCGGCCGATGTAGCGGTAGCGGCCGCCCGTGCCGGGCATCGCCACGGCGTCGCCCTGGCCCAGCTCGTCCGGCTGCTCGAGCTCGAGGCGGCCGAAGGCGAGGCGCTCGTCGACGGCGCCGAGCTGCGCGATCGTGTCTTCGTAGAGGCGTGCGTAGGCGTCGCGCTCGCTGCGGCTCTGGTGGTTGCCGCCCACGGACTCGGCCCGGACGCGCTCGAGGCGCACGCGGGCGTCCCCCTTGAGCTCGTCGAGACGGGCGTAGAGCGTGCCCACGTAGGAGCGTTCGCGGTCGAGCTCGGATGATGTCACTGGCGGTCGCACCCCTCGGGAAAGTCGGCGCATCAGTCTACCGTCCACGCGACTCCCCCCGGCTCCACCCCCGGTGCCGCCGGGGCCGCGGGCACCACGACGAGACCGCACCGGCCCGGTGCGGGTCGGTGCGGTCTCGGGGTCGTGCGGGAGGCGCAGTGAGGGCCTAGAACTCCTCGTGCGTCTCCGGGTCGCCGTCCCACAGCCGGCCGCGCTCGAGGCCGCTGATCGCGACGACCTCGGCCTCGGTGAGCTCGAAGTCGAAGACGTCGAGGTTCTCGCGCTGCCGACCGGGGTCGGCCGACTTCGGCACCGGCACGGCGCCCAGCTGGACGTGCCAGCGGAGGACGACCTGCGTGGGCGTCTTCCCGTGGGCACGGGCGATCTCGGTGACCACCGACTCCGTCAGGAGCTCGCTCTGCTTGGCGAGCGGGCTCCAGCTCTCGGTGACGATGCCCATCCGCTCGTGCACGGCGCGGAGCTCGGCCTGCGGGAAGTACGGGTGCAGCTCGACCTGGTTGACGACGGGCACGACGCCCGTCTCGTCGGCGAGGCGCTGCAGGTGGGCCTCGGTGAAGTTCGAGACGCCGACGGAGCGGACGAGGCCGTCCTCCTGCAGCTTCACGAAGGCGCGGAACGCGTCGACGTACTTGTCGACCCGGGGCAGCGGCCAGTGGATCAGGTAGAGGTCGACGACGTCGACGCCGAGCGCCGCCCGGCTCTCCTCGAAGCTGGCCAGGGCCTCCTCGTAGCCGTGGTGGCGGCCGGGCAGCTTCGTCGTGACGACGAGCTCGTCACGGGGCACGTCGACGCGGCGGATCGCCTCGCCGACGGCGCCCTCGTTGCCGTAGTTCAGGGCGGTGTCGAGGAGGCGGTAGCCCGACTCGATCGCGCCGGCGACCTGCGCCGCGCCCTCGTCGCCGTCCATGCCGTAGGTGCCGAGCCCCAGCGCGGGGATCGTGTGCCCGTCGGCCAGGCCGACCGACGGGGCGGGACGCAGGGCCATCAGCTGACGCCGATGAGGTCGATGACGAAGATCAGGGTCTTGCCCGAGAGCGGGTGGCCGCTGCCGGCGGGGCCGTAGGCCAGCTGCGGCGGGACGACGAGCTGGCGGCGGCCGCCGACCTTCATGCCGGGGATGCCCTCCTGCCAGCCCTGGACGAGCGCGGCGAGGGGGAAGTTCACGGACTCGCCGCGGCTCCAGGAGGAGTCGAACTCCTCGCCGGAGTCGAACTCGACGCCGAGGTAGTGGACGTCGACGGTCGAGCCGCGCTGGGCCTCGGCGCCGTCGCCGACGGTGATGTCGCTGATCTCGAGGTCGGCGGGGGCCGGGCCGGTGGGAGCGTCGATCTCGGGCTTGGTCTGGGGGTCGTGTGTCATGCCTCCCATCCAAGCACCCGACCCCGGCACCACGGTGCGCGCGCGTGGACGATGATGGAGGCTTGTCCACTCCAGACCCCGCCCCCGAGACCGCGCCGTCCGAGGGCGCCCCGAAGGCCGCCGAGGCGCGCCGGCCGCTCTTCGTCGACACGACCCCGCTCCGGGCGAGCCCCGCCTTCGCACGGCTGTTCGTCGGCAACACGATCAGCGGCATCGGCACGCAGCTCACCCTCGTGGCCGTCGGGCTCGAGGTCTACGAGATCACGCGCTCGACGTTCTCGGTCGCCCTCGTGGGCGTGGTCTCGCTGGTGCCGATGATCCTCGCCGGCCTCTACGGCGGCATGCTCGCGGACGCCTTCGACCGCCGCAAGGTCGCGCTGGTCGCGGCCGTCTTCGCCTGGCTCTCGACCGGGGCGATCGCCCTGCACGCCTGGCTCGGCCTCCGTGAGGTGGTGCTGCTCTACGCCCTGACCTGCGTCAACGCGGTCGCGGGCACCATGATCGCGACCTCCCGGGCCTCGATCATCCCGCGCCTCCTGCCGGTCTCGCTGCTGCCCGCCGCCTCCGCCCTCAGCGGGATCGGCACGGGCCTGATGCTGACGGTGGGACCGGCGCTCGCGGGGATCCTCGTGGCCGGCGCCGGCTTCCCGCTGACGTACACGGTCGACGTCGTCCTGTTCAGCACCGCCTTCCTCGGCATCGTCACCCTGCCGCCGATCCGGCCCGAGGGCGAGACGCAGCGGCCGGGGCTCTCGTCGCTGATGGTGGGCCTGCGCTTCCTCCGCCGCTCCCCCAACATCCGCACCACGTTCGTGCTCGACATCGTCGCGATGACCTTCGGCCAGCCGCGCGTGCTCTTCCCCGTCGTCGGGGCCGTGGTGATCGGAGGAGGCGCGGTGACGGTCGGCGTCCTCACCGCCTCGTACGCCGTCGGGGCGCTGCTGAGCAGCGTGTTCAGCGGCCGCCTCGGCCACGTGCGCCTCCAGGGGCGCGCCGTGCAGCGGGCCATCGCGGTCTACGGCGGGTTCGTGCTCGCCTTCGGCCTCGTGCTGCTGCTCGCCCCCGGCCACGGGTCGGGCGGCCTGACCGAGGGCCTGGCCGAGGCCGACCTGCTGCCGCTCGCGGCGGCGGCGCTGGCGCTGGCCGGCGCGGGGGCGGCCGACAACGTCAGCTCGATCTTCCGCTCGACCATCCTGCAGGCCGCCGCGCCCGACTCCATGCGGGGGCGGCTGCAGGGCATCTTCATCGTCGTGGTGACCGGCGGGCCTCGGGTCGGCGACCTCTTCGTCGGGCTCGTCGCCGTGGCCGGCGTCGCCTGGCCCCCGCTGCTCGGCGGCGCGCTGATCGTGGTGCTGATGGTCGTCGCGGCCCGGCTCACGCCCTCGTTCGGCCGCTACGACGCCGCGCACCCGACGCCGTAGCCCCCGACGCCGTGGCGGCCACCACCGTGACCGCCCCGCCCCTCACCAGTGCGGCGGCGGGACCGGCCGACCCCAGGGGTCGGTCTGCGGCGCCGCGCCGCCGGTCTGGCCGCCCTGCCAGTACGAGCCCTGCCCGCCGCCGGCGGGCGGAGCGCCCCAGCCGGCCTGCGTCGGCGGCAGCTCGGGCCGTGGGGCGTGGCCCACGAAGGCGGCGGTCGGCGCCTGCAGGGCCGCCCGGCTGCGGGCGAGGGCCGTCAGCAGCTCGCCCTCGTCGCGCTGCGCCGACGGGTCGCCGCCACGGCTGCCCTTGACCATCCGCTGCCGGGTGAACGCGAGGCGCGTGGCGTCGGAGACGAAGCGCTTCATGGCCGGCCCCACCCCCGCCGCCGCCGCCCAGCGGCGGGCCCGTCGACGACCGGCCGAGGTCGAGAGCATCGCGACCTCGTCGGCGCTGAACCAGCCTACGGCCGCGTACTCCGCGAGACGGGCGTGCGTCACGCGCCGCTCGTTGCGGCGCAGGAAGACCACGAGGCCGATCATCGCCAGGAAGATCGGCACCTGCACGAGCAGGTAGTAGACGAAGAAGGAGTCGCCCACCACGACGAGCGCGCCGTTCCAGAGCGCGTGCAGCAGCACCGCGGGCACGAGCCCGAGGAAGAAGAAGCCGATCGCGCCGTAGGGGCCCGTCCGCCGGGCCGCGTAGCCGAGCGCGATGCCCGTGCACGCGGTGTACATGACGTGGGCGAACGGCGACATCAGGGCCCGCACGACGAAGACGAAGACCAGCCCCTGGCTGCCGCTGAACAGGTCGTCGGTCACCTGCACCGCGAAGTACTGGATGTTCTCGACGAACGCGAACCCGGCCGCCACGGTCGCGGCGTAGACGATGCCGTCGACCGGCCCGTCGAAGTGGCGGCGGAAGATCCACAGCACCAGCAGCACGCCGAAGCCCTTGGCGGCCTCCTCGACGATGGGCGCCTGGACGACCGCGCCGAGCACCTCCGACCCGCTCGAGGCGCCGATGCCGACCAGCGACTGGACGGAGCCGACCACGAGGTCGACGATCAGGGCCGTGCCCACCGACACCGCGCCTCCCCACGTGAAGGCGAAGAGCAGGGCGACGCGGGGCTCGGGCTCCCAGCGGTCGACGAGCCAGATGCCGGTCAGCACGATCGCGAGCGGCACGAAGGCGAGCACGCTCGCCGCGACGATGACGGCCGGCTGCAGGAAGAGCAGGAAGTAGACGACCACGGCGAGCGCGAAGACGCCGATGACGGTGAAGCCGACCGCGAGCGAGACGGTGCTCGCCACGCGGCGTCGCGGGGGCGCCTGGGTGAAGACGGGCTGCACGGGGTACCAGACCGGGTCGGGGTTCGAGACCACGGGGCGCTGGGGGTCGTGGGGCCAGGGCTGCTGCCCACGAGGGTCGGTCCAGGTCATGGCACGACCCTACGCACCCGGCACGGGGAGGGCGCGCCGCGACGGTACCCTCGGGGGATGCCGTCGACGAGGTCCCTGCCGGAGAACCCGTCGCTCACCCGCTACGTCGTCATGCGGGTCTGGCACGACTTCCTGCGGCACCGCACGATCGACGCCGCCGCGGCCCTCACCTTCTTCTCGACGCTGTCGATCCTGCCGACCGCCCTCGCGCTCGTCTCCGGCGTCGCGCTCTTCCAGGAGGGCGAGGAGGCGGTGGACGAGATCCTGGGGGTCGCCCGCTACGTGCTCACCCCGTCGGCCGTCGACACCCTCCGGGGCCCGCTGGAGCAGATGCTGAGCCTCTCGAACCCCGGCGTCGCGTTCGGCATCGGGCTGTGGCTGACCCTGTGGTCGCTCTCGTCGTACACGACCGCGTTCGGCCGGGCGATGAACACCGCCTACGACGTCGAGGAGGGGCGCCGGATCTGGAAGTTCCGGGGCCACATGATGATCGTCACGCTCGTGCTGATGGTGTCGTTCGCCGTCATCGCGACCATCCTGCTCGTCACGCCGACGCTCGCCCGCGGTATCGGCGACGCCGTCGGGTTCGGGGAGCCGTTCCTCACCCTCTGGAACGTGCTGAAGTGGCCGGTGCTCGTCGCGCTGGCGGTCTTCGCGGTGGCGATGCTCTACTACTTCACCCCCAACGTGCGCCCTCCCCGCCTCCGCTGGGTGTCGTACGGCGCCATGTTCGCCCTCGGCATCTGGGCGGTCTGCACCGTCGGGTTCGCCCTCTACGTGACGACCTTCTCGAACTACGACCGCTTCTACGGCTGGCTCGGCATGGTCATCGTCGTGCTGCTCTACTCGTACATCAGCAACTTCGTGCTCGTCATCGGCGGCGAGCTCGACAGCGAGGTGCTGCGGCTGCGGCAGCTGCGCCGCGGCCTGCAGGCCGAGGAGGTCATCCCCCTGCCGATGCGCGACACCGCCCGCAACCACATCCTGGCCCGCAACTCGGCGTGGGACGTCAGGGTCGGGCGCGCCATCCGCGAGCGGTCGCTCCGCGAGAACGGCGGCGTGCTCGACGCGGACGAGCTGCGGCACCTGCAGCTGCGCGGCGGGCGCCTGATCGGCGAGGGGACCCTCCGCCGCGCCTTCGGGCACGAGGACGAGCCCGAGGTCGAGACGGACTGAGGCCGGCGCCCTCGCGTCAGCCCGCGGTCTCGTCGCCGGGGTTGCGGGCACCCGACTCGGCGGCGGCGCGCGTGACGGCCTCGACCGGGTCGGCGTCGACGTCGATGACCGGGATCGCGCTCGTGACCGCCTCGAGGCCCGACAGCCGCGCCGGAGAGAGCACCTTGCGGACCTGCTCCTCGCTCATCAGCCCGGCCGCGACGACGAGCGTCGAGATCGAGGCGTTCGTCGTGAGGGCCGTGTGCGCGATCGAGGCCGCCGCGGAGTAGCCGATGTAGGGCGTCAGCGCCGTGACGCTGCCCACGTTGGTGTCGACCTGCTGGCTGAGGCGGGCGCGGTTCGCTTCGATGCCGTCGACGCAGTTGACCCGGAGGGTGCGGCAGGCCGCGGTCATCCACTGGAGGCTCTGCATCACGGAGTGCGCGATGACCGGCTCGAAGGCGTTGAGCTGGAGCTGCCCCGCCTCGGCGGCCATCGTGACGGTGACGTCGGCCCCGGCCACGGAGAAGGCCACCTGGTTGACGACCTCGGGGATGACGGGGTTGACCTTGCCCGGCATGATCGACGACCCGGCCTGGCGCGGCGGCAGCGTGATCTCGCCGATGCCGGCCTGCGGGCCCGACGAGAGGAGGCGGAGGTCGTTGCAGATCTTCGAGAGCTTGATCGCGCTGCGCTTGAGCGCCCCGCTGAGGGTCATGAACACGCCGGTGTCGCTCGTCGCCTCGATGAGATCGGGCGCCGTGACGAGCTCCATGCCGCTGAGCTCGCCGAGGTGGCGGCGCACGGCCTCGGCGTAGAGCGGGTCGGCGGTGATGCCCGTGCCGATCGCGGTGGCGCCGAGGTTGATCTCGCCGAGCAGCGGCACGACGTCGCGCAGCCGCTGCACGTCCTCGCCGAGGGTGTGCGCGAAGCCGACGAACTCCTGCCCGAGCGTCATCGGCACGGCGTCCTGCAGCTGGGTGCGGCCCACCTTGAGCACGTCGTGGAACTCGGCGCCCTTCGTGGCGAAGGCCGTCGCGAGCAGGTCGAGCTCGTCGAGCAGGCGGCGCAGCGTGAGCACCATGCCGATCTTGACCGAGGTCGGGTACGTGTCGTTCGTGCTCTGGCTGCGGTTGACGTCGTCGATCGGGTGCAGGTGCTCGTACTCGCCCTTGCCGTGGCCGAGGAGCTCGAGGGCGCGGTTCGCGATCACCTCGTTGCTGTTCATGTTCGTGCTCGTGCCCGCGCCTCCCTGGATGACCCCGACCGCGAACTGGTCGTGGAGCGCCCCGCCGCGGATCTCGACGCAGGCCCGCTCGATCGCCTCGGCCTTGCGGGGGTCGAGCACGCCGATCTCGACGTTCGCCCGCGCGGCCGCCTGCTTGACGAGCGCGAGGGCGACGACGAGGTCGGGGTAGACCGAGATCGGCCGCATGCTGATCGGGAAGTTCTCGAGCGCCCGGGCGGTGTGGATGCCCCAGTAGGCGTCGGCGGGGACCTCCCGGCTGCCGAGCGAGTCGCTCTCGACCCGGGTGGCGGCCCGGGCCGCGCGGCGCGTGCGCCCGGCGGCCGCGGCGCCGGTCGCGGGCCCGGCCTCGTGCTCGGGCCCGGGCTGGGGCGCGCCCTCGAGCAGCGGCGGAGCCGCGTCGGGAGCGTCGAGGGGGGTCAGGTCGTCAGTCGTCACGGTCGTCGTGCCTCCGTCGTCGTGCGCCCCGCGGCCTCGTGAGCTGCGGTGGTCGGCCCTGCCGAGCCTACCGAGACGAGGAGGCGCGGGTCGGGACTCCGGGCGATGATCGACAGCTGTCGGTCACCTCCCGAACTCGTGGGAAGCTTCTCGGGCCGGCGAACGTTGCAGTGCCTGCACCTCGACCCGCTCCACCGCCGCCTCCGGGCCCCTGCCGAGAAGACAGATGACGCTGACCCACGACGACGCCCAGCCGGGCGACCCCACCCCCGCAGCCCCCTCCCGCTCGGCCTCGCAGGCCGACGCGACCACCGCCTCCCCCGGGCCCTCCGCGGAGCCCGGCGACCGGCGGCGCGCCCGGGAACGCGCCCGGCTGACGCGCACCCGCGACCCCCGCGTCGTGATCGCCGTGCTGGCTTTCTCGGGCATGGTGGCGGCGCTCATGCAGATGCTCGTCATCCCGATCGTGCCGTCGTTCCCGGAGCTGCTCGACGCCGACCCGGCCGACACCACCTGGATCATCACGGCCACCCTGCTCGCCGGGGCCGTCGTCACGCCGATCGCGGGTCGCCTCGGCGACCTCTACGGCAAGCGCCGCATCGTGCTCGTGCTCGTCGTCGTGATGGTGATCGGCTCGGTCGTCGCCGCCACGACCTCCGAGCTGGTGCCGCTGATCGTCGGCCGCGCCCTGCAGGGCACGGCGCTCGGCATCATCCCGCTCGCCATCAGCATCCTCCGCGACACGCTGCCGGCCGAGCGCCTCGGCGGCGCCGTCGCGCTCGTCAGCGCGACGCTCGGCTTCGGCGGCGCGATCGGCCTGCCGCTCAGCGCGTACATCTCGGTCACCTTCGACTGGCACGTGCTGTTCTGGACGGCCGCCGCGCTCGGCGTCGTGGTCTTCGCCCTCGTGGCGACGCTCGTGCCCGTCAGCACCCTCAAGACCCCCGGGCGGTTCGACCTCCCCGGGGCGATCGGCCTCGCCGTGGGCCTCACGGGCCTGCTGCTCGCCGTCTCGAAGGGCAACGACTGGGGCTGGGCGAGCACCTCCACGCTCGTCTCCGGCCTCGCCGGCCTCGTCGTGCTCGTCGCGTGGGGCGCCTACCAGCTGCGCGTCGCGAGCCCCCTCGTCGACCTCCGCGTCGCCGTCCGGCCCGCGGTGCTGCTCACCAACCTGGCGTCGGTCGCCCTCGGCTTCGCGCTCTTCGGCAGCAACGTCTCGCTGCCGCAGCTGCTCGAGCTGCCCACGGAGACCGGGGTCGGCCTCGGCCAGACCGTCATGGTCGCCTCGCTCTGCCTCGCCCCCTCCGGCGTCGTGATGATGTTCATGGCCCCGGTCGCCGCCCGCGCCACCGCCCGCTTCGGCGCCCGGCTCTGCCTCGTCGTCGGCGGCGCGATCATCGTCGTCAGCTACGCGGTCGCGGCGCTCGCCTTCCGCGAGGTGTGGCAGATCGTGCTCGTCTCGGTGCTGATCGGCTTCGGCATCGGGCTCGCCTACGCGGCCATGCCGACGCTCATCATGCACGCGGTGCCCGCGACCGAGACCGCCGCGGCGAACGGCCTCAACACCCTCATGCGGTCGCTCGGCACCACGAGCGCCTCGGCCGTCGTCGGCCTGCTGCTCACCGCGAACTCCGTGCCGTTCGGCGACGCGTCCGTGCCGACCGAGGCGGGCTTCCGCCTCACCTTCGTGCTCGGCGGGGCGGTCGCCCTGGTCAGCGTGCTGCTGGCCCTGGCCATCCCGCGGCGCGAGCCGGAGTACGAGCGCGTGGCGCTGCCGACCGGGCCGGTGCGCACGAGCTGACCCGCGCCTCCCGCNAGGCGGGGCGGCGGATGAGCGGGGCGACCTCAGCCGTGCAGGCCGGGGACGATCAGGTAGATGCCGTAGAGCACCCCGAGCGCGCAGACCACGAAGCACGCGTAGCCGGCCGCCGCGCGGGCGGTGCTGCGGCCCTCGAGCGTCACGAGCCGCAGGCCCAGCGAGTACAGGCTGACGAGCGCGGCCGCCGAGAACAGCGAGACGAGCGCGACGACGACGAACGCGGACCAGTCGATCATCGGTTCTCCTCCTTGTCGGGGCGGGGGCCGCCCGAGAGCGTGCCGCGCGGGGCGACGGTCGGGGCCGCCTCGTCGAGGCGCACGAACGGGGCCTCGACGCCGGAGGCCGGCGTGTCGACGCGGCCCTTCTTCTCGAGCCGACGGGCCCGGCGGCGCGAGAGCACGCTCGTCGCGGCGACGTCGACCTCCATCGCGGCGCCCTGCTCGTGCGGGCGTCGCCGCGACAGCAGGAAGATGCCGCCGATCACGACGACGCCCACCACGGCGTCGACGACGAGGCCGGGCGTGCCGAGCGTCGCGATCAGGGCGGCGACGGCGCCGACGGCGGCCGAGGCGGGGAGGGTGATGAACCAGGCGGCGACGATCTTGCCGGCGGTGCTCCACTGGATCTTCGAGCCGCGGCGCCCGAGGCCCGCGCCGATGATCGAGCCGCTGGCGACCTGCGTCGTCGACAGCGCGAAGCCGAGGTGGCTCGAGGCGAGCACCGTGGCCGTCGTCGACGCCTCGGCCGCGAAGCCCTGGGTCGGCTTGACCTCGGTGAGCCCGCCGCCCATGGTCTGGATGATGCGCCAGCCGCCGGTGTAGGTGCCGAGCGCGATCGCGAAGGCGCAGACCACGACGACCCAGAGCGGCGGTCCGCTGCCGGCGCCGAGGGCGCCCGAGGCGATCAGCGTCAGGGTGATGACGCCCATCGTCTTCTGGGCGTCGTTGGTGCCGTGCGCGAGGGCGACGAGTGACGAGGTGAAGATCTGGCCGTAGCGGAAGCCCCCGCGCTCGCTCTTGTCGTCGCGGCGGCGCGTGATCGTGTAGGCCAGGCGGGTCGCGGTGTAGCCGACGAGGCCGGCGATCAGCGGCGCGAGGAGCGCCGGCAGCACGACCTTCGAGAGCACGACCGAGAAGTCGACCGAGCTGACGCCCGCCCCCACGACCGCGGCGCCGATGAGGCCGCCGAAGAGAGCGTGCGACGAGCTGGAGGGCAGGCCCCGCAGCCAGGTGATCATGTTCCAGACGACGGCGCCGATCAGGCCCGCGAAGATCATCTCGGGAGAGATCTGCACGCCTCCGTCGCCCTCGCGGATGATGCCGCCCGACACGGTCTTGGCGACCTCGGTGCTGAGGAAGGCGCCGACGAGGTTGAGCACCGCCGCCACCGTGACCGCGACCTTGGGCTTCATCGCCCCCGTCGCGATCGGGGTCGCCATGGCGTTCGCCGTGTCGTGGAAGCCGTTGGTGAAGTCGAAGAACAGGGCCAGGGCGATGACCAGGACGACGATGAGCGTGAGATCCACCGGGGAACTCTCGCAGCATGGTGAACGCCGGTCAACTCGGAGGTGGACGGCGGGGTACAGGCAGGTGGACGACAGGTGTCCGCGCGCCGTCCGCAGGGCTGCCCGGGCCGCCCACCCGCTCAGATGTGCGGCACGAACGCCTGCCAGGCCCGACGGCGCTCGCCCCGGGGGTCGTGCTCGACGCGGTCGCGCGCGTCGATGATCAGGGTGCGCCGTCGGAACGGGTCGTACGGGGGCCAGCCGTCGACCTCGCCCGTCCGCACGAACTCGATCCAGCGGGCGCGCATCCGCGCCGCCGTCCGCAGGAAGGCCCGGCGCCCGCCGAGGGCGCTCATCGCCCAGCCGAACGCCGAGCCCATCCGGTCGTGCAGGGCCATCAGCTCGAGCCCGTGGAAGGCGTCGACGCCCGCGACGGCGAGCATGCGCGGGGCGGCGTCGAACCGGTAGAAGTACACGGGCTGGTGCACGGCGTGCCGCTCGGCGACCTTGACGGTCGGGAACCAGAACGCGAAGTCGCCCCCGAAGTCGAGGGCGGCCCGGCGGTCGGCGGGCAGGCCGGGGTACTGCCGCTTGATCGCCTTCCGGCTCTTCTTCTCGGTGGCGGCGAAGATCGCGCGGATGCGCGGCTTGGTGGTCGCGAGGATGTCGCGACGCCCCGTGAAGACCGAGCCCTCGCGGTCGTTGGTGCCGATGATCAGCGGGACAGGGTGCGCGCGGCCCGCCTTGAAGGCGTCGAGCGGTCGCTCGGGCAGGAAGTCGCCGTCGATGACGGGGCTGAGACTGATGGTGCCGGGCTGCTCGTCGGGAGTCCGCAGCTGCAGCTCGGCCGAGGCCCGCACGACCGCCGCGACGGGCGCCTCCGCCAGCATCCGCCCGGCGTCCTCGACGGAGGTCGACTCGAGGTCGTCGTCGCTGACCTGGTGCGTCAGCAGCTCCAGGAACTCCCCCGCCCAGCGGCGCGTGACGTCGGGCGGGTAGAGCGCGTTCGTCGGCGAGCTCTGGGCGATGGCGCGGTGGAACAGCCCCCGCGCTGCCGGGACGGTCATCAGGGTGGTCACCGCGTTGCCGCCCGAGCTCTCGCCGGAGAGCGTCACGGCGCCCGGGTCGCCGCCGAACGCGCGGACCTCGTCGCGGACCCACTCGAGCGCGGCCACCTGGTCGCGGAGGCCGAGGTTCGACTCCAGCGGCCGCTCGGGCGTCGACCAGGCCGTGAAGTCGAGGTAGCCGAAGGCGCCCAGCCGGTAGTTGAAGCTCACGTAGACGATGCCGCCCTCGCGGACGAGCGCCTCCCCGTGCCGCGGGTGCTCCCGCGAGGAGCCGACGCTGTAGGCGCCTCCGTGCACGTAGACGAGCACCGGGAGGTCGTCGCCCGGGCGGGAGCCCTCGGGGGCGACGACGTTGATCGTCAGGCAGTCCTCGTCGGTCGGCGTCGTGGCGTCGACGCCGACGAACTGGCCGCGGTCCTGCGGGGCGGCCGGCCCGAAGTGCGCGGCGTCGCGGACGCCCCGCCAGGGCTGCGCGGGCGCGGGCGCCCGGAAGCGCCGCGGGCCGGTGGGAGGCGCGGCGAAGGGCATCCCCCGCCACGCGACGACGCCGCGCTCGTGCACGCCGCGCACCCGGCCGTGCGTCGTGTCGCGCAGCAGGTCGGCGGCCTCGACGGCGGGGGCGGGTCGGGCGGCACGGGTCATCCCCCGACCCTACGACCCGCGGGCGCGGACGCCGGGGCGCTGCCGCCCGGGCGACGCCCGTCGTTCATCCGGCCGCCTCCCGCCGGTCGCCTGCGAGACTGGGTGCAGACCCTGCACCGAGCCGCGTCGAGCCGACCGGCTGGCGCCGCCGCACGCACCACCGCACCGCACCGACCCACGACCCCGGAGGACCCGCGCCGCATGGAGCTCGCCGAACTGCTGATCATCCTGAGCGGCTCGCTCCTCGTCACGGCGTTCGCGCGCTGGCGGGGCCTGCCCGCGCCCCTGCTCACGGTCGGCGTCGCGCTGCTGGTCTCGTTCGTGCCCGGGGTGCCCGACATCGAGATCGACTCCGAGGTGATCCTCACCGTCGTGCTGCCGCCCTTGCTCTACTCGGCGTCGCTCGACGTGTCGCTGCTGAACTTCCGCGAGAGCCGCGTGCAGATCCAGCGGCTGGGCATCGGCGCCGTCGTCGTCACGGCGTTCGTCGTCGGCGGCGTCGCGTACCTGCTCATCCCCGACATGACCCTGCCGGCCGCGATCCTCGTCGGCGCCGTGGTCGCCCCGCCCGACGCGGTGTCGGCGGCGGCGATCGGCCGCAAGCTCGGGCTGCCGCGCAAGGTGATGACCGTGCTCTCGGGTGAGAGCCTGATCAACGACGCGGCCTCGCTGACGCTGGTGAAGGTGTTCCTCGCGATCGTGGGGGGCGCCTCCCTCACCCTCTGGCAGGACCTCGGCATCTTCGGCCTCGCGATCGGCGTGGGGGTCGCGGTCGGCCTCGTGCTCGGCGTCGTGGCCCACCGGGTGCGGATGCGGATCGACGACCCGGTCATCGAGAACGTCATCGGGCTGCTGCTGCCGTTCGTCGCGTACATCCTCGCCGAGGAGCTCAGCGGCTCGGGCGTGCTCGCGGTCGTCGCCGCCGGCCTCTACGTCGGCTTCAACTCGCCCCGCACGGGCTACGCGACGCGGCTGCAGGAGCGGCCGTTCTGGGCCGCCGCCGACGTGCTGCTCGAGGGCTTCGTCTTCGCGCTGATCGGGCTGCAGCTGAAGACCGTCGTGCTCGACGTCGCCGCGAGCGACCGGGGGCTCGGGCAGAGCGTCGGGGTGGCGTTCGTCGTGCTCGCCGTCGTGGTGCTGGTGCGGCCGGCGTTCGTCTTCGTGACCTACTACGCGGCCCGCGTGCTGCGGTACCTGCTGCTCGGCCGCCTGCTCCGTGGCCTGCGACGGGTGCCGGCCCTGCGCCGCCTGCGGTACCGACCCCAGCCTCGCCTCGACCGGCGGCAGCTCACCGTGATCTCGTGGACGGGCATGCGCGGCGTGGTGACGCTCGCGGCGGTCGTGTCGATCCCGGCCGTGACCGACAGCGGCGTGCCCGTGCCCGCCCGCGACACGATGTTCCTCATCGCGTTCGTCGTCACGGTGGGGACGCTGCTGCTGCAGGGGCTGACGCTGCCGGCCGTGATCCGCTGGCTCGGGGTGCAGGACACCACGCAGCGTGACCGCGACCTCGCGGCGCAGCTGGCGCTCCTCACGACGAGCACCGACGAGACCCTCGCGTACGTCCAGAGCCGCCGCCCCGCGTGGGAGGAGCTCTACGGGCCCGAGCTCACCGAGCGCGCGGTGCAGGCGACGACCGTGCGGCTCGTGCGCCAGTCGGAGGCGCTGCGGCGCGGAGCCCTCGAGGACGCCGAGGACCGCGAGCCGTCGAGCGCCGAGCGCGACCGACGGCGTGCGGTGCCCCGGGCGATCGGCCAGATCCGGCGCGAGCTGCTCGCGAAGCGCCGCGAGGTCGTGCTGCGGGAGCGCGACGCCGGGAAGCTCGACGAGGAGGTCATGCGGCAGGTGCTGCTCGGCCTCGACGCCGAGGAGCTCGCGATGGACACGAACGCGGTGTCGAGCACGCGCTCGTGAGGCGTAGCGTGGCGGCGTGATCGTCGGCCGCGGTGCCGGAGGAGGACGAGGACACGTGACGCGAGGCCGGGCAGACGACGGGGCCACGACCACGGGGGCGGGCGACACCGCCGGGGCCGCAGGGCCCGCAGGGACGCCCAAGCCGCCGGTCGGCGCGTTCCGCCGCTGGTACTCCACCCTCCACCCGTCCCTCCAGCTGATCGGCCTGCAGCTCTGGCTGCCGCTCTTCTTCATCGTCGGCTTCTGCCTGTGCTACATCGCGGCCTTCCACGCCCCGCACCCGCACGACGTGCCGATCGCCGTGGTGGGCTCGTCGTCGGCCGCGTCGACCCTGCAGGCGGACCTCGACGACGCGCAGAACGGCGTCTTCGACGTGCGCTCGTACGACGACCTCGACACGGCGCAGGAGGCGGTGCTCCGCGGGCAGGTGGCGGTCGCGGTCGACCCCGGCGACGCGCAGCTCTTCAAGGCGAGCGCCCACCAGTACCAGGTCTCCGCCCTGATCCCCGCGATGCTCACGCCGGTGCTCACCGCCGAGGGCGACGCCCCGACCGTCGTCGACCTCGCCCCGCTGCCGGCGTACGACGAGTACGGCACGGTCTCGCTCTACCTGATGCTCGCCTGGTGCATCGGCGGCTACATGGTCGCCATGTTCATCGGGCTCATGGGCGCGCCCCTGCGGCACCGGACCCGCGTCACCGTGATCCTCGTCGGGGCCGCGGTCATCTCGCTCGTGACGAACCTGCTCGCGGGGCCCGTGGTGGGCGCCGTGCAGGGCCACTTCGCCGAGCTCGCCCTGCTCGGCTGGGCCTGGATCGTCGCCATCGGGCTCGCGGTCAACGGCATCAGCTACTTCGTCGGCCGCTTCGTCGCGCTGCCCGCGATGATCGTCTTCGTCTTCCTGTCGATGCCCGCGTCGGGCGGCGCGTACCCGGCGTGGTTCATGCCCCAGCCGTTCGCCGCGCTGAACGCCGTCGTCGTGGGCAGCGGCATCACCGAGATGCTCAAGCGCGTGCTCTACGACGTGGGGCCGGGGTACTCGCGCGGCCTCACGATGATGGCCTCGTACGCGGTGGCCGGCGTCGTGCTCATGCTCGTGGGCAAGCGGTGGTGGGAGGCCCGGCGCGTGCGGCGGATCGTGGAGGGGCGGACGACCATGTTCGCGGACGCCCAGACCGCGAACCGCGAGTTCCTCACCGCGGAGCGGGACGAGGTGCTCGCCCGCCACGGGCTCGTCGCGACCGACACGGGCACGATCCGCACCGTGCCCGACGACGAGCGCGCGCAGCTCGACGAGGGCGGCGACATGATGTTCGGCGCCGCGGGCGGCCTCGAGGCCGAGGAGCTGCCGACCCGCCCCGTCCGCGTGGTCGACGAGCGGGACGCCCGCCAGGGCTGAGCGGGCCTGCTAGAGGTCGACGCCGCCGCGGTGGGCGCCGTCGAGGTGGACGCCCTGCCACGAGGCGCCGTCGAGCTGCTCGGCGAGCGTGCGGGCGGCGGTGCGGTCGGCGCTCGCCGAGGCGAGGGCGGTGACCCCGAACCCGACCAGCAGGGCGAGGAGGCCGAGCGTCGAGACGAGCATGCCCGGCCCCCCGACGACGGCTCCGACGACGAACAGGCCGGCGGCGGCGGTCCAGGCGACCACGACGGCGGCGGTGCGGACGGCCGAGAGGAGACGCGAGGAGGCGGTGGCCCGGCGGCGGATCCGGGGGGCGTCGAGGGCCAGGCCGTCGTAGCTGCTCACAGGGGTCCTCCGCAGGGGGTCGTGGGGGCGTTCTGTCACCCGGTGTGACGTCTCCCCTCGACACTACGGAGGGCCGCGGGGACCGTCTGCCCCCTCTCCCGGTGACACCCGAGAGGGGGAGGGACAGGCCCGTGTCCCCCTTGTGGCCGACGGGTCAGCGGGGGTCGGACGAGCCTGCGGCGGCCTCCGAGACGACCGTCGCGAGGTCGGCCCCGAAGGTGTACGTCGCCGCGACGTGTCCCCCGGCGAGCACGCCGGGCAGCCAGCGCCGGGCGTCGTCCCACATGGCGTCGAGCGGCAGGGCGTCGACGTCGTGCCACGCGGGGTCGAGCTCGTCGGTCTCGACCGGCTCGCCCCGCCAGCGGCGCGCGACGAAGACGGACGACCGCTGGCTCCAGACGGGCCGGTGCGGGAAGAGGTAGAGCAGCTCGCCGCGCGCCTCGAGGTCGGCCGGGTGCACCTCGACCCGCGCCTCCTCGGCGATCTCGCGGACGGCCGCCTCGACGGGCGTCTCGGAGCCCTCGAGCTTGCCGCCGAGGCCGACGTGGTAGCCGACGCCGAGCCCGGTCTTCTTGCGGCCGAGCAGCACCTGCCGGCGCCCGTCGACCTCGCGCAGGAGGTAGGTGACGCACACGTCGTAGGCCATGTCGGCAGGCTAGCGGTCGACCGGGTCGTCAGCCTGCCCGGCGTAGGCTCGACGGCATGCCCGAGACGCCCGACGCCCTCCGCGGCGGCGTGCCCGAGTTCCGCGGGGCGGGTCGCAGCCTCGAGGTGCTGCGCGCCGAGGCCCACGACGAGCTGGCGGCCCTGATCGAGCTGCGCTGCCGGGGCGGCGAGGACCCGTGGGACGTCATCCCGGGCCTCCCCACCGTCGACGAGCAGGTGGTCATCTCGCTGCGGGCCGACGCCCGCGGGGTCGACGGCGTGCCCTACGGGGGCGGCGGGGGCGCGGACGACGAGCTGCGGTTCCTCCGCGGCGTGGCCCTCTGGCACCCCGAGCTCTCCCGCGCGGTGTGGTCGCTGATGGGCCGCATCGACGCCGCCTCGCGCTGAGGCCCCCTGTCGGTGGGCGGCCGTAGCCTGGCCGCATGCTCTGGACCGACGTCGTCACCGTCACGCTGGGCGCCTTCGTGGGCGCCGGCGCCGCCTTCGGCGCCAACCTGCTCGTGCGCTGGCTCGAGTCGCGGCGGGCCGAGGCCTCCGCGCTGAACGAGCTCGTCACCGAGATCCACTTCCGCCGCGTGCTGCACCGCATCGTGCCGACGCGCAGCCCCGACGCCGAGACCGCCGACCCCGACTGGGCGACCGCGCGGCGCTCGATCGGCGGCCTGCGCGGCGTCGTCCGCTCGGCCCGGCGGCAGACCCGCCCGCGGTCGTCGGCGCTGCCCGTGCTCAACGAGATGACCCTCGCCTGCAACACCTTCCTCGACGACAGCGAAGACGCGCCCGACCTCTACCGTCTGCACCTCATGCAGCTGCACGCCCGGCTCAACGCCGGCGTGCGGCGGCTGCGCTCGCAGCGCCGCGCGATCGCCGACCTCGAGCCGGGCGAGGCGCGGCTCGGCCCGACCGTCGCGGGGCTCCGGGCGCCGACCGCGGTGGCCGACGGGCCGGCCGACACCGAGGCGGGGAGGCGCGGGTAGCGTCGGCCGCATGAGCGACGCACCCGAGACCCCCGCCCCCGCCGACGCCACCGCCACCGACCCCGTCGAGGCGGCCGACGAGCAGGCCCAGTTCGACGCCGCCCGCCTCGCCGCGGGCGAGGACGTCGACGGCACGGCCACGCTCTCCACCGCCTCCTCGGCCGCCGCGCCGGAGAAGGCCGGCACGCAGGACGCCCTCGACGACGCGGCCCGCGAGGCGGCCGCGCCCGACCCCGCCGACGTCCACGTGGCCTCCGACGAGTACCCGGAGCGCCCGCGCCTGAGCGGGATCACCGCGAGCGACACGCAGATCTGACCCGCGCCTCCCCGGGGGCCCTCGAGCCTCCTCGGGGCTCGGTGGCCCGTGCCCGCCCGGGTGGCGGCGACGGGGGGCGCCGGCCAGGACGGGAGCGCTGGCTAGGCTGGGCAGATGGCCTCGTCTCACGCGCCCCGCGCCCCCCGGAAGCCCGTCACCCGCCGCCACCACGGTCACGAGTTCGTCGACGACTACGAGTGGCTGCGCGCCAAGGAGGACCCGGAGGTCATCGCCCACCTCGAGGCCGAGAACGCGCACACCGAGGCCGAGACGGCGCACCTCGCCGCCCTGCGCGAGACGATCTTCGAGGAGATCAGGGGCCGCGTGCAGGAGACCGACCTCGGCGTCCCCGTGCGCGAGGGCGAGTGGTGGTACTACTCGCGCACCGCCGAGGGGGCCCAGTACGGCATCCACTGCCGGGTTCCCGTCGCCGACGCCGACGACTGGACCCCGCCGACGATCAGCCCCGACTCCGCCCCGGCGGGCGAGCAGGTGCTGCTCGACGGCAACGTCGAGGCCGACGGCCACGACTTCTTCTCGCTCGGCAGCTTCGACGTCTCGGCCGACGGCAGCCTGCTCGCGTGGGCGATCGACACCACCGGCGACGAGCGCTACGAGCTGCGCGTCCGCGACCTGACGACGGGCGTCGACCTGCCCGACCGGGTCGCCGACACCGCCCCCGGCGCCGTCTTCGACGCCACCGGACGATTCGTGTTCTACCCGACGGTCGACGAGTCGTGGCGCCCCGACACCATCTGGCGCCACGAGGTCGGCGGCGGGGGCGACGACGTCACCGTCTTCACCGAGCCCGACGACCGCTACTGGATCGGCGTGGGCCTCACGCGGAGCCGCCAGTACCTCGTCGTCGACGTGGGGTCGAAGATCACCAGCGAGACCTGGCTGCTCGACTCGGCCGACCCGACCGGGGAGTTCCGTGTGGTGTGGCCACGGCGCGAGGGCGTCGAGTACGACGTCGAGCACGCCGTCGTCGCCGGCAGCGACCGCCTGCTCGTCGTGCACAACGACGGCGCCGAGAACTTCGAGCTCGTCGACGTGCCCGCCGACGACCCGACCTCGGCCACCGACCGCCGCGTCGTCGTCGCCCACCGCGACGACGTGCGGCTCGAGTCCGTCGACGCCTTCGCCGGCCACCTCGTCGTCGAGCACCGCCGCGAGGCGCTGCCCCGGCTCTCCGTGCTGCCGCTCGGCCCCGACGGCTACGGCGACCTCGTCGAGGTCGAGTTCGACGAGCCCCTCTTCGCGGCGGGCGCGGGCGGCAACCCCGAGTTCGCGCAGCCCACCGTGCGCTTCGGCTACGCCTCGTTCGTCACGCCGTCGACGGTCTATGACCTCGACGTGCGCACGGGCGAGCGCCGGCTGCTGAAGCGCCAGGTCGTGCTCGGCGGGTACGACCCCGCCGACTACGAGCAGGCCCGCGAGTGGGCGACGGCGGCCGACGGCACGCGCGTGCCGATCTCGCTCGTCTGGCGGCGCGACGCCGTGACGCCCGGCGAGCCCGCGCCGCTGCACCTCTACGGCTACGGCTCGTACGAGCACAGCATCGACCCCGGCTTCAGCGTGGCGCGCCTCTCGCTGCTCGACCGGGGCGTCGTCTTCGCGGTCGCCCACGTGCGGGGCGGCGGCGAGATGGGCCGCGCCTGGTACGAGCAGGGCAAGACCCTGACGAAGACGAACACGTTCACCGACTTCGTCGACGTCGCCCGCCACCTCGTCGCCGAGGGGCGCACCACGCCCGAGCAGCTCGTCGCCGAGGGCGGCAGCGCCGGCGGCCTGCTCATGGGCGCGGTCGCCAACATCGCGCCCGAGCTGTTCGCCGGCATCGTCGCGGCCGTGCCGTTCGTCGACGCCCTGACGAGCATCCTCGACCCCGACCTGCCGCTGACCGTCATCGAATGGGACGAGTGGGGCGACCCCCTGCACGACGCCGAGGTCTACGAGTACATGCGCGGCTACTCGCCCTACGAGAACGTGCGGGAGGGCGTGCGCTACCCGCGCATCCTCGCGGTGACGTCGCTCAACGACACCCGCGTGCTCTACGTCGAGCCCGCCAAGTGGACGGCCCGGCTGCGCGACGTCGGCGCGCCGGTGCTGCTCAAGACCGAGATGTCGGCCGGCCACGGCGGCGTCAGCGGCCGGTACGAGTCGTGGCGCGAGCGGGCCTTCGAGCTCGCCTGGCTGCTCGACGTGCTCGGGCGGGCCTGAGGCGCGGAGGAGAGGGAGGCGCGGGGGCGCGGTCGTGGGCGAGGGCACGGGCGCCGGCCGGCCGACGGCCAGCCGGCGGGCTGACGCGCTCGCCGCGTCGGCGGGCGCCGTCGACCACGTCGCCCTCTGGCGGGGCATCAACGTCGGCACGGCGAAGCGGGTCGGCATGGCCGACCTGCGGGCCGTCGCCGCGGGCCTCGGCCTCGTCGCGCCGGCCACCGTGCTCGCCAGCGGGAACCTCGTCGCCGGCGTGCCGACCGACCGGGCCGGCGACCTCGCCGCCGAGCTGAGGGCCGCCGTCGCGGCGGCCACCGGGGTCGACGCGGCCGTGCTCGTGCTCACGGGCGACGCCTTCCGCGCCCTCGCCGCGGCGAACCCGCTCCGGCGCGACGAGCGCCCGCCGGCGCGGGTGTCGGTGGCGGTCGCGGAGGTGCCCGGCGCGCTCGCCGGCACCGCGCCTCCCGCCGTCGACCTCGGCGACGAGGAGATGGTCGTCGCTCCGGACGCCGTCTACCAGTGGCTGCCCGCCGGGGTGACGGGGTCGCCGGTGCCCGCCGCGTGGTGGCGGGGGCTGCCCACGACGGTCACGGCCCGGAACGACGCGACGGTGCAGAAGATCGTCGCCCTGCTCGACGACCGGGCCGCGTCGAGGGGCTGAGCGAACCTGCCGCGAGCCCGCCGACGAGGGGGCTCACGCTGACCTGCCGCCCGGGCCGGCGCCGGGTCAGTCGCCGAGCCCGAGGGCGAGCTTGGAGCGGTGTGCCGAGGGCCGAGCCCCGGCGGCGCGCAGCCGCGACGCGAGCGTGTCGAGCAGGGCGTCGCCCTCGGGGCCGTCGACGCCGGGGCCGAGCTCGGCCTCCCACTCGCGCCAGGTGCGGACCCGCCCGTCGGCCACGCGCGTCGCGCTCACGACGTCGTCGGCGACCTCGACGAGCTCGCGCCCCTCGTCGTCGAGCAGGTGGTGGGCCGTCCGCCGCGTCTCGAGCAGGAGGACGGGCCGCAGCGCGGACGCCCCGTCGCCGTCGCCCCCGGTCGCGAGCAGCGCCGCGACCCGGTCGAGCAGCGCGGCGGGCACCGGCTCGTCGTCGGCGCCCAGCGGGTGGTGCACCTCGCGGCGCCCGCCGCCCGCGACCTCGGGCGGCAGCTTGAGGTGCCAGCCCGCGTCGTGCCCGCCGGTGCGACGTCGGAGCGTCACCCGGGCCCCGAGGAGGCGGTGGTCGGGCGTGTCGTGGTAGGTCGCCGAGAGCGAGGCGGCCGGGTCGAGCACGACGCGCGCGACCTCGAGGGCGCGACCCGCGCCTCCCCCGGCCCCGGCTCCGGCCCCGACGCCGACGCCGACCAGGTCGGGCACCGCGGCCTCGTCGTCGACGTCGTACTTGCGCTCGATCTCGATCTGCTCCGTGCCGGTCATCACCCCGTTGTAGTCGATCGGCCGGGCCCGCGTCGACGCCGACCGGGCCGTCACCCCGCCGGTCGGCGTACTGTCGGGGCCATGAGCGATGTCGCCCCGAGTCTGGCTGGTTGGATGGCGCGACAGCGCTGGTACGCGACGAAGGGGCGCACGCCTGCGATCCGGGTGATCGGGTCGTTCGAGGCCGACCTCGACGGCGTGCTCGCGATCACGCTCCTCGTCATCGACGAGGCCCCCGACGTGCCCGTGCTCTACCAGGTGCCCGTCGTGGCCCGCCGCAGCCCCCTGCCCGGCGGCGACGCGGCCTTCATCGGCTCGGCCGACGACCTCTACCTCTACGACGCCCCCCACGACCCGGCGTACGCGCGGCACCTCTTCGAGCTGCTGTCGTCGACGAGCCACGTCGACGGGTCGGACGTCGCGGTCGACGGCACGCTGCACGTCGCCGCCGGCACCGTCACCCGCTCGCGCGTGCTCTCGGGCGAGCAGTCGAACACGTCGATCATCTACGACGTCACGGGCGGCCCCGTCGAGCACGCCATCGCCAAGGTGTTCCGCGTGCTGCACCACGGCGACAACCCTGACGTGACGACGCAGGCGGCGCTCACCGAGGGCGGCAGCACCCGCGTGCCGACGACCTTCGGCTCGCTGCACGCCACCTGGCCCGACCCGGGCCGCGACGGCGGCGTCGCGAGCGGCCACCTCGCCTTCTCGCAGGAGTTCCTGGCCGGCTCGGAGGACGCCTGGCGCGTCGCCCTCGACGCGGCGTCCGCCGGCCGGGGCTTCACGACCGAGGCCCACGACCTCGGCGTCGCCGTCGCCGAGGTGCACGCCACGCTCGCGCGTCAACTCGGCACCGTCGAGGCCGACCAGGACGCCGTCGACGGGGCCCTCGTCAGCATGCGACGACGCATCACGACGGCCGCCCGCGAGGTGCCCGAGATCGCCCCGCACGCGGACGCCATCCTGCGGGTCTACGACGCGGCCGGTGCGCTCACCTGGCCGCGCCTCCAGCGGATCCACGGCGACCTGCACCTCGGCCAGGCGCTCCAGTCGCCGACGCGGGGCTGGACGCTGCTCGACTTCGAGGGCGAGCCCCTGCGGCCGATGCCCGAGCGCTCGCGCCCCGACCTGGCCCTGCGCGACGTCGCCGGCATGCTGCGGTCGTTCGACTACGTCGCCGGGTCGCTCGCGCAGCAGACGCCGCCGGTCGACGTCGGCACCTGGGCGCACGACGCCCGCGCCGCGTTCGTCGACGGCTACGTGGCGTCGTCGGGCGTCGACGTGCGGGCCCAGCGGGCCCTGCTCGACGCGTTCGAGATCGACAAGGCCGTCTACGAGGCGATCTACGAGAGCCGCAACCGCCCCGACTGGATCGGCATCCCGATCGCCGCGGTCGAGCGCCTCGTGGCGCGCTCCGCCCCCGCCACCGGCAACTAGGCCGCCTCAGGCCGCTCTGGGCAGAATCAGGCCGCGCACGGCCGCCCGAGTGGTCACCATCTGCCGCTCCCGTCACCGGGAGGAGCACGTCGTGACCACTCGGCGCGCACCGCCGGAGGCGCGGGTCAGGGGCGCGGGACGTTGCGGAGGTTCGACCGGGCCATCTTCACGACCTCGCCCGCGCCTCCGTTCATGACGATCTTCGACATCGCCAGCGAGAAGCCCTTCACCTGGGAGCCCGTGATCGCCGGCGGCAGCGAGAGCGCCTGCGGGTCGGTGGCGATGTCGATCAGCGCCGGGCCGTCGTGCTCGAAGACGGCCTCGAAGCCGTCACGGAGGTCGCCCGGCTGGTCGACGTGCACGGCGTGGATGCCGATCGACCGGGCCACGGCCGCGTAGTCGACGTAGGGCACGTCGACGCCGAAGTCGGGGTAGCCGTCGACGAGCATCTCGAGCTTCACGAGACCGAGCGTCGAGTTGTTGAACACGACGATCTTCACCGGCAGCTCGTACATCTTCGCCGTGATCAGCTCGCCCATGAGCATCGAGAGCCCGCCGTCGCCCGACATCGACACGACCTGGCGGCCCGGGTGGGCGAACTGCGCGCCGAGCGCGTGCGGCAGGGCGTTCGCCATCGAGCCGTGCAGGTACGAGCCGAAGATGCGGCGGCCGGCCGTCGGCGTGATGTAGCGCGCCGCCCACACGTTCGACATGCCCGTGTCGGCGGTGAAGATCGCGTCGTCGGCCGCGACCTCGTCGAGGATGGAGGCCGCGTACTCGGGGTGGATCGGCACGAGGGCGTCGGCCTTCTTCGTGTACGCCCCGACGACGCCGTTCATCAGCTTGTCGTGCTTCTTCAGCGTCTTGTCGAGGAACCTGCGGCTCTTCTTGTCGCGCACGAGCGGGGCGAGCGCCCGCAGGGTCGGGAGCACGGCCCCGTGCACGGGCACGTGGACCGTCGCGCGCCGCCCGATCACGGCGGCCTCGACGTCGACCTGGGCGATGCGCACCTGGTCGCCGTCGGGGAGGAACTGGGGGTACGGGAAGTCCGTGCCGAGCAGCACCAGCAGGTCGGCGTCGTGGATGCCCGCGTGCGCGGCGCCGTAGCCGAGCAGGCCGGTCATGCCGACGTCGTAGGGGTTGTCGTGCTGGATGACGTCCTTGCCGCGCAGGCTGTGCCCGATCGGCGCCCCCACCCGCCCGGCGAGCTCGATGATCTCGTCGTGCGCGCCGCGGCCGCCCTCCCCCACGAAGAACGCCACGGTGCCGGCCTCGTTGATCGCGTCGGCGAGGGCCTGGACGTCCTCCTGCGCGGGCACCAGCTCGGGCGCCCGGGTCGTGAGGTGCGGGGGCGTCGCGCCCTCGGCGTCGAGCTCGGCGACGTCGCCCGGCAGCGTCACCACGCTGACGCCGTGCCCGGCGAGCGTGTGGCGGATCGCCGCGGCGACCACCGACGGCGACTGCACCGAGGTCGAGATCATCTCGCTGTAGCCCGAGCACTCGACGAACAGCCGGTCGGGGTGCGTCTCCTGGAAGTAGTCCGAGCCGATCATGGCGCTCGGGATGTGGCTGGCGATCGCGAGCACCTTCGCGCGGCTGCGGTGCGCGTCGTAGAGGCCGTTGATGAGGTGCAGGTTGCCGGGGCCGCACGAGCCCGCGCAGACGGCGAGCTCGCCGCTCATCTGGGCGTCGCCCGACGCCATGAACGCCGCGGCCTCCTCGTTGCGGACGTGGATCCAGTCGATGCCGCCCGCCTCCGAGCCGCCCGTGCGGCGCACCGCGTCGACGATCGGGTTGAGGCTGTCGCCCACGATGCCGTAGATGCGGCGGACCCCCGCCTGGACGAGCTGCGCGATGATCTGGTCGGCGACCGTGTCTGCCATGGGGTGTCTCCTTCGTCGAGGTCGTGGGGCGATCGACGGCGGGCCCGCGGGGGCGCTCGTCGCGACCTGCTCCCAGCCAACTCCCCCGCGCCTCCCCGGCTCCTGGGCTTAGCCTTGGACGATGACCGACACCGCCACCTCCTACGTTCCCGACGCGGGCACCATCACCATGTTCAGCACCTCGTGGTGCGGCTACTGCGCGCGCCTCAAGCAGCAGCTCGGCAAGCAGGGCATCGGCTTCACCGAGGTCAACATCGAGGAGGTGCCGGGCACCGCCGAGATCGTCGAGAGCGTCAACGGCGGCAACCAGACGGTGCCGACCGTCATCTTCCCCGACGGCTCCACCGCCACGAACCCCTCGCTCGCCGACGTGCAGGCCAAGCTCGGCCTCTAGCGGGCCGCCCGCGTCGCGCCCCCGAGGGCGGGCGCCGAGACGACACGACGCCCCGTGCCTCCCGAGGGAGGCGCGGGGCGTCGTCGCGTGCGGGTCGCGTCAGCCCTGCGGTGCGGCCGCGAAGAACTCGATCTGGTTGCCGTCCGGGTCCTTCACCATCAGCGTGGTGCCGAACTCCGGGTCCTCGAGGTGGGAGTCGATGCCGACCGAGCGGGCGTGCTCCTGCCAGGCGACGACGCCGTCGCGGTCGGCGACGGCGAGGCCGATGTGGTCGAGCCCCGGCACGGTCGGGTCGAACGGGACGGCCTTGCCCTCGGTGTAGGCGGTGACCCCGAGGATCTGTCCGCCGCCCACGGAGAACAGCCGGCGGTCGAGGCCGTCGAGCTCGATGCGGCCGACCGGCGGGGCGCCGAGCAGCGACTCGTAGAACGCGAGGCTGCGGTCGAGGTCGGACACGGTGATGGCGACGTGGGCGTAGCCCTGGACTTCCGGCACGGGGTGCTCCTTCATTCGGGGTGGTCACCCCACCGAACGCGCCGCCGCTGGGAGCCGCACGGGCGCGGGGCCCGCAGCGGCCCGCGGCGCGCCGGGCGGACGGCCCGGCGCGCTGCGCGGCTAGCCGCCGAGCGCCTCGGTGAGCAGCGCGACGAGCGCGCTGTGCTGGATGTCGGCCGAGTCGACGACCTCGCTGTCGTCGCCGTCGAGGGCACGGGCGGCGAGGCCGGCCTTGCTGTCGATGAGCTCGGCGATCTTCGTGTCGATCGTCTGGGCCGCGATGACGCGCCACGCGGTGACGGGCTCCTCCTGGCCGATGCGGTGCACGCGGTCGATCGCCTGCGTCTGCTCGGCGTCCGTCCACGACAGCTCGGCGAGCACGACGTTGGAGGCGACCTGCAGGTTGAGGCCGACGCCCGCCGCGGTGAGCGAGCAGACGACGATCTCGACCTCGGGGTCGTCGACGAACGCGTCGATCTGGCGCTGGCGCACGGCCGGCGTCTGGTCGCCGCGGATCGAGGCGTACTTGATGCCCCGCTTCGCGAAGGTCTGCTCGGCGGTGTCCATCACGTCGATGTGCTTCGCGAAGAAGACGACCTTGCCGACGTTGCGGGCCAGCTGAGCGGTGTAGTCGGCCGCGAGGCCGGCCTTCGCCTGGCCGATGCGGCGCACCATGCTGAAGACGTTCTCGCCGCTGCTCGAGCTGCTGGCGTCCTCCAGCTCCCACTTCGCCACCTGGCGCACGAGGTCGTGGTCGATGCCCTCGACCCTGGCTCCGGAGGTGCGGGCCGCGAGGGCGGAGCGGTAGCGGCTGACGAGACGGCGGGCCAGCTCGCGCTCGGCCTCGCGGATCGACCGGCCGGCCTCGTCGTCGAGCTCGACCGGCAGGTCGGCGACGCGACGGGCGGGGATGTCGGCGGCCACGTCGACCTTGCGGCGACGGACGATGCCGAGGTCGATGACGATCTCGCGGGCGGACGGGAAGAAGCCCGGGTCTGCGGGGGTGAGCCCCGCCTCCTCCAGCTGCTCCATGAGCTCGGCGGCCGGCTTCTTGTCGCCGATCCAGCCGAGGAACTGCCAGATCGCCCGGAAGTCCTCGATGTCGTTGATCAGCGGCGTGCCGGTCAGGGCCATCAGGAGGGGGTGCGCGGTGCGGGCGCGGATGCGCTCGGAGAGCTGCAGCACGTGCCGCGACCGCTGCGACTCCTTGTTCTTGATGAAGTGGGCCTCGTCGACGATCATGCCCTTGAAGCCGAGGTCGCCGAGCCAGCCGACGTGCCGGTCGAGCACCTCGTAGTTGACGATCACGACGTCGGCGAACGCGTCGAGGGTGTCGCCGTCGCCGTGGATGACCGTGGCGGTGCGCGTCGGGGTCCAGAGCTGGACCTCGCGGGCCCAGTTGGTCTTGACCACGTTCGGCACGACGACGAGCAGCGGGTAGGCCCCGGCCGCCTGCGCGGCGAGGAGCGACTGGGCGGTCTTGCCGAGGCCCGGCTCGTCGGCGAGCAGGTAGGTGCGGTGGCCCTGACGGGCGGACTCGACGAGCTGCGCCTGGTGGTGCATGAGCGTCGCGCCGGCGGGGGCGTCGACCGTGCTGGGCTCGGGCAGCGGCATGCACGCCGAGCCACCGCCCGCGCCGTACTCGAACGCCTTGAACAAGGGCCCGAAGAGCTCCCAGTTGGCGAGGCGCACGGGGTGCACCTCGCGCGAGACCTCGGCGAGCGAGAAGTCGGGCGGCAGGAACGGGTTCGCCAGCTGACGCGAGACGACCGACTGCGGCACGACCTGGCGCTCGGAGACGGGGGCGACGGGCGCGGCCTCGCGCACGACGACCTGCTCCTCGGGGGCGAGCTCCATGCCCGCGGAGAGCTGCATGTCGCGCTTCAGCGCCCTGGCGCTCTCGGAGACGACGGCGTCCTCGCCGAGGAGGGCGATCAGCGACGTGTCGCGCGCGGCCGTCTTGGCGAGGATCTGCGCGACGCCGTCGAGGCGCTTCATCTGCTCGGCGCGCTCGCCGTCGGTGATGGCCTTGTCGACCTTCACCCGGGCGCGCTCCTCGCGCATCAGCAGGGCGATGACCTGGAACTTCGTGCGGCTGGAGGGCTTGACCTGCCCCCGCTGGGCCGCGGCCTCGACCTCGCGCACGGCGCGGGCGAGCACGGGGATCAGCCCGTCGTTGTCGACCTCGCGGCGACGGTGCGGACGCTGGGCGGTGCGGGTGCCGCCGGATCGGTTCTGGCCTGGTCGAGCCAAGGCTCCTCCTCGTGGTCGACGGTCACGTCGACGGTGCTGTGTCGTCGATGCGACGACGGGTGCTGCACCGGCCGACCCGCGGTGTGCGGGGGCCGGGACCGCGCACCGCGGCGATCGGGGCTGATCGCGGTCGATCTGGTGCGGCACGGGCGTACGACTGGGACGTGCGGGAGCGGACGGCCCGGAGGCCAGGCCCTCGCCCGGGGCACCGTCGCGCGAGGCAGGCCTCGAGGGCCGGCACGACGCTCAGATCTGCGCCTGTCGATCGGTCGGGGCACCGTGTCGGAGCCGACACGGACGGTGCTGCGCGCCACTTTACGCGGTCGACGGGGCCGGGCGCCACCTGCGCCGGGGCGTGTCCGCCGCTCAGACGGCGGCGACGGGGCGCGGCCAGAGCGTGCCGGAGGCGGCGCCGAGCAGCTGCACGGCCTTGCGGCGGCCGCTGTCGGTGCCGAGCGTCGCCTGCCCGCCCGCGTGCGCGAGCAGCTGCGACGCCACGGCGGGCGCGAGGCGGTCGGCGATCGCGGGCGCCTTCCCCACCCAGGTGCGGCTCACCTCGTCGGCGAGCCGCTCGCACGCACGCGCCTCGGCCTCGTCGCCGTTGCCGCGGTGCCACTGGCCGGTGACGACGAGGTGGGCGACGAGCGCGCCCGCGTCGCGCGCCGGGTGCCCCTGCCCGGCGGTGTCGATGTCGAGCAGGCCCGTGACGCGCCACGGCTCGGCCGGGTGCACGAAGAGCTGCTCGAGGTGCAGGTCGCCGTGGATCACGCGCCGCGGGTCGCCGGCCCAGGAGGCGCGGCGCCGGTCGATCTCGTCGTAGAGGCCGTCGATCTCGGCGGCGCGCTCGGGGAGGGCGCTGCGGAGCGTCGCGCGGTGCCACGCGCCGTGGTCGAGGGCGTCGGACTGCGCGCTCGACGTCACGTCGACCCGCGCGGTGCGGACCCCGAGCTCGACCACCTGCGCGACGAACCGCGGGTCGTCGGCCAGCTCGAGGACCTTCTGCCCGGCCGGCACGCCCGGCACGCGCTCGAGCACGAGGAGGCCGTCGGCCCGGGAGGCGAGCACCCGGGGCACCGGAAGCCCCTGAGCCCGGAAGGCGGCGTGCAGCGCGACGATCGGGGCGACCCGGTCGGGTCGGATCACCTTGAGGAAGAGCGTCGTCTCGGCGCTGTCGAGGCGGATGACGGCGCGCTTGCCGGGCCGGTACGCGGCGACGGCGAGCGTCGGCGCGGTGACCTCGATGCCCAGGGCGGCGAGCGACTCCTCGACGCGGTCGGGGTAGGTCACCCCGGCGAGCGCCGGCAGCAGCGGGTCGGCCGGGTAGGCCCACACGGCGAGGGGCTGGCCCGTGCCGGGGTCGGTGGTCAGCACGCTCGAGGCGTCGGCGCCCGTGACGTCGGTGTCGATGAAGGTCAGGACGGTCGCGGTGACGCCCGCCGCGTCGACGGTGTCGACCTCGTAGCCGTAGAGGAACCCGTGGCCCGACGGCTCGACCGAGTGGGGGCGGAAGGCCACGACGGTGACCCCGGAGCCCTCGAAGGCCGCGGGGAGCACCTCAGCGGAGTTCGGCCACACGCGTCCATCAAAGCGCGTCGGAGGCGCGGCGGGCGCCAGGCGGGCCCGTCACGTCGCCACGGTGACCTGATCGTGATCTGCCGGGGCCTGGCTACGCTGGCAGGATGAGGATCGTCTCGCGGGTGCGCCAGACGAAGCGCACTCCCCTGCTGCAGGTGGTGAAGACCAGCGTCGCCGTCGTCGTGGCCTGGTTCGCGTCGATCGCCCTGGTGCAGCAGCCCCTGCCGATCTTCGCCGCCATCGCGGCCCTGCTCGTCGTGCTGCCGAGCGTCAACCAGTCGTTCGTGCGCGGGCTGGAGCGCAGCGTGGGCGTGATCGCGGGCGTCGTGATCGCCTACGGCGCGGGCCAGCTGCTCGGCGACGGCAGCGGCGTGGTGCTCGGCATCGTCGTGGTCAGCCTGCTCGTCTCCTGGGCGCTCCGCCTGACCCCGAGCTCGGCGAACCAGGTGCCCATCTCGGCGATGCTCGTGCTCGCGATCGGGGCGCAGACCCCCGACTACGCGCTCGACCGCATCGTCGAGACGATCATCGGGGCCGTCGTGGCGCTCTCCGTCAACGCGCTCATCGTGCCGCCGGTGCTGCTCGCGCCGGCGCACCTGGCCGTGGGCCGCCTGGCGCGCGGCCTCGCCGGCGTGCTCGACGACCTCGCGGGCGTCCTCGAGGCGCCGACGGCTCCCGACCGCGTGACGGCGGTGCTCACCCGGGCCCGCGACCTGCGCGACCTGCAGGCGCGAGCGGTCGCGGCCGTCGCCGCCGGCGAGGAGAGCCTCATGCTCAACCCGCGGGCCAGCCGGCAGCGCACGGTGCTGCAGGCCGACGCCGCCCTGCTCGTGCGGCTCACCGTGCTCGTCAACCGCGTCGTCGGCATGACGCGGTCGGTGCGCGACAACTACGAGCCCGAGCTGGCCGACGACCCGGTGGTCGAGGAGATCTCGGTCGAGCTGCGACGCGCCGCCCACGACGTGCGCCTGCTCGCCCGCGACGTCGAGGGCGTCCGGGCGACGCCGGCGGCGGGCACGGCCCCCGCCGCACCCGGGGGCCCCGACGACGCGCCCGCCCTCACCGCCCCGGTGCAGGTGCTCCGCCCCGACCCCGTGCACTGGGTGCTGGTGGGGTCGCTGCTCGAGGACATCCGCCGGGTGCGCGAGGAGATCATCGGTGCCTGACACCGGCGGGCCCTCCCAGTACGCGCCCTTCGGTCTCGACGACGACCCCGCGGCGCTCGGGCTCGCCCGGCTGGTCGTCCCCACCCCCGACGGCGCGGTGCTCGTGCACCACCGGCGAGCAGACCCGGCCGACCCGGCCGACCCGGCCGACCCGGTGACGATCCTGCTGCACGGCGCGGCGGGCTCGTGGACGACCTGGACCCCGTACCTCCGTGCCGCCGCCGAGGCTGGCCGCCCCGTCACGGCCCCCGTGCTCGTCGACCTGCCGGGCTGGGGCGGGTCGCCCGCGCCGACGCCCGCCCTCGACGTCGACGCCGCCGCCCGGGTCGTCCTCGCGGTGGCGGACGCCGTCGGGGCCCAGCGGTTCGAGCTCGTCGGGCACTCCCTCGGCGCGCTCGTCGCCCTGCACGTCGCGGCGACGAGCCCTGCCAGGGTGACGCGCCTGGGCCTCGTCTCGCCGACGACCTTCTCGGCGCTCGAGGCCGCCGCACGCCCGTGGAGCGGGGTGCGGCGGCTGCCGGCCCTGGTGCTGCTGCGGGGCGTGTTCACGGTGCTGCCCCGCGCCTCCTCGGTGCTCCTCCGGGCCGCGGCCCGCGTCGGGCTGCTCACGGCGCTGGCGTCGCCGGTGTTCCGGCACGCCCGACGGGTGCCGCGGTCGGTGCGGGAGGCGTTCGTCGCGGAGGTGCGACCGGTCGCCTTCGTCGTCGCGACGCGGTCCGCTCCGGGGTACGACACGGGCGCCTGGTCGGCCTACCGCGGGCCGGCCTCGGCTGTGGCGGGCGCCGACGACGCCTTCGCGGAGCTCGACGACCTCGTGCGCCTGCGGGCGGTGCTGCCGCAGTGCCGCACGACGCTGCTGCCCGAGTGCGGGCACTTCGCACACGTCGAGTGGCCCACCGCGACGGTCGACGCGCTCGCCTGACCGCGGGGCGGACCGGACGGCGCCCGCCCCGGTGCCTCGGTCAGCCCGCGTCGTGCGCCGCGGCGTCGGGCCAGTGCTCGACCGCGGCGACCACCATGTCGATGCACTCGGGGTTCCCGAGCGGACGGAAGTGGCCGTCGACGGGGAACGTCACGTTCGTCGCCCCGGGCAGGACGCTGCCCTCGGTCACGTGCGCGTCGAAGCCGGACGCCATCGAGGTGATGCGCGAGTTGGCCTCGAGCTGGTCGGCCAGGCGCAGCAGGTCGGCGTCGCGGGGCGAGAAGGCCTTGAGCGTCCGGTTCGGCAGGTACAGCGACCAGCGCGTGCCCGAGAAGGGGCTGTTCACGGTCACCATGCGCGCGAGGCGGCCGTCGCGGTCGGTGGAGACCATCATCGTCTTGCCGATCAGGCCGCCCTTGCTGTGCGCGAGCACGACCACGTCGCGCAGGTCGTGCGCGTCGACGATGCGCTGGGCGACGGTCGCCGTGGCGGCGATGGGGCGCCGGTTGTGGCCCATCCCCGGCACGACGACGATCGGGTGCCCGAGCTCGTGGAGGCGCTCGGCGATCGGGCGGAGGAAGCGCCAGGTCTCGTAGACGCCCGGCAGGAGAAGCACGGGGGCGCGGTCGCCGCGGCGCCAGTCGGCCGGGACGCGGCGGGCGGACCGGGGCACGAGGTGCACGCGGACGACGTAGGGGTAGTCGAACAGCAGCGTGCGGACGAAGCGTCGGAGGCCGACCCGGCGGTGCCCCTCGCCGCGGGTGGGAGTGGAGCTCATGGGGTCGACGGTAGGCGCAGGGAGTCGCCCCCGCCCGGCGTGCCGCCCCCTAGGCCACGCGGGAGGACAGGCCCTGGTCGCCCGCCGCCCCGGAGGCGCCGACCAGCGGCCAGCCCTCGGGCCAGGCCACGCACTCCACGGCCTCGATCGAGACGCGGAGCGCGTGCTCCCACTTGGTGCAGATGCCGGCCCACGGCGGCGGGAAGGCGAGCGCGTCGTGCAGGAGCGACAGGGCGGCCTCGCCCCAGCCGGCCCGCGCCGCCGCGTTGGCCGCGTCGGGCAGGGCGCCGACGACGTAGCGGACGACGAGCACGCGGTGCTCCCACGTCATCTCGTCGATCGCGTCGAACGCGCCCCAGGCGCTGTCGATCTCGCGTCGCAGGCGAGTGATCTCGTCGGAGTCGAACCCCGGTGTGCCACTGATCATGCTGAGCCCCCCTCAGAGCAGATCGTCCGCCCCTCGGGGCGGCCGAGCGACGTCGCGGTCGCTCCCCGGAACATACCACCCAGACGGTACCCACCGGTATCCAGACGCGCCTCCGCGCACGCCCGGTCTGTCCCCCGCTGCCTGGACCCGGGCCGAGGGCGACGGTCTACCGTGCACGACGCACCCACCGGTGCGACGACTCCGCACTGACCCACGACGAACGGGAGAACCATGTTCCAGGGATCCGACACTCTCCGCGAGAACCTCCAGAAGGTCCTCGTCGACCTCATCGAGCTGCACATCCAGGGCAAGCAGGCCCACTGGAACCTCCTCGGCTCGAACTTCCGCGACCTCCACCTGCAGCTCGACGAGATCGTCGACGCGGCCCGCGAGTTCTCCGACGAGGTCGCCGAGCGCATGCGCGCCGTCTACCTCATCCCGGACGGCCGCTCGAACGTCGTCTCCGGCGGCACGAGCCTCCCGCAGTTCCCCGAGGGGCCGGTCGAGACGACCGCCGTCGTCGACCTGATCGTCGACCGCATGTACGCCGCGACCGACACCATCCGCACCGTGCACGACGACATCGACGACGAGGACCCGACGACGGCCGACGTGCTGCACGGCATCCTCGAGCGCCTCGAGCAGCTGGCCTGGATGACCGGCGCCGAGAACCGCCACCCGCAGCGCGACGCCGCCGACGCCGGCACCCGCCAGCGCGACGAGGAGGCGGCCGAGGAGGGCCTCGACCGCGTCGGCGCCATCGCCAACTAGCACCGCCTCCGCCCGTGGCACCACGGGCGCACACCGACTGGGCACCGCCCCGGAGATCCCCTACGCGACCTCCGGTGCGGTGCCCTCGCCACGACCAGGAGACGACCTTGACCGACACCACCACCCCCGACGGCGACGTCACCGCAGCCGCTCCCGTCACCGAGGCCTTCGACCACGTCGTCGTCGGCGGCGGCATGACCGCTGACGCCGCCGCGACGGCGATCCACGAGGCCGACCCCGAGGCGACCGTCCTCGTGGTCAGCGACGACGTCGACGAGCCCTACACCCGCCCCGCGTTGTCGAAGAAGCTCTGGATCGACCCCGACTACACCGAGGCCGACAACGACCTGGGCACCCGCGAGGCCTCGGGGGCCGAGATCCGCCTCCGTACCTCGGTGACCGCCGTCGACCGCGAGCACCGCACCGTGACGACCAGCGACGGGCGGACGGTGTCGTGGGGGCGCCTCCTCCTGGCCACGGGCGGCTCGCCGACGCGTCTGGACCTGCCCGAGGACGACCGCGTGGTCCACTTCCGCACGGCCGCCGACTACCGCCGCCTGCGGGCGCTCTCCGGCGACGGTCGCCGGGTCGTCGTCGTCGGCGGCGGCTACATCGGCACCGAGCTCGCCGCGGCGCTCGTGCAGAACGACACGCGCGTGACCCTCGTCACGCCGGACGACGTGCTCGGCGGCTCGGTGTTCCCCGCCGCCGTCGCCGCGCGCTTCCAGGCCGCCTTCGAGGAGGCGGGCGTCACCCTGGTGACCGGGCGTCGCGTCGAGGGCGGCACGGCCTCCGAGGCCGGGCTCGTGGTCAGGCTCGACGACGGCTCGACGCTCGACGCGGACGCCGTCGCGGTGGGCCTCGGCATCACGCCGTCCACGGAGCTGGCCGAGGCCGCGGGCCTGGAGGTCGAGGACGGCGTCGTCGTCGACGCCTCGCTGCGCACCTCCGACCCGGACGTCTTCGCCGCCGGTGACGTCGCCTCCTACCCCGACCGCATCCTGGGCCGCCGCCGCGTCGAGCACGTCGACAACGCCAAGGAGCAGGGCGCGCTCGTCGGCCGCGTCATGGCGGGCTCGGCCGAGGAGTACCACCACACGCCGTACTACTACTCGAAGGTCCTCGACATCTCGTACGAGGCCGTCGGCACGCTCGACGCGTCGCTCGAGACCGTCGTCGACGACGAGGGCGACGGGTCGACCGTCGTGTACTACCTCACGGACGGCGCGGTGGCCGGCGTGCTGCTCTGGAACGTCGAGGACGCCCGCGACGCCGCCCGGGCCGTGCTCGCCGAGGGCACGGCCGTCGACCGGGACGGGCTCGTGGGCCGGATCTGACCCGGATCGGCCTCAGCCGCGCGGGCCGAAGAGGAACGGCGCCCGCCCGGCCCGGTCGAGGTCGAGGGCGAACACCCCGCCGCTCAGGGGGTGCTCGGCGAGCTGCGCCTCGTCGAGCCCCTCGCGGGCGGAGAGCACGAAGAGGGTCCGCAGGTCGGTGCCCCCGAAGCCGATGCCCGTGAGCAGCGGCACGGGGAACTCGACGTGCTCGAGCACCTCCCCGTCGCGGTCGAGGTGGACGACGACGCTCTCGCCGTGCACGGCGCCCCAGAACTCGCCCCGCTCGTCGCGGGCGAGCCCGTCGTGCGAGCCGCCCGTCGAGAACGGCTCCAGCTCGCCGAGGGCGCCCTCGGCGCCCCACGAGGCCCGGTAGATGGTCTCGCGGTCGGTGTCGGTGAGGAAGATCTCGGAGCCGTCGTCGTTCCACTCGAAGCCGTTGGTGGTCGTGAAGTCGTCGCGCAGCGTCGTGACGCCGCCGTCGGGGCCGACGCGCCAGAGGCCCGCGACGGGCTCGCCGTCCGGGTCCATGGCGCCGACCACGAAGGCGCCGAACGGGTCGCACTTGCCCTCGTTGAGCCGCATGCCCTCCTTGGCGAGCTCGATCGTCGCGAGCACCTGGAGGGAGCCGCCGTCGTCGTCGGTGAGGACGACCTGGTCCTCGAGGGCCGCGACGAGCCCGCCGCCGCGTCGTCGCTGGAAGCTCGGGAGGGGCGGGTCGACCGGCAGGGAGCGGTCTCGCAGGCCGTCGGCGGAGGTGCGGTGCAGCAGCCCGGGGGTGATGTCGGTCCAGACGAGCTCCTGCGCGTCGACGTCCCACACGGGGCTCTCGCCGAGCGTCGCCCGGGCGTCGAGGAAGAGTCGGGGGCGGGGCGTGGCGCTGTCGGTCATCCCTCCCGTGTACGCGCCCGACCTGGCCACCCGCTCCTCCCCAGGGGTACGCGAGGGCCCCCAGCACACAGCCTCCTGCGAGCGCCGAGCGCGAGGAGGCGCGGGAGAGCACCGTAGGAGGAGTGACCGACACCCTCGAGAGCGTCCACGAGACGACTGACTCCTTCCGCGACGAGCCCGACGCCTGGCAGGCGCCCGACCCCCGGGAGGACGGCTACGTCGCCCTGCGCTCCTACGGCGCGATCGGCGACGGCCGCACCGTCGCCCTCGTCGCCCGCGACGGGCAGATCGACTGGCTGCCGATGCCGTCCCTCTTCACCGACCCCGTCTTCAGCGGCATCGTCGACTCCCGCACCGGCGGCCGCGTCGAGCTGCGCCCGGTCGACGACGACTTCACCGTGCAGCGGGCCTACGTGCCCGGCACCAACGTGCTGCGCACGCGCTTCCGCACCTCCACGGGCATCGTCGAGGTGACCGACGCCCTCATCACCGGCGTGGCCGGCCGGCTGCCCTGGAGCGAGCTGGCCCGCCGCGTCGACGGCCTGCGGGGCCGCGTCGAGATGCGCTGGGCCGTCGTGCCGGGCAACTCGTTCGGCACGCACCCGATCCGGCGCGTCGACACCCCGCACGGGCCGGTGCTGCGCGCCGCCGACATCAACCTGGCCCTCGTGGGCTTCGAGCACGGCCGCACCGACCCGACCGAGCCCGGCCACGGCGACGAGGCCGACGGCCCGCTCGAGTTCCGCGGGTCGTTCACCACGTCGCCCGGCTCGCGCTCGCTGCTCTGCCTCTGCGGCGTCGACGACGAGCCCCTGCACCTGCCCGACCCGCGGGTGGTCGACCAGGGCGTCGACCGCACGATCGAGAACTGGGAGACCTGGTCGACCGAGTTCAGCTGGGACGGCCCCTGGGCGAAGGCGGTGCACCGCAGCGCACTCGCCCTCAAGCTGCTGATCTTCAGCCCCACCGGCGCGATCGCCGCGGCGGCGACGACGGCCCTGCCCGAGAACTTCACCGGCGACAAGAACTGGGACTACCGCTTCGCGTGGGTGCGCGACCTCGCCTACACGGTGAACGCGCTGCTGCGCTTCGGCCTCCGCGAAGAGACGCACGGCGCCGTGTCGTGGATGCTCAAGGCGCTCAAGGCGAACGGGCGCGAGATGCACATCTTCCTGCGCCTCGACGGCTCGGTGCCCGACGGCACCCACGAGACCGGCTCCGAGGGCTGGCGCGGCATCGGCCCGGTCTACAAGGGCAACCCCGCCGGCGAGCAGCTGCAGCTCGGCGTCTTCGCCGACATCCTCGCCGTGATGAGCCAGTACGCGGAGGGCGGCAACATCCTCGACGAGTCGACCGCCGACCTGCTGGCCGGCTTCGCCGACGACGCGTGCCGTCGCTGGCAGGAGAAGGACAGCGGCATGTGGGAGCTGCCGGAGGAGCAGCACTACGTGAGCAGCAAGATGGGCTGCTGGCAGGCCATCACCTCGGCCCTCGAGCTCGCGGAGCAGGGGCAGATGCACCCCGACCCCGACGACCTCGAACACTGGAAGGCGAACCGCGACCTCATCGTCGAGTGGATCGACGAGCACGGCTGGTCGGAGGAGCGCGGCGCGTACCTGATGTACCCGGGCAGCGACGCGATCGACGCCTCGGTGCTGCTGCACGCGCCGAGCGGCTTCGACCGCGGCGAGCGCATGTCGCGCACCATCGACGCCCTGCGCGACGAGCTCGGCGCCGGCCCGCTGCTCTTCCGCTACAGCGACGTCGCGGAGGAGGAGGGCACGTTCGTGGCCTGCGCCTTCTGGCTCGCGGGCGCCCTCGCCTGCGTCGGCCGCGTCGACGAGGCCGTCGAGCTCATGGACCAGCTCGTCGAGCAGTCGAACGACCTGGGGCTCTTCACCGAGATGATCAGCGCCGACGACGGGCAGTTCCTCGGCAACATGCCGCAGGGCCTGAGCCACCTCGCCCTGGTCAACGCCGCGATCACCATCGACGAGATGCGCCGTGCGCGCGGCGAGGACGTCGACGACGCCTCGGACGACCGGGCCGACGAGGCCAGCCGCGAGCAGTAGCGGCACCGACACCGGCAGCACCGCCACCAGCAGCACCGACCCCCCGCCAGGAGGAGAACCGATGAGCGACCACAGCGCGTCCCCCGCCGCCCCCGCGAGCCCCGCCACGCCCGACGAGCTCGAGCTCGTCGATGCGTGGTGGCGGGCGGCCAACTACCTCACGGTGGGCCAGATCTACCTCCGCGAGAACGCGCTGCTGACGCGCCCGATCGCGCGCGACGACATCAAGCCGCGCCTGCTCGGGCACTGGGGCACCTCCCCCGCGTTGAGCCTCGTCTACGCGCACCTCAACCGGGTCATCCGCCGCGACGACCGCGACCTGCTCTACGTCTGCGGCCCCGGTCACGGCGGGCCCGCGATGGTCGCCAACACCTGGCTCGAGGGCACCTACAGCGAGCTCTTCCCGGACGTCAGCCTCGACGAGACCGGCATGCAGCGGCTCTTCCGGCAGTTCAGCTCCCCCGGCGGCATCCCCTCCCACGCCGCGCCGGAGACGCCAGGCTCGATCAACGAGGGCGGCGAGCTCGGCTACTCGCTGAGCCACGCCTACGGCGCCGTGCTCGACGACCCCGACCTCGTCGCCGTGTGCGTGATCGGCGACGGCGAGGCCGAGACGGGCCCGCTGGCGACCAGCTGGCACGCGAACAAGCTGCTCGACGCCGTCCACGACGGCGCCGTGCTGCCGATCCTCAACCTCAACGGCTACAAGATCGCCAACCCGACGATCCTCGCGCGCATCCCCGAGGGCGAGCTGCTCGAGCTGTTCCGCGGCTACGGCTACCAGCCGATCGTCGTCTCGGGCGGTTTCGACGGCGAGGACCCGATGGTGGTGCACCGCCAGATGGCGGCGGCGCTCGACGAGTCCTTCCGGCGCATCGACGAGATCCAGCGGGAGGCGCGCTCCGGCGACGGCGTCGAGCGCCCGCGCTGGCCCATGATCGTCCTGCGCAGCCCCAAGGGCTGGACGGGCCCGAGGGAGGTCGACGGGAAGAAGGTCGAGGGCACCTGGCGTGCCCACCAGGTGCCGCTGAGCGGGGTCCGCGAGAACGACGAGCACCGGGAGCAGCTCGACGCCTGGATGCGCTCGTACGGCGCGGAGGGGCTCTTCGACGAGTCGGGGGCGCCGGCCGCGTTCCTCGACGCGCTGCGCCCCCGGGGCGAGAAGCGGATGAGCGCGATCCCGGTCTCGAACGGCGGCCTCGTGCGCCGTGACCTGTCGCTCACCGACCACCGCGCGCACGCCGTCGAGACGAGCGACGACCGCCGCACCACCGCCGAGGCGACCCGCGTGCTCGGCCGCTGGCTTGCCGACGTCGTCCGTGACAACCCCGAGACCTTCCGGCTCTTCGGGCCCGACGAGACGGTGTCCAACCGCCTCGACCCGGTGTTCGACGTCACCGACCGGGTCTGGGCCGCCGACATCGAGGCGGACGACGAGCACGTCGCGCGGAGCGGCCGTGTGATGGAGGTGCTCAGCGAGCACCTCCTGCACGGCCTGATGGAGGGCTACCTGCTCACGGGGCGCCACGGCCTGCTCAACACCTACGAGGCCTTCGTGCACATCGTCGACTCGATGTTCAACCAGCACGCCAAGTGGCTCGAGAGCGCCGCCGAGATCGAGTGGCGCGCCCCGATCTCGGGCTTCACCTACCTGCTCTCGTCGCACGTCTGGCGACAGGACCACAACGGCTTCTCGCACCAGGACCCGGGCTTCCTCGACGTGGTCGTCAACAAGCAGGCGCACCTCGTGCGGATCTACCTCGCGCCCGACGCGAACACGCTGCTGGCCGTGGCCGACCACGCCCTCCGCACCACCGACGTCGTGAACGTCATCGTGGCGGGCAAGCAGGAGGCGCCCGCGTGGCTCTCCCTGGAGGAGGCGGAGGCGCACGTCGCCGCCGGGGCCGGCATCTGGGAGTGGGCGGGCACGGAGGGCACGCCGGTCGAGGGGGTCGACCCCGACGTCGTGCTCGCGTGCGCCGGCGACGTGCCCACGCTGGAGACCGTCGCCGCCGCCGACATCCTGAAGGAGCGACTCCCCCAGCTCGTCACACGGGTCGTGAACGTCGTCGACCTGATGCGCCTGCAGGACGTGCGGGAGCACTCGCACGGGCTCACGAGCGACGACTTCGACGCGCTGTTCACGACCTCGGCGCCGGTCGTCTTCGACTTCCACGGCTACCCGTCGCTCGTGCACCAGCTGACCTACCGGCGCACGAACCACGACTCGCTGCACGTGCGCGGGTTCCAGGAGAAGGGCACGACCACGACGCCCTTCGACATGGCGATGCTCAACGACATCGACAGGTTCCGGCTCGTGCTCGACGTGCTGCACCGCGTGCCCGGCCTCGCCGACGAGCACCCCGAGCTCGTCGCAGAGTTCGAGGCCAAGCGCGAGGAGGCGCGGGCCTACGCCTACGAGCACGGCGAGGACCTGCCCCAGGTCGTCGAGTGGGAGTTCGGCCGCTAGGGGCCGAAAGCGCCCGGGCCGCGGGTGCCCCGGCCTGGGCCCAGCTCAGAGCTGACGCACCAGTGCCGGGATCCGCTCGCGGAACGGGAAGAAGCCGCGGGCTGCGTGGGGCCAGGCGGTGCCGTCCCACCGGCGGCGGACCGTCACGAGGGCGATGCCCTCGGCGTCGAGCACGGGGCGCAGCGCCTCCAGTCGCTCAGCGACGGGCCCGACCGGGGCGAACGGCACGACGACCGTGTCGAGGCCCTCGGCCCTCGCCCAGCTCAGCACCGTCGCGGGCGCCGCGTCGGCGAGGGTCCGGGCCGGGCGCCCGCTCGCGTCCGGCGTGCGCGCCGCGGCGTCGGCCACGGCCCCGGCCGTGAAGGCGGCGACGACGGGTGAGACCCCCGAGGGGGACCGCGCACCGGCGTCGGCGCTCACGGCCGTGGCCAGGAGCGTGTGGACGAGGTCGGGCCGCTCGGCGAGCAGGCTGCCGGCCTCGAGGTCCTCCTCGTGCAGCAGCAGTCCGACCCGGTCGCCGACCCGCCCCACGACGTCGTCCGGGTCGACGGGGGTCCGGGCCGGCAGCGCCTCCTCGTCGAGGGCGTGAGCCGTCGTGGCCAGGCCGGCCGGCGAGAAGCGCCCGTCGGTGAACCGGGAGATGTTCGAGGCCGTCGCGAGGTACGTCTTGCCCCGCGTCTGCAGGCCGGCGACCCAGCGCCACGAGAGCGTGTTCGAGGCGGCGTCGCCGTCGAGCAGGTGCCGGTGGAAGAAGTCGGCGCCGAGCTGCCAGGGCAGGCCGAGCGTGAACACCCAGATGCTCGCGAACCACATGCGCGTGTGGTTGTGGAGGTAGCCGGTGTCGACCAGCTCGCGCACCCAGGCGTCCATCGCGTCGATGCCCGACCGCCCCTCGACGGCGTCGTGGTGGCCCGTGGGGAGGTCGCCCGCCGTGAGCTCGGCGACGTCGTGACGGTACCGCCGCCAGACCTCGGGGTTCTGCTCCAGCCACCCCTTCCAGTAGGTGCGCCAGAACACCTCCTGGACGAACTTCTCGGCGGCCCCGAGGCTGGTGTGGGCCAGGACGGCCTCCACGACCTCCTGCTCGGTCACGAGGCGGTGGCGCAGGTACGGCGACAGCCCCGAGACGTTGCTGCGGGAGGGCCCGTCGTCGTGGTTGCGGTCTCGGGCGTAGGCGGCGCCGGCGCGGGGGACGAAGTCCTCCAGCGCGTCGAGGCCGGCGGCTCTGGTGGGGGTGGGCACCGGCCCATCATGCGCCCCACGGGGTGGACGACGCCGGGGCGGCGGGACAGCGCGGCCGACGCGGCGTACGGTCACGGGCATGCCGAAGGACGAGACACCCCCGCAGCTGAAGAACCCGGACATGTACGAGGCCCTGCGCGAGGAGGGGAACTCGAAGGAGAAGTCGGCGCGCATCTCCAACGCCGCTGCTCAGGAGGGCAACAGCGAGGAGGAGATCGCGGCGAAGGGCGGGCGGTCGGGGTCGTACGACGACTGGACCGTCGACGACCTCCGCGGCCGCGCGAAGGAGCTGGGGCTCAGCGGGTACAGCGACCGGAAGAAGGACGAACTGATCGAGATGCTGCGCGACCACTGAGGTCGGGCTGACGGCCCCGCCGGGTCAGCTGGCCTTCTTCGTCGCCGCGGTCTTCTTCGCGGGCTCCTTCTTCGCCGGAGCCTTCTTCGCGGGCTCCTTCTTCGCGGAAGCCTTCTTCGCGGGCTCCTTCTTCGCGGGCGCCTTCTTCGCGGCCGCCTTCTCGGCCGGGGCCTTCCCGCTCGCCGACCTCGCGCCTCCGGTGCGCTTCTTCGCAGGGGCGCGTGACGACCCCGCCGACCGGCTGCGCTCGACCGACTGGCGCAGCGCCTCCATCAGGTCGATGACCTCGCCGTCCGACCCGCCGTCGCCCTCCTCGTCGTCGTCGCCGCTGCGGCCGAAGGTCGCGTCGGTGTCGAGCGACTCGCCCTCCTCGAGCTTGGCGTCGATGAGCTTGCGCAGCTCCTCCTGGTAGTCGTCCTCGAACTGCGACGGGTCGAAGTCGTCGCCGAGCGACTCGACGAGCGAGCCCGACATGTCGAGCTCCTTCGAGCTGATCCGCACCGTCTGGTCGAGCACCGGGAAGCGCGCCTCGCGCACCTCGTCGTCCCAGAGCAGCGTCTGCAGCATCAGCACGTCGCCGCGCACGCGCAGGGCGGCGAGGCGGGTCTTCTGGCGCAGCGAGAAGTGCACGAGCGCGGTGCGCTCGGTCTCCTCCAGCGTGCGCCGCAGCAGCACGTAGGCCTTGGGCGACGACGAGTCCGGCTCGAGGAAGTAGCTGCGGTCGAACATGATCGGGTCGAGCTGGTCGCTCGGCACGAACTCGAGCACGTCGATCTCGCGCGAGCGCTCCTCGGGCAGCGACTTCAGGTCGTCCTCCGTCAGCACGACCGTGCGGTCGCCGTCGTCGAAGGCCTTGTCGATGTGCTCGTAGTCGACGACCTTGCCGCAGATCTCGCAGCGTCGCTGGTAGCGGATCCGCCCGCCGTCGGCGTCGTGCACCTGGTGCAGCGAGACGTCGTGGTCCTCCGTGGCGCTGTAGAGCTTCACGGGCACGTTGACGAGCCCGAACGTGATCGCGCCCTTCCAGATCGATCGCATGGGGTCATCATGCCTCCGAACGCACCCCGAACGACCGGGTTCGGGGTACAACGGCCGAGCACGGGGAGGCGCGCGGGAGCACGGTGGACCGCATGAGCCAGTACGACAAGAAGAACCCCGTCGACCTCTACCCCGTCCCGCCCTTCCCCGAGCAGGAGCAGTCGCTGCCGGGCGAGGCGCGGCGGATGGACCCGAAGCCCGACCACGGCGAGACCAGCTACGTCGGCAAGGAGCGCCTCACCGGATACCGCGGCGTCGTCACCGGCGCCGACTCGGGCATCGGCCGCGCCGCCGCCATCGCGCTCAGCCGCGAGGGCGCCGACCTCGTGCTCAGCTACCTGCCCGACGAGCAGGCCGACGCCGAGGAGGTGCGCGACCTGCTCGAGGGCGAGGGCCGGAAGGCCGTGCTCTTCCCCGGCGACATCAGCGACGAGCAGTACTGCCACGACCTCGTGTCGAAGGCCGTCGAGCAGCTCGGCGGCCTCGACACGCTCGTGATGGTGGCCGGCCACCAGGAGAGCCACGAGGACATCCTCGAGATGACGACCGAGGGCATCGACCAGACGATCAAGACCAACGTCTACTCGCTCTTCTGGCTGACGCAGGCGGCGCTGCCGCACCTCGAGCCCGGCTCGGCGATCGTCACCACCGGCTCGATCCAGGGCACGCAGCCCTCCCCCGACAAGCTCGACTACGCCCTGACGAAGGGCGCCATCGGCGTGTTCACGGCGGGCCTCGCCCAGCAGCTCGCGCCGAAGGGCATCCGCGTCAACCAGGTCTCGCCCGGCCCGATCTGGACCCCGCTGCAGCCCGCCTCGCAGGACGCCGAGACCGTCTCCGAGTTCGGCACGCAGGCCCCCTACGGCCGCCCCGGCCAGCCCGCCGAGCTCGGTGCGGCGTACGTGCACCTCGTCAGCCCCGAGTCGAGCTACACCAGCGGCGCCACCATCACGATCGCGGGCGGCACCCCGGCCGTCTGACCGGCACCGCGCCTCCTGCCGGGCCGCCGTCCGCCCGTCGGACGGCGGGCCGCTCCGTGCCCGACGCGGCGCGGAGCGGGTAGAACGAGACCACCAGCCGCGGACGACACGAGGAGGCGCGCCATGGGCCCGAAGGGACGCGGCGAGCGCGTGCAGGTCGGCGGCCACACGCTGCAGCTCACCAACCTCGACAAGGTCCTGTACCCCGCCACGGGCACGACCAAGGGCGACGTGCTCGGCTACTACGCCGCCGTCGCCGAGTGGATGCTGCCGCACGTCGAGGGCCGCCCGGCCACCCGCAAACGCTGGGTGAACGGCGTAGACGGTCCGGTGTTCTTCGAGAAGAACCTGCCCGACTCGGCGCCGGAGTGGGTGGCGCGTCACGAGATCCAGCACAGCGACCACGCCAACACGTACCCGCTCGTCAACGACCTCGCGACGCTGACCTGGCTCGGCCAGGTCGCCGCCCTCGAGGTGCACGTGCCGCAGTGGCGGTTCGGCCCGCGCGGCGCACCGCGGAACCCCGACCGGCTCGTGCTCGACCTCGACCCGGGCGAGGGCGTCGGCCTCGCCGAGTGCGTCGGGGTCGCGCAGCTGATACGGCCGCTCCTCGAGGGCATGGGCCTCGAGCTCGTGCCGGTCACGAGCGGCAGCAAGGGCGTCCACCTCTACGCGCGGCTCGACGGCCGGCAGACGAGCGCCCAGGTCAGCGACGTCGCCCACGAGCTCGCCCGGGCCGTCGAGGCCGACCACCCCGACCTCGTGATCAGCACGATGGGCAAGGCCGACCGCCGCGGCAAGGTGCTGCTCGACTGGTCGCAGAACAACGGGAACAAGACCACCGTCGCGCCGTACTCGCTGCGCGGGCGCGAGCGGCCGACGGTCGCGACGCCGCGCACCTGGCGCGAGCTGGCGTCGAGGCAGCTGAGGCAGCTGGAGTACCCCGAGGTGCTGGCGCGCCTGCGGCGACGCGGTGACCCGTTGGCCGACGTGTCGAGCGGGACTCCTGTGCCGCCGGGTGAGCTCGGCGACGACATGCGCAACACCGAGTCGCCCGAGCACGATCCGTCGGGCGACGGCGAGACCCGCCAGCGCCACGACCGGCTCGCGACGTACCGCTCGATGCGCGACCCCGCGAAGACGCGCGAGCCCGTGCCCGCCGAGGCGCCGCCGACGAGCGACGGCCGCAGCTTCGTCATCCAGGAGCACCACGCGAGCCGCCTGCACTGGGACTTCCGCCTCGAGCACGACGGCGTGCTCGTCAGCTGGGCGCTGCCGAAGGGCGAGCCCGACGACCCCGGCCAGAACCACCTCGCCGTCCAGACCGAGGACCACCCGCTCGAGTACGGCACCTTCGAGGGCACGATCGCGAAGGGCGAGTACGGCGCGGGCGAGGTCACCATCTGGGACTCCGGCACGTACGAGCTCGAAAAGTGGCGGGAGGGCAAGGAGGTCATCGCGGTGCTGCACGGCGAGCAGCGCGGCAGCCGGCGGGTCGCCCTCATCCACACCGGGCACGGCGGCGGGTCGGCCGAGAAGAACTGGCTGATCCACCGCATGGCCGACGACACGGGAGGCGCGGGCGCCGACGGGCACGGCGGCCACGGCGGCCACGGCTCGACGGGGGCCGCCCGGGCGGCGAAGAAGGGCCGGACGGTGATCGGCTCGGGGGCCGGCAGCGGGTCCGCCCGCTCGACCCGCGACTCCTCGGGGTCGTCGCCCTCGTCGAGCAGCCGCGGCGACGCGGGCGACCTCGAGCCCGTCTCCCCCATGCTCGCCGTCGCCGGCACCGCGGCCGACGTCGACGACGACTGGGCCTACGAGATGAAGTGGGACGGCATCCGCGCGGTCGCCGTCGTCCAGGACGACCGCGTCACCCTGACGAGCCGCAACGGCAACGACCTCACGCCCGCCTACCCGGAGCTGCAGGCGCTCGCCGGCCTCGTCGACAGCGAGGGAGGCGCGGTGCTCGACGGCGAGGTCGTGGCCGTCGACGAGACCGGTCGCCCCGACTTCGGCCTGCTGCAGACGCGGATGGGCCTGACGAAGCCGCGGGAGGTCGAGGCCGCGGCGAAGGGCGCGCCCGTGCGCTACCTGCTCTTCGACGTGCTGCACGCCGAGGGCAGGTCGCTCGTGCGACGGACCTACGACGAGCGCCGCGAGGTGCTCGAGCGCGTGGTGCGGCCGGAGGGCGCGGTCGACGTGCCGGTCGTCTTCGACGGCGACCTGGAGGCGGCGATGCGGACGTCGCAGCGCCTCCGGCTGGAGGGGGTCGTGGCGAAGCGCCGCGACGCGGCCTACAGCCCCGGCCGGCGCTCGCGGGCCTGGATCAAGATGAAGCACCACGCTACCCAGGAGGTGGTGATCGCCGGGTGGCGGCCCGGCAACGGTCGCCGCGCCTCCGGGGTGGGCTCGCTGCTGATGGGCGTGCCGGGCGACGACGGGCTGACGTACGTCGGGCGCGTCGGCACCGGGTTCCGCGACCGCGACCTCGACGAGCTGCTCACCGAGTTCCGCCGCGTCGAGAGGAAGACCAGCCCGCTCGTCGGCGTGCCGGCGACCGACGCCCGCGACGCGCACTGGATCACGCCGTCGCGCGTCGGCGAGGTGTCGTTCGCGGAGTGGACGTCGACCGGGCGGCTGCGGCAGCCGTCGTGGCGCGGCTGGCGACCCGACAAGTCGCCGGACGACGTGGTGCGTGAGAGCTGAGCCGCGCCTCCCCGCCGCGGGGAGGAGACTCGGGGCATGACAGACGCCCGCGGCCAGCGCATCGTCCTCGTGGTCGCGGTGCTCGCGTCGTTCGTGGCGTTCCTCGACGGATCGATCGTGACGGTCGCGCTGCCGGCCATCGCCGGCGAGCTCGGCGGCGACCTCACGCTGCAGCAGTGGGTCGTCGACGCGTACCTGCTGACGCTCGGCTCGCTGATGCTCGTGGCCGGCTCGCTCAGCGACACCTTCGGGCGCGTCCGGGTGCTGCGCGCCGGGCTCGTCGCCTTCGCCGCCACGAGCGTGCTCGCGGCCCTCGCCCCCGACCCCGGCCTGCTCATCACGGCCCGCGCGCTGCAGGGCGTGGCCGCGGCCCTCCTCGTGCCGAGCAGCCTGGCCCTGATCACCTCGACCTACAGCGGCCCCGAGCAGGGCCGCGCCATCGGCCGCTGGACGGCCTGGACCGGCGTCGCCTTCCTCGTCGGCCCGCTCACCGGCGGCGCCCTCGTCGACACGATCGGCTGGCGCTGGGTCTTCGGGGTGGTGGTGCTGCCGGTGGCGGTGACGCTGGTGCTCATGACGCGCCTCCCCGGCGACGCCCACCGCGGCACGCCCGACGCCCCGGCCCGCGTCGACGTGGTGGGCGCCGTGCTCGCGGCGGTCGGCCTCGCCGGGCCCGTGTTCGCGCTGATCGAGGGGCAGCGCGTCGGCTTCGGCACCTGGTTGGTGCTCGTGCCGCTCGTCGTCGGCCTCGTGGCCCTCGTGGCCTTCGTCGCCTGGGAGCGACGCACGCCGCACCCGATGATGCCGCTCGACCTCTTCCGCACCCGCGAGTTCACCGTCGGCAACCTCGCGACGGTGGGCCTCTATGCAGCGCTCAACCTCGGCACGCTGACCATCCCGCTCGTCGTGCAGGAGCTCGCCGGCCTGTCGGCCACCGTCGCCGGGCTCGTCACCCTGCCGACGACGATCGTGTCGCTGCTCTTCTCCACCCTGTTCGGCACGCTCGCCGCGACGCACGGCCCCCGCCTGTTCATGACGGTCGGGCCGCTGGTCACGGCGAGCGGGTTCCTCTGGATGCTGCTCGTCCGCGACCCGATCGACGTCTGGTGGCAGGTCGTGCCCGGCGTCGTGCTCTTCGGGTTCGGCCTCGCGGTGACGGTGGCGCCGCTGACCTCGGCGGTGCTGTCGCAGGTCTCGCCGGCCCGGTCGGGCATCGCCTCGGCGGTCAACAACGCGATCTCGCGCGTCGCCGGGCTCGTCGCCGTGGCCTTCCTCGGCGTGATCGCGGGAGGCGCGCTGACCGTCGACGGGTTCCACCGCGTCGTCGTCGTGGTCGCGGTGCTGCTCGTGGGGAGCGCCGCCGTGTCGTTCGTCGGCCTGCGGGGGTCGGGGTCGGGGCCGGGATCGGGGTCGAGTGGTCACGAACTGCGTGCTGACCGGGGCGCGAGCAGCAGTTCGTGACCACTCGCGGCGGCGCGCTAGCGTCGTCGGGTGCTCACCACCGACCGTCTCCTGCTGCGCCGCTGGCGCGACGCCGACCGCGCCCCGTTCGCGGCGATGAACGCCGACCCCGTCGTGATGGAGTTCTTCCCCTCGACGCGCACGCCCGCCGAGTCCGACGCGCTGGTGGACCGCATCGAGGCAGGCTTCGAGCGCGACGGCTTCGGCCTCTGGGCGGTGGAGCAGCGAGCTGACGGCGAGTTCGTCGGCTTCGTCGGCCTGTCGCGTCCGTCGTTCGAGGTCGTCGCCGGCGGCCGGGCCCTCGTCGACCCCGTCGAGATCGGCTGGCGCCTCCGTCGCGACTCGTGGGGCCGGGGGCTCGCGACCGAGGCCGCGCGCGAGGTGCTGCGGCACGCGCTCGACCCGGCCGGCGCCGACCTGCCCGGCGTCGTGAGCTTCACGGCGGCGCTCAACCTGCGCTCGCGGGCGTTGATGGAGCGGATCGGCCTGCGGCGCGACCCGGCCGACGACTTCGCGCACCCGGCCCTGCCGCCGGGCCACCGCCTCCGGCCCCACGTCCTCTACCGGGCGGATCGCACCTCGTCGGCCTAGCCCGGCGTCGCCCGGGTCGCGGTCGAGTGGTCACGAACGGCGCCTCGACCGGGGTCGGGGCGACAGTTCGCGACCACTCGGCGGGGCCCGACGGCCGTCAGGCCCGGTCGTGCAGGGTCACGTGGTACCCGTCGGGGTCGGCGAAGGTGAACGTCCGCCCGAACGGCCCGTCGACGGGCGCCGACACGATGCGGTGCCCGTCGACGACGAGCGCGTCGTGGATCTGCTGCACGTCGGTGGCGTGCAGCCACAGCGCGGCGCCGAGCCCCGGCTGCTCGACGGCGTCGAGATCGGTGCCGGGCACGAGGTCGCGCAGCGCGAACGCGATCGGCGTGGTCGTGAAGACCACGGCGTGGGGCGGGCCGGCCGGTGAGCGCACGAGGCCGAGGTACTGCTCGTAGAAGGCCTGGGAGGCGTCGAGGTCGCGGGTCTGCAGTGAGATGAAGTCGGGGCCGGTGACGGGCACGGGGGTCTCCTCGGGAGTGGTGGCTGAATGTCAGGATCCTGACATGGCACAGCCTATGTCAGAATGCTGACATGAGTCCAGACCGAGACGGCATCGACCTCGAGACCTCCCTCGGCTACCTCCTCAAGGAGGCGGCGAGCGCCCTCCGAGCCGCCATGGACGATGCCCTCCGCCCCCTCGGCATGACGATCACGCACTACTCGTGCCTCGAGCTGCTGGCGCAGCGACCGGGCCTGTCGAACTCCGACCTGGCGCGCGGGGCGTTCGTCACCCGGCAGTCCATGAACGTGCTGCTGCAGTCGCTGGAGGCGGCCGGGTCGGTGGACCGACCGCCGGAGGCGCGGGTCGGCCGAGCCCTGCCGGCCCAGCTGACCGAGGAGGGCCGTCGCGACCTCGCCCGGGCCACGGCCGCCGTGCGGGCGGTCGAGCGTCGGATGCTCGACGACCTCACCGTCGCCGAGGAGGACGCCGCCCGTCGGGCGCTGCGCGCCATGGTCGCGTCGCTGCGCGGCGACGCCGCCTGACCCGGGGCCCGCTCACAGGCCGCCGACTCCCCCCGGCCGCACCCCGACCCGCACCGGCGCCCCCGGCGCGCTCGCGAGGCGCAGTGCGTCGTCGAGCTGCTCGAGCGGCACGACGTGCTCGACGAGCTCGGCGAACGGGTAGCGGTGCCGCTGTTCGGAGACGAACGCGACCGCGGCGACGAGGCTCGCGGGCGCGTAGTCGTGCACCCCGGTGAGGGTGAGCAGCCCCCGCTCCACCCTCTCCGGCAGCACCGGCACGGCCGCTCCGGGCGCGACCGGCCCGGCGAGCACGACCACCCCGCCCACGCCGACCGTGTCGACGAGCAGCGCCACGGCGGCGGAGCTACCCGAGGTCTCGAGGGCGACGGTGCGGTGGCGGCCCGAGCGGTCCACCTGCGCGAGCGCGCGGGCGAGGCTCAGCGGGCCCCGCGACTCCCCCGGGTCCGCGACCGCGGCCGCTCCGAAGCGGCACGCGAGCAGCCGCCGGCACTCCGAGGCCTCGACGACCACGACCCGGGCCCCCGCCTGCGTCGCCATCGCCGTCGCCGCGAGCCCGCGCGCCCCGGCCCCCGAGACGACGACCACCTGCCCGCGGAGCACCTCCGCGGCCGCGACCCCGGCCGCCAGGGCCAGCAGCGAGGAGGCGCGGTGCACGGCCTCCGCGGCGGTCGCGACCGCGCACGACGCGGGGGCTAGCACCTCGTCGGGCACCGCGTCGTCGTCGACGACGACGACCGCCGCGCCCCGGCGCACGTGGACGTGGCTGGCGAACCCGCCGCCGAGCTCCCACGAGCGACGGACGGCCGCGTGCCCGTGCCGTTCGAGGCTCGCGCAGGCCTGCGGCAGTCCGCGGTGGCACTCGACGCACCGGCCGCACGACACGACCACCGACCAGACGACGCGCATCCCCGGCAGCAGCCGACGCCCGTCGACCGACCGGGCGTGCGGGTCGGCCTCGACGACGCGCCCGACCTGCTCGTGGCCGAGCACGCACGGGGTCGCGCCCGGCCGCCGCCCGGTCACGGTGTGCACGTCCGAGTCGCAGATCGTCGCGAGGTCGACCCGCACGAGCGCGTCGCCGCGCTGCAGCCGCACCCCCGGCACGGCGACGGCCTGCAGCGGGCGCCCCGGGCCCTGCCAGGTCATCGCGACCGCCGCCTCCGCGAGCACGAGGTCGCGCCCCGGCGGCAGCGTCACGGGCCCGGTCGCGGTGCCGCCCACCCCCCGCGCCCCCGCGCGGGTCGTCGCCCTGTTCGTCATGCCGTGCCGCCCCCGTCGCGCGCCGCGGCTCCGGTGCCCGCGTCGTGCCCCCGACGCTACGGAGCGCCGGTGATCGGAGGGCGTCCGGGAGGTGAACGAGAGGAGGCGCGGTGCCGGTCAGCGGGTCGGCGAGAGCCCCAGCAGCCGGATGACGTCGTCGGCCTCCTGCTCGGGCGTCTGCGTCGCGTCGACGACGATGTGGCGCTCGTCGGCCTGCGGCGGCTCGAGGGTCGCGAGCTGCGAGTCGAGCAGCGAGGCCGGCATGAAGTGCCCGGGGCGCGCGGCCATCCGGCCGCCGATGAGGTCGTTGCTGCCCCGGAGGTAGACGAAGACGACGTCGAGCTCGCGCAGCACGTCGCGGTAGCTGCGCTTGAGCGCCGAGCAGGTGATGACGCCGGGCACGCCCTGCATCGCGTGCTCGATGATCCACGACGAGACGGTGTCGAGCCACGGCGCCCGGTCGTCGTCGTCGAGCGGCACGCCGGCCGCCATCTTCGCGACGTTCTCGTCGGGGTGGAGGTCGTCGCCCTCGGCGTGGTCCCAGCCGAGGCGCTCGGCGACCAGCGCCGCCACGGTCGACTTGCCCGAGCCCGAGACGCCCATCACGACGAGCACGGGGGCGCCCGACCAGCGGCGCGCGGTCTCGGGCACCTGCGCCGCGCCTCCGGCCGGCACGTCGCGGGAGGCGTCGTGGAGCACGGGGCCGGGGGCGGGGGCGGGGGTCGGGGAGGGAGAGGTCATGGTGTCGCGTCCTTCCGAGGACGCTTCTCTGCGACCTCGTCGTCTGGGGAGGGCCCGCGCGCACCGCCCGGCGGGGCGGCGTCGGTCGGCCGGTCGTGGAGGCCGGGGCTGCCGGTCTGCCATCCTGGGAGGACGCGCGGATCTGAATAATCAGATTAATCAGACCCCAGGAGTGTGCCACACGGCGACTCCCCCGGCAAGACGCCCGCGAGGGCTCAGGAAGACCACGATGACGACCGGACTCCCCTCCGCCTCCCGCGACCGCGGGCTCCACGCCCGCGTCGTCGACGCGCTCGGCCAGGACATCGTCGACGGGCGCCTCGCCCCCGGCACGATCCTCAACGTCGAGGCGATGAGCGAGCGGTTCTCGGTGTCGCGGTCGGTGCTGCGCGAGGTGCTCCGCGTGCTCCAGTCGCTCGGGATGGTGGAGCCCCGGCAGCGCACCGGGACCCAGGTGCTGCCCCGCGCCTCCTGGGACCTGATGAGCCCGCAGGTGATCCTCTGGCGCGGCCGCGGCCCCGAGTACTTCACGCAGATGCGCGAGCTGCTCGAGCTGCGGCTCGGGCTCGAGCCGATGGCCGCCCGCCTCGGCGCGCTCACGCCCGACCCGCTGCAGGCCGCCGTCGTGCTGGAGGCCGCCCGCACGATGGTCGAGGCCGACGCCGCCGGCGACGGGCCCCGCTACCTCGAGGCCGACGTCGCCTTCCACACCGCGCTGCTGCGCGGCTCGGGCAACCAGGTGATCGGGCACTTCGCCACGCAGGTCGAGGCCCTGCTGCGGACCCGCGTCGAGGAGGCCCGCGCGACGATCACCGACTGGACGCCGGCCGCCGCCGCCGCGCACCTCGCCCTCGCGGAGGCGCTCGTGGCCGGTGACGCCGACGTGGCGTTCCGCGCCGCGTGGGAGCTGATCTCGGGCACGGTCGACGAGTTCGTCCGTGAGTCGGACGAGGAACTGCACTGACCGCAAGCGTTCACGCGCCGTTCATCGCGGGCGGCCCGGCCCCGGCCTAGCGTCGGCCGGGCAGGGGGCGCGGCGCCGCCGTCGCGACGCACCGGCCGCCCCTCGGAGGGACGACGACGATGGACGTGCTCGTCACGGTCATGCTGGTGATCGTCGTGGCGCTCGTGTTCGACTTCACGAACGGGTTCCACGACACCGCGAACGCCATGGCGACCTCGGTCGCCACCGGGGCGCTGCGACCCAAGGTCGCGGTGCTCATCTCCGCCGTGCTCAACCTCGTCGGGGCGTTCCTCTCGACCGAGGTCGCGAGCACGGTCTCGAACGGGCTCATCCGCGAGGGCGAGGGCGGGGTGCAGGTCACGCCCGTCATGATCTTCGCCGGGCTCGTCGGCGCCGTGCTCTGGAACCTCGCCACCTGGTACCTCGGCCTGCCATCGAGCTCGTCGCACGCGCTCTTCGGCGGCCTGATCGGCGCGGCGGTGATCGGCGCGGGCATCGGCTCGGTCGACTTCGCGGTCGTGCTGTCGAAGGTCGTGCTGCCCGCGATCATCTCGCCGGTCGTCGCGGGGGTGGTCGCGCTCGTCGCGACCTACGTCGCCTACCGCATCACCCGGCAGGCGACCCTCCGCGGGTCGACCGCCGCCTTCCGTCACGGCCAGACCGTGAGCGCCTCGCTGGTGTCGCTCGCGCACGGGACGAACGACGCCCAGAAGACGATGGGCGTGATCACGCTCACCCTCATCGCGGCGGGCTACCAGGGCGCGGGCACCGGCCCGCAGCTCTGGGTGATCGTCGCCTGCGGGCTCGCGATCGCGCTCGGCACCTACCTCGGCGGCTGGCGGATCATGCGGACGGTCGGCAAGCGCATCACCGACGTCAAGGCCCCACAGGGCTTCGCCGCCGAGACCAGCTCGGCGGCCACCATCCTCATCTCGTCGCACCTCGGCTTCGCCCTCTCGACGACGCAGGTGACCTCGGGCTCGATCGTCGGGGCCGGCCTCGGCGCGAAGCTCGCGACCGTGCACTGGGGCGTCGTCGGCAAGATCGCGTCGGCCTGGGTCTTCACGCTGCCCGCGGCCGCGCTCGTCGGCGGGGTCTCCGCCTGGCTGGCCAGCACGAGCACGGCGGGCCTCGTCGTCGTCGCCCTGCTCGCCCTCGGCGGGGGCCTGGCCTTCGCGTTCCTCGCGCGGCGGCACCCCGTCACGCACGAGACCGTCAACGACGGCGACGAGGCTCCCGCGGCTGCCCAGCCGGCCGGCGCCTCCCGCCAGCAGGGAGAGTGACCGTGTTCCTCGGAGTGGACTGGGGCGCCTTCGTGGTCGTCTTCCTCGTCGCCCTCGCGGCGACGGCCGTGATCGTCACGTCGTTCGCGCTGGGCATCCGCGCGTTCGCAGCCGGGGCGGAGGAGCCGGCGGGTGCTGGTGCCGGTGCTGGTGCCGGTGCTGGTGCCGGTGCTGGTGCGGGCTCCGACGGGGCGACGGTTGCCGTGGCCGCGGGCCCGGGCCCGGTCAGCCGCCCGGCCGCGGCCACCGCCGCGGGGCTCGCGTGCTTCGCCGTGGGCGTGGCCGCGGTGCTCTACGGGCTCTGGATGATCGTGCCGCAGTTCCACTGACGACGTCGAGGTGCCCCGTCCTGGGTCCTGCCACACGGTGGCGGCCCAGGGCGGGGCATCTCGGTGCCCGGGCGGCGCCGAGGAGTCGCGGGTCGGGTCGACGACGAGTCGTCACGTCGCGTTCACGCGCGCGTCGCATCGGCGGCGCACCATCGACGCATGATCGCCATGAGCGCCCTCGTCCGGCCCACCGCCGGCATCCGCCCCGTCCGCCAGCTCGAGCAGAGCCTGCGACGGGACTACGAGAGCGTCCCGGTCACGCCCCACCGCTTCCTGGTGCGGTTCGCGGACGGGCCCGTGCTCATCACGGACGAGCTCGGCTCGCTGCGCGTCGACGTGGTCGTCTCGGACGAGCGGAGCGCGCGGCACTTCGAGGACTCCTTCCGCACCGAGATCGCGGTGCGGCTCGAGGAGGGCTCGCTCGACGTGAGCTGGTCGCGCCCCGCGACCGTGCCCCAGCCGCTCCGCTGACGGCCACCGCCGCTGCGCGCGACGGCACGTGGACCCCACTGATCTGGCTCCTGGCACCGCGGAAGGGACGCAGCCTGGACGGGCCGTCGCTCCCGCGGGGCACCTATCGCTGAGATCTCGTCCTCCGAGCCCTGCGGCTCTCCTTCACGAACTTCGCCCCCAGCCCGGCCCCGGTGACGAGGACGGGGCACCCCACGAGGAGGACGACGGACGACGCTCGGGGGTACGCCGACGCGACGGCGACGAGAGCGATCGTGCTCGCCACCACGACGAGCACGTAGGTCAGCCACTGACGCACGAGAGTGCCCCTTCCTCGACGGACCCTAGAAGGGTGCTGTTGAGCGACAGGCGACAGTGGATCCGCCCCTGACGTCGTACCACCAGAGCTTCCGCCCACCACTGCAGATGCCGTTCTTGACCAGGTAGGTCGTCGTGACGCTCACGACGATGCCCACGACGGCGCAGGCGGCCCAGCCGACCCCTGGCAGGAGGCAGATCGCAGCCGCGATCGCAGCACCACCGCCCGAGGCGAGCGCTTGCTGGTCGATGGTGTTGAACCCGACGGCGGTCTTCCCGCCGGAGAAACGTCCTTCGAGGTACGGCGTGAACTCGCGAGGAGCACGCGCCCCGTCCTCCGCCTCCAGCGCGGCGCGGACGTCGGCGGCTCTCGGCAACACGAGTGAACCTGCGTCGACCGTATATCGGTAGTAGCTCAGACCTTCGTCGTGCGCTATCCCCCGTTGTACGGAAGACGCTTCGAGTTGTTCGAGACCCTCAAGGAAGACCTCAGGTTCCAGGTCGTGGGCCGCGGTCGAGGCCGTTCGGTCAGACGCGGCGCCCGTTGCCGGCGTCTCCTCACCGGAAACGCGTTGAGCGGCGTTGACCGGGGTAGCGACGAGCATGGACGACCACAGAGTCGCCGCCGCAGCAGTCGCGATCACGATCTCCAGCACACGGCCTTCGGCATTGATCTTCATGTTTCCTCCTCTGTGCGGCACCATTGCCGCTCGCTCAATATAGCTAGTTGATGTTCTGGATGTACAACATTTCCCGATGAGAGGTCGAGGACATGTCGGCACCGCTGCGCGCTCGACCCGTGCGATGATCTGGGCGACATGACAGCGACAGGCACACCGGCACCGGCACCGGGATCGGCACCGGCACACCGCGACTCGACGACCGACGCGGCTCCGCGGGAGGTGACCCGCGCCTCCCTGGTGGCCGTGTGGGCGGGGCGGGTGCTGGTGCCGCTCACGGCGGCTCTGGTGGTCGCCACCCGGCTGACCCGGCCGTGGTGGGAGCGACAGGGCCTGGACGAGACCGGGTACCCCGCGCACTGGCTGCCGAACGTCACGTTCGCCCTCCTCCTCGCGGTGGGGATCCTGGCCCCGTGGCTCTGCGGCCTGGTGGCGTCGCCCTGGGCTGCTCGGCGGGACGGAGCGGAGATGGTCGTCACGTCGGTGACGGGTCGCCGCCGCTTCACCGTCGCGTCGTGCCGCGTCGTCGACTTCCGCGTCCTCAGCACCCCGTCGACCTCGCACGGCGCCGTCGTCGTGGGGCCGCGCGGCGGGGTCGTCGTCCTGCTGGCCGGGCTCCCCCACGGGGGCAGGCGACGCATCACCGCACTGCTCGGCGATCAGCCGCGCGACGGCCTCGGCCGCGCCGTCCGCGAGCACCTGCTCGGCCTGCCCCTGCTCCTCCTCACCGTCGCGCTGGCGTTCGGGGTCCTCGGCCTCGGCTCCTGGGCCGTCGGCGGCGTCCTCTGAGGCGCGGTCACCGCCGCTGCCCCGCGACCGGCGTCGCGCTCTGCGAAGATCACGTCATGGACCCCTCCGCGCCGGGCGCGCACGCCCGTGCGTCGAGCGGTCGGGGGCCCCTGCGGGAGCGACTGCACCGCGACCCGGGCGACCTCGACGCCCGGGCTGCGCTGGCCGGCCTGCACAGGGCCGCCGGGCACGCCGACCAGGCGGGCCGGTGGGCGCTGCTCGTCCCGGGCACGGCGACCGCAGCAGAGAAGCAGGCGTTCATCGACTGGATCGTGCGGAGCGGTGAGGCTGACCGTGACCGGCTGCTGCGGCTGCTCTTCGTCCCGAGGACGTTCTCGGCCGCCGAGGTCGACCCCGCCGACGTGCTCCCCGGGTTCGTGGACCAGCTGCGCCGCGACGCGTCCACGTACGCCCGGGCGTCGTCGACGAGCATCCGGGGGTGGATCGCCGACACGGCCGTCGGCGTCGCGGCCGTCGTCGTGCTCGGCGCCCTCGTCGGAGGCGCTGCCTCGGCGGCCCACGCGGTCGCGCTGGCCACCGGGTCCGCTGTGCTGGAGTGGGGCATCTGGCCCGACAGCTGGGCCGGGCTGTGGACCGCCACGGGCGTGCTCACCCTGGGCCTGGCGGCGATCGTCACCCTGTGGTCCGCGGCGGCCCTGGCCGCCCGGCTGCCCGAGGTGATCACGGACCGGCGCCGGCGAGCGCGCCGCTCGCCTCGCCGCGACGGCAGCCGCAGCGCCGGCGGCCGCGGCTAGGGTCGGCAGGTGCGCGACGCCGAACCGCGCGACCCCGACCGCGGCGGCCACGACGACGACGCTGGCGGCGGCGGCGTGTGACACCGTGACCCACCCCCGCTAGACGACCTCCCCCGCCCACTGCGTCGCGAGGTCCGGGTAGACGCGGAGCGCCGCGGCCGGCACGACCTCCCAGGTGCGACGGTCCTCCTCCGAGAACCGCATCTCGGCCATGGCGGGGTACTCGCCGGCCAGGCCCCGGGGCCACTGGTCGAACGGGTGGTCGTGGTCGCGCTGAGCCGTCCCCGACGCACAGAGGGCGTCGCGCTGCTCCGACGACAGGGGCCGGAGGACGCCCGCGCCCTCGAGCCACTCGACGACGAGCGCGAGGCTCTCCTCGGCCCGGGCCTCGTCGGCGCCGGTGACCGCCCGCCAGCGGAGCTCGGCCTGGAGGGCCGTCTCCGCCGCGCCGACCGACGCCAGCCACGGCATGGCGAGGGCCGGGGCGAACGGGCCCCGGCCGTTGACGGTCGCGGCCGTGAGCGGGGCGTCGGAGATCTCGACCAGCAGCCGGGCCTCGGCCGTCGCGAACCACTCCGCGACGTCGTCGGCGAGCGCCGGGTACGCGATGGTCGCCCTCCCCGCGGCCACGCTCGCCCGCTGCCGGGGGATCGTGCGGTCGCGGAGCGCGAGCGACGTCCGGTCGAGCCCCAGGTCGGCGGCGAGCTGCTCGACGCGCCCCTTCAGGTCGTCCCGGATCGTCAGGACGGCGAGCAGGTCGGCCCCGATCGGGTCGGGCACGTCCCAGTCGAGCACCGGCGTGCCACGGGGCACGGGGAACGAGTCGGGGCAGCCGATCCGCACGACGAGGTCGGCCGCCCGCACCGGTGCCGCCATCACCTTCGCCGGCACCTGCTCCGTCTCGACGGGAGCCTTGTCCATCCCCATCACGACGACCACCTCCCGCTGCACGAGCGGGCTCACGCGCGCCTCCTGCGGCGAGACGCCCCGGGCCTCGACCATGAACACGGCCCCGTCGAGCACCCGCAGGTACGCCGCCGCCATGACGCTCCGCCCGATGCCCCGAGGGCTCACGACCATCACGCGGGGGATGCGGTCGCCGTCGAGGACGGCAGCGAAGGAGGCGCGGTGCGCGGCGCTGAGGCGAGGTCGCCCCGGTGCGGCGGCGCCCCGGGCAGCGGCGGCGGCGCGCCGACGGACGGCCCGGACGAAGCGGATCTCCCGGGCGTACAGCACCCCGAACGCGACGGAGAACCCGAGGCACAGGAGGGCGCCGACGTACCCGAGGACGACGCGGAACCAGAGCGCCCCCGCGACCGGCCAGCCCGCCGCGAGCTGCGCCCGCTGCTCGACGTCGGGGAAGAGCCAGGCGTCGGTGCTGATCACGGCCACGACGACGGCCATGAGGGGGAAGACGGGGAGGCACCACAGCATCGCGCGCTGCGCCTCGGTCACGACGACTGCCCTGGTGACGTCACGACGACCTGCCCTCCCCCTGCGGCAGGACCCGCGCCTCCCCCCGGACGATCCTGGCGGAGGCGCCCGCCCCGGTCGATCCCGCGTCAGGGGGCCATCCACCGGCGTCACCGGGACGACGCGCTCCGACGAGACCACCGGAGCGGAGGGTCAGCCCCAGATGCGGTCGACGATCGCGCCGAGGAGGTCGTCCGTCGGGTAATTCGACTGGCGCACCGTGACGACGACGCCGTCGCGCACGAGGACGGTCTCGGCGAAGTCCGTGTCGTACTGCTCGTCCGTCGTCGTGAACTGGCACACGGTGCCGCCGAGGCGCTCCGAGCCCGCGGGTCGCGCCAGCCGCAGGTCAGCTGCGTGGCGGCCACCACGGTCTCGGAGGGGTCGGCGCCCGCGGGTGCCGGGCTCGGCTGGAGCTGACCCGTCGGGCCCGTAGAGGAGTCAGGGCCGTTGAGCGGCGTCTCGCCCATCGTCGCGGCGTAGGTGGCCGGGTCGACGATGTCGGTGCAGTCCGTCGGGATCGACGCGACGGCGGGCTCCGCGGGCGTGGCCGACGGCGTGGGGGCGGGGGTCGCCGATGCCGTGCTCGCCACGTCGGTCGCCGTGGGCGTCCCGTCCGGCGAGCCGTCCGCCCCCGTGCCGCACCCGATCACGCCGGGCGTGCCCCGTCCGCGGTCGTGTGTCGACCCTTACCGACGCTCGGTCAACGTGTCCTCGTCGGCGGCGACGTCCTCCTGCACGGCGAACTGCGTCCGGTGCAGCTCCTCGTAGCGGCCGGCGGCGGCCAGCAGCTCCTCGTGCGTCCCGCGCTCGACGATCGAGCCGTCCTCGACCACCAGGATGAGGTCGGCGCTGCGGATCGTGGAGAGGCGGTGGGCGATGACCATCGCCGTCCGCCCCTCGAGCGCCTCGCTGAGCGCGGCCTGCACCGCCGCCTCCGACGTGCTGTCCAGCGCCGCCGTCGCCTCGTCGAGGATGACGACCTGCGGCCGGGCGAGCAGCAGCCTCGCGATGGTCATGCGCTGGCGCTCGCCGCCGGAGAGCCGGTAGCCCCGCTCCCCCACCATCGTGTCGAGCTGGTCGGGCAGCGAGCGGACGAGCGGCTCGAGCCGCGCCCGACGGACGGCGTCCCACACCTCGTCCTCGGTCGCCTCCGGCCTCGCGAGCCGCAGGTTCGACAGGATCGTCTCGTGGAACAGGTGGCCGTCCTGGGTCACCATCCCCAGGGTGTGCCTCAGGGAGGCGAAGGTCACGTCGCGGACGTCGGCCCCGGCCAGGCGCACGGCACCGCCGTCGACGTCGTAGAGGCGCGAGAGCAGCTGGGCGATCGTCGACTTGCCCGCCCCGGAGGTGCCGACGAGGGCGACGGTCTGGCCCGGCTCGATGCGGAACGACACCCCGTGCAGCACCTCGTCGCCGCCCCTCGTGTCGAGCGTGGAGACCTCCTCGAGGGAGGCGAGCGACACCTTGTCGGCGGACGGGTACGCGAAGCGGACGTCGTCGAACTCGACGCTCACCGGGCCCTCGGGCACGGTGGCGGCGTCGGCCTTCTCCCGGATGAGCGGTTCGAGGTCGAGCACCTCGAAGACGCGCTCGAAGCTGACGACCGCGCTCATGATCTCCACCCGCGCGTTCGCGAGGCCGGTCAGCGGCACGTAGAGGCGGGTGAGGAGCAGAGCCAGGGTGACGACCTCGCCGGTGTCGAGCTGGCCGGCGAGCACGAGGGCGCCGCCGAGCCCGTACACGAGCGCGAGGGCCAGGGCGGAGACGAGCGTCAGCGCCGTGACGAAGACGAACTGCAGCAGCGCGGTCCGGACTCCGATGTCACGGACGCGGGCGGCGCGGACCCGGAACTCCGCCGACTCCTCGTCCGGGCGGCCGAACAGCTTGACGAGGGTGGCGCCGGGCGCGGAGAAGCGCTCGGTCATCTGCGTGCTCATCGCGGAGTTGTGGTCGGCGGCCTCGCGACGGAGCGCGGCGAGGCGGCTGCCCATGCGTCGCGCGGGGACCAGGAAGATCGGGAGCATGACCACCGCGAGGACGGTCACGAGCCACGACGTGCTGAGCATCACGATCAGGGTCAGGACGAGTGCCACGACGTTCGTGACGACGCCCGACAGCGTGCCGCTGAAGGCCTGCTGGGCGCCGATCACGTCGTTGTTGAGACGGCTCACGAGGGCGCCCGTCCGGGTGCGGGTGAAGAACGCGATCGGCATCTTCTGCACGTGGTCGAAGACGGCGGTGCGGAGGTCGAGGATCACGCCCTCCCCGATCCGGGCCGAGTACCACCGCGTGACGAGCGAGACGCCGGCGTCGGCGATCGCCACGACCCCGATGAGGACGGCGAGCCGCACGATCGTGGAGACGTCGCCCCGCGCGACGATGACGTCGACCACGCGGCCGGCCAGCACCGGCGTCGCGACCGCGAGGAAGGCCCCGACCACCGAGAGGCTGATGAAGAGCACCAGCTTCGACCGGTAGGGCACCGCGAACGTCATGATGCGCCGGACGGACGCCCGTGAGATGCCGTGCGCGCCGTCGCGGGCTGACGAGATCTTGTAGAGCGAGCTCCAGGCCGCGCCTTCCATGCTCATGGCTGTTCCTTCCATCGGTACCAGGCTCAACCTAGACGGCGGGCGACGCTCGACTCGCAGCCGACGGAGCCAGGTGGAGTCGCGGCCTGATCGAGGCGGGGTTGCACCTGCCGCAGCGTCATGTGGTCTGCTCGGAGCACGTCCCGTTCCGCCCCGCTCCGAGAGGTCCGCCGTGCACTCCCTCCCGACTCCGCCCCGTCACGTCATGATCGGCGACGCTGCGGCGTTCGTCGGCACCACTCCCCGGGCCATCCGCCACTGGCACGAGGTCGGCCTGCTCCCGGAGCGCGAGCGGGGCAGCGACGGCAGACGCCGGTACGGCTACGCCGAGATCATCCGGCTGCTCTGGATCCGACGGATGGCCGACGCCGGGATCGCCCTCGACGACGTCCGCGACGCGTTCACCGAGGCCGCACCGGGCGGGGTCGAGGTCGAGGTCGAGGTCGCGAGCGTCCTCGCCCGGCTGGAGGACAGCCTGGCGGCGCAGGAGGCCGAGCTGCGGCGGAAGCGGGCCGCGGTGCAGCGCATGCGCGCCCGCGGCGACCGCCTGGGGCTGCTCGACGACATCGTCTCCGACCGCCTCCAGGCCGCGCCCGAGGGCTCGCTGCGCCAGGACGACCTCGACACGCTGCTGGTCACCGAGCGCATCTTCGGTCCGCTCGGAGCGGTCGCGCAGGCTGGCCGGTTCCTCACGCTGGCCCTCCACCCCGAGCTGCGCGCCGAGTCCGACCGCGTCGACGCCGCGGAGGAGGCCCTCGACGACACGGTCGCCGTCGACGACCCGCGGGTGGCCCGCGTGGCGGCCGAGCGGCACGCCTTCGAGACCACGCTCATGCGGGTCATCGAGGAGTCCGGTCAGCTGGAGGAGGACGACGCCATCTTCGACGCCTGGGAGGAACTGCACCCACAGGGGGGCGCGGACGTGGCGCCCGACCGGGTCGGGAGCTCGCAGGGCAGGAGCGCGGCGGAGATCATCCGGAGCCTGCCCTCCGACTTCTCTCCGGCCCGCCTGCGCTGCAGCGAGCTGGCGGTGCAGCTGGGGGCGTCCGCGGCGGCCTCGGCGCCCTGAGCCAGGCATGCGTCGGGGTCTGCTGAGGCCGGACCGCCCGTGCAGACCCGTCAGGGGGACCACGCCAGGGCCTCCCTCCCGCGGCGCGTCCGGTGTTCCGTGGACGACAGGACCGCGACGCGTGGCCCTCCACGACACGACGGACAGGAGAACCACCATGGCCGACCAGCCGATCCAGATCGGGGGCGGGCGCCGCACGTTCGGGGACTTCGCCCCCAAGCTCGCCGCCCTCACCGACGACGTCCTCTTCGAGGACGTCTGGAACCGCCCCGAGCTCTCCGCCCGGGATCGCAGCCTCGTCACCGTCGCCGTCCTCGCCGCCGGCGGGCACACGGGGCAGCTCGACTTCCACCTGGGCCGCGCCGTCGAGAACGGCGTCACCCGGGTGGAGCTGATCGAGGCGATCACCCACGTGACCCTCTACGCCGGCTGGCCGAACGGCATGGCCGCGATGGGCGTCGCGAAGGAGCACTTCACCACCGACGACCAGGAGTCAGCATGAACATCGAACCCGTCGCCCCCACGACCAAGAACCCGCCCGAGCAGTTCGCCGGCGACGTCTGGCTCGACCCGATCGCGATGCCGCACGAGGACGGCCAGCACATGGTCGTCGCCACCGTGCGGTTCGCACCCGGCGCCCGCACCGCCTGGCACTCGCACGAGAAGGGCCAGTACCTCCGCGTCACCGCCGGCGTCGGCCGCTTCGGCACCCGCGATGGGCACGTCATCGACGTCCACCCCGGGCAGACGATCTACACCCCGCCCGGCCAGGAGCACTTCCACGCCGCGGCCCCCGGGGTGTTCATGGAGCACCTCGCGATGCTCGAGAACGGCGACGACCCCTCCGCCACCACCACGTGGCTCGAGCACGTCACCGACGCCCAGTTCACCGGTGAGCCGGAGGACCGCGCCTCGAACCAGCGCCGGGGCTGAGGGAAGCGATGCCCCGGGAGGTCGTCGAGGTGCTCCGTCAGCCGGTCGTCACACGGGCAGTCGACTCCAGGACGAACTCGAGCGTCTGCGCCTGACGGGCCGGGGGCCACCGCTCAGGGTCTCCGGCGGCCAGGCTGGAGACTCCCTCGACGGCGGCGACGAGAGCTGCGGCTCGGACGCTCGCGTCGCCGCGATCGCCGCGATCGCCCTGGTCACCGGCCTCGAGCAGACGTGTCAGGCGGTCGACGAAGGCCCTGCTGTTGAGAGCGTGCCGCTCCTCGAGGACGGGATCGCCGAGCGCCGCCGCCAGGAAGCCGACCCAGACCCGCGCCTCCGCGAGCCGTTCGTGGTCCGTGGGAAGGGCTCCCAGCACCACCGCACGGACGGCGGCGACCGGATCACCGGCCGCGGCCTCGAGCGCGTCGGACCGCACGCGGGTGCGGTCGTGCAGCACCTCTCGGGCGTGGAGGAGCAGAGCCCGCTTGTCCCGGAAGGTGTGCAGCACGAGACCCGTCGTGCACCCGGCGCGCTCGGCAACCGCCCGGAGGGTCAGCCCCGCCGGCCCACGGTCGGCGAGGGTCGTGAAGACGGCCTCGGAGAGGCGCTGCTGGACGCCCGACACATCTCGTGTTCTGCTCATCGCCTGATCGTAACGCCTGTTACGGTAACGAGCGTCACGAAAGGACGACCATGAGCTGGACCATCACGCGGACACCCTTCGACCACCCGGACGCCGACGGCCTCCGTCGAGCCCAGCGGGTCGAGCTCGACGCCCGCTACGGCAGCGACGACCACGAACCCGGCACGCCGCCGTCGGCGACCGACGTCCCGGTGTTCCTCGTCGCGCGGGCGGACGACGGTCGCCCGATCGCGTGCGGAGGACTGCGGCCCCTGGCCGACACGGTGGTGGGACCAGCCACCGTCGAGGTGAAACGGATGTACGTCGTGCCCGACGCGCGGGGGTCGGGCGTGGCCTCCGGGCTCTTGCGGGCCCTCGAGGACGCCGCTCGCGAGCTGGGCACGCGACAGGTCGCACTCGAGACGGGCACGCTCCAGCCGGACGCGATCCGTTTCTACGAGCGAGAGGGCTACTCGCGCATCCCCCTGTTCGGTGCCTACGTCGGATCACCCGAGTCGGTCTGCTTCGCGCGGGACCTCTGAGCCTCCCCGCCGACCGACTCGCGGTCAGGTCAGGCCGGGGTCGACCTCAGCAGCCGGGTCACCGCGATCATCGCTCCGCCCACCACGGCGGGGATGCCGCCGCCGGGGTGCACCGACGCGCCGACCCGCCACAGCCAGGGCCGCCACGGGTCGTTGTACGACGGGCGGTGGAACGGACCGCTCAGCCACGGCGGTCGCGCGGCTCCGTAGAGCGCGCCGTGCGGCTCGCCGCCTGCGCCGTAGTACTGCGGATCGAGCACCAGCTGCTCGTCGAGGAGGTCGGTGAGGGGCCCGTCGAGCCCCATCGCCGCGGAGACCCGGTCGACCTCGCGCCGCACGAAGGGGTGCTCGGCCGTGTAGCGACCGCCGTCGGCGGGCGCGGTGAGCAGGATGCCGACGGTGCTGCGCGGGTTGGGGTAGACCTCACCCGCGCGGTACTGGTTGACGAAGACCATGGTGTCGGCGGGCTCGTCGCCCGCCTCGAGGCTGCGGTGGAGCGCCGCGGGCTTCGTCGGCAGGACCACGCCGTGCGTCGGGAAGTCCGCCGGCAGCTCCTCCCGCAGCACGCCGTACACCGCGACGGCGGAGCAGGAGAGGGCACGGGGGCGCAGACGGGGCAGCGTCGGCAGGCGGGACGGGCCGGTCAGCGTCGCGAGCCGGTCGGCGTCCAGGGCACTGACGACGAGGTCGGCGGCGTGGTGCCCGAGCTCCGTGGTGACGGATCCGCGCTCGATGCGGGTGACGGCCTCGCCGGTGCGCACCTCGACCCCGGCCGCCTCCGCCAGCCGGCCCAGCGCCAGGACGACCTCGTAGACGCCGCCTCGCGGCACCCAGGCCCCGGTCTCGGCCATGATCGCCGGCATGCTCGCGTACAGGGCGGGGGTGCGCGAGGGCGAGACGCCCGCGTTGAGGGTGTGGATCGCGATGATCTCGCGCAGCCCGTCCGGCAGCCACGGCAGGCCGTCGAGGTAGGCGCGGGTGGTGAGGCGCGAGCCGTAGACGGCCAGCAGCCGGCGCAGGGCCGGCAGGGCAGCGCGGTCGAGCGGGTCGGAGAGCAGCAGCTCGGTCACGTCGTCGGCGAGGGGCGCGTGCAGGTCGGAGAAGCGTCGCCAAGCGGGGTACCACGGGTGCCCGGGCGCGACCGGCAACGAGGTCTCCTCGCCGTCGTAGTAGTAGCGCCCCACCTCAGGCATGCGCACGAGGTCGAGGTGCCCGGCGTCACGAGCGCTGTCGGGAGCGCGCCCGCCGTCGCCGAGCCGCCGCAGCAGCTCGTCCCACACGGCGGGGAAGGTCACCAGCGACGGGCCGGTGTCGATGCGGTCCTCCCCCAGCTGGATCCGACGGCTCTTGCCGCCGAGCTCGGCCGAGGCCTCGAGCAGGGTGACGCGGTGCCCCGCGTGGGCGAGCAGCGCGGCGGCGGTGAGCCCGCCGATCCCGCCGCCGACGACGACCACGCGGCTCACGGCCGGCCCACCAGCACGATGGAGACCAGCAGCAGCACCCCGGCGAACGACCCCGCGATGTACGGGAACGCGACCGACAGTCGGTACAGGCGGTGGCCGGTCTCCGGCGACGGGTCGCGCAGCAGGCGCCCGACGAGGACGCCGGCGATCAGGAGGTTCAGGGCAGCCACCGGCACGCTCACCACGGCGAAGAGCGCCGTGGAGACGACCCACCAGGCCCCGCTCCACAGGGCCGTCCCGCGGGCGCCGAGCCGCACGGCGGTCGTGGTGATGCCGGCGTCGCGGTCCTCCACGATGTCCTGGACGGCGTCGAAGGCGTGCTTGGCCACGCTCCAGGCCATCAGGCCGAGGGCGGCGGGCCAGACCGGCGTCACCGAGAGGGCCGCGGGCACGATGACGAGCGGCAGCGCGTAGGCCGCGTTGCTCAGCGAGTCGAGGAAGGGCCGCGCCTTGAAGCGCAGCGGCGGTGCGGAGTAGAAGACGAACACGCCGACGTAGAGCAGGATCGCGGCGATCGCGAGCGGCGGCAGCGTGACGGCGAACCAGACGAGGAAGGGCACGTTCGTGACCGCGACGGCCCAGGCGATGAGCCGCACCTCGGACTGCTCGATCTTGGCGCCCTCGATCGAGCCCTTGCGGGGATTGGCCGCGTCGGTGTCCTGGTCGTAGATGTCGTTGACGCCGTAGATGAGCAGGTTGAACGGCAGGGTGAGCCACAGGATGACCGGCAGCGCCCGCAGGTCGAAGAGCGCACCGGTGAGCCACACGGCGACGAGACCCGACCCGACGGTGTTGATCCACAGCACCGGGCGTGAGATCAGCACGAGGCGGCGCACGGTCGCAGCCCTCTCCGACGGCGCGACGCGCGACATCCGCTCAGCACCGTCAGTCACGAGACCGACCGTACGCCGCCCGCCGCGCTGCGGGCCCACGGCTCGCGGGCCCAGACTGGGCGGATGCGCATCATGCTGCTCACCGCCGGCACCCGGGGCGACGTCGAGCCCTTCGTCGCGCTGGGCCGACACGCCACGAGTCGCGGCCACGACGTCCGGCTGGCCCTGCCCGACGACGCGGGCGCGCCCGAGGGAGTGGGCACCGTGCCCCTCGGCCTGGACGCGCGGCGCGTGCTCTCCCCCGCCGGTCGTGCCCCGTGGGCCCTCGCGCGTCACGCCCTCGCCGAGGTGCGGCCCGCGATGCGGCGCATGCTCGCGGCCGCGGTGCGCGAGACGGTCGCGTTCGACCCCGACGTGGTGGTGCACCACCCGCTCGTCCTGACCGCGCCGATGGTGGCGGACGCGCTGGGCGTGCCGCGCGTGCTCGTGGAGTTCGCGCCGGTGGCCACCCCCAGCGCGCGCTTCCCCGCCGCCGGCGGACCCACCGCCACCCGCGACCTCGGCGCCCACAACCGGTCCACCTACGCCGTGCCGCGCGCCGCCGCCCGCCTCTTCGACGGCGACGTGGCGCGCGCCGCCGCCGAGCTGCCGGGCGGGCGGCGCCCGTCCTGGCGCTCCCCGTCGCGCGCGACGCTGATGGCCGTGAGCCCGGTGCTGCTCCCGCGGCCGGACGACTGGCCGGAGCAGGTGCACCAGACGGGGGCCTGGCACGAGGAGGCGCCGGCCGCGTCGTGCGGACCGGTCGTCACCGACTTCCTGGCCGCCGGGCCCGTCGTCGTCGCCTCGTTCGGCTCCATGGCGACGGGCGACGCCTCGGCCCGCGGCGCGGCGGTCGTCGCGGCCGCCCGCTCCCACGGCCTGCGGGTGCTGCTCGTCACCGGGTGGGGCGGGCTCGCGCTGCCGCCGGAGCACCGCGGCCCCGACGTGCTGGCGGTGCCGTCGGTGCCCTTCGACGCCGTGCTGCCCCACGCCGTGCTGGCAGTGCACCACGGCGGGGCCGGCACGTCCCACGCCGTCGCGCGGGCCGGCGTGCCCGCCGTGGTCGTGCCGGTCACGGCCGACCAGCCGTTCTGGGCAGCCCAGCTGCACCGACAGGGGGTGGCGGCCGCGGCCGTCCCGCTGCGCCGCCTGACGGCCGGTGCCCTCGCGCCCGCGATGAGCGACGCCCTGACCCGTCGCGGGCGGGCCGCCGAGGTGGGCCGCCTCATGCGTCGAGAGCACGGCGTGCAGCGGGCGCTCGACGTGCTCGAGTCCCTCTGACGCGAACATCATCCGCCAGGAGGAATCGCCGCCTCCTCGTCCCTGGGAGAGTTCAGGCGGACTCCCGGGTCCGCTGCCGAGAGGAGACGTCGTCGTGACGACACTGAGACGAACGCCGGCCCCACGGTCGTGGGCACTGACGCTCGGCGGGCTGAGCGTCTCCGGCCCGCTCGTGGTGGCCGCCGGCAACGCCCCGGCCTTGATCGGCGCACCGCTGCTGCCCTGGGTGAGCATCCTCCTGGACCTCTGGGCCGTCGCGTCGGTCGCTCTCGGCGTCGCCGCGATCGTCGTCGCGCGCGACGACCTGGCGTCGCCCCGCGACCTCCGGCCGCGCTCCGCCGCTGTCGGCCTGACGCTCGGCACCGTCGGACTCGTGCTCAGCGGGTGCCTGTTCCTCCTCTGGCTGCTGACTCCCCTGCCCTTCTGACACCGCGCCTCCCTCGACAGTGTGGCGGGACGCTCTCGCTGCGACCTCTGCGACCATGACGGTGTGAAGATCGCTGCTCCGATGACCGTCCGGGCGTGGTGGCGACGGCGGAGGTGCTGGACCGCTTCGACGGCTACCTCAGCGTCGGGCTCAGGGTCGAGAACACGAGCGACGAGGCCGTCCTCACGGTCACCTCGATCAACGGCGGCTCGGTCACCTTCTCGACGAGGTGAGGCCCCTCACGTCGGTCAGCCGATCCGCCGCCGTAGGGTCATGCGCGGAGGCTCAGAGAACTCGCCCGCACTCGCTCGGCCGAGCACGGCTGGCCGTGACGGCGGGCCCCGCGGCGGCGATCGCTGCCACCATCGCGAGCAGACTCGTCAGGTACAGCGGGCGAGCCCACGGTGAGTGGTCGTAGCCGCTGATGCCGAAGCCGTCGGCGAGCTGCATGCCCGGCGCGAAGGAGACGAGAAGCAGCGACGGCGCTCCCCCGACCAGGACGAGCGCCTGTGCCAGGACGACCTGACTGAGGGTGAGGCGCGAGCGGCGGATCGTCGACACCGCCACGACGACCGCGGCGCCCACGCCGAGCACAGCCCAGGCGATCACCGGTGCGGGTGAGAACGACTGGCCCACGCGGTCGAGCTCGCTGTGGATCTCCGGCAGCGACAGGCGCGGGACCGCGGCGAGCGGGTTCCAGACGAGGACCTGGAGGGCACCCACCACGGCGTACGCCACGACGAGACCTGTTCCGACCGAGGCGGCGACGGCAGGAGGATCCGGACGGCTCATGCCGTCACCGTAGGAGAGGCCCGCCCGCGGGTCGTCCGCCCCGAGGAGGATCTCCAGCCGTCCAGGACCCCCCTGCCGGGCGAACGGTGGTGCAGGACGCCGGTGCGCCGTGCCACGCTGCTCCCGTGGACGTGATCGATGACATGGAGCGTGGCGACTGGCTCGCCGGACGAGTGCACGGCCGGACGAGCGTGGGCTCCGTCGCGGGGCACGGTGCCGACGCCTACGTCCGGATCCTCCACCCCCGGGAGAGCGGGCACGTCGACGACCGTCGGGCGTGGGGCGTGCCGCCGTCCGACGACTGGACGGCTCGGCGCTGGTCCGACGTCGCAGCCGCCTCCGGGCGGACCATGCACTCCCTCGTCCAGTGGGGCCGCCTCCTCGACGACCAGGACCCGAACGCACCGGGGACGTCCCTCGGTTCCCTGGACCCCGTCGTCCTCGCGGCGCTCGTCCCCCTCCTCGCCAGTGCGACGAGCACGCCGGACGACGTCGTCGCCGGCTTCTGGACCGGGCACGGAGGGATCGAGCTCACCAGCCGGAGACAGCTCGACCTGCCGGGACGCGAGTACGTCCTGACCAGCACGAGCCTCGACGAGCTCGCCGACCCCGACTGGGGGTTCTCCCTCGGACTCGGGTGGTTCTCCCACGTCAGGTCTCCGTCCCTCCAGCTGCTGTGGCCCGACGACCACGCCTGGGTCCTGGCGACCGAGATCGACTGGGACTCGACGATCGTCGGCGGCACTCGGGCTCTCGTCGACAGCATCGTTCTCGACGGCCGCTTCGAGGCGTTCGACGTCGGCCCCGACGACGACCTCTCCTGGGACGGGGACACCATCAACGGCCCGGGCGGCGAGGCGACCGCGTGACGGCGTCCTGACTGCTGCTCGGCGCGGCCGAACGAATCCGGCAGCTCGGCGCCCAGAGCCTGCGACGTGGCTACGAGACGAGGGACATCCTGGACCAGGGCGACGAGCCCCGATCGTGCAGCTCCTGGGTCACTACGGTGAGTCAGTGCTCTCAACTCTCCTGGTGCAGGTGCCGTGGCTCCCCGTCGCCGTCCTGCTCCTCGCAGTCCTGACCGGCCCGTTCATCGCGGCCGCGATCGTGCCGCGGCCGCGACTGCTCCGGGCTCTCTTCATCGCCTCCCTCGTGATCCTCGCCGGCCTGACCCTCTACCCGGAGGGCGGGGTCGACCGAGACGTGACCTGCACCGTCGGGCTTCCCTACTTCGGGCTCCGAGCCGTCGAGACGGTGGCGAACGTGCTGCTGTTCATCCCCCCGGTCCTGCTTGCGGGCCTGCTCGTCCGGCGCCCCGTCCTGGCCGTCATGGGCGGCACTGCCACGTCAGCACTCATCGAGCTCGTCCAGGCGATCGTCCCGGCCCTCGGACGCGCCTGCGACACCGGCGACTGGATCACGAACACCATCGGCGCCGTCCTCGGCGGACTCATCGCCTTCGCTGCGCTGAGCCTCGGCCGTCGAGCCACAGCAGCACCGTAGGCCGATCGGCTAGCGGGCGGAGCTCGAGGCGACGGCCCGCCGGAAGTAGGCGTCGGTCGTGGCCCTGACCTCATCGGGGTGCTTCACGGCGGGATCCGTCTCGAAGTGGCTGGCACGCTGCAGCTCCACCTCGACGAACCGCGCGAGCTGCGGTGGCGGAGCCTGCGTGCCCATCTCCCGGGTTCGAGCCTTCGTGGCGATCAGCGTGTCAGCCGCGAGACGGACGTCGTTCGACACCTCGGCCTCGGCGAGCAGCGTCGGCAGGTCCATCGGGGGAACGGTCTCGTTCGGGTGGACGTGCAGCCACCGCAACGCAGTCGTCGTCCGGAGGACGTAGAAGAAGCGCTTGAGGGTGGGCTTGCCCGCCTGCTGTTTGTGAGCGACGTGGAGGTAGTGCCGCCCGACGGCCGCCCGCTCGACGACGTCGTCGGCGCGGGCGAGGAGCTCGTCCCGGAAGGACTCGTCGCCCGTGTAGACGATGGGCGAGCGCAGCCACTCGATCACGACGGCGTTGCCCTTGACGAGGAGGCGAACGGCTTTGGCGAGGTCCCACCCGTTCACGTCGAGGACGCTGTCGAGGGGAGTCTCGATGACGTCTCGCCACGGCCACAGCGACAGGTAGGCCTCCGGCGCGCGAACGTAGATGAACCGGCAGTCGTAGTCGCTGTCCGGCGACGGGAAACCCCACGCTCGACTGCCGCTCTCGATCGCCCAGGGCACACGGACGTCGTGGTCAGCCGCGACGCCCGCCAGACGACTGTCGATCTGTGCCACGACCGACGGATCGGGGTCCTCCGGGAGTACGCGCATGTCCAGACCCTACCCAGCCACTTGGACACGCCCCAGGCGAGACACCGGGTCAGCCCCGTCGATCCCTCAGCGGGATGGCTGTTCGATTCTTCCCCCGCAGCAACTCAGTGCAAGCGTCCTCTTCCTCCTCGTCACGGCCTCCCCTGCATGGCAGGGTCACGATCATGGAGATCACCGACGATGTGGAACGCGCGGCCTGGCTGGGGCGACGGATGTACCGGCAGGGCGGCTGGGCACGGGTCGGCTCGATCGCCGGGTACGACTTCGAGGCCTACGCGCGCATCCTGCATCCCCGCCCCACCGGCAGCGGCGCCTGGGAACACCGACGCTGGGCCGATGTCGCGGCCACAGCCGTGAAGGTCATGCACCCCCTCGTGCAGTGGGAGCGACTCCTCGACCACGACGAGCCCCGTGGAGGAACGAGCGACGTCGGGCACCTCGACCCCCAGGTGCTCGCTGCCCTCGCACCACTGCTCGGCGACGCGACCACGACACCCGACGACGCCCTCGCGGCGTACTGGGTCGGCGGCAGCGGCCAGGACCTCATCGGCCGCTCTGCGACGATCGATCGATACGACTACGTGCTCACCCGGACCGGCACCACGGAACTCGCCGAGCCAGGCTGGGGCGTCGACATCGGCTTCCGGACGGACGAGTCACCCCAGCTGCTCTGGCCCGAGGACCACGCCTGGGTGCTCGCCACCGAGATCGACTGGGACTCCACGATCGTCGCCGGCTCACCGGCGCTCATCCACGCGATCGTCACCGACGGCCGCTTCGAGGCCTTCCCCGTCGACGAGGACTCCGACCTCTCCTGGGACGGCGACACGATCAATCGATCCGCGACCTGACGGCCTGGACAGCGATCCCCTCCCGGCACGTCATCACTCGGCTGCGTCGAGCTCGGCGCACCTGCCCGCGTGTCGGGCCGCCAAGACGTAGCCGCCGAGAGGCACCGGGCCCTCGGGCTCGGTCCCGTCCCGAGCAAGGACACCGGCTGAGCGACGGGCCGCGGCCACCGCACGGTCTCGGTCAACACGCAGGTGAACGATCGGCTGAAGAGACGCCCCTAGTGTGTGGCCACCATTCAGAACTGCGCGGAGAAACCGCCGTCGGCACGTAGGAGCTGCCCGCTGATCCAACGTCCTTCCTCCGACAGCAGGAACGCAGTGATGCCAGCGATATCGCGGGGTGTCCCTGGCCGTCCCGATGGGTTGTACGTCGTCATCGCGTCCCGTGCCTCGTCATCCATCCATCCCGTGTCGATCGGTCCTGGGTTCACGACGTTCGCAGAGATGCCCTTCGGGCCGAGCTCGCGGGCGGCAGAGATGACGATGCGGTCGAGAGCGCCCTTGGAGGCGCCGTAGGCCAGGTTGCCGGTGGTGTGGTCGCTCGTGAACGCGACGACAGCTCCACCGTCGGCGTCGACCTGACGGGCGAACGCGGCGATCAGGAGCAGCGATGCGCGGGCGTTGACCGCGACGTGCTGGTCAAAGGCCTCCGCGGTGGTGTCCAGCACGCCGGATTCGACGCCGTGCGCATGGCTGAGAACGAGTCCGCCGATCGATCCGCGCTCGCCCGTGATCTGCTCGATCAGAGCGGTCGGGGCGGTCGGGCTCGAGAGGTCGCAGGGGTAGTCACCCGTCTCGAGGTCGCTGGTGACGACCTCCCACCCATCGGCTTCGAGCCGAGGGACGATGCCCGCAGCGATGCTGTTCGAACGCGCGGCTCCGGTGATGAGCGCAAGAGGCATGCCCCGACCCTAGGGCAGCGGTCGATTCGTTGAGCAAAAGCCAGTCTGGATAGGACCCTCGACTCGCGTAGGCGTGTCCTACAGATGATCGGTCACCGATCAACGGTGGAGGCCAGCCACCTTCCCGCAGCTACGGGGCGCCAGCTGTCCCGATGGGTCAGTCCGAAACTGATCTCGGTGAACGATCGTCTATCGGGCGCTCCAAGCACGCGCTTCTACAGGGCTGAACGTCGGCGCATGCTCGTGGTTGCATCAGGTTCGCGACCGCTTCGTGCAGCCGCATCAGTCGGCGGCCGCCGACTCCCTTTTCCGTTTCGACGAACGAGTGAGCAGGAGAAAGCATCATGAGCAACACCGTCATCCATGACTTGGTTTCCGAGATGCTGAGTCAGCTTCCGTCCGGTGGAGGCATCGTGGCTGTGGATGGCGATGCTGGCGAGCATCTCTCGGACATGGGCAGTCAGTTAGCTCGGGAGATCAGCGCGAGAGGCCTCACGTCGTCGGTCCGATCATTCACGGGCGCAGACTTCGAGTCTTCACCCGCCGGCACGGACGTGCTGTTGGTCGTCGGCGAAGGCGCGTTGCAGCCTGGCGTCCGGACGCGGTGGAACTGGACTCTGTGGGTCGAAGCCTCCGGGGTGCGTGATCCGGCGAGCAACGACCGCAGTGCGGTGGCGTTCGAGAGCTACCGGTCGCGTGACGAGCCCAAGGGCGCCGCCTCGGCCATCGTCGACGTCAGTGACCCCGAGGCCTATCGCCGTGACTGGAACGACGCCTGTTCGATCTGAGCCACTCCCCCACGCACCCTCGTCGTCCGCGGTCAGGGCAGGGGACGGGGAGGCGCGAGGAGCGTTCCGCGTATGACGCTGCCGTGGAAGGTGCGCACGGCGACCGTGATCCAGGCCCCGACGAGCCCGACGTAGAACACGACCGCCAGTACCTGCAGCGCGACGAGTCCCGTGTGCAGGGCCAGGCCGTTCAGGCCTGTCACGCAGGTGCCGACGGGGAAGGTGAACGACCACCAGGTGAGTGAGAACGGGAGCCCCTGGCGGATGGTGCGGAGGGTGATGGCCGATGCCAGTGCCGCCCACATCAGGGCGAACCCGAGAGTGGGCACACCGTAGACGAGCCCGAAGACGAACAGGGCGTGCGAGGTTCCCTGGTCGACGGCGAGGTGGGCGTTGCCACCGAGCAGGTTGGCTGCGGTGATCGACTGCCCCAGGGGGCCGAGGACGATCCAGAGGGTCGGGACCATGCCGGCCGGGCCGATCTTGTGCTGGGCCAGGCGTGACCAGATCAGCGTGATGATCACGATCGACGCCAGCAACGACAAGCCGAACATCGCGTAGCACCCCCAGAGCATGTTCTGCCTCGCCTGCCCCGCGGGCAGGAAGGGCAGCAGCAGCGCACCGGTCGAGGCAGACACCATCGGGGGAACCACGGGCATGAGCCAGCCGCCGAACGCACTGTCGGGGGCCGTGTCGTGTCGTGTGAACGTCAGGTACGGGACCGCGATCGCGCTCACGAGGCCGAGCACCGTGCCGATGGTCCACAACACCCAGTCGATGCCGACCGCCAGGGGCGTACCGAGGACGTCCTTGCCCAAGAGCAGGGTGCCCGCGCCGACGGTCAGCAGCGCCATGGGCGGTGCCCCGTAGAAGTGCGCCATCACCGGATTGAGTCGATGCCCCCGCGCGGTGGCTCGGTAACGCACCCAGTGCATGACGGTCGCCGTGCTGAGAGCGACCAACAACACGCTGGCCAGTGCCCAGACGATGGTCGCGGCGGGGCGCAGCCCCGGGAACTGCAACGGCAGGGTCGCCGCGGCGTTGGCGACGATGCCCGTCCCCATGATCGACGCGAACCAGTTCGGGGTCAGGTTCGACACGATCTGCCCGCGGTGCTCGAGCTGGCGGAACAGACCGCGCGTGCGGGGTGGGGCGACATCCGGTGTGATCGTGGCAGGCATGCATCGATCTTCGTGCGTGCGTCCGGCTACCGATACGGACGGATGCTTGTGGTGTCACAATCGATCCTTGTGACCGGACTCCCTGTTGACCTCGAGACGCTCCGACTGCTGGAGGCGATCTCGAGATCGGGCAGTCTGGGCCGTGCCGCGACATCGGTGGGCATCAGCCAGCAGGCGGCGTCGTCTCGCATCACGGGCGCCGAGCGGCGGCTGGGTCGCACGTTGCTCGTCCGCTCTCGGGCGGGCTCGGCGCTGACCGAGCACGGACTCCTGGTGTGCGAGTGGGGCCGACCCCTGCTCGAGGCGGCGACCACCTTCGAACGATCGCTGCACACCCTGATGACCGGCGCCTCCGACGCTCTCCTCGTCGCGGCGAGTCAGACGGTGTCAGAGGCGCTGATGCCCCGCTGGATGACAGCGGCAGCTGATCGTGTCCGGGTGCGCCTGGAATCGGGCAACAGCGACTGGGTCGTCGACGAGGTCCGTTCGGGGCGCGCGCACCTCGGGTTCACGGAGACCCCTGATGAGGCCGACGGGCTCGCCACGACCGTCCTGGGTGTCGACGAACTGCTCATCGTCGTCTCGCCCAGGCACGCATGGGCATCGAGGTCCGGACCCGTGACGGCAGCGGATCTCGCATCCACACCGCTCGTCTCTCGGGAGGCGGGCTCGGGCACCCGCCGGACCCTCGAGCTCGCGCTGGGGATCGACCCTGCCCTGATGGCAGAACCCGCTGCGCAGTTGTCGTCGACGGGCGCCATCCGGGCGGCCATCGCCGGCGGTGTGGGCCCGGGAGTCATCAGCTCGTTGCTGGTCGAGGACGACCTCCGCGCCGGGCGCCTCGTCACCGTCCCGGCAGCCGTCGACCTGAGACGCCCGTTTCGCGCCGTGTGGTCGGCCGGTCTGGGCGCCGGTGCGCAGGACCTCCTGGCCGTGATCGCCGCGTTGCAGCACAGCCACGACTCCTCGCCGAGATGATCAGAGGAGCGAAGCGTGCCGGAGGGCTGTGACGGCCCGCAGGTGCTTCTCGCCGGAGCGGGTGGCGTTCGCCGGCGACAGATGGGGTGCCGCGAGCACGGGCACGACCCTCGCACGTGGTTCCAGGGTGAAGTACCTCATCACGCCCGTCAGGGCCGGAGTGCCGAAGGTCACGATCGCCCGCAGCTGCGGAAGGGAATCGAGCAGCTGAGCGAGGGCAGGGCGTGCGTCGTCGAGATCGGTGACGGTCGGCGCCCGACCAAGGGCCCACGGGACGATGTTCCATCGCAGGTAGACGTTCCTGCCCAGACCGGACTCGATCCGTGCTCGCCGGAACGCAGACGCCGTCGGCCCCGGGTTGTCCTCACTGCTGATCGCGTCCTCGCCCTGCCTGATCGTGGCAGGACCGGGTGATTCCATCAGCACGAGGACCTTCGCCGCTGCTCCTCCACCTGATGGGTCGAAGCCCGGCACGAAGCGCGCACTGTCTGGTCCGGAGCTCCGCCATTCCGAGACGAGCTGATGGAGGCCCCTGGGCTGCTGCATCCCTAGACGCTACGACGTCGAGGACCGTTCCCGCGCGCACCGACGACGCGGAACGACCAGGACGGCGTCCTCGCCGAGCGCGTTCGCACCACAGCACGTGATCCGGTGGGCGATCCCCCGTCGGACAGGGAGCGGGCGTGCCGGCCGACCGCCGACGTCAGAGAGCACGTGTCATCGTGAGCTCATCTCCGGAAGCGGCTGCGACGGCGAATCCGTTCCTCTCGTAGATGCGCCGGGCGGACTCGTTCTGGGCCATGACCGACAACTCGAGGCGCGGTGCCCCCGCGGCTGCGGCCCACGTCGCCACGCCATCGATGAGCAAGGTCGCCACTCCTCTTCCCCGAGCTGCGGGATCCACCCACAGGGAGATGAGTTCTGCGCCAGCACCGGGCCGTGCTGACGGCGTTCCGGTCACCATGCCGATCGGACTGCCCGTTCCCGAATCGAGGGCTGCCAGGTCCATCGCCCCTGGGATGGAGAGGCGCTCGCGCCAACGACCCTCATCAGCATCGACCCAATCAGCCAACCTAGAGCCAAAAGCCTCCGGGGCCTCGGCCAGCGCCGCAAGCCTCAAGGAGCGCCAGACTCTCCAGTCATCGGACGACAAGGTGATCAGCGTGACCGTCATGCGTTCACGCTAGCGACCGGAGCACGATACCTTCTCGGGCACCGCTCACGACGACGGCGCTGCTGACGCCGAGACTTCGTAGATGGTCTCTAGCCCGTCTTCCTCATCCCATTGCTCGCCAGTCTCCACGAACCCGTAGCTAGTGACGAGAGCTCGTGAAGCCACGTTGTCGGGACTGACCGTGGCGCGGACCGTGCTCACGTCCGGGTGGCGCTGAGCGACAGCGAGCAACGTCTCCAAGGATCGCCTCGCATAGCCCCGACGGCGCAGCGCAGGATCCACGCGATACCCGATCTCCACCATGCCCGCCTCGTCCGGGGCACCGTGGAAGCCGGCCAGACCCACCGGCGCCGTGACCTGCGGGTCGATCATCAGGCGTGTGATCCACGGCAGATCCGTGGGGGTCCTACGGATCTGCTCGCTCCTCATGCGCCACAGGCCGACGCACTCGGGCCCTGCGACATAGGGCGACACGTGGCGAAGAGGGAGCGAGGCTGACTCGCCTGCTGCCAGCGCGTGGAGGATGCTCTCCGGCACGACGTCGAGATGGAGTTGCGACCGGCGGGGCTCGGGGTGACCCCAGGGGGAGCTCGTGATCGTCATCAGCGGGAAGCCTGGCACAGTCGCTCGCGCACCGCCCTCTGACGAACAGTCCTAGGAGGTGAACTCGATCTCAGGAACTGCCCCGTCGTCGAGCAAGAAGTAGCCGAGGAACACCACGGGTTCAGCGGCGGTGTCGAACTTCGAGACCACGACCCCAGCGGGCTCGTAGAAGACGTCACCAGCTCTCAAGACGATCTCCTGGCCCGCGCCGATCTGGACAGTGACGGAGCCGCTCTCGATCGTTCCGAAAACAGGTCCGTTGTGCGTGTGGGCACCGCCGGTCGTGGCGGGCGCGATCGAGATTCGGCGGACTTCCACGTGAGAGACGCTGGCCACGGCGGCGAGCTTCTGATCCATCAGAGTCGTTCGAGCAACAGGTGAGTCAGTCATCGCCGCAGCCTGTCACGTCCCCTTGAACCACCGCTCACCGCACACCGCCAAGAGCGCCCCGCCAGCCTGCGATCATGACGACGTGCCCACGTCCGTCCCCGCAGCCCACCACGGCGTCGACGTCTGGCTGCTGCGCCTCGACGACACGGCAGCGGGGGTCGCCCGGGCGCACGGGCTGACGCTGCCCGCCGGCTCGTCCGCGGCCGTGTGGCTCGACGCCGACGAGCGGGCCCGGGCTGCCCGGCTGCACGACGCGACCGACCGGCACCGCTGGCTGCTCTCGCACGTCGCCACGCGCCTCCTCGTGGGCCTCGCGCTCGACCGTCACCCGGCCGACGTGACCTGGCGACGCGAGCCCTGTCGGCGCTGCGGCGGGCCGCACGGGCGCCCCGTCGTCGTCGACGGCGACGACCTGCACGTCAGCCTCAGCCGCTCCGGCGACACCGCCCTGCTGGCGCTGCGCCGCGGCCTCCCCGTCGGCGTCGACGTCGAACAGGTGACGAGCGCCACCCCGCACGACGACCTGCACCGCTGGGTCCGGGCGGAGGCGGTGCTCAAGTCCACCGGGGAGGGCCTGACCCGAGACCCCGCCGCGGTCGACGTGGGCGACCCGTCACGGGCGCGGTGGTCCGGCGAGGCCGAGGGGCTCGACCTCGACCTCGCCGTAACCGCCGGCACGGCCCCCGGCACCGGGGCCGACCCGCGCCTCCTCGCGGCCCTCGCGGGGCCCGCCCTGCACGGCTCGTCGCTCCGCGTTCACCTGCCGGTCACCGCGTCGACCTAGGTTCCGACCGACCCTGCGAGACCCTCGACGCCGAGGCCTCCCCCGCGCGCCCGCCGCGCGCCCGACCCGCGGAGACCCCATGCCCGACGCCGGCACGCCCCTCGACCCCTTCCTCCGCTCCGGCCGCGCCGCCGCCCCGCGCACCCTAGTCGACGTGCTCGAGGCGACCACCGCCGCCCACCCCGAGGCCTCCGCCCTCGAGGACGAGCGCGGCGCCCTCAGCTACCGCGAGCTGTCGGCTCAGGTCGCCGTCGCCGCGAGCGCCCTCGCCGCCGCCGGCGTCGGCCGCGGCGACCGGGTCGGCGTGCGCATGCCCTCGGGCGACCGACGGCTCTACGTCGCCATCCTGGCCGTGCTGACCGCGGGCGCCGCCTACGTGCCGGTCGACGCCGACGACCCGGAGGAGCGCGCCGAGCTCGTCTTCGGCGAGGCGCAGGTCGCGGGCGTCGTCGGCGCCGGTGGGGTGTTCCGCACCGCGGGGCAGGACGAGACCCAGGGCGTGCCGCTCTTCGGCGCGCGGGCCCCGCACGCCAGCACCGCCGACCGCCGCGGGCCCGGCGCCCCGGCCCGGCCGCCGCGCCCCGAGCCCGCCGACGACGCCTGGGTCATCTTCACCTCAGGGTCGACCGGCACCCCGAAGGGAGTCGCGGCGAGCCACCGCGCGGCCGCCGCGTTCGCCGACGCCGAGGCCGAGCTCTTCCTCGCCGACGACCCGCTGGGCCCGCTCGGGCCCGGCGACCGCGTGCTCGCGGGCCTCTCGGTCGCCTTCGACGCCTCCTGCGAGGAGATGTGGCTGGCCTGGCGGAGCGGCGCCTGCCTCGTGCCCGCCCCGCGCAGCCTCGTGCGCACCGGCGCCGACCTCGGCCCCTGGCTCGTCACCCACGGCATCACCGTCGTCTCGACCGTGCCGACGCTCGCCGCCCTCTGGCCGGCCGAGGCGCTCGAGTCGGTGCGCCTGCTCATCTTCGGCGGCGAGGCCTTCCCGCCCGAGTTGATCGACCGCGTCTGCGGCGACGGCCGCGAGGTCTGGAACACCTACGGCCCGACCGAGTCGACGGTCGTCGCGACCGGCGCCCTCGTCGTGCCGGGCGAGACCGTCCGCATCGGCCTGCCCCTGCTCGGCTGGGACGTCGCCGTCGTCGACCCCACGGGCGACCCGGTCGCCGAGGGCGAGGTCGGCGAGCTCATCATCGGCGGCGTCGGCCTCGCCCGGTACCTCGACCCCGCCAAGGACGCCGAGAAGTACGCCCCGCACCCGCAGCTCGGCTGGTCACGGGCCTACCGCAGCGGCGACCTCGTCGTGCTCGACCGGGAGGGGCTCGTCTTCCGTGGCCGGGCCGACGACCAGGTCAAGGTCGGCGGGCGGCGCATCGAGCTCGGCGAGATCGAGTCGGCGCTCCAGGCGCTGCCCGGCGTCGCGGGCGCCGCCGCCGCCGTCCGCGAGACGTCGGCCGGCAACCGGGTCATCGTCGGCTACCTCGCCCTGCACGGCGGCGCTGGCACGGGCACCGGCGCAGGCACAGCCGCCGCACCCGCCCCGACGCTCGACCGCGCCGCGGCCCTCGCCCGCCTCCGCGAGGCTCTGCCCGCCGCCCTCGTCCCCCTCCTCACCGTCGTCGACGGCGACCTCCCCACCAAGACCTCCGGCAAGATCGACCGCGACGCCCTCCCCTGGCCCCTCGCCGACCAGGCCCCCGACGACGGCTCGGCGGGCACGGGCAGCGGCACGGGCACGGGCGCCCTCGGGCCCGACGAGGCCGAGCTGGCGGCCGACTGGCAGGCCGTCCTGGGCCTCCCGGTCGGCGACGCCGCCGCCGAGTTCTTCGACCTCGGCGGCGGCTCGCTCGCCGCGGCCCAGCTGGTGGCGCGCATCCGCGAGCGCGACCCCGAGTACACCGTCGCCGACGTCTACTCGCACCCGCGCCTCGGCGCGATGGCCGACGACCTCGCCCAGCGACGGGCCGGAGTCGCGGGAGACCCGGCAGGGCCCTCCCGCACCGAGCACCACCGGTCGCTGCCCGTCCCCGCCCGCACCCAGTGGCTGCAGACGCTGCTCGGCCTGCCGCTGCACCTTCTCGCCGGCCTCCGCTGGCTGACGATCGCGCTCACCGCCTCCACCGTCCTGCGAGCAGCGGGCGGCTTCGACGTGCTGCCGCGGGTCGACGCCTGGCTGCTCGTCGTGGGGATCGTCGTGTTCGTGACGCCGCCGGGGCGGATGGCGATCTCGGTGGCCGCGGCGCGACTCCTGCTGTCCGGGGTCGCCGCGGGCGACCACCCGCGCGGCGGCGGCGTCCACCTGCGGCTGTGGCTCGCCGAGCAGGTGCAGCTGCAGACCGCGGCGACCGGCCTCGCCGGCGCGCCGTGGATCAGCTACTACGCCCGCGCCCTCGGCGCGCGCATCGCCCCCGACGTCGACCTGCACACGCTGCCGCCCGTGACGGGCATGCTGCGCGTCGGCCGGGGCGCGTCGATCGAGCCCGAGGTCGACCTGTCGGGCTGGTGGGTCGACGGCGACGTGCTGCGCCTCGGCGCCGTCCGGATCGGGGCGGGCAGCACCGTCGGCATGCGCAGCACCCTGTTGCCCGGCACCCGCATCGGCAAGCACGCCACGGTCGCGCCGGGCTCCGCCGTCTTCGGTCGCGTGCCGGCGGGCCAGGCCTGGTCGGGCTCCCCCGCCGCCCGGGTCGGCAAGGCGCGCACCTGGTGGCCGGACGAGCGGCCCGACCGTGCCCGACGGTGGCTGTGGGCCTACGGCGTCTCGTCGCTGCTGATCAGCCTGCTGCCGGTCGCCTCGCTCTCCGCCGGCGGCGCCGTCGTCGCCGCGGGCGTGCGGGGCTCGGCCACGCTCGGCGAGGCCTGGTGGCGGGCCGTCGCGGGGGCGGTGCCCGGCACCCTGCTGGCCGGCGTCGTCGCGGCGCTCGTCGTCGTCGGGGCCGTCCGGCTGCTCGCCCTCGGCGTCCGCGAGGGCACCTGGGCCGTGCGCAGCCGCGTCGGCTGGCAGATCTGGAGCACCGAGCGCCTGCTCGACCTCGCCCGCACCTACCTCTTCCCGCTGTACTCGAGCCTCGCGACCCCGGTCTGGCTCCGCCTCCTCGGGGCCCGCGTCGGCCGCGACGTCGAGGCCTCGACCGTGCTGCTGCTGCCGTGCATGACGACGATCCGCGACGGGGCCTTCCTCGCCGACGACACCCTCGTCGCCTCGTACGAGCTCGGTGGCGGCTGGCTGCGGGTCGCCCGGGCCGAGATCGGCCGCCGGGCCTTCCTCGGGAACTCGGGCATGGCCGGCCCCGGTCACAAGGTCCCGAAGGACGGCCTCGTCGCGGTGCTCTCGGCGGCCCCGCGCTCGTCGAAGGCCGGCTCGTCGTGGCTCGGCTCGCCGCCCGTCCGGCTGCGACGCACGGTCGCGGTCGCCGACGAGTCGCGCACCTTCCGCCCGCCGGCCCGGCTGCGCGCCGCCCGCGTCGCCTGGGAGCTCAGCCGGGTCGTGCCCGTCGTCGTCACCGTGCTGATCGGCCTCGGCCTCGTCTTCGGCCTGTGGGCGGTGACCGACGCGCTCGGCCTGCTCGCCGCCTCCCTGCTCAGCGCCGTCCTGCTGCTCGCCGCGGGGGCCGTCGCCGCGGCCGTGAGCACCGCCGCGAAGTGGCTGCTGATCGGCCGGGTGCGCGCCTCCGAGCAGCCGCTCTGGTCGTCGTTCGTCTGGCGGAGCGAGACCGCCGACGTGTTCGTCGAGATGTGCGCCGCGCCGTGGTTCGCCCGCGCCGCGAGCGGCACGCCCGCCCTGGTCTGGTGGCTGCGCAGCCTCGGCGCCCGGATCGGCCGCGGCGTCTGGACCGAGAGCTACTGGCTGCCCGAGCCCGACCTCGTCACGCTCGGCGACGGCAGCACCGTCAACCGGGGCTGCGTCGTGCAGACCCACCTGTTCCATGATCGAATCATGTCCATGGACTCCGTCACGCTCCGCGCCGGGGCGACCCTCGGGCCGCACGGCGTCGTGCTGCCCGCCGCCGTGCTCGGCGAGCACGCGACCGTCGGCCCCGCCTCGCTCGTGATGCGCGGCGAGGGCGTGCCCGCCGGCAGCCGCTGGAGCGGCAACCCGATCGGCCCGTGGCGCGAGGTCACGTTCGCCGACTACCACGCCGTCACCTCGTGACCTCGTACGCCCCCGGCAGCGGCGACGAGACCTGGTCGGCCGAGTCGTACGACCTCGAGCTGGCCTACCGCGTGGCCACCAACCGGCTCGACGGCACGGCGACCGTGACCGCGGTGGCGGCCACGCGCCTCCGGAGCCTGCAGCTCGACCTCGTCGGCCTCCGCGTCGAGAAGGTCAGGGTCGACGGGGCCCGCGCCCGCTCGCGCCACACGGCCGGCAAGCTCACGGTCACCCTGCCCGAGCCGGTGGAGGCGGGGGCCCGGCTGGTCGTGCGGGTGGACTACTCGGGCACGCCGGCGCCCCGGCAGAGCCCCTGGGGCGAGCTCGGCTGGGAGGAGCTCGACGACGGCGTCATCGTGGCCGCCCAGCCGACGGGCGCGCCGACCTGGTTCCCGTGCAACGACCGCCCGGCCGACAAGGCGAGCTACCGCATCAGCGTCTCGGCCGAGCACGGCTACACCGTCGTCTGCAACGGCGAGCTGACCGACCGCCGCACCACCGCCGGCAAGGTCACCTGGACGTACGTGCAGCCCGAGCCGACCTCGACCTACCTCGCGACCGTGCAGATCGGCCGCTACGAGACCGTCCCCGTCGCCCTCGGCACCGAGGCCGCCCCGGTCGCCGGCCTGATCGTCGCCCCGCCCGAGCTGCACGACCGCGCCGCGCACGACTTCGCGCCCCTCGACCGCATGGTGGGCTGCTTCGTCGACGCCTTCGGCCCCTACCCCTTCCCCGGGTACACCGTCGTCGTCACGGCCGACGAGCTGGAGATCCCGTTGGAGGCGCAGGGGGCCGCGGTCTTCGGCGCCAACCACGTCGACGGGAAGTCGGGCACCGAGCGGCTCATCGCGCACGAGCTCGCGCACCAGTGGTTCGGCAACAGCGTCGGCCTCGCCGACTGGCGCGACATCTGGCTCAACGAGGGCTTCGCCTGCTACGCCGAGTGGCTCTGGTCGGAGCACGACGGCGGCACCACCGCGCACGCGCACGCCCAGCGCACGCGGCTGCGGCTCGCCCTGCCGCCGCACGACATCGTCGTGGGCGACCCCGGGCCCGACGCGATGTTCGACGACCGCGTCTACAAGCGCGGAGCCCTCACGCTCCACGCGCTGCGGCTCACGATCGGCGACGACGCCTTCTTCACCGTGCTGCGCGAGTGGACGGCCCGCCACCGCCACGGCGTCGTCAGCACCGACGACTTCGTCGAGCTCTGCGACGAGGTCACCGACACGACCGACGACTCGCTGGCGCTGCTGTTCGCGGCATGGCTCGACCAGACGGCGCTGCCGACGCTGCCGCGGCGGGGCGCCGGGGGCTGAGCGTCGCGGGGCTCGGCGTCCCGGGGCTCGGCTTCCCGGGCCGGCCTTAGGGGGGCTCGGGGTCCGGGCGGGGCAGCGCCCGTAGGAGGCGCGGGTCGGCTCAGCCCGCGGAGCCTCCGTCGTCGAGCGGGTCGCCCTCGGCCGCGGCGATCAGCCTCGTCATCGTGCGGTGCAGCACGACCAGCTCGTCGCGCGTCACGCCCAGGCGACGCATCATGCGGCCCGGGATCGCCTCGGCCTCGCCCCGGAGCGCCTGCCCCGGCCCGGTCAGCTCGATGGCCAGCGTGCGCTCGTCGTCGACGTGACGGCGCCTCGTGAGCAGGCCCTGCGCCTCCAGCCGCTTCACCAGCGGGGATAGGGTTCCGGGGTCGAGCCGGAGGAGGCGCGCGAGGTCGCGGATGGACAGCGGGCGGTCGTCCGGGCCGGGCGTGCCCCCCGGGCCCTCACCGCGCCTCCCCCGGTGCTCCCAGAGGGCGAGCATGACGAGGTACTGCGGGTGCGTGAGGCCGAGGGGCTCGAGCACGGGGCGGTAGGCGGCGACGACGCTGCGGGACGCGACCGAGAGGGCGAAGCAGATCTGGCTCTCGAGGGCGAGCGGGTCGACGGCGGCGTTGTCGACGCCGGCGTTGTCGACGGTGAGGGTGCCGGGGGCGCTGGTGCCGGGGGCGCTCACGAGCCCGCGCCGGCCCGGGCGGCTCGGGGGGTGCCGGGGCAGTGCACCATCGTGCGGGGGCCGGAGCGGTCGACGACGTGCTCGTCCATGGGCGCGCCGCAGAGCGGGCAGGCCCCGCCGTGCGCCGGCGCCACCGGGGGCGCCTCGTTCTTGAGGCCGAGCTGCGCGCCGCCGATGTAGGGGCGCAGCCGGGCGTTCATCGCCTCGACGAGGTCGCCGAAGCGACTGCCGTGCGCGTGGGGGTCGCGGTCGCGGGGTGCTCGGGGTGATCGGGCCATGACGTCGAGTGTACAGATCGTTGGGGCACCAACGGAATCCCCCGACGGGGCAGTGGGCGGCCGTCAGGCGCCGTCGAGCTCGGCGTCGACCAGCGTCACGAGGTAGCCGCAGAACCACGCGGCACGCCCCCGGTCGTCCCAGTCGGCGGTGCCCAGCACCGAGGTGACGTTCCACGCGGCGGGTGCCGACGCCCGTCCCCCGGGGCGCTGCAGCACGACGGCGACGGGCGCCGACGCCCGTCCGATCGCCGCGACGGTGCCCGTGACCGTGCTGACCCGGTGCGTAGCGCCGTAGTGCTCGACGAGCAGGTCGGGGTCGGCAGGGGCGTGCAGCCCGGCCAGCCGGTCGGCGCCGGGGGCGGGCACCGTGACGGGCCAGCTCACCACGTCGGCGACCCGGAAGACGTCGTGCCCCTGCACCAGCTGCCACGCGTCGACCCACACCGTCACGCTCGTCGCCACCCGCGCCTCCTCGCCGTCGCCCCGGCCTGCCTCGTCGTGCCCGCCCCGTCGCCTCCACCCTCGCCGCCCTCGACGCCCCGTGGTGCCCCCTTGACAGCCCCGTCGAGCACGTGGTGCGGAGGGGTACGGCACGGCGTCCCGGCAGGTACGGGGCGTACGACGGAGGCATGACCAGCGACCAGTACACGTTCGACGACCCCCGCCACCGCTACCCCGTGATCAGCCCCGAGGTGCAGCAGCAGCCGGAGCCCGGCCTGCAGTCGGCGATGACCCCGGTGCCCGACCTCGGCGAGGCGACCTACCGCGGCACCGGCCGCCTCACGGGGCGGAAGGCCCTCATCACCGGGGCCGACTCCGGCATCGGCGCCGCGGTCGCGATCGCCTTCGCGCGGGAGGGCGCCGACGTGACCCTGTCGTACCTGCCCGAGGAGGAGGAGGACGCCCGCCACGTCGTGGAGCAGGTGGAGGCGGCGGGCCGGAAGGCCGTGGCCGTCCCCGGAGACCTGACCAGCGCCTCCTTCTGCCGGGAGCTCGTGGCGCGCGCCGTCGAGGGCATGGGCGGGCTCGACGCGATCGTCAACGTCGCCGGCAAGCAGGTCTGGCAGCCGGCGATCGAGGAGATCAGCGACGAGCAGTTCGAGGAGACCTTCCGCACGAACGTCTTCGCGCCGTTCTTCATCGTCAAGGCCGCCCTGCCGCACCTCGCGCCCGGCTCGACCATCGTCAACACGGCGTCGCTCGAGGCGTACGTGCCCGCGCCCGACCGCCTCGACTACGCGACCACGAAGGGTGCGATCAACAACTTCTCGAAGGGGCTCGCGCAGCAGCTCATCACGCGCGGCATCCGCGTCAACGTCGTGGCGCCCGGGCCCACCTGGACGGCCCTGCAGGTCACGCGCGGCGTCGACCCCGAGACGCTGCCCGAGTTCGGCTCGAGCGAGTCGCCGATGGGGCGGGCCGCGCAGCCGGCCGAGCAGGCTCCGGCGTACGTGTTCCTCACCAGCGCCGAGTCGAGCTTCGTCGCGGGCGAGACGCTGAACGTCAACGGCGGGATGGTCACGCCGTAGGGGCTGCGGACGCAGACGACGGCGCCCGGCCCCTCGCGGGGTCGGGCGGCGTCGTGTCTGGTGCGGGGCCGAAGCCGGCGCCGGTGCCGGTGCCGGTGCCGGTGCCGGTCTGGCTACGCGACCTTGCGTCCGGTCGCGAGCACCTGGTGCGCACGGGCGGCGAGCTCGCCGCGCACGAGCACCTCGTAGCGCCCCGCCTCCATCGTCTTGACGGAGGAGAAGTCGCGGCGCCCCCGCGTCGCCGCGTGGCCGATGGCACCCCACAGGGCACCCCAGAGGGCTCCGGCGCCGACGGCCACGAGCAGCACGCCGATCAGGGCCACGTTGCTCGCGAAGAGGCCGAAGAGCAGGCCGAGCAGGAGGCCGAACCACGCACCGCCGCCGGCACCGCGCACGGCGGCCTTGCCGGTGGTGAGGCGGCCGGCGACGTTCTCGACGGTGCGGATGTCGTGGCCGACGATCGAGACGCTCTCGACGGGGAAGCCCTCGTCGCTGAGCAGGTCGACGGCGGCCTGCGCGTCTTCGTACTTCGTGAACGTGGCGAGGGTCTGCGGGTGCCCGCCTCCGGCGAAGGCGCCGATGCCGGGGAGGCCCGGCGTCGCCTGGGGCGAGCTGCCGGCCGAGGCCTGGTAGCCCGGCTGCGGGGGCACGACGCCCGGGGCGGGTGCGGGAGCGGGGGCGCCCTGGGGAGCCTGGCCCTGCCCCGCGTCGGGGGCGGCGCCGCCCGCGGGGGTCGGGGCGTACTCGCCGTAGGCGGGGCGCGGTCGCGACTCGGGGGCGGGACCGCCGGAGGCGCGGGTCGCGTCGTCGTCGGGGGTCGGGCTCGGGACGGGCTGCTGGTCGGTCATGCCTGATGTCTACCCCGTCACGTCCCCGCATGGAGCCGATGCACAGCCCTCCCCCAGCAGCCCCCCGGCCCGCGCACGGGGACGCGCGCTCCCGCCGCGTAGACGGCGAGCAGCGCAGCGCCCCGCCGCGCCGCAACGTGCCGCAACCGGCCGCGCCGGGCTGCGCTACGCCGCGCCTGGCCACACCACGACGAGGCGACCCGTCCTGGGCCCACACCCCCGCCAATCCCCCAGAACTCGACACCTCGATGAGCGCCACGCTGGGCCGCGACGGCCACACCACGACGAGGTGACCCGTCCTGGGCCCTCACAACGGGCCATCCCCCAGAACGCGACACCTCGATGAGCGCAGCGCCCGCGCAGCCTGCGCGGGGCCGACGAACCCCCGCCCGCCCCACGTCGCGCGCCGGGGCCACGTGAGGCTCCTGGGGTGGGGAGAGGACGGCGCGCAGCGCCGGGCCATCCATGGCCACACCACGACGAAGCGACCCGTCCTGGGCCCACACCCTCGCCCAGCCCCCAGAATGCGACACCTCCTCGATGAGCGCGGCGCCCGGCCGCGACGGCCACACCACGACGAAGCGACCCGTCGTGGGCTCTCATCGACGCCCGGGCCCCAGGACGCGACACCTCGAGGGAGGCGCGCCCGGCCCCCCGCGGCGGGGCACACGCACCCGCAGAAACGAGAAGAGGCCCTCCCAGCGGGAGAGCCTCTTCGTTCGGGTGGATCTGAGGGGACTCGAACCCCTGACCCCCTGCATGCCATGCAGGTGCGCTACCAGCTGCGCCACAGACCCATGTTCGGTTGTCGTTCTGTTGCCCCTTCCGAAGCAACTCGTCAACCTTACTACAGATTTCGAGGGCTCGAGTACACCCTGCCCCGACGGCCTCCCGGACGCACGGAGACCCGGCCGCAGCCGGGTCTCCGTCAGGTCGAACACCCCGGAGGGCGAGCCGGGCTACGCCTCGGCAGGAGCCTCAGCCGGCTCAGCGGCCGCAGCCTCGGTCACGACGTCGAGCGGGATGGTCGGGCAGTCGCTCCACAGCCGCTCGAGCGAGTAGTACTGGCGGTCTTCGTCGTGGAAGACGTGGACGACGAGGTCGCCGAAGTCGAGGAGGACCCAGCGGCCCTCGGCCCGGCCCTCGCGGCGCAGCGTCTTGACGCCGTGCTCGAGCAGCTTGTCTTCGATCTCGCCGGCGATGGCGACGACGTTGCGCTCGCTGCGCCCGGAGGCGAGGAGGAACACGTCGGTGAGGGGCAGCGGCTCGGTGACGTCGAGCGCGACGAGGTCGTCGGCCTGCTTGTCGTCTGCGGCGCGGGCGGCGATCTGCAGGAGCTCGATGGCGCGAGGGGTGGCTGTCAAGGGATCCTCTGGGTAGGGACGGATGTGGTGGAGGCGGCCGTCAGGGACGGCCAGTGTGTTCAGGAGGCGGTGGTCGGGTCGAGCCCGCCACCACGCCGACCCGGTGGGGGTCGGAGGTCAGCCGCCCAGGACTCCGGTCGAGAAGCCGTAGACGATGACACCGATGATACCAAGGCCCACGCCGCCCCCGACGATCCCGAGCACGAGCGGCAGCCGGTTGGCCGCCGGCTGGGCTGCGGCGAGCACGACCGAGCGGGTGGAGGTGTGCGTGCTGATCGCCTTGCTGGCCCGGACGGGCGCCGCGTCGGTGTCGGCCGACTCGGCGTCGCCGGCCTCCATCAGGCGGTCGATCTCGGAGTTGTCGATGCGGGCCTGCGACCCCGTGGCGCCGAGGCTGCGGGGCAGGTCGATGGAGCCGGTGATGATGATCTCGCCGGTGGCGTTCAGCGCCCCGGTGACGTCGGCGACCTGCTGGTCGGTGAGGATGAGCGCGTTCGTCTGGCCCGTGTGCGTGCCGAGCGCGCGACCGGGGGCGCTCTCGTCGTCGGGGGCGTCGACCTGCGTCGTCCAGTGCCCCACCGGCGGCACGAAGCCGGTCGGCTCGGGCACCGAGGCCGGGGCGGCCTCCACGACCGGGGTCGGGGCGACGGGGTCGAGCCCCGCCGGCCGCAGGGACGCGACGGGCTCGGACGGCGCCGACGACGGCCGCTCGCCGCTGAGGTCGAGCGGGAAGACCGTCGGGGTCGACGTGGGCGCGGGCGACGAGGCCGGGCGCACCTCGCCCGTGCGACGCGGCCCGGGGGCCGCACCGTCGTCGGCCGTCGAGTCGTCGTCGCGGGTCGGCAGCACCGACGGCGCGGAAGACACCGGCGGTCGCACCGACGCCGGGAGGTCGTCACCGGCGGGCGGAGCCGAGGCGGGCGCGGCAGAGGCCGGAGCGCCAGAGGCCGGAGCGGACGAGGCCGGACGTGAGCCCGTGGCCGCGCTCGTGCCCGCCGCGGAGCCCTCGCCGCCCTCGATCGGGGAGACGATCTGGTCGACCGTGTCGAGAGCCTCGGAGAGCGTGCGACGCGGCTCGGGGCCGGGGGCCTGGAGCGGCACGGGGCCACGGGCGGCCTCCGCGTCGCGGAGGGCGCGCAGCTGGCGACGGGTCAGCTGGCCCGGCTCGGCGACGGAGGCGGGCGGGCCCGAGATCGACGACGGAGCCGAGAGGGAGGAGGGGGCAGGAGCGGACGCGGGGGACGGCGCGGAGGCGGCCACGGCCGGGCTCAACACCGGGGCCACCAGCGACGACGGAACGGGCCGCACGACCTCCTCGGTCACGGGCGCGGCCGAGACGGGCGAGGGGGCCGAGCCGGTCGGGGCCTCGGCGGCGGGCTGCTCGCCCGTGAGGGCGGCGGACCCCTGTCGGGCTCGCTCGAGGTCGCGGACCTGTCGCCTGGTGAGCGGCGGCTGGCCGTCGGTCGAACTCATGAGTGGCTCCTGTACAGGTGGTGCTTGGAGATGTACTGGACGACTCCGTCGGGGACCAGGTACCACACCGGGTGATCGCGACCGACCCGGGCGCGGCAATCGGTCGACGAGATCGCCAAGGCGGGGACTTCGAGCAAGCTTACGTCGCTCTCCGGCAATCCACCAACGCTCAGGTCGTGCCCGGGCCGGGTCACGGCGACGAAGTGCGCGAGGGCCCAGAGCTCCTCGACGTCCTTCCAGTCGATGATCTGGGCGACGGCGTCGGCGCCCGTGATGAAGAAGAGCTCGGCGTCGGGGTGCTGCGAGCGGATGTCGCGGAGGGTGTCGATCGTGTAGGTGGGGCCGCCGCGGTCGATGTCGACCCGGCTGACCGTGAACATCGGGTTGGAGGCGGTCGCGATGACCGTCATGAGGTAGCGGTGCTCGCTGTCGCTGGGCGCCGCCTTCATGTAGGGCTGGCCGGTCGGGACGAACACGACCTCGTCGAGCGCGAACGACTGGGCGACCTCGCTGGCCGCGACCAGGTGACCGTGATGGATCGGGTCGAACGTGCCGCCCATGATCCCGATGCGGGGTCGGCGGTGCTGCTCGTCGACGCCCTCGAGGGTCGCCGCCGGGGCGACCGCCACCACGCTCTCAGCCCGCCCGGTCAGTGCTGCTCGGGGTGGCCGAACTCGTCGACGGGGGCCTCGTGGTGCGCCTGCGTGGACGCCTTGCGCGGCGAGCGGTTGGCGACGTCGCGGTAGCTCCACACGACGTAGCCGAGGAACAGGAAGAACACGCCGAAGACCGCGGAGATGGCAGCGGGCGGCGCGATGAGCGGCGCCAGGTCTTCGTGGGCAGCGGCGAGGAGGGCGACGTCGAGCATGGGTTCTCCGTTCCGAGGGGTGATCCGGGCCAGTCTAGCCGCGCACCTGGCCGGTGCCGCGCACGAGCCACTTCGTGCTGGTCAGCTCGGGCAGCCCCATCGGCCCCCTCGCGTGCAGCTTCTGCGTCGAGATGCCCACCTCGGCGCCGAAGCCGAACTCGCCCCCGTCGGTGAACCGGGTCGACGCGTTGACCATGACGACGGCGCTGTCGACCTCGGCGAGGAACCTCTCCGCCGTCGCGTGGTCGGCCGTGACGATCGACTCGGTGTGCCGCGTCGACCAGCGCTCGATGTGCTCCATCGCCGCGTCGACGTCGGCGACGACGCGCACCGCGAGGTCGAGGCTCATGTACTCCGTCGCCCAGTCGTCGTCGGTGGCGGGCACCACGTCGGCGTCGACGGCGCGCACGCGCTCGTCGCCGTGGACGGTCACGCCGGAGGCGCGGAGGGCACCCAGCACGGCCGGCAGCAGGCGGTCGGCGGCCCGCTCGTGCACCAGGAGGGTCTCGAGGGCGTTGCAGACGCTCGGCCGCTGCACCTTGCTGTTCACGACCACGTCGACGGCGGTCGCCTCGTCGGCGCTCTCGTCGAGGAAGACGTGGACGACGCCCGCGCCCGTCTCGATCACCGGCACGGTCGACTCGCGGACGACGGTCTCGATGAAGGCGGCGCTCCCCCGCGGCACGAGCACGTCGACGAGGCCGCGCGCGCGCATCAGCTCGGCGGCGCCCTCGCGGCCGTGCTGGTCGATGGTCACGACGGCGTCGGCGGGCAGGCCGGAGGCGACCAGCGCCTCCCTGATGACGGCCACCAGGGCCGTGTTCGACCGACGGGCCGCGCTGCCGCCGCGGAGCACGGCCGCGTTGCCGCTCTTGAGCGCGAGGGCGGCGATGTCGACCGTGACGTTGGGCCGCGCCTCGTAGATGGCGCCGACCACGCCGAACGGCACGCGCACCTGGTCGAGGCGCAGCCCGTTGGGCAGCACCCGGCCGCGCACGTTCTCGCCGACGGGGTCGACGAGGGCGGCGACGAGCCGGGTGGCGGCCGCGAGCCCCTCGAGGCGCGCGAGGTCGAGGCGCAGGCGGTCGCGCAGGCCCGGGGCGACCCCGTCGCGCTCGGCCTGCTCGAGGTCGAGCGCGTTGGCGGCGAGCACGCGGTCGGCCTGGGCCACGACCGCGTCGGCGATCGCGTGCAGCGCTGCGTCCTTGCGGTCGCTGGTGAGCTGCGCCAGCACGCGCGACGCCGCCCGCGCCGCGACCAGCGAGTCGTGCACCGACGGCGAGCCGGCCGCGGGCGCGGGGCCGGCGGCCGACGAGGAGGCAGGGTCGACGGGCGTGGGCACGAGGGTCGTCATGCCGAGATCTTAAGCCCGCGGGCAGCCCTCAGGAGGCGCGGGGCACGGCCTCGAAGAAGGTCCCGACCGCGGCCCCCGACAGCGCGAGCGCCACGTTCGCCGTCGACGTGACGAGCACCGGCGTGCCCGCCGCGGCGGCGTGGCGGGCCGCGGCCACCTTGGTGCCGGCGCCGCCCGTGCCGACCCCGGCCGCGCCCGCGTCGCCGAACGTGACGCCGGCGAGGTCGTCGCCGACCGGGACGTCGACGAGCGCGACCGCGCCGGGCTCGTGCGGGGGCCGGGTGTAGAGGGCGTCCACGTCGCTGAGCAGCACGAGGGCGTCGGCGCCGATCAGCTCGGCGACCAGGGCCGCGAGCCTGTCGTTGTCGCCGAAGCGGATCTCGTGGGTCGCGACGGTGTCGTTCTCGTTGACGATCGGCAGGATCCGCAGCTCGAGCAGGCGGTCCATCGCGCGCTGGGCGTTGCTGCGCGGCGTCGGGTCGCGCATGTCGCCCGCCGTGAGCAGCACCTGCCCGGCGACGATGCCGTGCCGGCGGAGGCTCTGCTGGTAGCGGTAGATCAGGACGTTCTGGCCGACCGCCGCCGCCGCCTGCTGGGTCGCGAGGTCGGTCGGGCGGGAGTCGAGCCGCAGGTGCGGCAGTCCGGTCGCGATGGCGCCCGAGGAGACGAGCACGACCTCGGCGCCGCGCGCGTAGGCGTCGGCGAGCGCGTCGACCAGGGGCTCGATCTGGCCGACGTTCTCGCCGCTGATCGACGACGAGCCGACCTTGACCACGATGCGGCGGGCCCGGGCGATGCCGGCACGGTCGACCACGGGGGCGCCGTCGGGGCGCGCCGGGGTCACGAGGGGGCCCTCGGTGCTCATTCCCGCTCGTCGCCCTCCGTGACGAGGAAGCCCTCGTCGTCGGTCCAGAGGCCGGCCGCGCGCTCGCGCTGGAGCTCGGCCCGCGCCTCCGCCTTCGCGTCCATGCGCTCGAAGTAGTCCTCGCGGCGTTGGTTGCGGGTGGGGCGGTCGTTCTTGATCAGGCGCGGGTCGGTGCCGCGGGCCGAGGTCATCAGCTCGGCGGTCGAGGTGAGCGTGGGCTCCCAGTCGAAGACGATGCCGCCCTCGGGGCCGATCAGGACGGTCGAGCCGGCCTGCGCGCCCGCCTTGAACAGGGCGTCCTCGATGCCGATCGCGTTGAGGCGGTCGGCGAGGTAGCCCACGGCCTCCTCGTTGTTGAAGTCGGTCTGCACGACCCAGCGCTCGGGCTTCTGGCCGAGGATGCGGTACACGTTGCCGTACGTGCCGCCCTCGACCCTGATGACGAACGGCTTCTCGTTGACGGCGCGGGGGCGCATGACGAGGCGGGGAGGCGCGGGTCGGCTGGCGATCTCGGCGCGGCTGGCCTCGACGACCTCGGCCAGGGCGAACGAGAGGTTGCGGAGGCCCTCGTGGCTGACGGCCGAGATCTCGAAGACGCGGTAGCCGCGGGCCTCGAGCTCGGGCGTGACGAAGTCGGCGAGCTCGCGGCCGTCGGGCACGTCGACCTTGTTGAGGGCGATCATCTGCGGGCGCTCGAGCAGCGGCAGCTGCCCCTCGGGCACCGGGTAGGCCTCGAGCTCGCGGAGGATGACGTCGAGGTCGGTCAGCGGGTCGCGGCCGGGCTCGAGCGTGGCGCAGTCGAGCACGTGCAGCAGGGCCGAGCAGCGCTCGACGTGGCGGAGGAACTCGAGCCCGAGGCCCTTGCCCTCGCTGGCGCCCTCGATCAGGCCGGGCACGTCGGCGACCGTGTAGCGGGTGTCGCCCGACTCGACGACGCCGAGGTTCGGGTGGAGGGTGGTGAAGGGGTAGTCGGCGATCTTCGGCTTGGCCGCGGAGAGTGCGGCGACGAGGCTCGACTTGCCGGCCGACGGGTAGCCGACGAGCGCGACGTCGGCGACGACCTTCAGCTCGAGCAGGACGTCGCCCTGCCAGCCCGGGGTGCCGAGCAGCGCGAAGCCGGGGGCCTTGCGCTTCGTCGACGACAGGGCCGCGTTGCCCAGGCCGCCGATGCCGGCCTCGGCCACGACGTAGCGCGTGCCGTGCTCGGTCATGTCGATCAGCTCGGTGCCGTCGGTCGACTTCACGACGGTGCCGAGCGGCACGGCGAGCTCGAGCTCGGTGCCCTGGGTGCCGCTGCGGTGGTCGCCCATGCCCGGGCCGCCGTTCTCGCTGGAGCGGTGGGGGGCGCGGTGGAACCCGAGCAGGGTGGTGACGCCGGCGTCGGCGACGAGCACGATGTCGCCGCCGTTGCCGCCGTTGCCGCCGTCGGGGCCGGCGAGGGGCTTGAACTTCTCGCGCTTGACGGAGACGCAGCCGTTGCCCCCGTTGCCTGCTCGGAGGTGGAGGGTCACGTGGTCGACGAAGGTGGCCATGGGTGTTCAGTCTCTTCTGGATCTGTGTGCCGGGGAAAGGTGCCCCGGGTCGAGCACGAGGGAGCGGGCTGTGCCCGCCGCTCGGTCGCGTCGCCGGACCGTCTGGACGGGCGACGCTGGTGCGGTGCGAGAGGACGTCGTGGGGCGGACGAGATCACGCCCGGGGATGCCGACACGACCGTGGGCCTGCGCGCACCGACCCTCCACGATACAGGGGGCCCTCGGCGGGCGTCAACGCGCGGGTAGCATCGGCGGCGTGACCATCCTGATCGACGAGGCCATCTGGCCCGCCCACGACACCCTCTGGGCGCACCTGGTCAGCGACGAGTCGTACGCCGAGCTGCACGCCTTCGCGGCGGCCCACGACGTGCCCCGCCGGGGCTTCGACCACGACCACTACGACGTGCCCGAGTCGCGGCTCGCCGACCTCGTCGCGGCCGGCGCCGTGCCCGTCTCGGGCCTCGAGCTCGCCCGCCGCCTCGAGCGCAGCGGCCTGCGCGTCTCGCAGCGGGTCAAGCGCGGGCTGCCGGCCCGCCCGCGCCCCTAGCGCCACGGGCCCGGCGGTGCCGGGTCGACCGCCGCGCGGGTCGACCGCCGCCCGGGCGGCCGCCGGCCCCTCACCAGGAGGCGGCGTGGCCGAGGAAGCTCGCCACGACCGCGCCCGAGGCGAGGTCGACGACGGTGGTCGTCACCTCGGCCGGCGTCGGGTCGATCGTGTAGGTGTAGTCGGTCGGGCTCGTGGCCGTGGCGGTCTCGACCGCGAGGAACTGCCCGTTCGGCGACACGGAGAAGCCCTCGATCTCGCTGGAGCCGCTCGGCGGGCGGAAGACGACCCGCGCCTCCTGCTCGTCGTCCAGCACGATGAGGCTGCTGAAGCTCGTGCCGCCGTCGGTCGGCAGCGCCACCTGCTGCACGTACTCCGTCGCGCCGACGGCGACGAGGTCGCCGCGGAACGGCGTCTGCCCCTCCACCGCCGAGAACGGGATGGGGGTCTGCTCCCCCGTCGACAGGTCGACCCGGAAGGCCTGCAGCGCCGTCGCCGCGACGATGCCCCGCCCGTCGAGCGAGACCCCCTGCAGCGCGACGAAGGTGCCGAGGGGCCGGGGAGGCGCGGCGCCGCTGAGGTCGAAGAGGGTCACCTGCTCGTCGGTCGCCTGGGCCACCACGCTGTCGAGCCCGGGGACGAACTGCCAGTCGAGCACCGTGAGGGGCTCCCCCGCGATCGACGTCACGGGGGCGACGGCCCGCTGGCCCTGGAGCGGCAGCGTGTAGAGGGTCTCCTGCTCGGAGCCCTCGGGCTGCCACGAGAACGCCAGCGTGGTGGTCGCCCGGTCGGCGCCGAGCTGCGTGACGAGACCGGGCCCGTCGGGCAGGGGCAGGGTCTCGGCGGCGACCCCGTCGAGCGAGACGAGGCTGAGGGTCGACTGCTCGCCGTCGTCGGTGAGCACGGCGACCGCGCTGTCGAAGACCTCGTACGCCTGGATCCGCGGCGCGCTCCAGACCGTGCGCCGCTCGGCCCCGCCCTTCAGGTCGGCCTGCTCGAGGGAGTCCTCCGCACCGTCACGACCGTGCACGATGCGCCAGGTGACGGCCTGCTCGGTGCTGAACCGCGCCTCCAGGTCGGAGGTCTGCCGCTGGTAGATGCTCGACACCCCCGACACGCTCACCCGGTAGTCGGTGTCGTAGCGCAGCCGGTCGGTGAACTGCACCGAGACCACGTCGCCCGAGGTCTGCACGGTGAAGGGCGCCGCCGGGCTGACCACGACCTGGTCAGGGTCGACGTGCGCCAGGGCCTGGTTCGAGAACAGCCGCAGCTGCTGGCCCGACCGCTCGACGACGGCGCTCGCGTCGACCTGCACGTCGGTGAGCTTCGGCCCCTGCAGGTGGGTGAGCACGCCGAAGAGCCCGCAGACGACGGCGAGCACGGCGACGACCGCGACGAAGCGGCGACGCTGACGGAGGCGCAGGTCGGCCTCGTCGAGCGGGTCGCCGTCGCGCCCGCCCTCCGCCGACCACCGGTCAGTAGAGGTACGGGTCACTCGGCTGGCCGACCTTCTCGAGGCTGTCGGGGACGAGCGCGACCGGATCGGTCGACGCGCTGCTCTGGTTGGCCCGGAAGCCGCCGGAGACGTCGACCCACTCGTCGGGCTGGAGCTGGCTCTGCCAGTCGTCGAGCTGCACGGGCACGCCGACGGGCTGGGCGTCGACGGCGCAGCAGGTCACGACGAAGCGCGAGACGTAGAAGGTGTCGGGGTCGTCGCCGGCCGGCACCACGAAGCCGACGACGTCGGCGGTCTTGCCCTCGAAGAACGCGAGGTCGCTGGTCTGGCGCAGCAGCCCGGCCCAGTCGAGCACGCTGAACGACTTGTACGCGTCGGCGTCGCCCGCCTCGGCGTCGGCCACCGTGGTGCCGTTGAGGGAGGCCGTGGACGAGTTGACGTCGCGCTGCCCGGCCGTCGCGCTGGTCAACGTGGCGGGCGGGAGGACGACGAGGGCGACGGCGATGCCGACCGTGACGAGGGCGCCGACCGAGACGGCGGCCCCGCGGAGGCCGGCCCGGCCCCGTCGGCGACGACGCGGCCTGCGGGAGCCGGCGGGCGCCTCCCCGGCGGCCTCGTGCTCGTGGTCGTGGTCGTCGCGGGCCGGCACGAGGGCGAGCACGCCGAGCGAGAGCACCATGCCGATCGCGATCATGATCACCGTGAACACGACGTAGCGCGGGTGGATGTAGAGGATGAGCTGACCGGTCGCGGCGAGCCAGAGGGTCGAGACGCCCACGACGAGCGTGAGCAGCACCCCCTGCCACCGATCTGCGAGCGTGCTAAGCAAAGAAGTTCACCACCAGTCCGATCGCGGCGCTGGTCAGCGCCACCACGAGGGTCAGCTGCGCGAGCACCTTCGGCCGGTACGTCGTGCGCAGCAGGGCGAGCATCTTGACGTCGATGATCGGCCCGAAGACGAGGAAGGCGGCGATGCCGCCGGGCATGAAGGTCGTCGCGAACGGCAGCACGAAGAACGCGTCGACGTTCGAGCAGAGCGAGATGACGAACGCGAGCACCATCATCGCGAGCACCGACCAGACCGGGTTGCTGCCGAGCGTCACGAGCACCGAGCGCGGCACGGCCGTCTGGATGCCGCCGGCGATCGCGGCGCCGATGAACAGCGCGGGCATCATGGTCGACATCTCGCGGCGGAACAGCTCGACGCTCTCGCGGACGCGCCCGCCGCCGTGGGCGTGGTCGGTCGGCAGCGCGCACTCCGCGGCGAACGACTTCGTCAGCAGGCTCTCGGGGTCGGGGTGGCGGCTGTAGAGCCAGCCGATCAGGTTCGCGATCAGGAACCCGCCGAGGAGGCGCGCGACCAGGATCCCGTCGCTCCAGCCGAACGCCTGGTGCGTCGTGATGATCGTGATCGGGTTGAGGATCGGCGCGGCGAGGAGGAACGTCATCGACTCGGAGACCGTGAAGCCCTTGAGCACCAGGCCGCGGGCCAGCGGCACGTTGCCGCACTCGCAGACCGGCAGGAACATGCCGAGGAAGGAGATGACCGCGCGGCGCAGCAGCGGCTGGCGCGGCAGCCACGACGTGAAGAAGGCCTGCGGCAGCCACACCTGCACGATGATCGACAGCACGATGCCGAGGAGCACGAAGGGCATCGACTCGACGATGACGCTGATCGTCAGGGTGACGAAGTCCTGGGCCACGTCGGGCAGCAGGCCGGGGCCGAGGGCGGGCGACGCCAGGCGCACCACGAGCAGCAGGAGCGCCACCGCGCCGCCGACGACGAGCAGGGGCGTGCGGGAGGCGCGGCGCGGGCCTCGCCCGGGGCCCCGACCGGGCGCGACGACGCCGTGGTCGTGGTGGTCGTGCGACGGGTCGCGGTGCAGCAGGGGCGCGCTCACCGCTCGCCCTCACCGCGGTCGGCGGGCGGCGCGAAGCGCGACCAGTCGTCGCGCGCGGGGTCGGCGGCGCGACGGGAGCGTCGGGGGGCGTCGGGTGCGCGCGTCGCCTCGGGCTCGACGGCGGGCCGTGCGGGGGCGTCGTCGGCGTCGACGGGCGCGACGGCGGCCGGCCGGAAGGACGCGTGGTCGGCGGGGCCGGAGCGGGGCGCGCGCGACGGTCCGGAGACCCGGGCCGGTGCACCGGTCGCGTCGGCGTCGGCGTCCGCCTCGGCCTCGGCGTCCGACGACGTCGGTGTGGGGGGCACGACGACGGCCTCGGGCCGGGCGTCGGCCTCGGGGTCGGCCCCTGCCGGGTCGTCGCCCTCGCGACGCGCCCAGAGCCAGGCCAGGACGGCGCCCACCACGAGCAGGGCCGTGTCGACGACTCCCGCCGCCAGCGGGATGGTCGTGACGTAGAGGACGAGGTTGGCCCAGGTGCCGCCGCTCTGCGACAGCAGCACGCCCGGCACGACGCCGACGACGGCGAGGGCCAGGGTGCCCGCGGCGCCGGCCACGAGGGCCCGGCGCAGCACGGTGGCGAGGGGGGCGGCCGTCTCGAGCGGCCGCACCACCAGCAGCACGACGAACGCCACGACGTAGAACGGGAACGGGTAGAAGACGAAGCTGCCGAGGAACTGGCCGACCGGCGTCGCCGCGAACCCGCTCGGGAAGGCGGTGACGCTGAACCCGACGGCGGCCCCGACCATGGCGAGCAGGCCCAGCGCGAAGCGGGCCAGGAGCACGACGCCGACGGCCGTGGCGGCGGCGACCAGACGGTCGCGCCCCGAGGTGCCGCGCAGCGAGACGACGGCAGCCCGGACGGTCGACCCTCGGGTCGGCTGTCCGGGCTGCGTCGAGGTCACGCAGTCACCCTAGACGAGTCACAGTTCGTCGGAGCTGACGCCCACGCCCAGGATGAAGGGACCGGAGTCGCCCTCGGTCGAGCGGCCCTCGGTCGACTCCGCGGCCGCGGGGGCGACCGGTGCGGAGGTCGTGCCCGAGCTCGAGGCACGGCGCGAGCGGCTGCGGCCCTGGCCGGGCTGCTTGGGCTCGGGCAGTGCCCCGAGGACGGAGTCGAGCAGCTGCTCGGCGTCGTCCCGGCTGATCTTGCGGGGCTCGCGACGGGTCGTGGTGACCGGGATGTCGAGGATCGCCACGCTGGCCTCGGGGGTCGTCACGGTGACGCGCGACCGGCGGGACTCCGTGCTGCGCTCCGCGCGGGCGGGCACCGCCTCGGCCGCGGCGGCGGGAGCCGTCGGGGCCTGGACGGGCTCGGCCACGGCCTGCTCCGCGGGGGCGGTCGTCGGCACCGTCACGACGGCGGCCTCGGCCGCCGGCGCGTCGGCCTGGTCGGCCTCGGCGCGGCCCTGGCCCGCCTCGGTCGAGCTGTCGTCGGACGACGAGCCCTCGGTCGAGTCGGCGTCACGGCCGCCGCGCGAGCGACGGCTCTTGCGGGCGCCACGGCCCCGGCGGGGCTCGTCGCCCTGCTGGTCGCCCGGCGCCTCGGCCGAGCCGCCGACCGACGCCGCGGCGGCGTCGATGGCCGCCTCGACGGCGGCGGCGGCCTCGACGGCGGAGTCGGTGCTCCGGTCGCCGTCCTCGGCGTGCGCGATCGTCGACGCCGCGATGCGCGACAGGGCGTTCTTGACGTCCTCGGTGATCGCGTGGGTGCCCGTGGTGGGGTACGCGGCCGACGCGGGCTGCTGGCCCCCGCGACCGGCGCCCGCGGCACCGGACTGGCCCGCGCCTCCGGACTTGGCGGCCGCGCCGCCGCGGCGACGCTGCTCCTGGCCTTGGCCGTTCTGGCCGCCCTGGCCGTTCTGGCCGTTCTGGCCGTTCTGGCCGCGACGCGGCTGCTGCTCCTGCACGCGGGCGGCGCTGCCGGCCTCGGCGAACGACTCGGCGAGCCCCAGGCCCAGCTTCTTGCGGGTCATCTGCACGAGGCCGAGCGAGGTGACCTCGGCGACCTGGTGCTTGGTGCGGTCGCGGCTGAGGCACTCGACGAGGCGGCGCAGCACGAGGTCGCGGTTCGACTCGAGCACCATGTCGATGAAGTCGACGACGATGATGCCGCCGATGTCACGGAGGCGCAGCTGACGGACGATCTCCTCCGCGGCCTCGAGGTTGTTCTTCGTGACGGTCTCCTCGAGGTTGCCGCCGGAGCCGACGAACTTGCCCGTGTTGACGTCGACGACCGTCATGGCCTCGGTGCGGTCGATGACGAGCGAGCCGCCCGAGGGCAGCCAGACCTTGCGGTCGAGGGCCTTCTCGATCTGCTCGTTGAGGCGGTACTCGTCGAACGCGTCGCGCTCGCCCTCGTAGCGCACGATGCGGTCGATGAGGTCGGGAGCGACGGCCGAGAGGTACGACTGCAGGGTCTCGTAGGCGTCCTCGCCGTCGACGACCATCTCGTGGAAGTCCTCGTTGAAGACGTCGCGCACGATCTTGATCAGCAGGTCGGGCTCGGAGTGCAGCTGGGCCGGGGCGGCGCCCGTCTCGACCTTGGCGCTGATGTCGGCCCACTGGTTCGTCAGGCGCTTGATGTCGAGGGTCAGCTGCTCCTCCGTCGCGCCCTCGGCCGCGGTGCGGACGATGACCCCGGCGTTCTCGGGCAGCGCCTCCTTCAGGATCTTCTTCAGGCGGGCGCGCTCGGTGTCGGGCAGCTTGCGGCTGATGCCGTTCATCGAGCCGTTGGGCACGTAGACGAGGTAGCGGCCGGGCAGCGAGATCTGGCTCGTCAGGCGGGCGCCCTTGTGGCCCACCGGGTCTTTCGTGACCTGCACGAGGACGCGGTCGCCGGGCTTGAGGGCCAGCTCGATGCGACGGGGCTGGTTGCCGTTCGACAGGCTGTCCCAGTCGACCTCGCCGGAGTAGAGCACGGCGTTGCGGCCGCGCCCGATGTCGACGAAGGCGGCCTCCATGCTCGGCAGCACGTTCTGCACGCGGCCCAGGTAGACGTTGCCGATCAACGAGACGTTCTGCGCCTTGGCGACGTAGTGCTCGGCGAGCGTGCCGTCCTCCATGACGCCGATCTCGATGCGGTCGCCCGACGAGCGGACGACCATCTTGCGGTCGACGCTCTCGCGGCGCGCGAGGAACTCGGCCTCCGTGATGACGGTGCGGCGGCGGCCGGCGTCACGGCCGTCGCGGCGGCGCTGCTTCTTGGCCTCGAGACGGGTCGAGCCCTTGATGCGCTGCGGCTCGGTGATCAGCTCGACCTGGCGCTGCGGGCGCTCGCGCGGGCCGCGGTCGCCCTGGCGGGCCTCGGAGTCGCGCTCCTCGCGGTCCTGCGAGCGGCCGCGCGAGCGGCGGCGCGAGGCGGGGCGCTGGGGCTCGTCGTCCCAGCCGCCGTCGTCGTAGCCCTCGTCGTCGCGCTCGTCGAGGTCGTCGCGCTGGTCGCGGTGGTCGTCGCGGTCGTCACGGCGACGGCCGGGGCGGGCCGGGAGCGGCGTGATGACCGGGGCGTGGAAGATCAGGCTCGTCGTCGTCAGGTGCGCCGGGATGGGCGACGCGGACGGGTCGGCGGCCGGCTCCGAGCCGGTCGCGGGCGCCTCGGCGGCGGGCTCGCCGTCGGCGATGTCGGCCTCGACGGCCTCGACGTCGACCGCGGGGGCGACGTCGGACGCGGCGGCCCGACCAGCGTCAGGCGTGGCCTGGGCCGGGGCGGCGCTGTCGTCGGCGGGGGTGCTCGGGGCCTGGCCCGCGGAGTCGGTGTCGTGGGTCACGGTCTGTGCCTCCTGGGCGTCGTCGATGGGATCGGTCGGAGAAGAGGGGCGCTGTGCGCCGCTGGTGCGCGCCGCGGGCGGTGCCGCCTGGCGGGCGAGCAGGGCCCCGAACAGGCCCCGCTTCTTCTTCGGTCGACCGTCGGTCGTGTCGTCGTTGTTGTCCAGCACTGCTGGTGTGCTCCTCGCCCTGCCGAGGACGTGCCGTCGGCAGGTGGTCTCGTGTCGTGGCCGAGCGGTGCCGTGCACCTGCCCCCGGACCACCGTGCCCTCTCACGGCACGCCATGTCGGTCACGCGGCGTTCGGTCACGAGGTGAGCCGGACCGTCTCTGCGGTCGTCGCCACCCCGTGTCGTTCGTCGACGTGCGGTTCTTCGTTGCTGTCGGAACTGGCCATCCGACCTGGAGCGCCTGCGCCCCGTGCCCGGCTTCACCTGCACCCGCGCGACGCCCCTCGGGGCCGGTGCCACGCGGGCCAGCACGGCCCGGAAAGTCATGATCTCGGGGCTCTCACCCCTCGACTGGGTCGATTATCGCACGCATCGCAGCCGACCACGATCCGACGGGTGCGATGATCGGGGGGTGACGCTCACCGACACCGCCCCGAGCACGACGCCCGTCGGCCCCTCCGCGGGCCTGCCCCGGGGCCGCACCCCGGTGGTCGCCGCCGTGCTGCTGATCGTGGTCGGGCTCGTGGGGCTGCTGGGGTCGTTCGCCCTCACCGTCGACAAGTTCCGCCTGCTCGAGAACCCGACCGAGTCGCTCGGCTGCGACGTGAACCCGTTCGTCGGCTGCTCGCCCGTCATCAACAGCTGGCAGGCGTCGCTCTTCGGGTTCCCGAACCCGATCATCGGCCTGGTCGGCTTCGCGGCGCCGGTCGCCGTGGGGCTCGGCCTGCTCGCCGGCGCCCGCTTCGCCCGGTGGTTCTGGGTCGCGTTCGCCTCGGGCGTGTCGCTGGCCTGGGTCTTCATCACGTGGCTCTTCACCCAGACGGTCTTCGTCATCGGCGCCCTCTGCCCCTGGTGCATGCTCGTGTGGTCGGTCACCATCCCGCTCTTCTGGGTCTTCCTGACCTGGGGCACGGCGCGCGGGGTCCTCGTGCGGCCCGGCCGGCTGCAGCGGGCCGCGGCGGCGTTCCTGCCGTACTCGTGGGTGCTGCCCGTGCTCAACTACATCGTCGTCGCGACGGTCATCGTCGTGCAGTTCCCGCTGCTGCTGCCGACGCTCCTGGGCTGACCGCACCGCGCCTCCGCCACCTGCACCGCGCCTCCCCCGCGGCGTCCCGGTCCCAGGTTCTTCTTGGCCGGCAGCGCGACGCTGGCCGGGAGCGCCCGTCGGCGCCCCCGACCCAGCGAGGACCGATGACCCCACCAGCCGTGCCCGGAGACACCAAGCGAGAGCGCCGCGAGGCCGCCCGCGAGAAGGCCCGCGTCGCCCGCGAGGCCGCCGCGAAGCGCCGTCGTCGCAAGAAGTGGGCGCTGCAGGGCGGCCTCGTGCTCGGCGTGCTGGCCGTCGCCGCCGTCGTCGTGCTCGTCGTGACGCGGTCGATGGCCCCGGGCGGCCCCGGGCCGCTGAACATGGCGAGCGACGGCATCGTGCTCTCGGGCGACGGCACCACGGTCTCGGCGACGACGACCGACGCGGTGCCGGCCGACGGCGAGCCGACGGCCTCGGCTCCCGGCACGGCCGAGAAGCCGAGCATCGTCGTCTACCTCGACTACATGTGCCCGTACTGCGGCCAGTTCGACACGGCCAACGCGGAGCAGCTGCAGACGTGGGTGAGCCAGGGGTCGGTCGACCTCGAGATCCACCCCCTGGGGTTCCTCGACAACGCCTCGCTCGGCACCAAGTACTCGACCCGCTCGGCGAACGCCCTGGCCTGCGTCGCGAACTACCAGCCGGACGCGGCCCTCGACGTCAACACGGCCCTCTTCGCGCAGCAGCCGGAGGAGAACACCAGCGGGCTGACGAACGACGAGCTGGTCAGCCTGGTGCAGGGAGCGGGCGCCGACGACGAACAGATCCCCGGGTGCGTCACGGGGGGCGAGTTCGACGACTGGGTGGCCTCGGCCACCGAGCGGGCGCTGAACGACCCGCTGCCGAACAGCGACCTCGAGAAGGTCACGGGCACCCCGACGGTGCTGGTCAACGGCCAGCAGTACCAGGGCTCGCTCACCGACCCTACGGTCTTCGCCCAGTTCGTCGCGGAGGTCGCGGGCGGAGCCCCCACCTCCGACACGAGCACGGGCACCGCCCCCGAGTCGTCCGCCACCCCCGCCCCCTAGGGCCGGCGCAGAGCGCACCCCGGGGTCATGTCGCGACCCCGGGGCACCCCTCGGCCGTCAGCCGCAGGGGCGGCGGCTGGCCCCCCGATGTCGGCGAAGGCGGCTGCGGAGCCGGCGCCTGGAGCGTCCCTCGGGGCCACATCTCGACCCCGAGCTGCACGCCCCGGCCAGTCAGCCGCAGGGGCGGCGGCTGGCCCCCCGATGTCGGCGAAGGCGGCTGCGGAGCCGGCGCCTGGAGCGCCCCCCGGGGCCAGAACTCGACCCCGAGCTGCACGCCCCGGCCGTCAGCCGCAGGGGCGGCGGCTGACCGAACGGTTCAGAACCAGAGCGAGAGCTCGCGCGCGGCGGACTCGGGGCTGTCGCTGCCGTGGACGAGGTTCTGCTGCACCTTGAGGCCCCAGTCGCGGCCGAGGTCGCCGCGGATGGTGCCGGGGGCGGCGGTCGTCGGGTCGGTGGTGCCGGCCAGCGAGCGGAAGCCCGCGACGACGCCGTTGCCGGCGATGCGGAGGGCGACGGTGGGGCCGCTCTCCATGAACTCGACGAGCGGCTCGTAGAACGGCTTGCCCACGTGCTCCTCGTAGTGCTTCGACAGGAGGTCGCGGTCGGCCTGCAGCATGCGCAGGTCGACGAGCTCGTAGCCCTTGGCCTCGATGCGGCGCAGGATCTCGCCGGTGAGGCCGCGGGCGACGCCGTCGGGCTTGACGAGGACGAGGGTCTCTTGGAGGTCGGTCACTGTGGTGCTCCTTCTGGTGTGATGGCGGGAGGGTCGGTGTGGTCGGGTCGGCCGGGCCGGCTCACGCCGCGTCGCCGGGCCCACCGTAGCGGGCGGCGTTGAGACGGTCGAGCTGGGTGCCCTTGATCAGGCAGTAGGTCCAGATGGCGACGAACAGAGCCGCGACGACGTACATGACGGGGTCGAGCAGCCCGCAGGCCACGAGGCCCGCCTGCACGACCCAGCCGAGCGCGATGCCCCAGGGCCAGCGCGTCGTGCGCGAGACGAGCATGACGACGACGATGGCGGCGAACCCGCCGCCGAAGGCCACGGCCGTCGGCAGCAGGTCGCGGCCGTTGACGACGAGCATCACGAAGAACAGCGACAGCGCCTCGAGCACGAGCACGATCGAGAGCAGGCTCTCGGCCGCGCCGCGTCGGCGCCCGGGGCGTCGGCCGCCCGGGCGGGTGCCCGCCGGGGGGCCCTCAGGAGGCGGCGTCGCGGTCACGAGAGACCGCCCGGGGCCTGCGCCAGCGCGAGCACGTCGCCGACCAGCGTGATCGACCCGGTGACGACGACGCCGCCGGGCTCGTCGCCCTCGGTCTCCTCCGCGAGGTCGCGGGCGGTGCGGAGCGCCGCGACGAGGTCGGTCTCGACCACGACGCGGTCGGCGCCGACGACGCCCACCGCGATCGCGGCGAGCTCGTCGGCGTCGACGGCGCGCTCGGAGTCGCTGCTCGTCACGACGAACTGCTGCACCGTGCCGGAGAGCGCCCGGACGATGCCGGCGGCGTCCTTGTCGGCGAGCACCCCGAGCACGGCCACGACGCGCCCGAACTGGAAGTAGTCGTCGAGCGCCTTCGCGAGGGCCCGCGCCCCGTGGGGGTTGTGCGCCGCGTCGACGAGGATGGTGGGCTCGTTGGCCACGATCTGGAGGCGACCGGGCGACGTCACGGCGGCGAGCCCCTCGGCCAGCACGTCGTGGTCGAGCGCCTGCGAGCCGCTGCCGAGGAACGACTCGACGGCGGCGATCGCGACCGCCGCGTTCTGCGCCTGGTGGTCGCCGAAGAGGGGCAGCAGGAGGTCGTCGTAGCGGCCGGCGAGGCCGCGGACGGTGATCAGCTGCCCGCCGACCGCGACCGTGGTCGACTCGACGCCGAACGCGGTGCCCTCGACCGCGAGCGTGGACTCGGTGAGGTCGGCCGCCCTCTGCAGCTCGGCCAGCGCCTCCGGCTGCTGGGAGGCGCTGACGACCGAGGCCGACGGCTTGACGATGCCGGCCTTCGTGCGGGCGATGGCGTCGACCGTCGAGCCGAGGCGCTGCGTGTGGTCGAGGGCGATCGGCGTGAAGACGGCGACCTGGCCGTCGGCGACGTTCGTGCTGTCCCACTCGCCGCCCATGCCGACCTCGAGCACGACGACGTCGGCGGGGGCGTCGGCGAAGCAGGCGAAGGCCAGCACGGTGAGCGCCTCGAAGAAGGTCAGGGGCTGCTCCCCCGCCGCCGTGAGCTCGCCGTCGGTCATCTGGAGGTAGGGCTGGATGTCGTCCCAGTTCGCCACGAGCAGCTCGTCGCTGATCGGTTCGCCGTCGACGACGATGCGCTCGTTGACGCGCGTCAGGTGCGGGCTCGTCATGAGGCCGGTGCGCAGGCCGTACGAGCGCAGCACGCTCTCGATCATGCGGCTCGTCGAGGTCTTGCCGTTCGTGCCCGTCACGTGGATCACCGGGTAGGCGCGCTGCGGGTCGCCGAGCAGCTCGGCGGCCCGACGCGTCGCCGCGAGCCGCGGCTGCGGGGCCTGCTCGCCGACGCGCGCGAGCAGCTCGTCGTAGACGCGGCGGGCGCCCTCGGCGAACTCGCCGCCGTCGGCCGCGCCCCCGCCCGTGCCCTCGGCGTCGCTCTTCTTCTTCTTCGGGCTCATGCTCGTCGGACCTCCACCGTCACGGCCGCGCCGGAACCGACGGCGACCCTCTCGTCGCGCGTCGCGACGTCGTCCTGCACGTCGACGACCAGCTCGGTCGTCAGGGTCTCGCCCGCGATCAGCGCGCGGTGCGCCTCGATCGCGGCGGCCGAGCCGGGCTCGACGACGAGGGTCGTGACGACCCGGTCGCCGACGTCGAGGCCGGCCGCCTTGCGGGCCTGCTGCACGGCCCGGACGACGTCGCGCGCGAGGCCCTCGGCCTCGAGCTCGGGCGTGGTCGCGGTGTCGAGCAGCACGAAGCCGCCGTCGCCGACGAACGCGATCGCCGCCGACGGGTCGGCGACGGCCAGCTCGAGCGTGAACTCGCCGGGCAGCAGCTCGACGCCGCCCACCACGACCGTCTCGCCCCGCGCCTCCCAGTCGCCCTTCTTCGCGGCGGGGATGACCTGCTGCACCTGCTTGCCGATGCGGGGGCCGGCCGCGCGGGCGTTGACCGTCAGCTTGCGGGTGACGCCCCACTCGCCGAGGCTCTCCTCCGTCAGCGCGGTGAGGACGACGTCCTTGACGTTGAGCTCGTCGCGGAGGATGGCGCGGAACGGCTCGAGGCCCGCGGTGTCGGGCGCGACCACCGTGAGGCGCGCGAGCGGCAGGCGGACCCGCAGGCCGGTCGCCTTGCGCAGCGCGAGACCGGACGACGCGATGGCGCGCACGGCGTCCATCGCATCGACGAGCGCGTCGTCGGCCGGGAAGGCGGAGGCGTCGGGCCAGTCGGCGAGGTGCACGCTGCGGCCGCCGGTGAGGCCCTTCCAGATCTCCTCCGTGACGAGCGGGGCGAGGGGCGCCGCGACGCGGGTGAGCGTCTCGAGCACCGTGAACAGGGTGTCGAAGGCGTCGTGGTCGGTGCCGGCCCAGAAGCGGTCGCGCGACCGGCGGACGTACCAGTTCGTCAGCACGTCGGCGAAGTCGCGGAGGGCCGCGGCCGCCAGGGGCGAGTCGAGCGCGTCGAGGTGGCCCTCGACCTCGGTGACGAGGCGGCGGGTCTTCGCGAGCAGGTAGCGGTCGAGCACGTCGGTCGAGTCGGTGCGCCACCGCGCGACGTAGCCGTCCGCGACGTGCCGACCCGCGCCTCCCGACCCGTCGGCCTCGGCCGCGTTCGCGTAGAGGGTGAAGAAGTAGTACGTGCTCCAGAGCGGCAGCAGGAACTGCCGGACGCCCTCGCGGATGCCCTCCTCGGTGACGACGAGGTTGCCGCCGCGGATCACCGAGCTCGACATCAGGAACCAGCGCATCGCGTCGGCCCCGTCACGGTCGAAGACCTCGCTCACGTCGGGGTAGTTGCGGAGGCTCTTCGACATCTTCTGGCCGTCGGAGCCGAGCACGATGCCGTGGCTGATGACGTTCGAGAACGCCGGCCGGTCGAACAGCGCGGTCGAGAGCGCGTGCATGACGTAGAACCAGCCGCGCGTCTGCCCGATGTACTCGACGATGAAGTCGGCAGGCGCGTGCGTCTCGAACCAGTCGCGGTTCTCGAACGGGAAGTGCACCTGCGCGAAGGGCATCGAGCCCGAGTCGAACCAGACGTCGAAGACGTCCTCGATGCGGCGCATCGTGCTCTGCCCGGTCGGGTCGTCGGGGTTCGGCCGCGTGAGGTCGTCGATGTACGGGCGGTGCAGGTCGGGCTCGCCCTGCTCGTTGAGCGGCAGGCGCCCGAAGTGGGCCTCGAGCTCGGCGAGCGAGCCGTAGACGTCCGTCCGCGGGTAGGCGGGGTCGTCGCTGCGCCACACGGGGATGGGCGAGCCCCAGTAGCGGTTGCGCGAGATCGACCAGTCGCGGGCGCCGGCGACCCACTTGCCGAACTGCCCCTCCTTGACGTTCTCGGGCACCCAGGTGATCTCCTGGTTGAGCTCGCCCATCCGGTCGCGGAACTCCGTGACGCGGACGAACCAGCTCGAGACGGCCTTGTAGATGAGCGGGTTGCGGCAGCGCCAGCAGTGCGGGTAGCTGTGCTCGTAGCTCGCCAGGCGCACCAGGCGCCCGTCGGCGCGCAGGCGCTGCACCAGCGTCTTGTTGGCCTCGAACACCTGGAGGCCGGCGACGCCCAGCTCGTCGAACATCGGCAGGAAGCGCCCGGCCTCGTCGACGGACACGATCACGGGGATGCCCGCGGCGGCGCAGACCAGCTGGTCGTCCTCGCCGTAGGCGGGGGCCTGGTGCACGATGCCGGTGCCCTCGCCGGTGGCGACGTAGTCGGCGACGAGGAGGCGCCAGGCGTTCTCGGTGCCCCAGGTCTCGGTGTCGGCGTAGACGTCCCAGATGCGGTCGTACTCGACGTCGGCGAGCTCGGCGCCGGCGAAGTGCGCCGTGACCGCGGCCTCCGCCGCCTCTGCGGACTCGTAGCCGAGGTCGCGGGCGTAGGCGGCGAGGGTGTCGGCGGCGAGCAGGAAGACGCTGCCGGTCAGCAGCTCCTGGTCGCCGGTGCGCTCGCCCGGCAGCAGGGCGTGGGGCACGGTCACGTAGTCGATGGCCGGCCCCACGGCGAGCGCCATGTTCGTGGGCAGGGTCCAGGGCGTGGTCGTCCAGGCGAGGGCCTCGACGCCGGTGAGGCCGAGCGACTCGGCCTTGGCGCCGACGAGCGGGAAGGCGACCGTGACGGTCTGGTCCTGGCGCATCTTGTAGACGTCGTCGTCCATGCGCAGCTCGTGGTTCGACAGGGGGGTCTGGTCGTGCCAGCAGTAGGGCAGCACGCGGAACCCCTCGTAGGCGAGCGACTTGTCGTGCAGCTGCTTGAACGCCCAGAGCACGCTCTCCATGTAGCTGACGTCGAGGGTCTTGTAGTCGTCCTCGAAGTCGACCCAGCGCGCCTGGCGCGTGACGTACTGCTGCCACTCGTCGGTGTAGCGCAGGACCGAGCCACGGGCCGCGGCGTTGAACTCGCCGATGCCCATCTCGTCGATCTGGTGCTTCTCGGTGATGCCGAGCTGGCGCATCGCCTCGAGCTCGGCGGGCAGCCCGTGGGTGTCCCAGCCGAAGCGGCGGTGCACCTGCTTGCCGCGCATCGTCTGGTACCGCGGGAAGACGTCCTTCGCGTAGCCCGTCAGCAGGTGGCCGTAGTGCGGCAGGCCGTTGGCGAACGGCGGGCCGTCGTAGAAGACCCACTCGTCGCGGCCCTCCCGGGCACGGATCGACTCGCGGAAGGTGTCGTCGCCCTTCCAGAAGGCGAGGACGCCCTGCTCGACGTCGGGGAACCGGGGTGACGCGGGTACCGGCTGGTAGGCCATGGGAACTCCAGGTGGTGCGGATGTCCGTCCACGGGGACGACCGCCGAGGGGCCTCGGAGGTCGCGGTACCACCCCGCTTGCCGGCCCTCACGGGCCGACCACTCGCTCTGCGGCTGTGACGGGCCTGCCCCGCTCGGTTCTACCGGCGGCTGCCGGCCCCGAGGGGCAGGTCTCCGCGTTCTTCCGAGTGCTCCCCGGTGATGGCCGGATCGATGCACGTCACATCGTACGCGTCGAGGAGGCGCGGCGCGATCGGTGCAGGGCGTGCATCATCGAGTCCATGACGACAGCACCCCCGACCACCGACCCGTCGCCGGGCCCCGGCTCCGCCCCGAAGCCGGAGAGCTCGCTCACGGTGGTCGTCGCGTTCCTCGCGAACCTGCTCGTGGCGGTCGCGAAGACGGTCGCGGCGTTCCTGACCGGGTCGGCCTCGATGGTGGCGGAGTCGGCGCACTCCTGGGCCGACACGGGCAACGAGGTCTTCCTCTTCGTCGCCGACAAGCGCGGCGTGAAGCAGAGGGACGCCGACCACCCCCTCGGCTACGGCAAGGAGACCTACGTCTGGTCGATGTTCGCCGCGTTCGGCCTCTTCACCGTCGGCGCGGTGGTCTCGATCCAGCACGGCATCTCGCAGCTCGGCGCCGCGGAGGAGGCCGAGGACTACCTCGTCAACTACGTCGTGCTGGCGGTCGCGTTCGTGCTCGAGGGCATCTCGTTCACCCAGGCCCTCCGCCAGGCCCGGGGCAGCGCCCGCGAGCGGCAGCTGCCGACCCTGCGCTTCGTGCTACGCAGCTCGAACTCGACCCTGCGTGCGGTCTTCGCGGAGGACGCCGCGGCCCTGGTCGGCCTCGTCATCGCCTTCCTCGGCATCCTGCTGCACCAGCTGACCGGCTCGGCCGTCTACGACGCCGTCGGGTCCATCCTCGTCGGCGTGCTGCTCGGCGTCGTGGCCCTCGTGCTCGTCGACCGCAACCGGCGCTTCCTGGTCGGCGAGAGCCCGAGCGACGAGCTGGAGTCGACGGTGCTCGCCCGGCTGCTGGCCCGGTCCGAGATCGACCGCGTGACCTACCTGCACACGGAGTTCGTCGGGCCGGGCCGGCTCTACCTCGTCGCCGCCGTCGACATGCGCGGCGACGACACCGAGGAGCACGTCGCCGTCGCCCTCCGCCGCGTCGAGCGCGAGCTCGAGCAGCACGACGCGGTGGAGGAGGCGGTGCTGACGCTGGCTACGCCCGACGAGCCGAGCCTGCAGCCGCGTCGCTGACCGGAGCGGTCGAGGCCGGTGCTCCGGCGGACCCGCGACGGCGCCGGGTCAGCACCACCACAGCGGCTCCCGCCGCGGAGAGCAGCAGGCCCGCGGCGACGAGGGCACGGGCGGAGTCGTCGCCCGTGTGCGCGAGGCGGCGGTCACGACCGGCCGCCGAGGGCGCGGAGCCACGCCCCGTCGGGGCGCTCAGGGTCGGCGCCACCGACACGGCGGGCACGACGGCGGTCGGCACGGCCGGCGGCGCCGGGGCTGCCGGTGCCACCAGGGTGAAGGACCGCGCGACGGCGGGAGACAGCCTGGACAGCGGAGGGGCTCCGTCGCCCGGGGCGACGGGCGTGGGGTCGCCGGGGACGTACTGGGCGACGCTCGCGCTCCATCTCCCGGAGGGGAGCACGGTCCGCCAGGTCCAGGTGCCGTCGGCCCCGACCCGGCCGGGCTGGTCGTCCGAGCCCCATCCCTGCTGGTCGTCGAGCGCCTCGAACCGCACCGCGGGCTGCGAGCCGACGACGCCTCGGCCCGTCATCACGAACTCGACGGCACCACCGAGGTAGGGCGAGGCCGCGCCCACGACGACCTCCCCCTCCGCCGGCGCGACGACGGAGGGCGCAGGAGAGACCGGCACGTCGACCGTGAAGTCGACGGTCCGGCGCCCGACCTCGGCGCCACCGGCGTCGCTCAGCACGACGGTCGCCGACTGCTCGGCGACGGCGTCGTCGGCCAGGGTCACGCGGAGGCTGACCACGGGCCCCGAGACCCCGGACACGCCGTGGACCTCGACGCCGTCCCGGTCGAGGACCGCGAGCGACCCGCCGACGACGTCGGTCTCCACCACGACCTCGTACCCGAGGGAGGTCGTCGTGCTCCCCGACACGGGGCTGACGAGGCGGAAGGTGGTCGTCGGCGCCGCCGCGACGGAGGGTGCCGGGGCGACGATCGGCGCCGGGGCGACAGGCGCGGTCGTGCTCGCCTCCGCCTCGGCGTCCGGTGCCGGGGGCGTGGCGGTCTCGTCGACCGGCACCGCGCCTCCGACGGTCTGCTCGATCTGCTCGACCTGCTCGACCTGCTCGACCTGCTCGACCTGCTCGATCTGCTCGATCTGCTCGACCTGCTCGACCTGCTCGATCTGCTCGACCGCAGCCGGTGCGGCGGACGCCGCCGGTGCTGCCGTCAGGAGCCCCCCCAGGGCGATGGCGACGAGAGTCGGCAGCGCCACGGCGGCCGACACGTTCTTCTTCATGGTCTTCTCTCTCGTGTGGGCCGAGCTCGACGCGGCACCCCCGACCCACCCCGGGCAGCGCGCTCCGGCCCCGCACGGGCCGCTCGACACGACCGTACCCATCAGAGACGAGCCGACCTCACCCCGTGACCGTTCCGTGGCCGGATGTCATCCGCTCGGCGGACGGGGGTCATCACGCCGGGCGAGCTCGTGCCTGCCCGGGGCGCCGTCGGGAGGACGTCCCTGCGCCTCCGGTCGCGACCCCCGCGCCAGGGGGACAGTCCCGGCTCGCTCTTAGCCCGAGCGGGTACCGTGCCCCTCGTGCACTCGTTGATCCGGCTCGTGAAGGCCAACCCCTCCGTCCTCCGCTTCCTGGTGGTCGGGGGCATCGGCTTCGTCATCACGATGGTCATCAACTACGGCCTCAAGCTCTTCGTGATCCCCCAGCACCCGGTCACCGCGCTCGCGGTGGGGACGATCGTCGCGACCGTCGTCTCGTACGTGCTGAACAAGAAGTGGTCGTTCGACGACCGCGGCGACCGCCACACCGCCTACGAGATGCTCTTGTTCGTCATCGTCAGCGTCATCGGCATCGGCCTCAACTCGGCGCCCCTCTACCTCTCCCGCTACGGGCTCGACCTGGAGGTGCCGAACGTCACGCGGACCCACCAGGAGATCGCCGACTTCGTCAGCGGCCCCGTGATCGGCACCATGATCGCGATGGTCTTCCGCTACTGGGCCATGAACAAGTTCGTCTTCCCGAAGCGCGCCGAGCTCGACGATGTCCTGTCGCCGACGTCGCCCTCCACGGCGTCCACCCCGACCCCCGCCCGCTAGCCCGCGCGACCGGCACCCGGTCAGGCCCCGCCGGTCGGCGGCAGACGGTCGTCCAGGCCGTCCGCGACGGGGCCGAGCGCCCGCTCCACGACGTCGCCGAGGGCCGGCCTGCCGACGCCGGAGCCCGCCCACGTCACGACCGAGGTGGCCGCCGCCGCGAGCAGCACCGACGCGGCCACCTCGACGTCGAGGTCGTCCCGGGGGCGCCCGGCCGCCTCCGCCAGGTACGCCGCGACGACCGCCCTCAGCCGCACGCCCCTCACCGCCGCCGACGCCACCACCTCGTCGCCGAGGCCCATCGCGTCGGCCTGGGTCAGCGCCCAGGGCACCCGGTCGGCCGGGTGCTGCCGGGCGACGGCCACCAGCGCCGCCGCCACGGCCCGGACGGGAGAGAGCCCCGAGGAGGCGCGGAGCAGGTCGCCGAGACCGGCCGTGCTCGCGTCGAGGTCGACCCAGAAGAGGTCGGACTTCGCGTCGAACCAGTTGAAGAACGTGCCCCGGCTGACCCCGGCCCGCCGGGCGACGTGGTCGACGGTCGTGCCCGACCACCCGGCCTCGAGGAAGAGCTCCGCCGCGGCGTCGGCGAGCATCTCGGCCGACGACCGACGCGGGCGCCCGAGGGGCCGTGCCGGGGCGTCGTCGGGGCGTCGGAGGGCGTCGTCGGACATGGCCCCATCATGCCGGTACACTCGGTGGCGGCCCGTTTGTACTGAGTACAACAATGCCGCCCCTCCCCCGGCCACCCCGTGATCCTCCGGAGCACCATGCGCACGCGCCCCCTCCCCTTCCTCGCCCTCGCGACCGTCGGCGCCCTGGCGCTGGCCGGGTGCACCGCCGGGGCGGACGACGCCGGCGACTCCGCGGCTCCCGTCGAGGGCGGCACCCTCACCTACGCGACCGGCGACGCCGAGCCCACGTGCCTCGACCCGCACGTCGGCGGCAACTACCCGCAGGCCCTCATCTCGACCCAGTACGCCGAGTCGCTCGTGTCGAAGGACGCCGACGGCGAGATCGTGCCCTGGCTCGCCGAGTCGTGGACGGAGGCGAGCGACGGCCTGAGCTGGACCTTCACCCTGAAGCCCGACGTGACGTTCACCGACGGCACCCCCTTCGACGCCGCCGCGGTCGCCGCGAACGTGGCCCACGTGCAGGACCCTTCCACGCTGTCGTCGACGGGCTACCTCGCCCTCGCGAAGGTGACCGGCGTCGAGGCCGTCGACGACCTGACGGCCCGCATCGACCTGAGCACGCCCGACAGCGCCCTGCTCGAGTCGCTCACGCAGCCGTGGCTCGCGATGGAGTCGCCCGAGGCGCTCCAGCGGCCCCAGGAGGTCAACTGCGAGTCGCCCGTCGGCACCGGCCCCTTCGTCGTCGACTCGTGGACGAAGCAGGAGCAGGTCGAGCTGTCGCGCAACGACGACTACTCGTCGCCGCCCGCCGACGCCGACCACACCGGCCCCGCCCACCTCGAGAGCGTCGTCTGGCGGTTCATCCCCGACTCCGCGGCGCGCTACGCGGCCCTCCAGGCCGGCCAGGTCGACGTGATCGACAACGCGCAGCCCGACACCCTCGTCGCCGCGGAGAAGGACGACGCGATCAGCGAGATCGACGCCCCGCGGCCCGGCGCCTCCAACCGTCTCGAGCTGAACTCGGGCAAGGCTCCCTTCGACGACGAGCGGGTGCGCGAGGCGTTCGTCACGGGCGTCGACGTCGACGACGCGATCGACTCGCTCTTCTTCGGCACCGCCGAGCGCTCGTACAGCGCCCTGTCGAGCGTCGAGCCGCTCGCCTACTCCGACCCGTCGCTGTTCGAGGTCGACGCCGACGCCGCCGGCGACCTGCTCGACGAGGCCGGCTGGACGGGGCGCGACAGCGAGGGCTACCGCACCAAGGACGGCACGCGCCTGTCGCTGACCTTCCCGGTCAGCACGAACCAGTCCATCCCGGCCGAGCAGTCGCTCTTCGAGCAGATCCAGGCCGGGGCCAAGTCGCTCGGGTTCGAGGTCGTGCTGCAGCCCCTCGACCTCTCGAGCTGGTACGGCGCCCTCGCGAGCGACGACTACGACCTGGTCAGCGCGCCGTACACGAAGGTCGGCCCCGACGTGCTCCGCATCCTGTTCGACACGTCGGGCATCACCCCGGCGCCGAGCGGCTACTTCGCCAACCACGCCCAGCTCTCCGACCCGGCCCTCGACGACCTGCTGACCCGCGCCTCCCAGACGTCCGACGCCGACGAGCGCGCCGACCTCTACCAGCAGGCCCAGCAGATCGTGCTCGAGAGCCGCACCGTGCTGCCCCTCTACGACCAGCAGAACCACTACCTCGTCGGCTCGTCGGTCACCGGCGTCCGCGCGCTGCCCCCGGTGCAGGCGGTCACCCTGTATGACGCCTCCGTCACCGGCTGAGGCCGGGGCCGGGGCCGGGGCCGGCTCGGTCGTCGCCCCTCCGTCGCCCCGACGGAGCGCGGTCGGCGGCCGGTCGGGCAGGAGTCGCGGGTCGGCCGAGCGGGCCCTGCGGTGGGTCGTCGGTCGCCTGGCCGGCGCGGTGCTGGTGCTCTGGGCCGTGGCGACCCTCATCTTCTTCGCGGTGCGGCTCGTGCCGGGCGACCCGGCCGAGGCGATCCTCGGCGGGCCGGGCTCGCAGGCGTCGGCCGAGGCCCTCGCCCTCGTGCGCGAGCAGTACGGCCTCGACCAGCCCCTCGTCGTGCAGTACCTCCAGCAGCTGGGGCGCCTCGTCACCGGCGACCTCGGCACGTCGTGGTCGCTCCGGGCCGACGTGGCCGGGCTGCTGCTCGAGCAGCTGCCCGGCACCCTCGCCCTCGCGCTCGCGTCGCTCGTCGTCGCCTGGCTGATCGCCCTCGGCACGGCCTGGTGGGCGACCCTCGGCGGGCGGGCGGCGTCCGCCGTCTCGTCGGCGCTCGAGGTCGTCGCCGCCGCGGTGCCGCACTTCTGGCTCGCGAGCGTGCTCGTCCTCGTCTTCAGCACGCAGCTCGGCCTGCTGCCCCCGGTCAGCACGGGCACGCCCGTCGGCCTCGTGCTGCCGGTGGTGACCCTGGCGATCCCGGTGGCGGGGTTCCTCGGGCAGGTGACCCGCGACTCCCTGCTCGACGCGGCGTCCGCCCCGTTCGCCGTGACGGCGCGGGCCCGGGGCGAGTCGACCTCGGGGCTGTTCCGTCGGCACCTGCTGCGGCACGCCGCGCTGCCGGGGCTGGCCCTGTCGGGGTGGGCGTTCGGCTCGCTGCTCAGCGGCGCCGTCGTCGTCGAGTCGGTCTTCGCCCGGCCGGGCCTCGGGCGCACCCTGCTCGGTGCGGTGACGCTCCGCGACGTGCCCCTCGTCACCGGCGTGGCCCTGGCCTCCGCCCTCGCCTACGTCGTGGTCGTCGCTCTCGGCGACCTCGCGGAGCGCGCCGTCGACCCACGGGAGCGGGCCTCGTGACGGTGCTGCCCGTGCTGCCGGGGGCGCCGGGGCCGTCGGAGCCGTCGGCGCCGCCCGCGCCGCCGCGGTCGGGCTCCGGCCGCCGGAGACCCCGGAGGCGCGTGCGGCCCGTCGAGGCCGTGGCCGCCGTCGTGCTCGCGGTGATCGTCGTGGCCGCGGTCGCGCCGGGGCTCCTGGCGCCCGGCGACCCCCTCGCCGTGTCGCCGGCCGACGCCTTCGGCGCACCGTCGCTCGCGCACCCCCTCGGCACCGACGAGTCGGGGCGCGGCATCTGGACGCGGATCGTGCACGGCGCCGGCGCGTCGCTGACGATCGGCGCCGTCGCGACCCTCATCGGCACCGGCCTCGGCGTGCTGCTGGGCGTGGCCGCCGGCTTCGGCGACGGGCGCTGGCCCGGGCGCGTCGCCGACGCGGGCGTCAGCCGCCTGCTCGAGGTGCTCTTCGCCCTGCCGGGCCTGCTGCTCGCGCTGGTCGTGATCGCCTTCACCGGGCCCGGCGCCGTGCCCGCGACGCTCGCCGTCGGCCTCGCCACCGCGCCCGGCTACGCGCGCATCGTGCGGACCCAGGTGCGCCGCGTACGGCGCTCGGCCATGGTCGAGGCCGCCGTCGTGCTCGGCCGCCGGCCGTCGACGGTGCTGCTGCGGCACGTGCTGCCCAACGCCCTCGCGCCCGTGGTCGTGCTGGCGACGCTCGGCCTGGGGCAGGCCGTCGTCTGGGCCTCCTCGCTGAGCTACCTCGGCCTGGGCTCGCCCCCGCCGGCGCCGGAGTGGGGCGCGATGCTCTCGGCCGGCCGCACCTACGTGCAGGTCGCCTGGTGGATGACCGTCTTCCCCGGCCTCGCGGTCGTCGTCACGGCGGCGGCGTCGACGATCGTCGGCCGCGGCCTCGCCCGACGCGGGGGCACCTCGTGAGCGGCTCGGCGCTGCTCCAGGTCGACGGGCTCTCCGTCGCCTTCGGCGGGCGGCCGGTCGTCGACGACGTCTCGTTCTCGGTGTCGGCCGGCGAGTGCGTCGCGATCGTGGGCGAGTCGGGCTCGGGCAAGAGCGTCACCGCACGGTCGCTGCTCGGCCTGAGCGGCGGCCGGGCCACGGCCCGGGGCCTCCGCCTCGGCGACACCGACCTCACGGCCCTCGGCGAGCGCGGCTGGCGTGCCGTCCGCGGGCCGCGCATGGGGCTGGTGCTGCAGGACGCGCTCGTGTCGCTCGATCCGCTGCGACCGATCGGCCGCGAGATCGACGACGCCCTCCGCCTCCACACGTCCCTCGGGCCGCGGGGCCGCCGGGAGCGCGCGCTGGAGGCGCTGGTCGAGGTGGGCATGCCCGAGCCGGAGGCGCGGCTCGGGCAGCGGTCGGGAGAGCTGTCGGGCGGGCTGCGTCAGCGGGCCCTGATCGCCGCGGCGCTCGTGCTGCGCCCCGAGCTCGTCGTCGCCGACGAGCCGACGACGGCCCTCGACGCCGAGGTGCAGGGGCTGGTCGTCGACCGCCTGGCGGCGCTCCGCGACGGCGGCACCGCGGTGCTCGCGATCAGCCACGACCTCGGCGTCGTGCGTCGGCTCGCCGACCGGGTGGTGGTGATGCGCGCCGGCGTCGTCGTCGAGACGGGGCCGACCGAGCAGGTGCTCGGCGACCCTCGGCACGACTACACGCGGCTGCTGCTCGCGGCCCTGCCGCGCGGCGTGGCCCGCGGCGCCCGGCTGTCGCCCGCGCCCTCCGCACCTGCCCGCTCCGCGCCTCCCGCGCCCGTGCCCTCCGCACCTGACCGCCCCGCGCCTCCCGCGCCCGTGCCCTCCGCGCCTGCCCGCCCCGCGCCTCCCGCGCCGGTGCCCTCCGCCGAGGACCGCGTTCCGTTCCATGAACTGCGCTCCACCGCGGTCCATGGAACGGAACGCGGTTCATCGCGGGTCGGAGCCGGGCCGGCGCCGGAGGTGGTGCTCGCCGCGAGCGGGCTGCGCCGGGCGTTCCCGGTGCGGGGCAGCACGCCCCGCGTCGCCGTCGACGACGTCTCGTTCGAGCTGCGCGCCGGCGAGACGCTCGGCCTGGTGGGCGCGTCCGGGAGCGGCAAGACCACGACCGCGCGCCTCCTGCTGGGCCTCGACGACCCCGACGACGGGGCGGTGACGCTGCTCGGCGAGCCGTGGGCACCGCTGCGCGAGCGGGAGCGCCGGGGGCGACGAGCCCTGCTGGGGGCGGTCTACCAGGACCCGGCGAGCTCGTTCGACCCCCGCTGGACGGTGGGCCAGCTGCTCGCCGACGCCGTGACGAGCGGGCGCGTCACCCGGCCGGGGCGGGTGTCGACCGAGGTCGAGGGGCTGCTCGACCGGGTGGGCCTCGCCGCCGACGTCGCCGAGCGACGCCCCGGCACGCTCTCCGGGGGTCAGCGGCAGCGGGTCGCCGTCGCGCGGGCCCTGGCCCCCCGGCCCCGCGTGGTCGTCTGCGACGAGCCGGTGTCGGCCCTCGACGTCTCGGTGCAGGCGCAGGTGCTCGACCTGCTCGACGAGCTGCAGCGCGAGGAGGGGCTGGCGTACCTGTTCATCTCGCACGACCTCGACGTGGTCGCCCACATGAGCGACCACGTCGCGGTGATGCAGCACGGTCGCGTCGTCGAGCACGGCCGTGCGGCCCGGGTGTTCGGCGAGCCGCAGCACCCGTACACGCGGGCGCTGCTGGCCGCCCGGCCCTGAGCCAGTCCCCTACGAGCGCGTCGGCTCCGCGGCGGCGGGCCGCCCGCCGAGCTCGCCCTCGCCCGTGCGGTCGCCCTCGCCGCCCTGGCCCTCCGGGCGGATCACCGCGATCGGCCCGGAGTCCGCGAACGCGAGGCCCCAGTCCGACCGCGCCACCTCGCTGGTCTCGTCGCGGTAGGCCTCGATCAGCTCGTGCGCCTCGGCCTCGGTGGCCACGGTCGGCCCCGAGCCGAGCAGCGGCTCGTTCGCGGTCTCCTTCGTGAACCACACGGCGACGAGGCCGATCACGGCGGCCGCCATCAGGTAGAAGGCGGGGATGTCGTGGGCCCAGCCGAAGCCGCGGCCCTCGGCCCAGACGACGAGCGCCTCGGTCGCGAGCGGGGTCGTGCCGCCGAAGAGCGACACCGACACGTTGAAGGCGATCGCGAGGGCGCCGTAGCGGATGATCGTGGGGAAGAGCGCGGGCAGCGTCGACGGCATGGTCGACGTGAACGTGACGAGCACGAGGCCGAGCACGAGCAGGCCCGCGAACGACAGCACGCCGTTCTCGCTCTGCACCATGCGGAGCGCCGGGAACGACAGCACCAGGAAGCCGATGCAGCCCGCGAAGAGCACGGGGCGCCGGCCGAAGCGGTCGCTGAGCCGCCCGCCGAAGGTGATGACGAGCATCATCAGCACCATCACGACGATGATGAAGAGCAGCCCGCTGGTCGCGTCGCGCCCGAGGGTGTTCGACAGGTAGGTCGGCATGTACGACAGCAGCATGTAGTCGGTGACGTTGAAGACGAGCACGAGGCCGACGCAGACGAGCAGGGCGCGCCAGTTCTCGCGGAAGAGCGCCAGGAGCGGCACCTTCTGGTGCTCGCGCTCGGAGGCCTCCGCCTGCTGCTTCTGGAAGGCCGGGGTCTCCTCCAGCTTGAGCCGCAGGTACAGCCCGATCAGGCCGAGCGGGCCCGCGACGATGAACGGGATGCGCCAGCCCCAGCCGAGCAGGGCCTCCTCGCTCAGGCCGAGCTGCAGCGCGGTCACGAGGGAGGCGCCCAGCACGTAGCCGCCCAGGGTGCCGAACTCGAGCCACGAGCCCATGAAGCCGCGTCGCTTGTCGGGCGAGTACTCGGCGATGAAGGTGGCGGCGCCGCCGTACTCGCCTCCGGTCGAGAAGCCCTGCAGGAGTCGCGCCAGCAGCAGCAGGATCGGTGCCCACACCCCGATGGTCGCGTAGGAGGGGATCAGGCCGATCGCGAGCGTGCCCGCGGCCATCAGGATCATCGTCATGGCGAGCACCTTCTGCCGACCGATGCGGTCGCCGAGCGGGCCGAAGAAGGCGCCGCCGATCGGCCGGACGACGAAGGCGGCCGTGAAGGTGCCGAAGGTGAAGAGGATGTTCAGGGCGTCGTTCCCGGGCGGGAAGAAGACCTGGGCGATGGTGGTGGTGATGTACGCGTAGACGCCGAAGTCGAACCACTCCATGGCGTTGCCGAGGGCGGCCGCGCTGACGGCGCGCTTGAGCATCGACTCCTCGACGACGGTGACGTCGTCGGTGGTGAGTTCTCGACGACGGGGCGTCGGGGCGTTCTTCCTGGCTGACATGGTGCGAGTACCTCCGGATCGGGGGACGGAGCGCGACCGCGGTGTCGGGCAAAAACCCACGAAACCTAGCAGCGCTGCGCCGGAGCCGCCAGTGCGGTGACTGCAACCCTGCGCTGACCGCACGTTTCCCTGGCGGCCGTGTCGGCCCGCGTACACTGACCTGGTCCACATCCAGGCGTCTCACCACCGACACGGCGCCGCCCACAGAACCGGAGTCAGCCCATGACGTCACCGATGCCCGACAAGCCCGCCCTCGAGGGCCTCGAGTCCCGCTGGGGCCAGGTCTGGGAGACCGACGGCACGTACCGGTTCTCGCGCACCGAGGCGACCCGCGACTCCGTGTTCTCCGTCGACACGCCCCCGCCGACCGCCTCGGGCAGCCTGCACATCGGCCACGTCTTCAGCTACACGCACACCGACGTCAAGGCGCGCTTCGAGCGCATGCGCGGCAAGAGCGTCTTCTACCCCATGGGCTGGGACGACAACGGGCTGCCGACCGAGCGCCGCGTGCAGAACTTCTACGGCGTGCGCTGCGACCCGTCGCTGCCCTACGACGCCGACTTCACGCCGCCCTTCGAGGGCGGCGACGGCAAGTCGTCGAAGGCCGCCGACCAGGTGCCGATCTCGCGCCGCAACTTCGTCGAGCTCTGCGAGCGCCTGACGGTCGAGGACGAGAAGCAGTTCGAGGACGTCTGGCGCAAGCTCGGCCTCTCGGTCGACTGGACCCAGAGCTACCGCACCATCGACGACCGCTCGCAGGCCATGGCGCAGAAGGCCTTCCTGCGCAACCTCGCCCGGGGCGAGGCGTACCAGGCCGACGCGCCCACCCTGTGGGACGTCACCTTCCGCACCGCCGTCGCCCAGGCCGAGCTGGAGGACAAGGAGATGCCGGGGGCGTACCACAAGCTCGCCTTCCACCGCACCGACGGCCAGGGCGACGTGCTCATCGACACGACGCGCCCCGAGCTGCTGCCCGCCTGCGTCGCCCTCGTCGCGCACCCCGACGACGAGCGCTACCAGGCCCTCTTCGGCACCACCGTGCGCTCCCCCCTCTTCGACGTCGAGGTCCCCGTGGTGGCGCACCACCTCGCGCAGCCCGACAAGGGCTCCGGCATCGCGATGGTCTGCACCTTCGGCGACACGAACGACGTCGCGTGGTGGCGTGAGCTGCAGCTGCCGAACCGCGCGGTGATCGGCTTCGACGGCCGCTTCGTCAGCGAGGCCCCGGCCGCGATCGAGTCCGAGGCGGGCCGCGACGCGTACGCCCAGCTGGCCGGCAAGACGGTCTTCAGCGCCAAGCAGTCAGTGGTCGAGCAGCTGACGGCCTCGGGCGAGCTCGTCGGCGAGATCCGGAAGATCACGCACCCCGTCAAGTTCTTCGAGAAGGGCGACAAGCCCCTCGAGATCGTGTCGACGCGCCAGTGGTACATCGTCAACGGCGCCCGCGACGAGCAGCTGCAGCAGTCGCTGCTCGAGCGGGGTCGCGAGGTGTCGTTCCACCCTGACTTCATGCGCGTGCGGTACGACAACTGGGTCAACGGCCTCAACGGCGACTGGCTCATCTCGCGTCAGCGCTTCTTCGGGGTGCCCCTGCCCGTCTGGTACCCGCTCGACGCCGACGGCAACCCCGTCTTCGACGACGTGATCGTGCCCGACGAGGCGTCGCTGCCCGTCGACCCGTCGAGCGACGCGGCCCCCGGCTACGACGAGTCGCAGCGCGGCGTGCCCGGCGGCTTCCAGGGCGAGCTCGACGTGATGGACACCTGGGCGACCTCGTCGCTCACCCCGCAGCTCGCCGGCGGCTGGGAGACCGACCCGGAGCTGTTCGACCTCGTCTTCCCGTACTCGCTCCGCCCGCAGGGCCAGGACATCATCCGCACCTGGCTGTTCTCCACCGCCCTGCGGTCGCAGCTCGAGCACGGCACGGTGCCGTGGACGAACGCCTCCATCTCGGGCTTCATCGTCGACCCCGACCGCAAGAAGATGTCGAAGTCGAAGGGCAACGTCGTCACCCCGGCGGCCATGCTCGACGACCACGGCTCCGACGCGGTCCGCTACTGGGCGGCCTCGAGCCGCCTCGGCACCGACGCGGCCTTCGACCCGCAGAACCCGAAGCAGATCAAGATCGGCCGTCGCCTCGCGATCAAGGTGCTCAACGCCGCGAAGTTCGTGTACTCGTTCGAGCTGCCCTCGGGCGAGCACCGCGTCACCGAGCCGCTCGACCGCGACCTGCTCGCCGAGTTCGCCACGGTGATCGGCGCCGCGACGGACGCGCTGGAGGGCTACGACCACGCCCGGGCGCTCGAGATCACGGAGAAGTTCTTCTGGACCTTCTGCGACGACTACCTCGAGCTCGTCAAGGAGCGCGCGTACGGCGCGACGACGCCGGCCGAGCAGGCCTCGGCCGTGCTCGCCCTGCAGACCACGATCGACGGCCTGCTGCGCCTGCTCGCCCCGTACCTCCCGTTCGCGACGGAGGAGGTCTGGTCGTGGACCCACGACGGCTCGGTGCACCGCGCCTCCTGGCCCACGGCGGCCGAGCTCGGCGAGGTCGAGCAGCCCACGGGTCTGCTCGCGCTCGTCGGCGAGGCCCTGATCGGCGTGCGACGCGCCAAGTCGGACGCGAAGGCGTCGCAGAAGACCCCCGTGGTCTCGGCGACGATCGCGGCCCCGGCCGCCCAGCTCCCCGTGCTCCGCGGGGCGGCCTCCGACCTCGCGGCGGTCGGCAAGATCCAGTCGCTCGAGTTCGTCGAGGGCGAGGCGCTGGCCGTCGCGGCCATCGAGCTCGGCGAGCTGCCCGAGGCCCCGGCCCCGGCGGCGGGCGCCTGATGCAGCTCGGCACGCGGTGGAGCGTGGGAGGCGCGGCGCCGGCCGCCCTCCCCGCCCCGGTCGTCGGGGCGGTCGCCCAGGTCGAGCGCGAGCTCGCCGAGCAGGGCGTCGACGCCACGACCTGGCGCTGGACCCTGACCTACCTCGAGCACCGCCCGGTGGTCGAGCTCGACGACGGCACGACGATCCGCGTCGACGCCGTCACGGGCGAGGCCCGCATCCACGAGGCCGACGACGAGGGCACCGACCCCGACGCCTGAGCGACGACCGGCCCGGAGCCCGGGGCGGGCGCCGGTCAGGCGTCAGGCGTCAGGCGTCAGGCGCGAGCGATCATCTCGCCGTGCGGCATCATGAGCACGCCGTCCGGGGCGTCCCGCCAGGCCCGCCAGGCGTCGGCGATCGCCTGGAGCTCGGCGGCGGTCGCGACGCCCCGCGCGACGGCGTCGGCCGCGAAGGCCGACTCCGTCGCCCGCGCCGCCCAGCTGTCGCCCCACCAGGTGCGCTCGTCGTCGGTCGAGAAGCACCACGAGGAGGCGGTGCACGAGACGTCGGTGAAGCCCGCCTCGAGCGCCCAGCCCCGCAGGGCCCGCCCCGCGTCGGGCTCGCCGCCGTTGCCGCGGTGCACCTGCTGGTAGACGTCCATCCACCGGTCGAGGCCGGCCGAGGCCGGTGCCCAGACGGTGCCGTGGTAGTCGACCTCGCGGGCCGCGACCACTCCCCCGGGCACGGTCACCCGGCGCATCTCGCGGAGGGCCGCGACGGGGTCGCCGACGTGCTGCAGCACCTGGTGCGCGTGCACGACGTCGAACGAGTCGTCGTCGAAGGGCAGCGCGAAGACGTCGGCGACGACGACGAACTCGACCGTGTCGACGCCCCGCTCGGCGGCGAGCGCCCTGGCCTGCTCGACGACGATCTCGGCCGCGTCGACGCCGACCACGCGGCCCGGCGCGACGCGCTCCGCGATGTCGACCGTGATCGTGCCGGGCCCCGACCCGACGTCGAGCACGCGGCGGCCCGGCACGAGCTCGGCCTCGAGGTAGGCGGCGCTGTTCGCCACGGTGCGCCACGCGTGGCTCCGCAGCACGCTCTCGTGGTGGCCGTGGGTGTACGTGGCGGGGGCACCGGGGCGTGAGCTCATGCGGGGACTGTACCGCGCCTCCTCGGGGCTGCCCTCCCCCGTGACGCCGCGCGGCCCGCCCGCCCCGGCGGGCGGGCCGCTCGTAGGGTGGGCGCATGACGAACCCGTTCCTCGAGCCGAGCCCGCTGCCGTACTCGCTGCCGCCCTACGCGACCATCACCGACGACGACTTCGCCCCGGCATTCGAGGCGGGCCTCGCCGAGCACCGCGCCGAGGTCGAGGCCGTCGCCGCCGACCCGGCGCCCGCGACGTTCGAGAACACGATCGCGGCGCTCGAGCGCGGCGGGGCCGTGCTGACCCGCGTCGGGCACGTCTTCTTCGACCGGGCCTCGAGCGACTCGAACGCCACCACCGACGCCCTCGAGCTCGAGCTCGCGCCGAAGCTAGCGGCCCACGACGACGCGATCCGCCTCGACCCGCGCCTGTACGCCCGCGTGCGCGCCGTGGCCGACGCGGTCGAGCGCGGCGACGACGACGTGGCCGGCCTCGACGACGAACAGCGCTACCTCGTGCACCGCACGCTGCGGTCGTTCGAGCGGGCGGGAGCGGGCCTGGGCGACGCGGAGAAGGCTCGCCTGCGCGACCTCAACGGCCGCCTGTCGACCCTCACCACGCAGTTCGAGAAGCACCTCCTCGCCGACACGAACGACCTCGCCGTGGTCGTCGACGACGTCCGCCAGCTCGACGGGCTCAGCGACGGCCAGGTCTCCGCCGCGGCCGAGGCCGCCCGCGACCGCGGCCTCGACGGGCGCTGGGTGATCACCCTCGTGCTGCCGACCGGGCACCCGTGGCTGGCCGACCTCACCGACCGCGACCTCCGCGACCGGGTGATGCGCGCCTCCCTGGCCCGGGGCCGACGCGGCGGCGAGCACGACACCCGAGCCCTCCTGCTCGAGATCGTGCGGCTCCGGGCCGAGAGGGCCGAGCTGCTCGGCCACCGCGACCACGCGTCGTGGGTCACCGCCGGCGAGACGGCCGGCAGCCCGCTGGCCGTCGCCGACCTGCTCGGCCGGCTCGCACCGCCCGCGGCCGCGAACGCCCGGGCCGAGTTCGTCGAGCTGCGGGCCGCCGCGGGCCGGCAGGAGGTCGCCGCGGCCGACTGGGCCTTCTGGGCCGACCGCCTCCGGGCCGAGCGCTACGACGTCGACACGACCGCGATGCGCGACTACTTCGAGGCCGAGCGCGTGCTGCACGACGGCGTGTTCTTCGCGGCGTCGCAGCTCTACGGCCTCGAGTTCGCCGAGCGCCCCGACCTGGTCGGCCCGCACCCCGACGCGCGGGTCTTCGAGGTGACCGAGGGGGGCGGCCGTCCCGTGGGCCTGTACGTCCTCGACCTGTACACGCGCGACTCCAAGCGGGGCGGGGCGTGGATGAACCCGCTGGTCTCGCAGTCGGCGCTGCTCGGGCTGCCGCCGGTCGTGGTGAACAACCTCAACGTGCCGAAGCCCGCGGCGGACTCGCCGACCCTGCTGACCCTCGACGAGGTCACCACGCTCTTCCACGAGTTCGGGCACGCCCTGCACGGCCTGCTCGCCCGCGTGACGTACCCGACGTTCTCGGGCACGAACGTCTTCCGTGACTTCGTCGAGTTCCCGAGCCAGGTCAACGAGATGTGGATGCTCTGGCCCGAGGTGCTCGAGAACTACGCCGTGCACCACGAGACGGGCGAGCGCATGCCGCAGGACCTCGTCGACCGGCTCGTCGCGTCGCGGGCCTTCAACGAGGGCTTCGCCACGAGCGAGTACCTCGCGAGCGCCCTGCTCGACCAGGCGTGGCACACGCTCACCGCCGCGGAGGCCGCCGCCGTCACCGACGTCGAGGCCTTCGAGCGGGAGGCGCTGGCCGCGGCGGGCCTGGACCTCGCGCCGGTGCCCCCGCGCTACTCGAGCACCTACTTCGCCCACACCTTCTCGGGCGGCTACGACGCCGGCTACTACTCGTACATCTGGAGCGAGGTGCTCGACGCCGACACCGTGGAGTGGTTCGAGGAGAACGGCGGGCTCAGCCGGGCGGGCGGCGACCGGTTCCGCGCGCGGCTGCTCGGCGTCGGTGGCTCCCGCGACCCGCTCGAGGCCTACCGCGACTTCCGCGGCCGCGACGCGCGGGTCGAGCCCCTGCTGGAGCGCCGCGGCCTCGCCTGACGCCCCGCGGCGCCGCCGGGCGCCCCGCGGCCTGGCCTGACGCCCCGAGGCGCCACCGGGCGCCCCGCGGCGCTCAGGCCCCGTCGTGCAGCCGCGCCAGGGTGTTCTCGACGCTGCAGTAGACGGCGCGCGCCGTGGCCGTCCAGTCGTTGTCGACGAGGTCGAGCGTGCTGCCGCCGACCGCGGCGTAGAGCCCCACCGCGTCGGCACGGCTGCCGGGCGTCGCCACGTACCGGGTGCGGACGATGAGCGCCGAGTTGTCGTGGTGGCGGACGTCGATCACGCTCGGCCGCTGCGTCGTGCGGCTCGTCAGCCCGGTGACGAGGGTGTCGACGACGGTCAGGTCGTGGTTGCCCGTGTAGATGTTGAGCGCCCGGGCGATCGACCCGTTCAGCACCGAGCGGGCGACGACGAGCCCTGAGGTGAAGTAGACGCAGACCGCCGCGTCGAGGGTGTCTCCCCCGTAGCCCGTGACGGTGTTGTCGAGGATCGCCCCGGTGCCCTCCTCGACGGCCGTGCCCGAACCGAACCCCGCGCCCTTGAAGACGATGCCGTTGCGCGGCACGGCGAGCGTGCCCGCGTCGACGGTGTTCGACGCCACCACGCAGTCGAGCGGCGCGTAGGTGGTGGCACCGTCGGGGCTCTTGCAGGGCACGACGGCGATCCCCACCGCACAGCCCGTCAGGCGGTTGCCGACGATCGTGACCTCGCGCCCGCCGTGCGTGTCGATGCCCTCCCAGAGCGGCACGTCCGAGACGACGTTGTCGGCCACCGTGATCCGCTCCGAGCGCGGCGCGACGTCGATCGACTGGTTCCAGTACCGGTTCACGGCGATGCCGTACGAGTTCGGGAACGACCCCGACTGGTGCACGCCCGTGACCTCGTTGCCCCGCACCGTGCCGTCGAGGCAGGAGAACAGCATCACGCCCGCGTACGCGAGGTCGGTGAGCACGTTGCCGTCGACCGTGAAGTCGCGCACGTGCTCGAGGTACACGGCGCCGTACGAGAAGCGCGAGATCGAGCAGCCCGACACGCGCAGCCGTCGCACGGGAGCCCCGACCGTCGCGACCACCTCGACCCCGCGGGCCTTCCCGCTCGTCGCGGAGCCGGACCCGACCACGGTGGCTCCCCGCAGCGTGACGTCGTCGGCCCGGACGACGAGGGCGCTGACGTCCCGGGTCGTCCGCAGCTCCACGCCGGCCTCGAAGAGCAGGGTCATCGGGCGGTCCACCACGACCGGCACCGCGGTCGTCTCGGACCGGTCGACGACGAGGGTGCCGTGAGCCTCCGTGCCCGCGATCGCCGCCGCGAGCGTCGCGGAGGCCGACGAGCGACGCACCCCCGACGGGGCCCCGGGAGTCGCGGTGCCCGCTGCGCCGGGAGCCCCGGTCGCCGGGGCGGTCGGCTCCCCCACCGCGTGGGCCGCGTCGCCGCGACCGACCGGGCTGCTCGCCAGCACCCCGGCCCCGAGCGTGCCGAGCGCGGCGGCGAGCATCGCCCTCCGGCCGAGCCGGCCTCCCGTGTCGGCGCTGCCCCGCAGGTCGACCGGCCCCGACGACGGCCCCGACATGTCGTCGGGTGCCGTGTCGGGGGTGACCCCGTGACCACGCCGCACATCGTCGACTCTTACATCACTCACGCTTTCATGCACGATCCACGCTAACACTGACCGTCGAGGCGGGGGAAGAGCCCCGAAGGGGGCAGGACGACGAAGAGCCCGACCTCGTCGGTCGGGCTCTCCGGGCGACGTCGGCCCGCGGGGCTGTCGACGTCGAGGGCTGCGCGCTAGGCGGACTTCTCCGTGCGCTGCTCGACGAGGCGCGGAACGATGGTCGGCGCCGCGTTCTCCATGACGGAGGCGCGGGTGACGACGACCTTGCCGACGGTGTCGTCGGAGGGCACGTCGAACATGATCGGCCCGAGGACCTCTTCCAGGATGGCCCGGAGCCCGCGGGCCCCCGTCTGGCGGAGGACGGCGAGGTCGGCGATCGCCTCGAGGGCGGCGCTGTCGAACTCGAGCTCGACGCCGTCGATCTCGAACATGCGCTGGTACTGGCGCACGAGGGCGTTCTTCGGCTCGGTCAGGATCTGCATCAGGGCTGCCTGGTCGAGCTGCGTGACCGTCGTCACCACCGGGAGGCGGCCGATGAACTCGGGGATCAGGCCGAACTTGTGCAGGTCTTCGGGGAGGACCTCGCTGAACAGGGCCGCCTCGTCCTCCTTGCTGTGGAGGGGAGCCCCGAAGCCGATGCCGCGCTTGCCGGCCCGGTTGCTGATGATGTCCTCCAGGCCAGCGAACGCTCCGGCGACGATGAAGAGGACGTTGGTGGTGTCGACCTGGATGAACTCCTGGTGCGGGTGCTTGCGACCGCCCTGCGGCGGGACGGACGCGACGGTGCCCTCGAGGATCTTCAGCAGGGCCTGCTGGACGCCCTCGCCCGACACGTCACGGGTGATCGACGGGTTCTCGGCCTTGCGGGCGATCTTGTCGATCTCGTCGATGTAGATGATGCCGGTCTCGGCGCGCTTGACGTCGTAGTCCGCCGCCTGGATGAGCTTGAGGAGGATGTTCTCGACGTCCTCGCCGACGTAGCCCGCCTCGGTCAGGGCCGTCGCGTCGGCCACCGCGAACGGGACGTTGAGGCGCTTGGCGAGGGTCTGGGCGAGGTACGTCTTGCCGCAGCCCGTCGGGCCGATCAGCAGGATGTTCGACTTCGAGATCTCGACCTCGTCGGCGAGCGACTCGGCCGCCGTCAGCGTCGACGCGGCACGGATGCGCTTGTAGTGGTTGTAGACGGCCACCGAGAGGGCGCGCTTCGCGGCGTCCTGCCCGATGACGTACTCCTCGAGGAACGAGTAGATCTCGCGGGGCTTCGGCAGGTCGAACTCGCTCGTGGGCTCTTCACCGGCCTCGGCCAGGCGCTCCTCGATGATCTCGTTGCACAGCTCGACGCACTCGTCGCAGATGTAGACCCCGGGGCCCGCGATGAGCTGCTGCACCTGCTTCTGGCTCTTGCCGCAGAAGGAGCACTTGAGCAGATCTGCGCTCTCACCGATCCGTGCCATGCCCGGCCTCCCTGTCAGCTGGTCGTCGACCCCTGTCGGCCGTCGTCCCCCGAGCCTAACCCGATCGTCCGACACTCCCGCACCCGCACCGCCCTGCGGGCCGGATCGACCCGCGCCGGGCGCACCGGGGAGGACGACGAAGGACCCCGGGCGCGTGCCCGGGGTCCTCCGACGTCGTACCTGACCGGCGGTGGCCGGTCGGTGCAGGGGTCAGCGCGTGAGCGCCGGCTGGTTCTTGCGCGAGGTGAGCACCTGGTCGACGAGGCCGTAGGCCAGCGCCTCCTCGGCACCCAGGATGTTGTCGCGCTCGATGTCGCGGTTGACCTCTTCCGGCGACTTGTTCGAGTGCTTCGAGAGGGTCTCCTCCAGCCAGGTGCGCATGCGGAGCACTTCCTTCGCCTGGATCTCGATGTCGGACGCCTGGCCGCCGCTGCTGCCGCCGGTCGCGGGCTGGTGGATCAGCACGCGGGCGTTGGGCAGGGCGAGGCGCTTGCCGGGCTGGCCGGCCGCGAGCAGCACGGCCGCGGCGGACGCCGCCTGGCCGAGGCACACCGTCTGGATCTCGGGGCGGATGTACTGCATCGTGTCGTAGATGGCCGTCATGGCCGTGAACGAGCCACCGGGCGAGTTGATGTAGAGAGTGATGTCGCGGTCGGGGTCCATGCTCTCGAGCACGAGCAGCTGGGCCATGATGTCGTCGGCCGAGGCGTCGTCGACCTGCACGCCGAGGAAGACGATGCGGTCCTCGAACAGCTTCGCGTACGGGTCCTGGCGCTTGTAGCCGTAGGCCGTGCGCTCCTCGAAGCTCGGCAGGATGTACCGGGAGCTGGGGGCCTGCAGTCGACCCGCGCCACCCATCATCGGGAGTTCCATGAGTTCTTCTCTTTCTGTGCTGATGATCGGGTGGGGGCTAGTCCTGGTCGGTGCCGGCGCCGCCGATGACGTCGGTGGCCGAACCGCGGATGTGGTCGACGAAGCCGTACTCGAGGGCCTCCTCGGCGGTGAACCAGCGGTCGCGGTCGCCGTCCTCGTTGATCTGCTCGACGGTCTTGCCCGTCTGCGCCGCCGTGATCTCGGCCAGGCGCTGCTTCATCGAGAGGATGAGCTGGGCCTGGGTCTGGATGTCGGAGCTGGTGCCGCCGAAGCCGCCGTGCGGCTGGTGCAGCAGGACGCGGGCGTTCGGCGTGATGTAGCGCTTGCCCTTGGTGCCGGCGGTGAGCAGCAGCTGGCCCATCGAGGCGGCCATGCCGATGCCGACGGTCACGATGTCGTTCGGCACGAACTCCATCGCGTCGTAGATGGCCATGCCCGCCGTGATCGACCCGCCGGGCGAGTTGATGTACAGGTAGATGTCCTTCTCGCTGTCCTCAGCGGCGAGGAGGAGGAGTTTCGCGGCGATCTCGTTGGCGTTCTCGTCGCGCACCTCGGACCCGAGCCAGATGATGCGGTCTTTGAGCAGTCGGTCAAAAACACTGTTGGGCAGTGTCACGTCGGCCATGGTGGAGCTCCCATTCGTTGTCGCTTGCTGTTGAACCTATCGGGTGCAACGCGGCACTTCCGGGCTGTTCGCCCACGGCAATAACTGACTGCCGGCCGCGCCCCGGAGACGACGGAGGGCCGGGTGCAGATGCACCCGGCCCTCCGGTCGTCACGCCCGATCAGGCGTGGTCGTGACCCTCGTGGTCGTCGTCGTCGCCGCCGACGCCCGCCGTGGCGGTGAAGGCGGACAAGTCGACCTCGGCGCCCTCGCCGTCGACGACCTTCGCCTTCGACAGCACGACCGCCAGGGCCTTGCTGCGGGCGACCTCGCCGACCATGGCCGGGATCTGGCCGTTCTGGTCGAGCACCTTGATGAACTCGCCGGGCTCCATGCCGTACTGCGCGGCGCCCTGGATCAGGTACTGGGTGAGCTCGTCCTGCTCGACCTTGACCTCTTCCTTCTCGGCGATCGCGTCGAGGAGGATCTGGTTGCGGAAGGCCTTCTCGCTGCTCTCCTTCACCTCGGCACGGTGCTCCTCGTCCTCGAGGCGGTTCTCCTGCTCGAGGTGACGGTGCACCTCGTCCTCGACGAGCTTCTCCGGGACGGGGATCTCGACGGCCTCGAGCAGCTTCTCGACGACCTGGTCACGCGCCTGGGCGCCCTGACCGAAGGTCTTCGACTTGGCCAGCTGCTCCTTGAGGTCGCCCTTGAGCTCGTCGATGGTGTCGAACTGGCTGGCGATCTGCGCGAAGTCGTCGTCGGCCTCGGGCAGCTCGCGCTCCTTGACGGCGGTGACGGTGACGGCGATCTGAGCCGTCTCGCCCTCGCGGTCGCCGCCGAGCAGCTTCGACTCGAAGGTGGTGCTCTCACCGGCGGTCAGCGACTCGAGGGCCTCGTCGATGCCCTCGATGAGCTCGCCGGAGCCGATCTCGTACGAAATGCCCTTGGCCGAGTCGACCTCGTCGTCGCCGATGGTGGCGGTGAGGTCGATCTGGGCGAAGTCGCCCGTCGTCGCGGGACGGTCGACCGTGACGAGCGTGCCGAAGCGCGTGCGCAGGTTCGACAGCTCTTCGTCGACCTCCTCGTCGGAGATCTCGACGCTGTCGACCGTGAGCTCGAGGCCCTCGTAGTCGGGCAGGTCGAAGTCGGGGCGCACGTCGACCTCGACGGCGATCGTCAGGTCGCCCGAGAAGTCCTTGACGTCGGGCCAGGCCACGACGTCCGCCTCGGGGCGGCCGAGGACGCGGATCTCGGTCTCGGCGACGGCCTCGCGGTAGAACTTGTCGAGGCTCTCGCTGACCGCGTGGTTCAGGACCTCTTCGCGACCGACGCGCTGATCGATGATGGGCGGCGGCACCTTGCCCTTGCGGAAGCCGGGGATGTTGATCGACTCGGCGATGTGACCGTAGGCGTGCGTGACGCTGGGCTTCAGCTCGTCGGGGGTGACGACGATGTTGAGCTTGACGCGCGTGGGGCTGAGCTTCTCAACCGTGGTCTGGACCAATGTAGGGCTTCTCCTGTGTTGGTGGCGCTGAACTCACGACCGAGACAGCGGGGGTAGACGACTGTCGGGGCGACAGGACTCGAACCTGCGATCTTCCGCCCCCAAAACGGACGCGCTAGCCACTACGCTACGCCCCGTGCATCACCTGACTCGGCCCGCCCCCGGTCACCCCGTTGAGGTCGGGTGGGAACAGGCCTCGGTGAGTCTAGCCGACCCACGGCCGCCCGTGACTGAGCGGGCCGAGCCCATGGTTTATAGTTGGTGCCACCGCTGCGGCACGGCCGCTCCGGGGATGTAGCTCAATGGTAGAGCCTCAGTCTTCCAAACTGATGGCGCGGGTTCGATTCCCGTCATCCCCTCGTATGGGTTCGACGCCTCCGGCGTCCGTCGCCTTCGGCGACGTGAATGAATCTTCCTCCGGGCGTTGTTCTGCCTCGTCCGTCGCGTAGGCGACGCCGATGTCGTGCTCGGTCGGCGCCTCCGGTGCAGGTCGCGTTCGCGCGACCCTGCGGGCCCTCGGTCAGCGGTCGAGGGGGGCGAAGTAGGCGTCGAGGGGGGAGGCGCGGAGGGCGTCGCCGAAGAGGGTCGCGCCGGCGCGGGTGAAGTGGACGCGGTCGGGTGACAGCAGGGCGCCCGCGTCGTCCGTGATCGGCGTGCGCCCGTCGCGCCACAGGGGGCTCCACGACACGTAATGCTCGGCGGGCACGAGGGCCGACGAGCTCGCCTCGCGCTCGGCCACCCACCCCGGCAACCGGTTCGTCAGGCCGGTACGGTCGTCGCCGCGGCGCTGCACCACCCAGTTGAGGTTGTCGCCGAAGTTCTTCGGCCCGCCGTAGAAGACCGCCTTGCCCTCCGCCGTCATGCTCGCGAGCTCGCCTCGCAGGCAGGGCTCGTACTCGTCGCCGATCGACACCAGCACCACGTCGGCGCCCGACCAGAGCGCCGACCCCTCGAGCTCGGGGTTCGCGGCGAGGAAGCAGACCCCCGCGTCGAAGGACGGGCCGTGCAGGTGCCGCAGCTCGAGGTCGGCCCGCGGGTACGTCTCGAGCACGCTGTTCGCCAGGTCGCGCGACCAGCTGTCGCCCACCACGAGCACGTTCGTCGCGCCGGGCCGGTCGAAGGGCTCGCGGCCCGTCTCGCTGATCCGCCGGTTGTAGTCGATCGAGGCCTCGGCCGGGTCCTCGCCGAGCCGTGCGGGCAGGCCGCCCGACCCGGCGAGCACGGCTCCGGCGACGACGACCACCGCGACTCCCCCGCCCACCACCGGCACGAACCGTCGGAGCGACATCCGCGCGGGGCGGCGGAAGGGCTCCTCCACGAACCGCCACGACAGCCAGCCCACGCCCAGCGCGACGGCCATGAGCACGACGAAGAGCCAGGCCGGCGGGGCCTCCGGCGTCAGCACGCGGGCGAACACGAAGAGGGGCTGGTGCCACAGGTAGACGCTGAAGGTGACGACCCCCACCGCGACGAGCGGCCGGGCCGAGAGGAGGCGCGTCACCGGCGACCCGGAGCGCGCGAACGCGATGACGAGCGCCACGCCCGCCACGGCCGCCGCCACGACCGGCAGGCGGAACCCCTCCTCGGCCGGGGCGCCGACCAGCGAGGCCACGACGAGGCCCAGGCCGAGCAGCGCGAGCCAGCGCGCCCGGCCGTCGGGCACGGCGACGAGCCAGCGCCACCCCCGACGAGCACCCACCGCGAGCAGACAGCCGACGAGGATCTCCCACGCCCGCGCGGGCAGGAGGTAGTAGGCCGAGTCGACGTCGACGAGCCCCTGGTGCAGGGCCAGGGCGAGGCTGGCGAGCGTCGCCGCGACCAGCGCGATCGTCCGCACCCGGGCGGGCACCCGCGGAGCGACGACGAGCACGAGGGGGAAGAGCAGGTAGAACTGCTCCTCGACGCCGAGGCTCCAGGTGTGCAGGAAGGGCTTGAAGTCGGAGGCGAGGTCCCAGTAGCCGGAGGTCAGCCAGAGCAGCACGTTGTTGCCCGAGGCCAGCGTCGCCACGAGCGACTGCCCGTAGTTCTCGAGCTCGTCGGGCAGCATCACGAGCACGGCCACGGGGAGGGTCGCCAGCATGACGACGACGAGGGCGGGGAGGATGCGGCGGGCCCGGCGGACGAGGTAGCGACCGACCCCGAAGCGCCCGAGGTCGCGGTCGCGCAGCGCGATGCTCGTGGCGAGGTAGCCGCTGATCACGAAGAAGAAGTCGATGCCCGAGCCGCTCAGCCCCCGGAACCCCGCGTGCGACCACATCGTCGTGAGGATCGCGACGGCCCGGAGCCCGTCGAGCTCGGCACGGTAGCGGAAGGGGACCATGGCGGGCTCTCCGTTCGTCGAGGAGCCCGACCGGGCCCACAGACCGGACAGTCTAATATGTCTCATGACGGCCGTGATGACCACGATCCGGAGAGTCATCCCTGCGGCGTACGTGGGGGCCGCCGCGATGCGGCACGATCGACCCATGGACCGCGCGACCCCCGCCCGCGTCGCGCTCGTGGGCGCGGCGCTGGCCCTGCTGACGACCGGCTGCTCCGCGGGGGCCGTGACCACCGCCTCCCCCGCTCGGGTCTCCGCGGCCGCGCCGGGCGCGGCCAGCACGCTCGTGCCCGTCGCGGCGGGCGACGGCCACGGCGTCCGGGTCGCGATCGTGGGCGACTCGCTCACGGCCGGCGGCGGTCGCCTGCTCAGCGACGGGCTCGACGCCGACACGTGGATGACGTACGCGCAGGGCGACGGCGTCGAGTACGTCGGCGGCTGGGCGCGGGGCGGCAGCACGGTCGAGCAGCAGGCCGCCGCCGTGCAGCCCGTCGCCGACGTCGACGTCCTCGTGCTGATGTCGGGCACGAACGACGTGCGCACGGGAGTCTCGTTCTCGGCGGCCCGGGCGTCGTACGAGTCGATCATCGACACCGTCGGCGCGCGCGAGGTCGTCGTGGCCGCCATCCCCCCGTACGACCGCGACCCCTCGGCCGCCGCCCGCTACGAGCGCGACCTCGAGCGCTGGGTCGCGACGACCGACCACGTCTTCGTCGACCCGTGGCGCACCGTGCGCTCGGGCGAGGCCTGGGTGCCCGGGGCCAGCGTCGACGGCATCCACCCGACCACGGCCGGCTACGAGCGGCTCGGCCGGTCGCTCCGCGAGACCATCCTCGACGTCGGCGCCGCCCCCGAGGTGCTCCGGGCCGACGAGGGGCCGGTCGAGGGCACGCCCGACGGGGTCGCGCCGGGGAGCGTCGACGGCGGCAGCTGACCCCCGGGGAGGCGCGGTGCGGGTCGCGCCCCGCCCGCCCCTAGTGCTGCAGGTAGGCCAGCACCGCCAGCACGCGGCGGTGGTCCGTGCCGCTGTCCTCCAGCAGGAGCTTCTGGAAGATCGACGTGACGTTCTTCTCGACGGCGCCCGTGCCGATCACGAGCTGTGCGGCGATCGCCGCGTTCGTGCGGCCCTCGGCCATGAGGGTCAGCACCTCGCGCTCGCGGGGCGTGAGGGCCGAGAGCGGGTCACTGCGGCGCCCGAGCAGCTGCGAGACGACCTGCGGGTCGAGCACGGTACCGCCGGCGGCGACGCGCTCGAGGGCGTCGCGGAACTCGTCGATCGACGCGATGCGGTCCTTCAGCAGGTAGCCGACGCCGCCCGAGCCCGACTCGAGGAGGTCGCGGGCGTAGGCGACCTCGACGTACTGCGAGAGCAGCAGGATGCAGGTCTGCGGGCGCCGGCGACGGATCTCGATCGCCGCCCGCACCCCCTCGTCGGTGTGGGTCGGCGGCATGCGGACGTCGAGCACGGCGACGTCCGGGGCGACGGCGTCGAGGTCGGCGAGCAGCGAGTCCGCGTCGCCGAAGGCCCCCACGACCGCCACCCCCAGCTCGTCGAGCAGCCGCACCAGGCCCTCGCGCAGCAGCACGGAGTCGTCGGCGACCGCGACGCGGAGGGCGGGGTCGAGGGGGCCGTCGGTCATCCCGGCAGTCTAGGGAGCCGTCGACCCGCCCGTCGCGCCTCGCCCTCGACCACGGCCCGCACCGCGGGGCAGCGGCTCGGTCACGGCGGTCGGCGACACGTCGGGCAGCGGCTCGGTCACGGCGGCGTACGGGGGCAGCGGCAGGGTGGGCGACGTGCCCGGCGTCGCCGCGGTCGGCGTCGGTTCCGCCGTGGTCGGGGAATGCGCCGAGAGAGGCGCGACCGAGCTGCCGAGGTCGGTCACCAGCGGGATGCTCACCGTCACGATCGTCGGGCCGCCCTGCGGGCTGGAGATGTCGAGGAACCCGCCGAGCCCCACGAGGCGCTCCTGCACCCCGGCGAGGCCGTGCCCGTCACGGAGGCCCGCGCCGCCGCGGCCGTCGTCGGTGACGACGAGCTCGAGCAGGGTGCCGACGCCGTCGGGGGCGGTGCGGGTGCGGAGCGCGAGGTCGGCCGAGCTGGCCTCCGAGTGCTTGCCGATGTTCGTCACGAGCTCCGACGCGATGAAGTAGGCGTTGCGCTCGATGTCGGCGGGCACCACCACGTGGGCGGGCACCCGGTTCACCAGCGTCGTCGAGATGACGGCGCGGTCGACGAGCGACTCGAGCGCGGCGACGAGGCCTCGGTCGAGCAGCAGCGGCGGGGCGAACCCGCGGGAGAGGGCGCGCAGCTCCTCGAGGGCCTCGCGGGACTGCACCCGCGCCTCCTCGATCAGGGCCTTGCTCTTCTCCGGGTCGACGTCGACGGCGCGGGCGGCGGCGGCGAGGTCCATCTGGAGGCGCACGAGCCGCTGCTGCGGCCCGTCGTGGATGTCGCGCTCGAGGCGACGGAGCGCCGTGCCCTCGGCGGAGAGCGCCGCGGTGCGCGAGATCTCGCGGTCGGCCAGCTCGACCTCGAGCTGCTCGGAGCGGAACCCGCCGAGCACGGCGGCGGCGATCGCCTGGTGCACCACGACCGCGGCGTGCACCACGTACGGGTAGACGAGCACGACGCCGGCGAAGACGGCGAGGGCCACGATCACCAGGGCGGCGGCCCCGCCGGCGCCGATCGCCGACGGCCAGTCGCCGAGCGGGAACGGGGTGACGGCGCCGAAGAACAGCACGATGCCGAGCACGAGCAGGAGGGGGCCGCCCAGCAGCAGGGCGAGCAGGAAGGTCGTCACGCCCGCGACGGTCGGGAAGATGATCAGCGCGTAGAGCAGGTACAGCCAGTAGTGCGGGTTCGCGAAGACCGACACGGCGCGGACGAAGCGCGAGCTCGACCGACCCCAGGCCGTGTTCGGGGTCCAGTCCACGGGGCGGATCGGGCGGTCGCTCGCCCAGCGCAGCCGGAGCACCTCGAAGGTGCCGAACCAGCGGGCCAGCCAGAGGGCGCCGAAGACGACCACGGCGAGGAAGAGGAGGGTGACGAGCGAGTCGCTCGAGCCGCTCAGCACGTGGAAGAACAGCGCGGCGCCCAGCGACACGATCACGACCAGCACCGCCGAGAGGGCCACGTAGCCGAGCTCGCGGGGCAGCTCGCGCCAGCGGCGACGGTAGCCGCCCGGGCGGGCGGGCGGCGACAGGTAGGGGTTCTGGACGGTGATGGGGCGCTCCTGGGTCATGGGACGAGCCTCGCGGGTCCGGGCCTCGCTCCCCATGGTGCCAGCGCCCGGACGCCCGGTGGGGTTATCCCCCGCTGCGACCCGGACGAGCGGCTCCGACGGGACGCAGGCCGGCGCCGGTGAGGGCAGGCGACCCTCACGAAGTGCAGCCTCAGCTTGCTTGCGGAATCCCCCCAGCCGAATAGCGTTGCACCCATCGTCTAGGAAAGGACTCGTCATGACCGATCTCCGCATCACCGTTCCCCAGGGCTCCGTCGACCCGGACGTCGCCGCCGGCGTCGCCCAGTTCCTCAGCCCGATCGTCACCGACCTGACCGCCCTCTCCGTCAACGGCAAGCAGGCGCACTGGCACGTCCGGGGCATCGCCTTCGTCGCCGTGCACGAGCTCATCGACGTCGTCGTCGACCACGCCCGCGAGTGGGCGGACCTGGCTGCCGAGCGCGTCGTCGCCCTCGGCCTCCCCGTCGACGCGCGCATCGAGACCGTCGCCGCGAAGACCTCGATCCCCACGACGTCGCCCGGCTTCAACCAGATCGACCGCACGATCGCCGAGCTGGTCGCCCAGATCGACGCCGCCCTGGTCGGCGTCCGCACCGCCATCGACGAGCTCGGCGAGCTCGACGCCTCCAGCCAGGACGTCGCGATCGAGATCTCGCGCGGCCTCGAGAAGGACCGCTGGTTCCTCGCGGCGCACGTCGCCGGCTGAGCCGACGTCGGCTGACCCCGGCACCTGCCTGACGAGAGGCCGCCGCCCCCACCGGGGCGGCGGCCTCCGTCGTCAGGGCGTGCGGTGCGTGAACCGGCCGCCGACGAGGGTCGCGGCGACCGGGAACCCGCGGAGGTCGTCGGCCGCGAGCGGGTCGGCCTCCGTGACGACGAGGTCGGCGACACGGCGCGCACGGACGAGCCCCTGCCCGTCGACCGAGGCGAGCAGCGCGGCCCGTGCCCCGATCCGCTGCTCGGGGTGCCAGGCGGCACGGCCGTCGCGCGACCGCGAGACGGCGGCCGCCATCGTCACCCACGGGTCGAGCGGAGCCACCGGGGCGTCCGACCCGAGGCGCAGCTCGACGCCGGCCGCGACGAGCGACGCCAGCGCGAAGGCACGATCGGTGCGGCCGACCCAGAGGGCGTCCGCGACGTCGCGGTCGTCCATCGCGTGCTCGGGCTGCACGCTGGCGACGACGCCGAGGCCGGCGAACCGCGCGACGTCGGACGCGTCCAGCAGCTGCGCGTGCTCGACGCTGCCGCGGCAGCCCACGGCCTCGAACGCGTCGAGGGCCCGCTCGTTCGCCCGGTCGCCGATCGCGTGCACGGCCGGCACGAGGCCCGCCGAGGAGGCGCGGCGCATCCACGCGACGAGGTCGCCCTGGTCGTAGCTCGCGACCCCGCTCGCGCCCGGACCGCTCAGCCCCGGGTACGGGTCGTGGCACCACGCGGTGCGCGTGTTGAGCGACCCGTCGGTGATGATCTTCGCCGGCCCCACCGTGACGAGCCCCCGGGTGCCCGGCACCACGTCGCCCGTGCGGAGCCCCCGCTCGACGGCCGCCTCGAGGTCGTGGGGGTAGACGCCGCAGCGCACCCGCAGCTGGTCGACGCCGCCCCGGACGCGACGGGCCCATCGGTCGAGCGAGAACGACATCTCGAGGTCGACGACGCCGACGACGCCCCGCGCGGCCGCGGCGGCGACGGCGTCGCCCACCCAGCCGTCGAGGACGGCGTCGCTGACCGCGCTGACGGCGGTCGAGACGGCGAAGGCGTCCTGCTCGCGCAGCAGGCCCGTCTCGTGGCCGGCGTGCCCGTGCGCGGCCAGCGCCGCGCTGTCGAGCCACGCCGCGTGCAGGTCGGCGCTGACCAGCACGACCGGCACGTCGCCGCTGACGGCGTCGAGGAGCGCCCGGTGCGGCTGGTCGGGCCAGAGCGCGTCGCGGAAGCCGTAGCCGACGAGAGGCTCCCCGGGCGCGGGCGGCGCCTCGCGGAGGCGCGCCCCGACGAGGGCCGCGGCCTCCGCCGCGCTGGTCGCCCCGCCGACGTCGAGGCGGCGGCGCACGAGCGCCCACTGGTCGAGGTGCGCGTGGGAGTCCCAGAGGCCGGGGCCGAGCCACCGGCCCTCGAGGTCGACGACCTCGGCGCCGACGGGCGACGCGAGCTCGCCCCGGGGCGCGAGCTCGACGACGACCCCGCCGTCGAGGAAGGCGTCGACGGGAGCGGAGCCGTCGGTGCCGACGAGGCGGGCGTTCGTCAGGAGGACGGCCCGCGCCTCCTCGGGCTCGGGGCTCATCGGGGGTGCACCCGGCGCATCTCGGCCGCGAGCGCCGGCTGCGCGTAGTGCTCGCCGTGCTCGAGCTCGGCGACGATGCGGTCGACGACCTCGGGCGGCTTGTTCTGGCTGAGCTTCAGGCGGGCGTCGAACCGGGTCACGCGGAGTCGGACGCCCACCGTGCCGCGGGCGACCCGGCGCGCCCCCTCCTCGTCGAGCTGCAGGGAGCTGGGCTCGGGCATCACGCGCTCGAAGTGGTCGACGAGCTCGCCGAGCACCCGGAAGTTCTCCTCGTCGGAGAGGACCTCGGGGGTGGCCCAGAGATGGGCGGTGACGTGGTTCCAGGTCGGGATGATCTGCTCCGCCGGGTACCAGCCGGGCGAGACGTAGCCGTGCGGGCCCTGGACGATGATCATCACCTCGCCCTGGCCCAGCTCGAGGCTGCGCTCGTCGGGGCGGCCGACGTGGCTGACGAGCGAGAGCGACCCGTCGTCGGTCTCCTCGAGGACGACCGGGTAGTGCGACGCGACCAGGCCCTCCGCCGTGTGGGCCACGATCGTCGCCCAGGGGTTCTCGCGCACGAGGCGCGCGACCTCGGCGACGTCGGACAGCACGAAGTGCGGGGTGTGCCTCATGCGACCGAGCCTGTCAGACCTGGTCGACCGGGCACCAGTAGAGCTTCCGCCCCGCGGCCATCTCCATCACGACGTTCGTGCCGCAGACCCGGCAGGGCAGGCCCTCGCGGTGGTAGACCCAGTGGCGGTCGGCCCGGCTGCGCAGCGCCTTCGCGTGCTGCGCCTTCGTCAGGCCGTCCATCGTCATCATCTGGCCGAGCTCGACGCCGCTCTTCAGGAGCTTCGTCCAGTCCTTGTACAGGGCCCTCAGGACGTCCTCCGGCACCTGGTTGCCGGGGGTGTGCGGGTCGAGACGGGCGCGGAAGAGCAGCTCGGCCCGGTAGATGTTGCCGATGCCGCTCACGACGCTCTGGTCCATCAGCAGCAGGCCGATCGGCGTGCGCTTCTTCCGCACCGTCGTGACGAACCGGTCGCTGCCCTTCTTCGGGGAGTCGACCAGAGGGTCGGGGCCGAGTTTCGCGACGGCGGCGTCGACGCCCGCGTCGTCGAGGACCTCGCACTTGGTCGGGCCTCGCAGGTCGCCGACCGCCGTCTCGCTCAGCAGGCGCACCCGCACCTGGCCGACGGGCTCGGGCGGGAACGACTCGATGTCGTCCTCCGCCTTCTCCTGCTCGGCCATGCGCACGCGGCTGCGGCGCGGCGCCCCGATGCTCGCCATCGAGTGCTCGCCGTCGTCGTCGGGGGCGTTCTCGGCCTTGCGGGTGGCGGAACGCCGCGTGCGCGACTCCGCCATGGAGGCGCCGGTCGCGATGTCGCCCGCGAAGTCCCAGGCACCGTAGAGCCCGAGGTGCACGTGCAGCCAGAGCCCGTTGTCGAACTCGAGGAACATCTGCTTGCCGACCGCCTTCGCGTCGACCATGGTCGCGCCGTCGAGCTTCTCCGCACCGGCGGTGAAGCGGCCCTGGGGCGAGCTCACCGCGACGCGGTGGCCGACGAAGGTCTGGGCGAACTGGTTGGCGATGCGGTGGACGGAGTGGCCCTCGGGCACGCGTCGCCCCTAGTCGACCGGGTGGCCGGCGATGGCCCCGGTCGTCTCGTACTCCGCGAGCTGCGCGATGCGGCGGACGTGGCGCTCGTCGTGCGTGAACGGCTCGGCCACGAAGGCGTCGATGAAGGCCAGGGCCTCCTCCTCGGTGTGCTGGCGCGCACCGATGGCGATGACGTTGGCGTCGTTGTGCTGACGCGCCAGCTTCGCCGTGGAGTCGTTCCAGACCAGCGCGGCCCGGACCCCCTCGACCTTGTTCGCGGCGATCTGCTCGCCGTTGCCCGACCCGCCGAAGACGACGCCGAGGGCCTCGTGCCCCGCCCGCTGGTCGCGAACGACGGCGCGGGCCGCGGCGATGCAGAAGGAGGGGTAGTCGTCGAGGGGCTCGTAGCTCGTCGGCCCGTGGTCGGTGACGTCGTGGCCGGCCCGGCTCAGGTGCTCGATGACCGTGGTGCTGAACTCGAGACCGGCGTGATCGGTCGCGACGTGGATGCGCATGACCTCGATCCTAGGACGGCGTCAGTCGAAGATCGGACCGACGGTGCGGGTCCGCTTGATCTCGAAGAAGCCGGGGTACGAGGCCGCCGCGACGACGCCGTCCCACAGGGTCAGCGCGACCTCGCCCTTGGGGGCGGGCGAGATGACCGGGCCGAAGAACGCCGTGCCGTTCACCGCGATGACGGGCGTGCCGACGTCCTGCCCGACGCGGCCGATGCCGTCGAAGTGGCTGGCGCGCATCTGCTCGTCGAACTCGTCGGTGTCGGCGTGCCGGGCGAGGTCGGCGGGGAGGCCAACCTCGGCGAGCGCCGCGGGGATGACGACGTCGGCGTCGGTCTCGCCGCCCGGGTGGATGCGCGTGCCGAGCGCGTCGTAGAGGGGCTTGACCACCTGCTGGCCGTGGAGCTCGCCGGCCGCCGTCACGAGGCGCGTGTAGCGGAGCATCCGGGCGAACATCGAGCGGTACTCGTCGCTCACATCGGCGTCCTCGTTCAGCACCGCGAGGCTCATGACGTGGAAGGTGACGTCCAGGTCGCGGTGCGCGGCGACCTCGTCGACCCAGCGGCTCGTCATCCAGGCCCAGGGGCAGGAGGGGTCGAACCAGAAGTCGACGGTGGTGTGGGGGGCAGGGGCGACGGTGTCGGTCATGCACCCAGTCAACACCTGTGCCGGAGGGCGCACCTCTGGGGCCGGCGGCGCCCGCCGGGCCGCGGGCCCCAGGTCTAGGCTCGTCGGCGGACCACGAGTCCGCCATGGACACCTGAAGACGGATGGAGCAAGCGTGCCCGGAGAGAACCTGACCCGAGTCGAGGCGCAGGAGCGCAGGAGCGTCGTCGACGTTCAGTCGTACGAGATCGAGCTCGACCTCACGCGGGGTGCCGAGGTCTTCGGCAGCTCGACGACCGTGCGCTTCACCGCGACGCCCGGTGCCTCGACCTTCATCGACGCGCTGACGCGCACCGTCCACTCGGTCACGCTCAACGGCGCGGCGCTCGACGTGGCCGCGGTGAACGACGGCGTGCGGATCCAGATCGCCGACCTCGCGGCCGAGAACGAGCTCGTCGTCGTCGCCGACGCCGAGTACACGAACACGGGCGAGGGCCTGCACCGCTTCGTCGACCCCGTCGACGGCGAGGTCTACCTGTACTCGCAGTTCGAGGTGCCCGACAGCCGCCGCGTCTTCGCGGTGTTCGAGCAGCCCGACCTCAAGGCGACGTTCCAGTTCACCGTCACCGCGCCGGCCCGCTGGGAGGTCGTGAGCAACCAGCCGACCCCCGAGCCCGCCGTCGACGGCGACGTCGCGACCTGGGCCTTCTCCCCCACCCCGGTGCTCTCGAGCTACATCACCGCCGTCATCGCGGGCCCCTACGACGTCGTGCGCAGCGAGCTCACCAGCTCCGACGGCCGGACCATCCCGCTCGGCATCTTCACGCGCCGGTCGCTCACCGAGCACCTCGACGCGGACTACATCTTCGAGAAGACGCGCCAGGGCTTCGCCTACTACGAGGAGAAGTTCCGGTACGCCTACCCGTTCGAGAAGTACGACCAGCTCTTCGTGCCGGAGTTCAACGCCGGCGCGATGGAGAACGCGGGCGCCGTGACGTTCGTCGAGACCTACGTCTTCCGCAGCAAGGTGACCGACGCGATCAAGGAGCGCCGGGTCGTCACGATCCTGCACGAGCTCGCCCACATGTGGTTCGGCGACCTCGTCACGATGAAGTGGTGGAACGACCTCTGGCTGAACGAGTCGTTCGCCGAGTGGGCCTCCACGATCTCGACGGCCGAGGCCACCGAGTGGACCGAGGCCTGGACCACCTTCCAGGCGATGGAGAAGAGCTGGGCCTACCGCCAGGACCAGCTCCCGTCCACCCACCCCGTCGTCGCGACCATCAACGACCTCGAGGACGTCCAGGTCAACTTCGACGGCATCACCTACGCCAAGGGCGGCTCGGTGCTGAAGCAGCTCGTCGCCTGGGTCGGCATCGACGCGTTCTACGCCGGCGTCGCCGCGTACTTCCAGAAGCACCACCACTCGAACACCGAGCTGAGCGACCTGCTCGTCGAGCTCGAGGCGACCTCGGGCCGCGAGCTCACGAGCTGGAGCGAGAAGTGGCTCGAGACGGCGGGCGTCAACACCCTCCGCCCCGAGATCGAGACGGGCGCCGACGGCGTCGTCACGGCGTTCGCCGTCCTGCAGGAGGCGCCCGCCGACTACCCGACGATCCGCCCGCACCGTCTGGCGATCGGCCTCTACGACCTCGACGGCGACGCCCTCGTGCGTCGGCACCGGGTCGAGATCGACGTCGACGGGACCCGCACCGAGGTCCCCGAGCTCGTCGGCCAGCACCGCGGCGCGCTGGTGCTCGTGAACGACGACGACCTGGCCTACGCCAAGATCCGCCTCGACGAGGCCTCGCTGGCCACGGCCCTGGAGCACCTCGCGAAGATCAGCGACCCCCTGGCCCGCGCCCTCGTCTGGGGCTCCGTCTGGGACGCCACGCGCGACGCCGAGACCGCGCCGCGCGACTACGTGCGCCTGGTGCTCGACAACATCGCGACCGAGACCGAGTCGACGACCATCCGCACGACGCTCGCGCAGCTGGCTCAGACGGCGCGGGCCTACGTCGACCCCTCGACCCGCGCCTCCACCGTCACGGAGGTCGGCGACGGTCTCTGGGCGCTGGCGCAGCGGGCCGAGGCCGGCTCGGACGCGCAGTTCCAGTTCGTCAAGGCGTTCGCCGGCATCGCGTCGACCCCCGAGCACGCGGCGACGCTGCAGGGCCTGACGGACGGCTCCGTGGCGCTCGACGGCCTCACCGTCGACACGGACCTCCGCTGGGAGCTGCTCGAGGGCCTCGTGCTGGTCGGCGCCGCGGGCACGGCCGAGATCGACGCCGCGCTCGAGGCCGACAACACGGCCAACGGTGCCCAGGCAGCGGCCCGTGCCCGGGCGACCATCCCCACCACCGAGGGCAAGCTGGCCGCCTTCCGGTCGATCGTCGAGAGCTCGGAGCAGCCGAACGCCATCGTCCGCGCGACCGCCCAGGGCTTCGTCCACACGAACGACCCCGCGATCCTGCAGCCGCTCGTCGAGCCGTACTTCGCCGCGCTGACGACGATCTGGGAGTCGCGGAGCTACCACATCGCCGACACGCTGGTCTCGGGGCTGTACCCGTCGCCCCTGGCCGATCAGGCGCTGGTCGACAGCAGCCGTGCCTGGCTCGAGGCGAACCCGGGCGTGCCGGCCCTGCGTCGCATCGTGAGCGAGAGCGTCTCCGGCGTCGAGCGTGCCCTGCGCGCCCAGGCGGCCGACGCCTCCTAGCCGCGCCGGCCGCTCGCGGCCACCCGTCGGACGGCGGACCCTGCTCACAGGGTCCGCCGTTCGTCCGTCCAGGCCGCACACGGCCGACGTCGGACGGGCGTGCTTAGATCGTCGGCGATGATGCAGACTCTCCTCCTCGCCGCAGCCACCGCCCCCGACGCCCCCGTCGACTTCGACTGGGACGCCTTCTGGGCGATGTGGGGCGTGCCGATCCGCATCGCCGCCATCGCGCTGATCGCCGTGCTGCTGCGGATCGTGCTGCACTTCGCGATCCGACGGGTGGTCGACCAGGTCGTCTCGGGCATCAAGCGGAAGCAGAACGTCGACGACACGCAGGCGCTCGTCGCCTCGCCCCTCGCGGCGGTGCGGGTGGTGCAGCGCACGCGCACGCTCGGCAGCGTGCTGAACAACGTCGTGACCGTCGTCATCTCGGCGGTCGCCCTCGTGCTCGTGCTCGGAGAGCTCGACTTCGACGTCGTGGCGATCGTCGGCGCGGCCAGCGTCGTCGGCGCCGGTCTCGCGTTCGGCGCCCAGAACATCGTGAAGGACCTGCTCAACGGCATCTTCATGGTCGCGGAGGACCAGCTCGGCGTCGGCGACGTCGTCGACGTCGGCCCGGCCGTCGGGGTGGTCGAGGCCGTGGGCATCCGCGTCACCCAGGTGCGCGACGTGAACGGCGTGCTCTGGTTCGTCCGCAACGGCGAGATCCTGCGGGTGGGCAACATGTCGCAGGGGTGGAGCCGCGTCGTCATCGACCTCGCCGTCCCCTACGACGCCGACGTCGACGCCGTGCAGGACGCCATGCTCGCGAGTGCGAACGAGCTCGCGGCGACCCCGAAGTGGAAGCGCTCGGTGATCGACGTGCCCGAGGTGTGGGGCATCCAGTCGATCTCCGACGAGCACGTGGTCATCCGGGTCGTCGTGAAGACGCGCTCGGCCGACCGTGACACCGTCGACCGCGAGCTGCGGGCACGGCTCAAGAGGGCCACCGACGCCATGGGCATCACGCTGCCGTCGCTGACGAGCGTCGTCCTCACCGGCTTCGACAGCGCCTCCTCGGTGCAGGGCTCCAAGCCGCCGCACACCGTGCCGACCCCGCACCAGCCCGCTCCCCGGGGGCGTCGGCGATGAGCGGCGGCATCCCCCTCACCCCGCGCCCTGCCGGTGACGGTGCGGCGTCGGGGGCCAGCGGCCCGAGTCAGCCCGCCGACTCGGCACAGCCGGTCACGCTCCGCCGGGGGCTCGGCGACGACGCCGCGCAGGGCGTCTTCTGGGAGCAGATCGGTGGGCGGGCCACCTTCGAGCGGCTCGTGCGCCACTTCTACGAGGGCGTCCGCACCGACGAGCTGCTCTGGCCGATGTACCCGGAGCACGACCTCGAGGGCGCGATCCAGCGCCTCACCGGCTTCCTCGAGCAGTACTGGGGCGGCCCGACGACGTACAGCGACGAGCGCGGCCATCCCCGGCTGCGGATGCGGCACATGCCGTTCACGATCACGCCGGAGGCGCGTGACCGGTGGCTGCACCACATGCGCGCCGCGGTCGACGAGCTCCAGCTCTCGCCCCTCCACGACGCGACCCTGTGGGCGTACCTCGACCGGGCCGCCCACGCCATGGTGAACGCGATGCCGGCGCCCGGCGACCGCTGACGACCGGCGTCGGGCCGACCGGACCTGCGCCGGCCCCGGCGCCGATGCCGTGCTCTGCCCGCGGCTGCGGGTGAGGGTGCGGCTAGAGCAGGCCGCCGCGGCGCTTGACGAGCACGTGTCCCCGGCTCGTCGTGACGCGGGTCCACGGGCCGGTCTCGAGCACGGAGACGGGCTCGTCGTCGCCGAGGAACCCCAGGCTGAGCGCGGCGAACGCGGCCGCGGCGGGGAGGTGCTCCGCGCCGGGGACGGGGCGCGACCACACCTCCGAGCGCACGCGGGTGACGATCTGCTCGCCCGTCTCCGACCCGAGGGCCGTCGCGACCTCGTCGATGCCGGCCGTCGCGGTCTCGCGCAGCTGCGTCTCGTCGGCGGGCGCCAGCCGGCTCCAGCCGCCGCGCGGCGGTGAGATGGCAGCCCAGGTCACCGTGTTCACCTCGACGGGGAGCGTCGCCGTCACCGCGGCCGTGGGGTCGACGACGTCGTTCTGGAGTCGCACGAGGCGCTCGGTCAGCGACCGCACCGGCACCACGGCGTCGAAGCTCGGCCGGTCGACGAGCTGGAAGGTGCGCAGCCCCAGCACGGTCGGGCTCTGGTCGAGCAGCCCCGAGGGGTAGAAGACCGCGACGTACACGGCGAGCACGCCGTCGCCGGCGATCAGCCGGACCGAGCCGTCCTCGACGCGGGCGGCACGCCCCAGGAAGGTCGCGAGGTCGCTCAGGGACAGGGAGTCTGGGAGGGTGAATGTACGGCTCATCGGCCCCCTAAACTACATCGGATGACCGCCTCTCCCCTGCAGAGCCTCCTCTCGACCCTCGACCTCGCGCCGGCCGGCTCGGTCGACGGCCAGGACGTCTTCACGGGCACGTCGCAGCCCGAGCCCCTGGGCCGGGTCTTCGGCGGTCAGGTCATGGCCCAGTCGCTCGTCGCGGCCCAGCGCACCATCGGGCCGGAGCGCCCCGTGCACTCGCTGCACGCGTACTTCCTCCGCCCGGGCGACCTCACCGTCCCCATCACGTTCTCGGTCGACCGCATCCACGACGGTCGGTCGTTCGCGACCCGGCGCACCCAGGCGAGCCAGGACGGCGTGCCCATCCTGTCGATGATCGCGTCGTTCCAGACCCCCGACGACGGTCTCGACCACCAGGTCGACATGCCGGAGGGGCTGCCGGGCCCCGACGACGTGCCCAGCGACTCCGAGCTGCTCTCCGTCGTCGACCACCCCATCGCCCAGGCGTGGGCGAACGACCGCCCCTTCGACATGCGGCACGTGCCCTCGCCGGTGTACTTCCGCGTCGACGGCGCCCGGGTGGCGCACCAGGCCGTGTGGCTGCGCGCCACGGCGCCGATGCCCGACGACGCCGACCTGCACCGCGCGGCCCTGCTCTACGCGAGCGACTACTCCATCCTCGAGTCCATCTACCGGCGCCACGGCGTCGCCATGGTCACTCCGGGCCTCAAGGCCGCGAGCCTCGACCACGCGATGTGGTGGCACCGCGAGGCGCGCGTCGACGAGTGGCTGCTGTACGTGCAAGAGTCGCCGAACGCGATCGGCGGCCGGGGGCTCGCCCTGGGTCGCATCTACGACCGTGCCGGGCGGCTCGTCGCGAGCGTGGCCCAGGAGGGCATGGTCCGGGTGCCGCGCCGTCAGGTGGCGCCGGAGGCGTGACCTCGGGGTCAGGAACGACCCAGGGCTCAGCGCCCGCCGGTGATCAGCGTCGCCGGAAGCTCAGGGGCTCCTCCAGGTACGGCGACCAGGCCTCGCGCTCGACGTCGGAGATGCGCCTCGGCCGGTTCGTCGCTGAGTCGACGAGCACGATGGTGGTGGCCGCCCGGGTGAAGAGCTGCGCCGGCTCGACGCCGACGGGCGACCAGACCTCGTAGCAGACCTCGAGGCTGGCGCCCCCGAGACGGCCGACCCAGAGCTGGATGTCGAGCGGCGCCCGCAGGTACGGGATCGGCACGAGGTACTCGAGCTCCTGACGGGCGATGAGCGTCATCGTCGCCGCGTCGGGCCGCCCGTCGAGCACGGCGGCGCTCGACAGCTCGTCGATGGTGCCGTCGGGAGACCAGAACGCGTCGATGCGCGCCTCCTCCAGGAGGCGCAGCATCGACGCGTTGTTCACGTGCCGGTACCCGTCGAGGTCGCTCCAGCGGACCCGGGTCGGCACGTGCAGGCGGGTCATCTCAGTCGCGCGTCAGCTTGCGGTACGTGGCGGAGCTGGGCTTCGCCGCGTCGGCGCCGAGACGCTCGATCTTGTTCTCCTCGTACGACTCGAAGTTGCCCTCGAACCAGTACCAGTTGGGGGTGCCGTCGTCGTTCAGGCCCTCCCACGCGAGGATGTGCGTGGCGATCCGGTCGAGGAACCACCGGTCGTGGGTGATGACCACGGCGCAGCCGGGGAACTCGAGCAGGGCGTTCTCGAGGCTGCCGAGCGTCTCGACGTCCAGGTCGTTGGTGGGCTCGTCGAGCAGCAGCAGGTTGCCGCCCTGCTTGAGGGTCAGCGCCAGGTTGAGGCGGTTGCGCTCACCACCGGAGAGGACGCCGGCCTTCTTCTGCTGGTCGGGGCCCTTGAAGCCGAACTGCGAGACGTAGGCCCGCGAGGGGATCTCCGTCTTGCCGACCTGGATGTAGTCGTGCCCCTCGGAGACGACCTCCCAGAGGTTCTTGTTCGGGTCGATGCCGCCGCGGCTCTGGTCGACGTACGAGATGTCGACCGTCTCGCCGACGCGCAGGTCGCCGCCGTCGAGCGGCTCGAGGCCGACGATCGTCTTGAACAGGGTCGTCTTGCCGACGCCGTTCGGGCCGATCACGCCGACGATGCCGTTGCGGGGCAGCGTGAAGGTGAGGTCGTCGATCAGCACGCGCTCGCCGAACTGCTTGTGCAGCTTCTTCGCGTCGATGACCTGCGAGCCCAGTCGCGGCCCGACGGGGATGACGATCTCCTCGAAGTCGAGGACCCTCGTGCGCTCGGCCTCGCTCGCCATCTCCTCGTAGCGGGCGAGACGGGCCTTGGACTTCGCCTGGCGGCCCTTGGCGTTGCTGCGAACCCACTCGAGCTCGGACGCGAGGCGCTTGGCCAGCTTGGCGTCCTTCTTGCCCTGGACCTGGAGGCGCTCGCCCTTCTTCTCGAGGTACGTCGAGTAGTTGCCCTCGTAGGGGTAGAGGCGACCACGGTCGACCTCGGCGATCCACTCGGCGACGTGGTCGAGGAAGTACCGGTCGTGGGTCACGGCGAGCACGGCGCCGGGGTACTTGCTGAGGTGCTGCTCGAGCCAGAGCACGCTCTCGGCGTCGAGGTGGTTGGTGGGCTCGTCGAGGAGGAGCAGGTCGGGCTTCTGCAGCAGGAGCTTGCAGAGGGCGACGCGGCGCTTCTCACCGCCGGAGAGGTTCGCGACCTCGGCGTCGCCCGGGGGCGTGCGGAGGGCCGACATCGCCTGCTCGAGCTGGGAGTCGAGATCCCACGCGTCGGCGGCGTCGATGTCCTCCTGGAGGGAGCCCATCTCGGCGAGCAGGGCGTCGAAGTCGGCGTCGGGCTCGGCCATCGCGGCCGAGACCTCGTTGAACCGGTCGAGCTTCTGCTTGATCGGGCCGACGCCCTCCTGCACGTTCTCGAGGACGGTCTTGGTCTCGTCGAGCTCGGGCTCCTGCATGAGGATGCCGACGGTGTAGCCGGGCGAGAGCTTGGCCTCGCCGTTGCTGGGGGTGTCGAGCCCCGCCATGATCTTGAGGATCGTCGACTTGCCGGCTCCGTTGGGGCCGACGACGCCGATCTTGGCGCCCGGGATGAAGGACATCGTGACGTCGTCGAGGATCAGCTTGTCGCCGACCGCCTTGCGGGCACGGACCATCGAGTAAATGTATTCGGCCATGGTGTCCAGTCTATGGGTCGAGCCGTGAGGCGCCGGGGGCGGGATGGGAGAGGTTCGGGGGCCGGCCCCCTGGGGGCCGGAGCGAGGAGGAGCGGGTCGTCACCAGTCGATGGCGCGGGTGGTGCCGACCAGGCAGCTGCCGTTGCCGAGCACCGGGGCGAGCTGGCTGCTGTAGCCCGCGCCGCTGGTCTGGCCGATGAGGCAGTCGCTGCCCCAGAGCACGGAGAACTGCACGGAGTCGGCGGCCCGGCCGATGGACGTGGAGTCGGGGGTGACCTCCATCGCCGCCTTGTCGAAGCCGGCGGCCACGAGGGTGTCGACCATCGAGCGCCCGTCCTTCGCGCCGTTCGCGTCGACGTGCCCGCGAGCCACGAGGTCGAAGTACGCGTAGGCCTCGTCGCTCGTCGAGTCGGGGGTGATCGTCGGGTCGGCGGAGGGCTCGGCGGTCGCGGCGGCGGACGTCGACGGCGCGGGGGCCGGTGCCTCCGTGGTGCAGCCGGTGAGGGCCGCTGCCAGCAGGGCCACGACGCCCAGTCGGAGGGCGACGGGTCGCGATCGGCTCACGGGGCACCTTCCTCGCCGCGGACCCGGGCCGGGTCGCTCTCGACCGATCGTAGCGGTCACCGGTGGCGAGGGCCCCGGCGGCACGGTGCGGGGTCGCCCGCGGCCGGAGCTAGAAGGGCGGCTCGTCGCCGCCCTCGGCGGGGTCGGAGGAGCCCGCACCTCCCCCGGCCCCGGCCGGGACGAGGGGCCCGTCCTCACCGACGGCGCCCCCGCCGGCCGACGACTCGTCGGGGCGCGCGGCGGCGACGGACGCCCAGCCCGGGGCCGCGGTGCCCCCGGCGACCGCCTCGGGGTCGGCGGGGGCCGGCGCGTCCCCCGCCGCGACTCCCGCCGGCGTCGCGGAGGCGAGGGCCCTGCTCCAGGACGACCGGCCCCAGCGCAGGTCGTGGCCGACCGCGTCGGCGTCGACCTCGACGGTCGTGCCCGACTTGTCGCTCGTCTCCCAGGGGCGGATGCGGAGGCGGCCCGTGACGACGAGCCGCTCGCCCTTGTGGACGGAGGCGCCCACGTTGGCGGCGAGCGCCCGGAAGGCCGTGACGGTGTACCAGTTCGTGTCGCCGTCGACCCAGGCGTCACGGGCCCGGTCGAAGCGGCGCTGCGTGCACGCCAGGCGGAAGCTCGTGATGTCGAGCCCGGCCTCGGTCGTGACGAGTCGGGGGTCGGTGGCGACGATGCCGGTGAGGGTGATGGTGTCTGTCATGCCGGGAGTCTCGCGAGGGCGGGCGGGCCCCCCGGCCGGGCCCGCGCCTCCCTGGGGACGGCGCGGGCCCGGGCCGCCCCGGGGAGGGACGGCCTGCGGGGGCTCCCCCTGCCGGCTAGTGCTCGCGGAACTCGGGGTACTCGGCGCCCGGCCCGAGCGCCGCGAACAGGGCACTCTTCGCGACGGCGAGCGTGGGGTACTCCCCGCTGAACTCGTCGCGGCCGGCGAGGCGCACGGTGAAGCCGTGGCTCGTGCGGTGGACGGAGCCGACGGCTCCGGCGGGCCCGAGGGCCAGCCAGGACTGCCCAGTCAGCTCGACCCGGTCGGTGGTCATGTGGTCGCTCATCGTCGAGCACCCTTCTCTCGGTGGCGCCCCGCACGGCGTGCGGGGCGGGTCAGGTGGCCAGGGCGTACCGGGCGTAGGCGCGGCGGACGGCGATGACCTTCGGCCGCGCCACCGCCACGCAGTACCCCTGGCCGGGGTTCTTCTCCGCGAAGTCCTGGTGCTCCTCCTCGGCGGGCCAGAAGCGGCCGAGCGGCTCGACGGTCGTGACGACCCCGCCGCCCCAGGTCGCGTCGGCACGCTCGCGGGCGCGCTCGAGGACCTCGCGCTGGGAGTCGTCGGCCGCGAAGGTCGCCGACCGGTACTGCGACCCGACGTCGGCGCCCTGGCGGTCGAGCTGACGCGGGTCGTGCACCGTGTAGAACACGTCGAGCACGACGTCGGCCGGCAGCACGGCGGGGTCGAAGGTGACGCGCACGGACTCCGCGTGCCCCGTCGAGCCCGTCACGACCTCGTCGTACGTGGGGTCGTGCGACGAGCCGCCCGTGTAGCCGGAGACGACCTCCGTGACCCCCTCCAGCGCGCGGTACACCGCGTCGAGGCACCAGAAGCAGCCACCGGCCAGGACGAACGTCGTCATGGGGCGCACGGTACTCCGCCGACCCGCGATCGACCAGGGGGCGCCGTCCCCCGATCGCTCGGGCCCCCGGCCGGGCCCGGCCCTAGGGTGAGGTCATGAGATCTCCCTTCACCCCCTACGTCGCCGACGACGAGCGGTACTCGAAGCTGGACTACGTCCGCACCGGTCGCAGCGGGCTCAAGCTGCCCCGCATCTCGCTCGGGCTCTGGAACAACTTCGGCACCGACCGTGCCCTCGAGACGCAGCGCGACATCGTCCTCCGCGCGTTCGACCGCGGCGTCACCCACTTCGACCTGGCCAACAACTACGGCCCGCCCTACGGCTCGGCCGAGGAGCAGTTCGGCCGCATCGTGGCCGCGAACCTGGTGCCCTACCGCGACGAGCTCGTCGTCTCGTCGAAGGCGGGCTACGACATGCGCCCCGGCCCCTACGGCGACGGCGGATCGCGCAAGTACCTGCTGAACTCGCTCGAGGCCAGCCTGGAGCGCACGGGCCTCGACTACGTCGACGTCTTCTACTCGCACCGCCCCGACCCCGAGACGCCGATCGAGGAGACGATGGGGGCCCTCGCGACCGCCGTGCACCAGGGCAAGGCGCTCTACGCCGGCATCTCGAACTACGGCCCGGAGCAGACGCAGGCGGCGATCGACGCCCTCGCCGACGAGGGCGTGCCCCTGCTGATCCACCAGCCGCGCTACAACATGTTCGACCGGAAGCCCGAGCAGGGCCTCTTCGAGACGCTGCTCGACAACGGCGTGGGCTCGATCGTGTTCTCGCCGCTCGCCGGCGGCCTGCTCACCAACCGGTACCTCTCGGGCAAGGCGCCGGCCGGGTCGCGGGCGGCCGAGGGCCGCTGGTTCACGGAGGACGCCCTGAGCGAGACCTACCTCGAGCGCGTGCGGGGCCTGAACGACATCGCGGAGGCGCGGGGCCAGTCGCTCGCCCAGCTCGCGCTGACGTGGGTGCTCCGTCAGCCCGCCGTCACGAGCGCCCTGATCGGTGCGTCGTCGGTCGCCCAGCTCGACGACAGCCTCGACGCCCTGAACGGAGCCGAGCTGACCGACGACGAGGTCGCGGCCATCGAGCCGTTCGCCGTCGACGGGACGGGTCGCTGACGGAGCGGACACGGGCCTGACGGGCTCGGCGTCGGAAGAGGGGCGGGCCCGGTCGGGTCCGCCCCTCCTGCCGTCCCCGGCGCCGTCGTCGGGCTCCCGTCCCGGGTCGAGGCGATGTCGGTGGCAGCTCGTAGCGTCAGCCGTGTTCTCGACAGCATCGGCCGGATGACCTCAGGAGCACCTCATGACCAGCACCTCCGCGACCACCCTCCTCACGCCCCCGGCGACGCGTCCGGCGACGCAGCACCTCCCGCTCGCCGAGACCCGCGGGGGCCTGCGCCTCGTCCAGGTGCGCGACGACCTCTCCCGCGTCACGACGGCCTCGGGCGAGGTGCTCGGCTACGTCGAGAGGCACGACGACCCGCAGGGCGACCGGTGGCGGGCGAAGAGGTTCCTGGCCCGTCAGCGGCGCTTCGTCGAGATCGGCGACTTCTGGAGCCGCAGCGACGCGACCGACTGCTTCCGGTTCGCCTGAGCCGCGGCTCGCCCGCGACCGGGCCCCGGCAACCTTCGACCTCGGCTGTAGAGTTCGCGCATGCAGTGGTGGAACAGTCTCGTCCGGTGGGTCCAGAGCGATGACGGGTGGCGCGTCGTCTCCGAGGCGGTGGTGCCGTTCGTGGCGATCCTCGTCGCCGGCGTCGTCGCCGCCCTGATCGGGAGGGCCGCCCTGAAGCGCGTCGTCCGCCTGCACGACGACGAGGCGAAGGCCTCCGCGATCGCGGGCATCGTCGCGGCGTCGCGCAAGGCGGCGACGTGGAGCTCGCTCGGGGCGGAGGAGCGCACCTTCACGGACCACCTCGCCCAGGAGGCGGAGGTCCGTCTGCGCCTCCTGCCCGTGACCGGCTCGGGCCTCGCCGCCTCGTGGGCCGAGCACCAGCTCGGCGAGATCAAGCGTGACTCCGCCAGCTACGGCCACCAGCCCGAGCAGTCGCTGGCGGAGTTCCGCGACCGCCTGCTCGACTGGCAGAGCCGCCCGTCGCGGGCCAAGAAGCTCTTCCGGGCGGACCTGGAGCGGTGGCGCTACGAGGACGCCGAGCAGGCGACCGAGGCCGCACAGCGTCAGCGCGACTGGAAGGCCGAGCGCGACGGGCAGAGAGCGGCACCGGCCTCCGGCTCAGGCCCCGCCGCCGTCGCCCGTCGGGCAGACGAGCCCGTCGAGGTCACGCCGTTCGTGCCGGAGCGACGGACGCCGACGGCGCCCACGCCGCTGACCGACGAGCACGCCGCCTTCCGCCCGACGTCGCCGGCCCGTCACGAGCCCGTGCGGCCCCGCGAGCAGGCGCCCACGGAGGCGATGCCCGCCCAGCGGGACTCGTCCGACGACGGGGACGACGACACCGACCGCTACGGCGACCCGGTCAGCGCGACGCAGGTCCGCGACCGGACGACACCCGACGCGTAGCGGGTGCCCTCGGCTGGGCCGTTGTTCACGGTGCCCTCGGCAGGGATCGAACCTGCGACCAAGAGATGAGAAGCACCACGAAGAACCTGTCACGGTGCCCTCGGCAGGGATCGAACCTGCGACCAAGAGATTAGAAGGCTCCTGCTCTATCCGCTGAGCTACGAGGGCGTGGGCCCCACGATACCGTGCCCGCTCAGACGGCCAGGGCGAGCGCGCCGAGCAGCTGGTCGAGCCGCGGCACCCCGGCGGCGCGGAACACCTCGCTGCCGGCCCGGTCGAGCACCACGATCGTCGGCGTGCTGCGGACGTCGCGGGCCTCCGCCTCGTCGGGCCGGGCGACGACGTCGGCCTCGTCCACCTCGAGCAGCGGCACCAGGGCCGAGGCCTCGGCCACGACGGCGCGGGCCGCGTGGCAGGGGCCGCAGAACGCGGACGTGTACAGCTCGACCTTCATGCCCCCGTACAACGAGGAGGGGCGGGGAGATGTTCCCCGCGCCTCCTCGTCCACCTGCCGTGGCGTCAGAACGTGCCGAACTCGTCGGTGCGGTCGCCGCGGTTCTCGAGGGCGTCGACCGGGTCGCTGTCGGCCTCGTCGAGCTTGTAGTGCACCTGCAGCTGCTCGCCGTTCATCTTCGCCTCGCGCACCTTGTACACGAAGCCGGTCTCGATGCCCTCGACCAGCACGTAGTCGACGATCTCGTCCTCGTAGGAGCCATCAAAGCTGGTGCGGGTGTCGGTGCTGCCGTCGCTCGGGCCGCCCTCGAAGAAGACGACGTACTCGGATCCCTCGGCCACGGTGGGCTTGCTGTCTGTCATGCCACCCTTCTACCAGGAGGCGCGGACCGAGCGCCCAGGTAGGTCGCGCCTCCGGGGCGGCGCCCGAGCCCGAGCGTGTCGGCCCCCGACGCTAGAGTGGCGGCATGGCTTCCACGAACGACCGGCTGGTCTGGATCGACTGCGAGATGACCGGGCTCGACATCGCGGTCGACGAGCTGGTCGAGGTGGCCGTCGTCGTCACCGACTTCGACCTCACGCCCGTGCACCCCGGCTTCACGATCGTGATCAAGCCCGACCAGTCGGCGCTCGACAACATGAACGAGTTCGTCACCGACATGCACACCTCCTCCGGCCTGCTGGAGGAGATCCCCGGCGGCGTCAGCCTCGCCGAGGCCGAGTACGAGGTGCTCGAGTACATCCTCAAGTACGTCCCCACCGAGCAGCACGCCCCCCTGGCCGGCAACACGATCGGCACCGACCGCGCCTTCCTCGCGAAGTACATGCCGCGGGTCGACGGTCACCTGCACTACCGCAGCGTCGACGTCTCCTCCATCAAGGAGCTCGCCCGCCGCTGGTTCCCTCGCGTCTACTTCAACGCCCCGCAGAAGCACGGCGGCCACCGGGCCCTCGCCGACATCCTCGAGTCCATCCGCGAGCTCGAGTACTACCGCCGTGCCGGTTTCGTCGCCGACCCCGGGCCCACCACTGACGACGTCCAGGCGATCTCGAAGGCCGTCGTGGACGAATGGGCCTCGCGGCTGTAGTAGAGTCTTCTCGTTGCGATCGCTCCGGCGGCCGCACATGGTGGGTATAGCTCAGCTGGTAGAGCGCCTGGTTGTGGTCTAGGAGGCCGCGGGTTCAAGCCCCGTTACTCACCCAAAAGGAAAGGCCCTGCCCTACTAGGCAGGGCCTTTTTTGGGTTCCGTGCTTGTCTGGTCTCAGATGCGCGAGCGCATCTGAGACGTCGTCGATGGCTGAGCGTGCGGATCGGTCACGATCGGTGGCTGGGGGCGCGGGTCGGTGAACATCGGTGTCGGATGGGCGCGGACGGGGCGGGGGCGGTACAACTACGGGGTGAAGGTCGCACAGGGCGTTGGGCGCGAGGCGCCGGCGTCGTGGTGGGGGCTCGTCGTCGCCGGGGTCGCCCTCATCACGGTGGGGGTCGGGGCTTTCCTGGCGTACAGCTACTGGGGGTGGGACGGACGGACCACGAGCGTCGCCGTCATCTCGCCTCCTGCAGGTGTCGTCCTCATCGTGTGGGGCATCGGCAGGGGAGCCCGGCAGGTCGTTCACCGCATGCGGCGAGAACGGGCGGCGAGTCGTCCTGCCGACCCGGTGGGGGTCGACTGAGGGCTCAGGCGGGGTGTGGGAGCCTGAACGGGTGAGCGACGACCGAGCAGCCGGCATCGACCCGTCCGAGGTGAGCGCCGAGCAGTTCGACGACATGGTCGTCGCCGAGCTCGATCTCCTGCCCGACGACATGGTCGACGGCCTCGACAACGTCGTCTTCGTCACCGAGGACCGCCCGGAGGACGGCACGCTCGACCTGCTCGGCCTCTACGACGGCGTCGCCCTCACCGAACGCGGCAGCTACGGCTTCGGCGAGCTGCCCGACCGCATCGTCCTCTACCGCGAGCCCCACCTCGCCACCGTCGACCACGTCGACGAGCTGCGCGACGAGATCCACGTCACGCTCGTGCACGAGATCGCCCACTTCTACGGCATCGACGACGACCAGCTGCACCAGCTCGGCTGGGCCTAGCTGCGCCTCCCCGTGCCCCGATCTGGGCCCTGACGCGCTGCGAGGGCCCCGGACGGGTCACCTCGACGGAGACGGCGGCGACGACGTGGGCGACGGCGTCGGCACCGGCGTCACAGGCACCCGGACGACCACGTCGGCGAGCGACCGCGGCCGCTCAGCCGCGAGGTGCGCCTCCTCCTGCCCGGCCCAGACCTCCCACCACGGCTCGTAGGCCGCGCCGTCGCGGGCCAGCGCCCGTCGTCGCCGCTCCCCCGCGTCGAGCTCCAGCCACACCGACAGGGTCGCGAGCCCCGAGGAGGCGCGGGTCAGCGACCCGGCGCCCTCCACCACCACCGAGACGGCCGGGTCGAGCGTCCGCCGCTCCCCCGGCGCGTCGGCGTCCCAGTCCCACGTGGTCCAGCCCGGCTCGCGCCCGACGAGCAGCGACTCCTCGACGACCCGGGAGGCCGCCGCGAGGCCGTGCCAGCCGGGGTAGACGTCGTCGAGGTGCACCAGCTGGACCGGCCCGAGGGCACCGGGCCACGCCGCGACCAGGCGACGCGCGAGCGTCGTCTTGCCCGAGCCGGAGCGGCCGTCGACGAGCAGCACCACGCGGTCGGCGCCGACCCGCGACTCCTCGGCTCGCCGCAGCAGGGCGCCCACGAGGGCGTCGTCGACGGCCGCTGACCACTCCTCAGGCAAGGACGAACTCCCAGGTGCCGGCCACGACGGCCGCGGCGACCGCCGCCGCCGCGATGAGCACCCCGATCGCGACGAGCACGAGGTCGCGGCCCGCGACGCGCGACGGCCGGGCCCAGGTGCGCTCGGCGTCGGAGCCGAAGCCCTTCGCCTCCATCGCCGTCGCCAGCTTGCTGCCGCGGCGCACCGACAGCACCAGCAGGGAGAACGCCTGCCCGCCGAAGCGGCGCGCCGCCGCGACGGGGCCCCGGCCGTCCGCGACGCCGCGCGCCCGCCGGGCGAGGGCCAGCTGCCGCCAGTCGTCGGCGAACAGCCCGGCGAGCCGGAGGCCGGCGAGGCCGCCGAGCACGAACCGCGCGGGCAGGTGCAGCACCTGCGCCAAGCCGTCGGCCAGGTCGGTGGGGTCGGTGGTCGCGAGCAGGACGATGCCCGGCACCCCCACCGCGAGGATGCGGAGGCCGATGGCGAGGGCCAGTGAGAGCGACCCGTCGGTCACGCTGATCCACCAGACCTGCAGCAGCACGGCCCCCTCGTCGCGGCCGTAGAGGGCCGTGACGAGCACCGACGTCGGTGCGGCGATCCACAGCGGGGCGGTGCGACGCAGCAGCTGCCGCGCCGAGAGCCCCGCCCACGGCAGCAGCAGCAGCTCGAGCACGAGGGCGACCCCGGCCGAGACGGCGTCGATCGAGAGCAGCAGCACGAGCGACACGACCAGCGCCGCGAGCAGCTTCGCCACCGGGTTCAGGCGGCCGACGAGCCGGTCGGTCTCGACGGCCGCGAGCAGGCTCACGCGACGGCCTCGCGCCCGACGGGCCGCTCGAGGGCGACGACGTCGTCGGCGAGGGCGGCGACGAACTCGGCGTCGTGCGTCACGGCCACCACCGAGCGCCCCTCGTCGACGAGCTCGGCGAGCAGCGCGACGAGCTCCCGCCAGGTGCGGGCGTCCTGCCCGAAGGTCGGCTCGTCGAGCACGAGGAGGCGCGGCCGCGACGCGAGGACGGTCGCGACGCTGAGCCGCCGCTTCTCGCCGCCCGAGAGCGTGAACGGGTTGGCGCCGGCCAGGTGGTCGAGGCGCAGGCGGGCCAGGAGCTCGTCGACCCGGGAGGCGACCTCCGCGGGCGACTCGCCCAGCGCCTCCGGCCCCACCGCCAGCTCACGGCGGACGGTCGCGGTGAGGAACTGGTGCTCAGGGTCCTGGAAGACCGTGCCGACCCGCGAGAGCAGCTGCCGCGAGCGCCACCGGGCAGGCGACGGCCCGGCGCCGGCGGCGAGCAGCTCGGTCGCCCGGAGCGCACCGCCCGCCGGAGGCAGCAGCCCGGCGAGGGTCAGGGCGAGGGTCGACTTGCCCGCGCCGTTCGGCCCGGTCAGCACGAGGGCGCGCGCGTCGTCGACGACGAGGTCGACGCCGGTCGCCACGGCGGGCCCGCGGGCCCCCCGGCGCCCCACGGCGAGGCCCGAGGCCTCGAGCAGGGGTCCGGACGAGGAGGCGCGGTGCCGGTGGGGCAGGGCGGGCGCGGCCCCCGGCACCCACACCCCCGCCTCCGTCAGCCGGACGCGCTCGTGCCCGAGCACGTCGTCGGGCCGGCCGTCGGCGAGCACGCCGCCCCCCGCGGCGAGCACGACGACCCGGTCGACGACGGGCAGCCAGACCGAGACGCGGTGCTCGACGACGACGAGGGTCGCGCCCGTGGCCTCGACGACGCGGGCCACGGCGTCGCGCACCTCGACGACCCCCTCCGGGTCGAGGTTCGCCGTCGGCTCGTCGAGCAGCACGAGGCCGGGCCTCATCGCGAGGGCCCCGGCGAGCGCGAGGCGCTGCTTCTGCCCGCCGCTGAGCTGGGCGGTCGGCCACGAGCGCGGCAGGTCGAGCCCGACCGCGTCGAGGGCCTCGTCGACCCGACGCCAGGTCTCGTCGCGGGGCACGCCGACGTTCTCGCAGCCGAAGGCGACGTCGTCGCCGACGCGGGCGAGCACGACCTGAGAGTCAGGGTCCTGCAGCACGAGGCCCACCCGCCCGCGCTGCTCGGCCGGCGGGCGGCCATCGACCAGCAGCTCCCCGGTCGCGTCGCCCTCCTCGTCGCCGCCCAGCACGCCGGCGAGGCCCGCGAGCAGCGTCGACTTGCCGGCGCCGGAGGCCCCGAGCAGCAGCACGCGCTCCCCGGGCTCGACGACGAGGTCGAGCCCGGAGACGGCCGGTCGCAGCCGGCCGGCGTGGCGCCACCCCCAGCCGCGGGCGTCGACCCGGGCCCCGGAGGCGGTCGTCACGTCGTCGGCAGCGGTCGGCTCAGACGCGGGCCTCGGCCGAGCGGCCCGAGGCGAAGCGGCTGAGGGCGCCGGTGCGGGCGAGGCCCCGCGCCGCGAGCCACGAGAGCAGGCCGGCGAGCAGCACGCCCGAGACGACGGCGCTGACGCCGTAGACGACCTTGTACTCGATCGCGGTGGCGGCGATCGACGAGAACGAGGTGTCGAGCAGCGCGACGACGACGCCCGCGCCGGCGCCGGCGAGCAGGGCCACGTGGAGGCGCCAGGTCGTGTACAGGAACGCCGCGAGCACCAGCTCGGCCCCGAGGCCCTGCAGCACGCCCCAGATCAGCGTCGAGAAGCCCCACTGCGTGCCGATCAGCATGGAGACGACGGCGGCCATGACCTCGGTGTAGATCGCGGCGCCGGGCTTGCGGATGACGAGCCCGCCGAGCACGCCGGCGAAGAGCCAGCCGCCGGCGAGGAGGCCCGAGAGCCCCGGCAGGAACGACAGGGCGCTGTCGAGCGGGGTCCAGGCGAGGCCCCAGGCCCAGAAGACGACGCCGCAGGCGACGCCGATGACGCTCGCGACGACGATGTCGACGACGCGCCAGCGGCGCGACGGCTTCCTCGGCGAGGTGGCGGCCGGACGTTCGTCGCGGCTCGAGGACGACTCGTTCGCGGACACGGAAACAGACATGTTCTCTCCTCCCTGCGCTGGCATGATCCAGATCAGGTTCGACGGTCGAAGCGTGGATCGCTTCCTCTCAGCCCGGATCACCGGACTCCCGTGTGTGTGCCGCCGAGCATAGCCCAGTCGAGAGGGTCTGCTCGTTGCCATCTGGTATCACAGCAGATACCGTCGACTGCATGCCCATGACCCTCCGACTCGACGACCACGAGGCCGACGCGCTCCGCCGCCGCGCGGCGCTGGAGTCCCGGTCCATGCAGGACGTCGCACGCCAGGCCGTGAGGGAGTACGTCGACTCCCACAGCCGGGCCGACCTCCTGGACGACGTCCTCGACGACGAGCTCCCTCGCTACGCCGAGGCTCTCCGCCGACTCGGCGAGTGATCCACCTCACCTACGGCGAGCTGCTGCACGTCGCACGGCGCGCTGTCGCTCCCGACGTCGTCGTGCGCGACGCCGGCCTGCTCGAGTCGGCCCTCGCGAGGCCGCGGGCCTCCGTGCTCGGCGCGGACGCCTACCCGACCCTGGAGGAGAAGGCCGCGGCCCTCGTGCACTCGCTCGTCAACAACCACGGGTTGGTGGACGGGAACAAGAGGTTGGGGCTCGCCGGCCTGATCGCCTTCCTCGGCCTCAACGGTCGTCGGCTGACGATGACCGAGGACGGCGCCTACGACGTCATCGTCCAGATCGCCGAGGGCGTGCTCGACGACGTCGAGACGATCGCTGAGTGCCTCGTCCAGCACACCGAGCCCCGCCGGGTCAGGCGAGGGTGAGCTGCCCGTCGGCCCGCAGCCACTCGAGCCCCTCGAGCACCGCCTCGACCGTCGTCCAGCGCGGCGCGTAGCCGAGCAGGCGACGGGCCTTGTCGATGCTCATCGAGTGGCTGCGCGAGAGGTGCTCCCACGAGGCGTCGGCCGAGGCGGGGTCGCGCTGTGCCCGGAACTCGTCGAACGTCGCGAACTCGAGCCGTGCCTCCTGCCCGAACGCCCTCGCCACCTGCTGGGCGAGGCCGCGCAGCGTGACCGCCCGCTCGCTGACGACGTGGAACGACTCGCCGACCGCCTGGGCCGGCCGCTCGACGGCGCGCTGGAACGCCTGGGCCACGTCGTCGGCGTGCACGTGGTGGACGGTCTCGAGGCCGAGGCCCGGCATGACGACCTCGCGGCCCGTCGCGAGCGCCTCCCAGACGTCGAGGTCGAGGTTGCCGACCGGGTTGATCATCGGCCAGCCCGGCCCGGTGATGTGGCCGGGGTGCAGCACCGTGCTGGGCACCCCGCCGGGGCGACGCGACTCGGCGAGCAGCAGGCGCTCGATCTCGGCCTTCTGCGTGCCGTACTCGCCGAACGGCGTGCGCCGCGCCTCCTCGGTGACGGGCACCTCCTCCGACGGGCCGTGCACCCAGATGGTGCCGCAGTGCACGAGCACGGTGCCCGTGCCGCGCAGGGCCTCGACGAGGGAGAGCGCCGAGGCGGGGGTGAAGCAGATCATGTCGACGACGACGTCGGCCCCGAGCTCGGCGATCCGTCGGCCGAACGAGCCGTCGGCGTCGCCCGCCTCGCGGTCGAGCTGGACGCGCTCGACCTGCCGCCAGGCAGGGTGCTCGCGGCAGGGGGCGGACGTGCCCCGGCTCACGGCGACGACGTCGTGGCCGGCGAGCACGAGCCGCGGGACGAGGAACCCGCCGACGTGGCCGGTCGCCCCGATCACCACGACCCTCACGAGCGGGCCGCCGCGGAGGGGGCACCGAGGAGGCGCGGGGCGGGCGAGCAGGAGGCGGTGGCTGCCGACGTCGGCAGCGGTGCGGGCGTCATGCCCCGACGCTACCCGCCGGGCGGCGCCGCCGGGCCTGGCCCCCGACCGGGGGTCAGCGACGGTCCCCCCAAGTGCCCACTATCCGGTCACCCGCCGTTCTCCCTATGTTCAGCCTGAGCCGTCAGCGACGCCCGTCGTCCGCACCGACGTCGCCCGGCCCCACCCGACGAGGAGAACGATGTCCTTCAGCCCGATCACCGCCCGCACGCGCCGCCGCGTGCTCTCCACCTGTCTGGCCGTCTCGCTGGCGACGGGCCTCGGCCTCGCCGGCGCCGGCGCCGCGGTCGCCGCGCCCGGCGACGGCTCGGTCGTCGCCGCCAAGCCGGCCCCGGCCCTGCCCGTCGTCACCGGCCAGGTCATGAACTACGCCGTCAACGTCACGAAGGCCAACAACGGCCAGACCCGGAAGGCCGAGCGGGCCGTCACCGCCGCCGCCGGCACCGTCGTCGCGTCGTGGCCCGAGATCGGCGTCGTCATCGCGCAGTCCGACAACGTGAACTTCGCCGCCTCCGTCCGTGCCGACAAGTCGGTCGCCTCGGTCGGGGCGACCCGCACGGCGCCCGTCGCCGCCTCCGACCCGACGTGGAAGGGCGCGCCCGACACGGCCGCGCTGCAGCGCACCGGCGGCTCGGCCTCGCAGCAGTCCGTCGCCGAGCAGGAGGGCCTGGAGGCGGCGACCGCCGTCACGGCCGACCCGCTCGAGGCCCGCCAGTGGGACATGACCGCCATCAAGGCGGACCAGGCCCACCAGGTCACCGACGGCTCGAAGAAGGTGCTCGTCGCCGTGCTCGACTCGGGCATCCAGGGCGACCACCCCGACCTCGCCGCGAACATCGACCAGGGCCGCTCGGCCGGCTGCCTCAGCGGCACGCCCGACACCTCGTACGCCGCCTGGCAGCCCACGACGAGCGACCACGGCACCCACGTCGCCGGCACCATCGCGGCCGGCCGCAACGGCGTCGGCATCGTCGGGGTCGCCCCGGCCTCGAAGCTGAGCTCCGTCAAGGTCGTCAACGACGACGGGTTCATCTACGCCGAGGCCGCCATCTGCGGCTTCATGTACGCCGAGGCCACCGGCGCCGACGTCACGAACAACAGCTACTTCATCGACCCGTGGGAGTTCTGGTGCGGGTCGGACGTCGACCAGGCGGCCGTCAAGACCGCCGTCGACCGCGCCGTCCAGTTCACGCAGCGCAAGGGCGTCGTCAACGTGGCGGCCGCCGGCAACAGCGCCGTCGACCTCGCGAACAAGACCGTCGACACCGGCAGCCCCAACGACACCGTGCCGGTGACCCGCCAGCTCGACGAGACCTGCACCGACATCCCCGCCGAGCTCGACGGCGTCGTGACGGTCTCCTCCACCACCTCGACCGGCACCAAGTCGTCGTTCTCGAACTACGGCGACGGCGTCATCGACGTCGCGGCCCCCGGCTCGAGCATCCTGTCGACCGTGACCGGCGGCGGCTACGGCACCAAGTCGGGCACCTCGATGGCCAGCCCGCACGTGGCCGGCGTGCTCGCGCTGCTCAAGGCGACGCACCCCCGCGCCGAGGGCACGCAGCTCACCGACCTGCTGTACGCCCAGGCCGACGACGTCGCCTGCCCCGCCACCGCGGCGACCTGCGTCGGCACCCCGGCCGACAACGGCTGGTTCGGCGAGGGCCTCGTCGACGCGCTCGACGCCGTGACGGCGCCGTGACCCGTCGCTGAGCCGACACCCGCACCGCCGGAGGGCGCCCCGTCGACGACGGGGCGCCCTTTGCCGTCCGAGGGCCGCCCCCGGCGGCCCTCGGACGGCCGCGGCCCCTAGGCTGGGCCGAGTTCTAGACGGAGGATCGATTGCACACCTGGCCAGGCAACCCCTACCCGCTCGGCGCCACCTACGACGGCGGCGGCACGAACTTCGCGATCTTCAGCGAGGCGGCCACGAAGGTCGAGCTGTGCCTCTTCGACGCCCAGGGCGTCGAGACCCGCGTGCCCCTCACCGAGGTCGACGCCTACGTCTGGCACGCCTACCTGCCGACGGTGCAGCCCGGCCAGAAGTACGGCTACCGCGTGCACGGCGAGTACGACCCGGCCGCGGGCTGCCGCGCGAACCCCGCCAAGCTGCTGCTCGACCCGTACGCGAAGGCCACGAGCGGCGACATCGACTGGGACGAGGCGCTCTTCGCCTACGACTTCGGCGACCCCGACTCGCGCAACGACCGCGACAGCGCGCCGCACATGATGCTCGGCGTCGTGATCAACCCGTTCTTCGACTGGCAGGGCGACCGCCCGCCGAAGTACAGCTACGACGAGACCGTCGTCTACGAGGCCCACGTGAAGGGCCTGACGCAGACGCACCCCGAGATCCCCGATGAGCAGCGCGGCACCTACGCCGGCGTCGCCCACCCGGCCATCATCGAGCACCTGCAGAAGCTCGGCGTCACGACGCTCGAGCTGATGCCCGTGCACCAGTTCGTGCAGGACAACACCCTCCTCGAGAAGGGCCTCAGCAACTACTGGGGCTACAACACCATCGGCTTCTTCGCGCCCCACGCCGCCTACTCGGCGACCGGCGACACCGGCCAGCAGGTGCAGGAGTTCAAGACGATGGTGCGGGTGCTGCACGAGGCCGGCATCGAGGTCATCATCGACGTCGTCTACAACCACACGGCCGAGGGCAACCACCTCGGGCCGACCCTGTCGTTCAAGGGCATCGACAACGCGGCCTACTACCGCCTGATGGACGACGACGCGACGTACTACATGGACTACACGGGCACCGGCAACAGCCTGAACGTCCGTCACCCGCACTCGCTGCAGCTGATCATGGACAGCCTGCGGTACTGGGTGACCGAGATGCACGTCGACGGGTTCCGCTTCGACCTCGCCGCCTCCCTCGCCCGCGAGTTCTACGAGGTCGACCGCCTGTCGACGTTCTTCGAGCTGGTGCAGCAGGACCCGATCGTGTCGCAGGTGAAGCTCATCGCCGAGCCCTGGGACGTCGGGCCCGGCGGGTACCAGGTCGGCAACTTCCCGCCCCAGTGGACGGAGTGGAACGGCAAGTACCGCGACACCGTCCGCGACTTCTGGCGGGGCGAGCCCTCCACCCTGGGCGAGTTCGCCAGCCGCATCACCGGCTCGGCCGACCTCTACGAGCGCGACGGGCGCCGCCCGGTCGCGAGCATCAACTTCGTCACGGCGCACGACGGCTTCACCATGCGCGACCTCGTCAGCTACGACGAGAAGCACAACGACGCCAACGGCGAGGGAGGCGCGGACGGCGAGAGCCACAACCGCTCCTGGAACTCCGGCGTCGAGGGCGAGACCGACGACCAGGGCGTGCTGGCCCTCCGCGAGCAGCGCCAGCGGAGCTTCCTGGCGACGCTGCTGCTCAGCCAGGGCGTGCCCATGCTGCTGCACGGCGATGAGCTCGGCCGCACCCAGCGCGGCAACAACAACACCTACGCCCAGGACAGCGAGATCAGCTGGATCGACTGGGCGAGCGCCGACCGCGAGCTGATCGAGTTCGTCGCCGAGGTCATCAAGCTCCGGCACGACCACCCCACGTTCCGTCGACAGCGGTACTTCAACGGCCGCCCGGTCACCCGCGGCGAGGGCGAGCCCCTGCCCGACATCGTCTGGCTGACGCCCGAGGGCGACGCGATGCAGGAGGGCGAGTGGAACGAGTCGTACGCGAAGTCGGTCGGCATGTTCCTCAACGGCGACGGCATCCGAGGCCGTGACCACCGCGGCGGCCGCATCACCGACGTCAACTTCGTCCTGTACTTCAACGCCAGCGAGGAGACCGTCACGTTCGTGCTGCCTCCCGACGAGTACGCCGAGGGCTGGGAGGTCGTGGTCGACAGCACCGTCGCGCCTCCGGTCGCCCCCGCCACCGCGCCTCCCCGGTCGCTGCAGGCAGTCCGTGCCGCGACCACCCCCCAGCCCCCCTCCTCCCCTCAGGTCGTCCCGGCCCTGAGGGCCGGCGACCAGCTGCCCGTGGCCAGCCGGTCCCTGGTCGTCCTGCGCGCCACGGCTGAGGACCCTTCGTGACCCGACGCGACCACCCCCGCTCCACCTACCGCCTGCAGATCCGCGAGGCCTTCGACCTCGACGCCGCCGCCGCGGTCGTGCCCTACCTGCGCGACCTCGGGGCCGACTGGGTCTACCTGTCGCCCGTGCTCGAGGCCGAGCCCGGAAGCGACCACGGCTACGACGTCGTCGACCACAGCCGGGTCGACCCGGCCCGGGGCGGCGCGGCCGGGCTCGACGCCCTGTCGACCGCCGCGCACGACGCCGACCTCGGCGTGCTCGTCGACATCGTGCCGAACCACGTGGGCGTCGCGACGCCGAAGGCCAGCGTCTGGTGGTGGGACGTCCTGACCCACGGCCGCGAGAGCCGCTGGGCCGAGGCGTTCGACGTCGACTGGGCGGCCGGCGGCGGCAAGCTGCTGCTGCCCGTGCTCGGCGAGCCGGCCGCGGCCGACGGAACCATCGAGGGCCTCGAGATCGTCGGCGACGAGCTTCACTACTACGACAACGTGTACCCGATCGCTCCCGGCACGGCCGCCGAGGGCGACGACGCGGCCGCCGTCCACGCCCGCCAGTCGTACGAGCTGGTGCACTGGAAGCGCGCCGACACCGACCTCAACTACCGCCGCTTCTTCGCGGTGAACACCCTCGCGGGCATCCGCGTCGAGATCCCCCGCGTCTTCGACGAGTCGCACGTCGAGATCGGCCGCTGGTTCCGCGAGGGGCTCGTCGACGGCCTCCGCGTCGACCACCCCGACGGCCTCGCCGACCCGGGCGGGTACCTCGACCGCCTCGCCGAGCTGACCGGCGGCGCGCACGTGCTCGTCGAGAAGATCCTCGAGGGCGACGAGCGCCTGGCCGAGGACTGGGCCACCGACGGCACCACCGGCTACGACGCCCTCGCCGACCTCGACCGGGTCTTCGTCGACCCCTCGGGCGCCGAGGCCCTCGGCGCGCTCGACTCCCGCCTCCGCGACGGTGACGGCCCCGACGACTGGCACGAGATGATCCTCGGCACCAAGCGGGGCATCGCCGACGGGATCCTCGGCAGCGAGATCCGGCGCCTCGCCCGGCTGCTGTCGGACGACGGCCGCGCCGACGACCGCGCCGTCGACGCCCTCGCCGAGCTCGCCGCGGCCTTCCCCGTCTACCGCAGCTACCTGCCGCAGGGGGCCGAGCACCTCGACGAGGCCGCCGAGGTCGCCACCGCGCACCGCCCCGACCTCGCGGCCACGATCGCCGAGGTCGTCGCCGTGCTGCACGACGCCGAGCACCCGGCCGCCGTGCGGTTCCAGCAGACGAGCGGCATGGTGATGGCCAAGGGCGTGGAGGACACCGCGTTCTACCGCTACAGCCGTCTCGCCACGCTGACCGAGGTCGGGGCCGACCCCGCCGAGTTCTCGCTCACGCCCGCGGAGTTCCACGACCGCCAGCAGCTGCGCCTCGCCGAGCGCCCGTTCGGCATGACGACCCTCTCGACCCACGACACCAAGCGCAGCGCCGACGTGCGCGCCCGCGTCTCGGTGCTCGCCGAGGTCGCCGAGGAGTGGGCCGCCACGCTCGAGCGGCTGCGGAGCCTCGCACCGGTCGGCGACGGCCCGTTCGAGAACATCCTCTGGCAGACGATCGTCGGCGCCTGGCCGGCGTCGCGCGAGCGCCTGCACGACTACGCCGAGAAGGCCTCGCGCGAGGCCAGCAGCTCCACCACGTGGACCGACCGCACCCCCGAGGCCGAGGCCTTCGAGGAGCGCATGCACGCGGCGGTCGACGCTGCGTTCGACGACGACCAGGTGCGCCACGAGGTCGAGCGCATCGTCGACGTGCTGCGCCCCGCGGGCTGGAGCAACTCGCTCGGCGTCGCGCTGCTGCAGCTCACCGGGCCGGGGAGCCCCGACGTCTACCAGGGCGGCGAGCTGTGGGACTTCTCGCTCGTCGACCCCGACAACCGACGTGAGGTGGACTTCGAGGCGCGCCGCCGCCTCCTCGCCGACGTCGTCGCGGGCACCGTGCCGCCCGTCGACGAGACGGGGGCGGCCAAGCTGCTCGTCACGCACCGCGCGCTGACGCTGCGCCGCGACCGGCCCGAGCTGTTCACCCGGTACGCCCCGCTGCCCGTGCTCGGCGAGCGCCGCGACCACGTCGTCGCCGCCGACCGTGGCGGCGCTCTCGTCGTCGCCACGCGCCTCCCGGTGTCGCTCGAGCAGGCCGGCGGCTGGGACGACACCGTCCTGCTCACCCGCGGCGGCGCCTGGGTCGACGTGCTCACGGGCCGTCGCCACGAGGGCGGCCACGTCCGCCTCGCCGGGCTGCTCGAGACGTACCCCGTCGCGCTGCTCGTCCCGGCGGACAGCCAGGTCTAGCCGGGCGCCGCACGACTACCGTCGACCCCTGCGGGTCGGCGGTCGTCGTCGTGCCCGCACCCCGCACCTCCCCCGCACACCGACCACCCGACACCTCCGAGGAGACCGATGAGCGTCTACGACGTCTGGGCCCCGACCGCCACCACCGTGCGACTGCACCTCGACGGCGAGGAGCTGCCGCTCGCGGCCGAGCCCGCCACCGGGTGGTGGCGCGCGCCCGCCGACCTCGACCGCGGGCCGGGCCACCGCTACGGCTTCCTGCTCGACGACGGCGACACGCCGCTGCCCGACCCGCGCTCTCGGCGCCAGCCTGACGGCGTGCACGGCCTCAGCGAGACCTTCGACCCGGCGGCCTTCGCCTGGACCGACGAGGCCTGGACGGGCCGCCAGCTCGGCGGCGCGGTGATCTACGAGCTGCACCTCGGCACCTTCACCCCCGAGGGCACGCTCGACTCGGCGATCGAGAAGCTGCCGCACCTCGTCGAGCTCGGCGTCGACCTCGTCGAGCTGCTGCCGGTGAACGGCGTCAACGGGCGCTGGAACTGGGGCTACGACGGCGTGGACTGGTTCACCGTCACCGACAACTACGGCGGGCCCGAGGCCTACCAGCGCTTCGTCGACGCCGCGCACGCCGCGGGCCTCGGCGTCGTGCAGGACGTCGTCTACAACCACCTCGGCCCCTCGGGCAACTACCTGCCGGTCTTCGGCCCCTACCTCTCGAGCAAGCACGCCAACACCTGGGGCGACAACGTCAACCTCGACGACGACGGCGCGCACGAGGTGCGCGAGTTCATCCTCGACAACACGGCGATGTGGTTCACCGACTACCACGTCGACGCGCTGCGCCTCGACGCCGTGCACGCGCTCCGCGACGACTCGCCGGTGCACCTGCTCCAGGAGATGGCCGAGCGCACCGCGGCGCTGAGCGCCCACCAGCGGCGCCCGCTGACGCTGATCGCCGAGAGCGACATGAACGACCCGCGCCTGATCACCCCGCGCGACGGGGGCGGCTCCGGCCCCGACCACCGCCAGGGCTACGGCCTCGACGGGCAGTGGAGCGACGACTTCCACCACGCCCTGCACGTGGCGCTGACCGGCGAGACCACCGGCTGGTACGCCGACTTCGCGTCGCTCGACTCGCTCGCCAAGGTGCTCACGAAGGGCTTCTTCCACGACGGCACCTGGTCGTCGTTCCGCGAGACCGACCACGGCTTCCCGATCGACGTCGAGCACATGCCCGGCTGGCGCCTGGTCGTGGCGAACCAGAACCACGACCAGATCGGCAACCGCGCGATCGGCGACCGCCTCGCGGCCACGCTCGACGACGGCCAGCTCGTCATCGCCGCCGCCCTCACCCTGGCGTCGCCGTTCACGCCGATGCTCTTCCAGGGCGAGGAGTGGGCCGCGTCGACCCCGTGGCAGTTCTTCACCTCGCACCCCGAGGCCGACCTCGGCGAGGCGACCGCGAAGGGCCGCATCGCCGAGTTCGCGAAGCTCGGCTGGGACGAATCGACCGTGCCCGACCCGCAGGACCCGGAGACCTACCGGCGCTCGAAGCTCGACTGGTCGGAGGTCGAGCAGGGGCGGCACGCCCTCGTGCTGAGCGCGTACCGCCGCCTGGCCGCCCTGCGACGCGCCGAGCCCGACCTGACCGACCCGCGCCTCCCCCGCGTCTCGGTCGAGCACGACGCCGACGCCCGCTGGCTCGTGCTGACGCGCGGCTCGCTGCGGGTCGCCGTCAACTTCGCGGAGCAGGAGGCGCGGGTCGCCGTGCCCTGCACCGAGGTCCTGTTCACGAGCGACGACGCCGTCACCGCCGGCGAGTCGCTGCTGCTGCCGCCGCACTCGGTGGCGATCGTCCGCTGAGGCAGCCGGCCCACGGGCCGGAGGAGACGAGAGGAGGGGCGGGTCGTGTCGCGACCCGCCCCTCCTCTCGTCCGTCCGCGGCGGCTAGCGCGCCCGCAGGCCCGCCAGCTCGCCCGGCCGCACGCGGTGCGAGGTGGCCCGCACGCTCGGCAGGCGACGGTGCCGCAGCACGAGCTCGACGACCGCGCGGCTGCGCCGGGTCAGGCCCCACCTCGTGACCTTGACCAGCGACTCCCGCACGATCGACCCGCTCATCTTGGACGCGCCGTGCACGCGCTCGGTGAAGGTGATCGGCATCTCGACGACGCGGAGGCCGGCCTGCAGCGACCGCCAGAGCAGGTCGACCTGGAAGCAGTAGCCGCGCGACTCGACCTCGTCGAGGTCGATGCGGCGCAGGGCCTCGGCCCGGAAGGCCCGGAAGCCGCCGGTCGTGTCGGCGACCGTGATGCCGAGGGCGCCGCGGGTGTACCAGCTGCCGCCGCGGCTGAGCAGCCGGCGACGCAGCGGCCAGTTCTCGACGCGGCCGCCGGGCACCCAGCGCGAGCCGAGCACGAGGTCGTCGTCGGCGAGCAGGGCGATCAGGGCGGGGAGGTCCTCGGGGTGGTGGGAGCCGTCAGCGTCCATCTCGACGAGGGCCGCGTAGCCGCGCTCGAGCCCCCAGGCGAAGCCCGCCAGGTACGCGGCGCCGAGGCCGGCCTTGCCGGTGCGGTGCAGCACGTGCACCCGGGGGTCGCGGGCGGCCCACGCGTCGGCGAGGTCGCCGGTGCCGTCGGGCGAGCCGTCGTCGACGACGAGCACGTCGACGGCGGCCCCGCTGTCGAGTGTGCGGCCGACGATCCAGTCGAGGTTCTCTCGTTCGTCGTAGGTCGGGATGATGACGAGTGCGTCGTTCACGGGGTGGTCCTTCCAGGTCGGGTGGGAGGGAGCGGGTCGGGTCGGGTCGGGTCTGGTCGGGTCGGGGGCGGTGCGGGGGCGGTGCGGGTGGTCCGCGCCGGTCAGGTGGCCGACACGAGGTCGGCGAACACGATGAGGTTGTCGACGTAGTGGCCGGTCGAGCGGTCGAACGTGCCGTCGCAGGTGATGAGGCGGAGGCTCGCCGTCGGGGTCGCCCCGTAGACGTCGCTGGTCGGGAAGGTCGCCTTGGGGGTCCGCTCGCTGCCCGTCACGCGGAAGGTCTCGACGCTGCCGGTCGAGAGCGTCACCTGCACCTCCGCGCCCACGGCGAGGTCGGCCAGGTCGACGAACACGGCGGGGCCGCTGCCGGAGTCGACGTGCCCGGCGATGACCGCCGGACCGACGCCGCCCGGCACGACGCCGTCGCGGTACCAGCCGGCCGACATCCACTCGCGGGGCGGCTCGAGCTCGCCCTGCGCGCCGAGGCCGAGCGACTCGAGGCCGGAGTCGACACCGATCGAGGGGATCTGGACCCGCACCGGGGTCGAGCCTGCGGGAGGCGCGGTGACGTACGGTGCCGCCGGGTCCTGGAACGAGCCGGCGGCCCCGCTGCCGGGGTCGAGCGCCGGGTCGGTGGCGGCCCCGCCCGGGGCGGCCTGCGAGGCGCCGGCGCCGGCCTCGGCGCCCGTGTCGGTCGAGCTGCCCCGGTCGGGCTGCGCCGCGACGGCGCCGACGGTCACGCCGGCCGCGACGAGGAGGACGACCGCGACGCCGACGGCGGCCCGCCGGTGGGCGGAGATGCGCTGCACGAGGCTCATCGGGCCACCTCCAGCGGCGAGCACGCGCCGAGCGCGGACGCCTCGACCTGGAGCGCCGCGAGGGCGGCCCACGCGGTGCCGTAGTAGGTCGGGGTCGACTGGGCGAGGGCGTCGGCGCGTCGCAGGTCGGCGGAGGCCTCCTCGTGCTGACCCGCGCTCGCCTCGGCCGCGGCGCGGGCCGCGTAGGCGAGCGGGCTCTGGTCGGCACCGATCGACTGCCCGCCGAGGTCGAGCTGCATCGGCAGGTCGTCGTAGCGCTGCAGCACCGGCGCGAGCCGGGCGGCGAGGGCGACGTCGTCGGGGGTGCACGACTCGGCGTAGCGGAGCGCGAGGCGGGCCGCGTCGTAGCTGTACTGCACCGTGCCCGACGTGCCGTCGGCGCCCGGCAGGGGCACGACGCTGCCGTCGCGGCGCACCTGGGCCCAGTCGCTCGGCAGGGCCGTCGCGTCGAGCACGGAGGTCGTCACGGCGCGCGAGCCGGCCTCGAGCTCCGACCAGCGCGGGTCGCCGCTGGCCTCGGCCAGCTGGGCGAAGCTCGCGGGCGACGCGTACGAGGGGTTGTACGACCACGGGCCGTCGCCGGCCGCCCACGGGCCGGGCAGCAGGATGCGCCCCACGTCGGTGACGGCGGTCATCTCGTCGAGCACGGCACCGCCGAGGTCGACGCCCTGCTCGGTGAGCGACGGGTCGCCGAAGGCCTCGCCGGCGAGCACGAGGGCCCGCGCGGCGTCGACGTCGGCGTCGCTGGCCGGCATGTCGTCGACGACGGCGCCGTCGGCCCAGCGCCAGGCCAGCAGGCCGTCCTCGCGCACGAGGTTCTCGCGGGTCCAGCGCCAGATCGCGTCGAAGCGCTGCTCGTCGCCGACGCCGACGGCGACGAGCATGCCGTAGGCCTGCCCCTCGCTGACGGTGTCGTCGCCCTGGTCGCGGCGCACGACGCGGCCGTCGTCGTCGACCCAGTCGTCGAGGAACCCCTCGCCGATCTCGGTCGCCGTGCGGGCCTGCGGGGTCGGGGTGCCGGCGCCGGGCGTGCCGGTCGCGTCGGCGGCCGGCTCGTCGGACGACGGGCCCGAGGGGCCGACGACGAGCCAGGCGACGCCGGCCGTGAGGGCGACGGCCACCACGACGACGACGGCCAGGAGGGCCTTCGTTCTGCGGGTCATGCTGCTCTGCTCTCTGCTGGTGGGGCGGTGCGGTGCGGGAGCGGTGCCGGGAGGCGCGGCGCGCCTCCCCGGGTCACGCCCCGAACCAGCCGAGGACGGTCGCCCAGAACCCGCGGGGCTGGTCGCCGTCGGCGGCGCTGGCCGTCGCGTCGTCCGACGGGTGCTCGGCGAGCCAGCCGCCGCCCGTCTGGACGCCGCCGACCGGCGCCTGCGCCGTCGCGGCGCTGTCGACGACGGGGACGACCGTGAGGCCGCCGTCGGAGTCGTCGAGCACGAAGAGCGTGCTGATGCTGCCCGCGGCGAGGTCGACCGAGCCGGAGCCGGTCACGTCGTCGCCGGTGAGCGAGAGCTGCCACGGGCCGGCCGCGACCTGCGCGTACTGGCTGGCGCTGCCGAAGGGCGCGTCGGCGGCGATCGTCGTGCCCGTCGTCGTCGCGACCGAGACCTGGTCGCTGACCGTGGCGGCCTGCACGAGGCGCACCTTCGCCTGGCCGTCGGAGGGCGCGGTCAGGTCGTCCTTGAACACCTGGGTGCGCAGGTCGTCGTTCGGGCCGTACGCCACGGTCGTGATCGGCTGGCCGCTGTCGACCGTCACGTTCGTCGTGATGACCGGCTTCGTGCGGGCCGGCGAGTCGGCGGCCGTCATCGAGACCACGTAGGTGCCCGCCGGCAGGGCCTGGTAGGCGCTGACCTGGCCGTAGGTCACGTCGTCGAGGTCCATCACGACCTGCCCGCCCGAGAGCGAGGTGAGGGTGACGTCGACGGCCTTCGTGTCGGGCGACAGGTGGCCGACGCGCACCCAGCCGTCGCCGTCGGCGGCCTGGGCGGGCGAGGCGGCGACGAGCGACCCGGCGAGGGCGACGGCCGCCGCGGCGGCGAGGGCGAGCGGCGCCGCGAGGCGGCGCCGCGACGGGGTCGCCACGGTGCCGACGGGGGTGCCGGGCGTGCCGGGGGCGGTGCGGGAGGCGGTGGTGCGGAGGGAGCGGATCGTGCGGATCACGGTGGTTCCTTTCCGGTCGGGGTGCTCCGCCCTGGCGGGCGGAGCCAGTCTGGAGGGTCGAGGCCCGCGGGGTGCGGGCCTCGACCGGGCGGTCACGGGGCGAGGAGCCCCTCGGGCGGCACGGCGGAGAAGGTCACGCGGAGGGCGTCGCCCTCCTGCTCGACCGACTGCGGCGCGTACACGTCGCCGAGGCCCTCGAGGGTGGCTCGGAGGTCGGCGAGGGACTCGCCGCCGCCGGGCGTCACGACGAACTGGCGGAAGAGCGACTCCTGCTCGCCGGGCAGCCCCTCGGGGTCGGCGACGGAGACCGGGGCGATGGCGGCCAGCTGCCCGAGCACGATCACGGCGCGCGGGTCGAGGCGGCCGTCGGTCAGGGCCTGGTCGAAGGTCGACGACACCTGGAGGCCGGGGTTCTGCGCGAGCTCGGAGCCCGCCCGCGACCGGGCCGCGGCGGCCTCGTCGGCCGTGCGCTGGGCCTCCGCGGCCCCGTCACGGTCGATGCGGCGGACGGCGACCTGCTGGTCGCCCTCGCCGAACGAGGCCACGACGGTCGAGCTCTCGAGTGCCTGCCGGACGTCGGCCGAGGCCAGCCCCGAGGTGCGGACCGACTCCGTCTCGAACAGGTAGTCGCTGTCGCGCCAGCCGTTCGGCGACTGCGCCTGGACGGCGCCGTCGGTGTCGATCTTGTAGAACCAGATGACGTTCTCCCGGGCGAACCCGGCGTTCACCAGGTCGACCCAGACCGCGTCGTCGACGAGCAGGCGGCTGTCGGTCGGCACGTTCTGCTCGACCCAGGTCTCGGCGTTCCGCATCGGGGCGTCGAGGTCGGCGTCGACGAAGCCGCGCAGCTGCACGGCCCAGAGCGGCACGACGGCGACGAGGGCGACCGCCGTGACGGCCAGCCACGCGACGGCGCCCGTGCGGGCGGCGACGGTGGACGCGCGCCCGGCGCGGCGGGCCCGGACGGCCCGGACGGCGGCGTCGGTGGCGGCCGCGACGAGCAGGGCGGCGAACGGCAGCAGCATGATCACGTAGGGCACGGGCAGGTACCCGCCGGGGCGGAACATGAACGCGACCAGGAAGACGAGCATCACGGCGATCGGACGGACGCGACGGAGGAAGAGCCCCACCACCGCGGCCACGACGCCCAGCACGATCAGCACCGGGTCGAGCTGCCACCACTGCGAGACGGTCGCGAAGAAGAGGCTTCCCGTGTCGAAGACGGAGCCGCTCGCCTCGCGGGTCGCGAGCTGGAACTGCACGCCCTCGAGCAGGCTGACCCGCCCGGCGCCGGGCAGCAGCTCGCCCTTGACGGCGGCGAGGGCGACGTACCCGAGGCCGACCAGCACGAGCAGGCTCGCGGCGATCGAGAGGGTGTAGCGGCGCGTCGACCGGTCGGCCCCGCGCCACATCGTCCACGCCAGGAAGGGCAGGGCGAGGAGGTACGTCTCCTTGCTCAGCACGGCGATGCCGAAGGTGAGCGAGGCGGCGGCGTACCCGGCCAGCTGGTAGCGCCGGCTCAGGGCGAAGACGAAGGCGGCGAGCAGCCACGGCGTCGCGATGTTGTCGAGGTAGACGGTGCGGTGGAACTGCAGCGCCAGGGGCGAGACCGCGAACACCAGGGCCGCGACGGCCGCCGCCGGCCGGCTCAGGCCGAGCTTGCGACCGAGCAGCCAGACGAGCACGACGGCGACGAGGGTGAACGCGAGCACCGCCTCCCGGGCGGCCAGCACCGCGATGTCGTAGCGCGAGAAGGCGCCGGTCAGCGAGGTGTAGGCCGCGATCTGCAGCCAGCCCACCGGCGGGTGGTCGTACCAGTAGGTGTAGTGGGTCAGCTCGCCGAGGTGCTGCACGGCCCAGGCCTGGGCCGTGTAGGTGCCCTCGTCGTCGATGCGCTGCGGCGACCCGGCCATGTTCCAGGCCTGCACGGTCGCGGCGATCGCCAGCACCGGCAGCAGCCAGGCGAGGCTCCGGCCGTGGCGACGGAACCACTCGCCGACGGGGGTCCGCCCGCGGCCCGGAGCGGGCTCGTGGACACGGGGCACGGCGGGGCGGACGGGGGCGGCGGGCCGCTCGATCGTGGCGGTCATCGGTCGCTCCCCACGGTCGCGAGGGCGTCGACGGGCTGGCCGACGACGACGGGCGGCGAGCTCGGGGCACCGCTGACGGAGGCGCCGGGCGCGACCGCGGGACGGTGCGTGCCCGAGTGCTCCGTCTTCTCCCACGCGTTCATCCCGCGCAGCTGGCGCCAGACGGCCCGCACGGCGGCGAGGGCGAGGAAGATCTGGTAGGGCAGGAGGCCCCAGACGAGGCGGGCGTAGTCGCGCACGCGGACCTTCTGGCCGTACGTCTTGCCGAACTCGTGCAGCCCCGTGAACTCGACGGCCAGCAGCACCAGCGTGGGTGCGAGCGGCACGAACGAGACGAGCGCGATGGCCGTCGGCACCTTGACGGTGAGGATGAGCACGACGCTGATCGGGATGAGCAGGCCGGTGGCCGCCTGGATGAACGGCATGGTGAGCAGGTAGCGGGCCATCAGGCGCTGACGCAGGGTCGGCAGCTGACGCCACTCCCCCTTGCCGTAGACCTGCATGAAGCCCTGGTTCCAGCGGGTGCGCTGCTTGAGCAGCGAGACGAAGGTGCCGGGCGTCTCCTCACGAGTGACGACCTCGGGGCTGTAGGCGACGACGACCTTCGCGCCGGCGCTCGAGAGGCGCACGCCGAGCTCGCAGTCCTCGGCGAGGCACGAGGCGTCCCAGCCCTCCGACCAGTCGAGCCACTCCTTGCGGACGAAGACCGTGTTGCCGCCGAGCGGGATGAACTTCTCCTTGGCGTGGAAGTGCAGCCGCGAGCGGAACCAGAAGTAGTACTCGAGCACGTTGCGGAGGCTCCACCAGCTGGACTGGAAGTTCATCAGCTGCACGCCGCCCTGGACGACGTCGGCGTCGGTCTCGGTGAAGCGCGAGTCGACGAGGGTCAGCAGGCGCGGGTGCACGTCGTCCTCGGCGTCGAAGACCCCGACGATCTCGCCCCGCGAGGTCTGCAGCGCCAGGTTGAGCGCCTTCGGCTTGTTCTTCGGCACGCTCGAGTCGACGATGACGCGGATGAGCTCGGGGTGCCGGGCGGCGGCCTCCCGGGCGACGCGCTCGGTGCCGGGGTCGTCGTGGCCGACGATGGCGATGATCTCGAAGTCGGGGTGGTCCTGCTGGGCGAGGCGGTCGAGCGTCTGGCCCATCACCTCCTCCTCGTGGCGCCCCGGGACGAGGAGCGTGAACGAGTGCGCCGCGTCGAGGGGCGAGTCGCTGAAGCGGCTGCCCTCGAGGGTGTCCTTGGAGCGCCAGGCGTGGAGCATCCACCACAGCGTCGAGACGGCGACCGCGGTGAGGAGGACGGTCACCAGGACGAGGCCCGAGTAGCCGATCCACTCGAGCGGGCTCCAGTCGGGCAGCGAGAAGCCGGGCACGCCGTCGCCCAGGCCGGAGGTGCTGCCGCGGTTGGGCAGCACCTGCGAGGGGTCGGCGGGCGCCTGGGGCGTCAGCAGCGGTTCCGGCTCGCCGGCGGCGAGGACGGAGGTCGCGAGGTGGGTCAGGGGGGACGGCACGGGTCGGTCTCCTGTCGGGTGTCAGGGTCGGGGGGAGTCGCGTCCACGTCGTCGGGGACCAGGTCGGGCGCGCTCGGGTCGGGTCGAGCGGTCGGGTGGGTCAGGTCGTGGTTCGGCGGCCCCCGGTCGGGGGGTTGGGTGCGGGGTACGGGATCCCGGCGAACTGCCAGGTGCCCGACACACGGCGTTCACACGACCCCCGGGCGGGGGCCAGGGCGTCGACACGCGCCTCCACGGAGCGACGGGTGGCGCGTACGGTGACGACATGGAATTCCGACACCTCGGCCGCAGCGGCCTCAAGATCTCCGAGATCACCTACGGCAACTGGCTCACCCACGCCTCGCAGGTCGAGAACGACGTCGCGACGCAGTGCGTCCGCGCCGCCCTCGACGCGGGCATCACGACCTTCGACACCGCCGACGCCTACGCGAACACCGCGGCGGAGCAGGTGCTCGGCGACGCCCTCGCCGGTGAGAGGCGCGAGAGCCTCGAGATCTTCACGAAGGTCTACTGGCCCACCGGCCCGCGCGGCCACAACGACGTCGGGCTGAGCCGCAAGCACGTGCTCGAGTCGATCGACGGGTCGCTCCGCCGCCTGGGCACCGACTACGTCGACCTCTACCAGGCGCACCGCTACGACAGCGCGACTCCCCTGGAGGAGACGATGCAGGCCTTCGCCGACGTGGTGCGGCAGGGCAAGGCGCTCTACATCGGCGTGAGCGAGTGGACGGCCGAGCAGATCCGCGCCGGCCACGAGCTCGCCCAGCAGCTCGGCGTGCAGCTGATCTCGAACCAGCCCCAGTACTCGATGCTGTGGCGCGTCATCGAGCAGGAGGTCGTGCCCGCCAGCGTGCAGCACGGCGTCAGCCAGATCGTCTGGTCGCCGGTCGCGCAGGGCGTCCTGAGCGGCAAGTACGCACCGGGAGCCGAGCTGCCCGCGGGCAGCCGGGCCACCGACGCCAAGGGCGGCGCCGACACCATCAAGCGGTTCATGACCGACGAGGTGCTCACCGGCGTCGCGGCCCTGAAGCCGGTCGCCGACGACCTCGGCCTCACGATGGCCCAGCTCGCCGTCGCGTGGGTGCTGCAGAACGACAACGTCGCCTCGGCGATCATCGGGGCCTCCCGCCCCGAGCAGGTGGCCGACAACGCCGCCGCCGCGGGCGTCCGCCTGCCGGCCGAGGCCATGACCGCGATCGACGCGGCCGTGGGCCACCTCGCCGAGACCGACCCGGCGAAGACGGTCTCCCCCGCCGAGCGCCCCGCCTGACCCTCGGCCCGGTCCCCCGGTCGGCCGCCGCCCCGGCGACGGCCGACCGGGTCCCAGCACCTGCATCGACGCTGTTCACCGATCAGCCACGCGGATCGGGAATGCTCGACCTGTCGATGCTCTTGCATATACTCGTACCACCTTCGGTGACACGTCACCGATCTACGACCACCTCACACGTCACCACCTCAAGGAGAACACCATGGCCATCACCGCAGAGAAGATCCCCGCCGGCACCTGGACCCTCGACCCCACCCACAGCGAGGTCTCGTTCAGCGTCCGCCACCTCGCGATCAGCAAGGTCAAGGGCTCGTTCGAGCGCTTCGACGCGAGCCTGGTCACCGATGACGACCACACCGCGAGCAAGGTCACGGCCTCGATCGACGTGGCCTCGATCAACACGAACCAGAAGGACCGCGACGGCCACCTGCAGACCGGCGACTTCTTCCTCGCCGAGGAGCACCCGCAGATGACGTTCACCTCGACGAGCATCGAGGAGAAGGGCGACGACGCCTTCCTCGTGCACGGCGACCTGAGCCTCCGCGGCGTCACCAAGCCCGTCACCCTCAAGAGCGAGTTCGGCGGCCTCGTCGTCGACGGCTACGGCCAGACGAAGCTCGGCTTCTCGGCCACGACGAAGATCGACCGCACCGAGTTCGGCGTCAGCTGGAACGCGGCGCTCGAGGCCGGCGGCTTCACGCTCGGCAACGACGTCACCGTCACGCTCGAGATCCAGTTCGTGCTCTCGGCGTAGTCACGACGCTCCCCGGAGGGCCCGCACCTGCTCAGGCAGGGGCGGGCCCTCCGTCGTTGCCTCAGACGGCCACCGCGCCTCCCCCGGTCCGCGGCGCCAGGGCCCGGCGGAGCACCGCCCGTTCGAGCAGGGTCCAGGAGGCGCTGGTCACGAGGTAGAGCGCGGCGGCCAGCGGGGCGAAGGCCGCGAAGACGACGCTGACGAACGGCAGCACCCGCAGCAGCCCCGTCATGCCCGGCACGGCGGCGGGGCCCGCGGCACCGGCAGCACCGGGCAGCGGTGCCGCAGTCGGCCCCGCCGCCCGCAGCGAGGCGCGCCGGGTCAGCTCGACGACGACCGCGAGCACGGCGAGCAGCACGAGGTACGGCCACACCGTCGCGAGGCCCGCGCCGAGGGCCACGGGCAGGTTCGCCCCCAGCACGGCCCCGCCCAGGGTGTGGCCCAGCAGCTCGTTCGCGTGGCCGGCGATCGTCGGGTGGGCGAAGAGCGAGTAGACGGCCGTCAGCACCGGGGCCTGGGCGAGGGTCGGGAGGCAGCCCGCGAGCGGCGAGACCTTCTCCGACGAGTACAGCTCCATGAGGCGCCTGCTGCGCTCCTGGGGGTCGGTGACGCGGCGGGTCAGCTCGGCGACGCGGGGCGCGAGACGGCGTCGGCCGATCTCGGCGCGCACCTGCGAGACCCCGACGGGCACCAGCACCAGCCGGACGACGACGGTGAGCAGGACGACGGCGAGCGCCGACGAGAGGTCGCCCACGGCGGGCTCGACCAGGGCGGCGAGCAGGGCGACGAACGAGTGGAGGCCGTCGAGGACGACGGCGACGGGCGGGAAGGCGGACAGGTCCACGGAGGGGCTCCTCGGTCAGAGAGACGGGTGACGTCGTCTGGCCGCCGCGACGGGTCGCGGGTGAGCGTCGGGTCAGGCGGCCGGGAGCGCCCGGCCCGGAGCGCGGGCACGCACGTGCCCGTCCGCGTCGGGGTCGCGCTGGAACACGAGGAGGCGCACGTCGGCCCCCTCGCTGAGCACCCGTCGCGCTGGTGCGGGCGCGAGGCCGCACAGCGCCAGCAGGGCACGGCCCAGCCCGGTCGCCACGAGCACCGTGGCCGCGCCGAGCAGCGAGACGACGACCGCGGCGGAGGCCGGGTCGCCGCCCTGGGCGGCGAGGGCCTGCACCACGTGCTCGAGCGGCGCGAGCACGCGCGCCAGGAGCTCGAGCAGGGTCGTCATGCGAGCGACCCTAGCCGGTGAGGCGCTACCGTGGCGACTGTTCCGCTGAGGGCCGACCTCGGGAAGGCCGCCGCGCCTCCGGCGGTTGGGCCCCAGCAGACCGCGACACCGCTCCGCCGCCGGCGCCGTCGGTGGTCGTGACGCCCCTGCCTCGAGAGGACGCCCCATGACCGTCGACTGGATCACCCTGCAGCAGCGCGCGCACGACGAGTTCGCCCGACGGGTGGAGGCGGTGGCCGACTGGGACGCCCCCACGCCCGACACCGAGTGGCGGGTCCGTGACCTCGTCCGGCACGTGACCCGCGAGCAGCAGTGGGTGCCGCTGCTGCTCGACGGCGGCGACCCGTCGGCCTCCGAGCGCTCGATCGAGCCGCTCGACGACGACCTCGTCACCGCGTGGCACCGCTGGTCGTCCGCCGCGACGGCCGCCTGGGCCGAGGCCGACCCCGAGGCGCCCGTCCGCCTGAGCGCCGACGTCGTGCCGGCCCGGGAGTACCTCGCCGAGCAGGTCGCCGACGTCACCATCCACACCTGGGACCTCGCCCGGGCGATCGGCGCCGACGAGAGCCTCGACGACGAGCTCGTGGCGGCCGTGTGGACGGTCTTCGAGCCGCAGGCCGACGCCCTCGAGGCCTCCGGGCTGTTCGCGAGCCCCGTGCCGGTCGACGACGACGCCCCGCTGCACGTGCGGCTGCTGGCGCTGACCGGGCGCGACGCGCGCTGACCCGGCGCGACGCGCGCTGACCGAGGCGCAGTCCCGGTCCGCCCTCGGCGACCACGCAGCTTCCCCCGCCCCCCGGCTGGTTCGATGGCCGCATGAGCTCCGACACCGCGCCCGACCGCCCCTGGCTGCACAGCTACGCCCCGGGCGTCCCCGCCGACATCGAGCCCGTCACCGGCACCCTCGTCGACCTCATCGACGACGCCGTCGCCGCGCACCGCAGCCGCACGGCGCTCGAGTTCTTCGGGCGGGAGACGAGCTACCGCGACCTCGGCGACGAGATCGCCCGGGCCGCCGAGGGCCTCCGCAAGCTCGGGGTCGGGGCCGGTGACCGGGTCGCGATCCTGCTGCCCAACAGCCCCCAGCACGTCGTCGCGTTCTACGCGGTCCTGCGCCTCGGCGCGGTCGTCGTCGAGCACAACCCGCTCTACACCGACCGCGAACTGCGCCACCTCTTCGAGGACCACGGCGCGACCGTGGCGATCGCGTGGGACAAGCTGGTCGACCGCCTCCGGGCGCTGCCGAGCGACATCGGCTTCCGCTCGGTCGTCTCGGTCGACGTCACGCGGGCGATGCCGCTGGCGACCCGGCTGGCCCTGACCCTGCCGGTGCCGGCGGCCCGGAAGTCGCGCGAGGCGCTCACCTCCCGCACCCGCGGCGACCTCACCTGGCCCGAGCTCGTCTCGTCACGCCCGCTGCGGCGCCGGCACCCCCGTCCCGCCCTCGACGACGTCGCCCTGCTGCAGTACACGAGCGGCACGACCGGCTCGCCGAAGGGGGCCGTGCTGACGCACCGCAACCTGCACAGCAACGCCGTGCAGGGGCGCGCCTGGGTGCAGGGCATCCGCGAGGGCGAAGAGACCGTCTACGGCGTCCTGCCCTTCTTCCACGCCTACGGCCTCACGCTGTGCCTCACCTTCGCGATGAGCATCGGCGCCCGCCTCGTGCTCTTCCCCAAGTTCGACGTCGACCTCGTGCTCAAGGCCGCGGCGAAGCACCCGCCGACGTTCCTGCCCGCCGTGCCGCCGATCTACCAGCGCCTGGCCGAGGCGGCGGCGGAGCGCGGCGTCGACCTGAGCAGCGCCCGCTTCGCGATCTCGGGGGCGATGAACCTGCCCCTGTCGACGGTCACCGCGTGGGAGGGCGTGACGGGCGGGATGCTCGTCGAGGGCTTCGGCCTCACCGAGACGTCTCCCGTCGCGCTCGGCAACCCGATGGGCCCGACGCGACGCCCGGGCACCGTCGGCGTGCCGTTCCCGTCGACGGAGGCGCGGGTCGTCGACCGTGACGCCCCCGACCCCGAGCGCCCGGTGACGCCGGGCGCGGCCGGTGAGCTGATCCTCCGGGGCCCCCAGGTGTTCCAAGGGTACTGGAACCGCCCCGACGAGACCGCCGAGGCCTTCCTGCCCGGCGGCTGGTTCCGCACCGGCGACATCGTCAGCATGAGCGCCGACGGGTACGTCACGATCGTCGACCGCATCAAGGAGCTCATCGTGACCGGCGGCTTCAACGTCGCCCCCTCCGAGGTCGAGGAGGCCGTGCGCGGCGCCGCGGGCGTCGCCGAGGTCGCGGTCGTGGGCATCCCGCGCGCGGGCGGCGGCGAGGACGTCGTCGCGGCCGTCGTGGCGAGCCCGGGCGCGACGATCGACCCCGAGGCCGTCCGCGACCACGCCCGGGAGCAGCTCGCCGCGTACAAGGTGCCGAAGCGCGTCGTCGTCGTCGACGAGCTGCCGCGCTCGCTGATCGGCAAGGTGCTGCGCCGCGAGGTGCGCGACTCCCTCATCGCCGGGCGCTGAGCCGGGGCTCGGCTACAGCCCGCCCCAGCGGGAGATCGGCCAGACGATCACGAACGCCCGCCCGACGACGTGGTCGAGCGGCACGAACCCGTCGTAGGGCCCGCTCTGGTGCAGCCGGGAGTCGGCGGAGTGCGCGCGGTTGTCGCCCATCACCCAGATCGCGCCCTCCGGCACGGTCACGTCGAACGGGATGGTCGACGCGGGCCCGTCGGGGTCGGCCAGGTACGGTTCGTCGACCGGTTCGCCGTTCACGAGCATCCGCCCCTCGGCGTCGCAGCACGAGACGGTGTCGCCCGGCAGCCCGACCACGCGCTTGATCAGCTCGTCGTCTCCCCCGACGCTCCCGCCGGGCAGCCAGCCGCCCGGGTCGTGGAAGACGACGACGTCGCCGCGGTCGAGGTCGACGAGGTCGGGCACGAGCTCGTTCACGATCACCCGGTCGTCGATCATCAGCGTGTCCTCCATCGACGCCGACGGGATGTAGAACGACCGCACCAGGAAGGTGCGGACGCCCCACGACACGAGCAGCGCCACGAGGACCACCACGACGAGGTCGCGCAGCCAGCGCCACGACGAGCCGGGGCGGGCGGGAGGCGCGGCACCGGCCCCCGAGGTCGCTGCCGTCCCCGGGCCTGCCGTCTCGCTCATGCCGTCATCCTGCCAGGGCGGAGCCGCCCGCCGGCTGCGCGCCTGACGAGCCCGGACCACGCCGCACGGCGATGCTCAGGCGGCGGTCCAGCCGAGCCGCTCGAGACGCGCCAGCGCGTGCTCCTCCGCCACCGGGCGGGCGCCGAGAACGCCGCCGATCGCCCCGAGCATCGCCTGCGCCGGGCCGGCGGTCGGCAGCGCGACCGGGCCCAGGTGGGGAGGCTGCAGGTCGAGCAGCTCGCGGAACCGCGGCTGCAGGGTGCCGACGGCTCCGTTGAACAGCACGGGGTAGCCGAGCCGCAGCACAGGGAAGAGCGGCGGTCGCCGGATGAACCGGACCACCTCGTCGGTCCGCGCCGTGCGCTCGAGCACGCCCCGGCGGTCGAACTCCATCAGCTGGTGCTGCATCTCGGCGACGGTGCGGGGCGGGTCGACGACCCCCATCAGCTCGCCGGCCGTGGCCCACTCGCGCACGTAGGCGTCGGGGCCGCCAGGCACCTCACCGTGCCCCCACTGCTGGAACGCCGCGAGGAAGGAGTCGGCGAAGGCCATGTGCACCCAGCTGAGCAGCTCGGGGTCGTTGGCCGCGTAGTCGTGGCTCACGCCGTGGCGGTCGTCGTACTGCCCGACGACGTTCGTGTGCAGCCGCGTGACCCAGCCCGACGCCCGCGTCGCCGCCTCGCGGCTGCCGTACGACACGGTGTAGATCCAGCGGATCGTGCCGGCCAGGCGCCCCAGGGGGTCGTCGCGGAACCGCGAGTGGTCGTGCACCCCCGCGAGCGCCCCCGGGTGGAGGGCCTGAACGAGCAGCGCACGGACGCCCGCGGCGATGGTCGACATCGAGCCGTGGACGGCCCAGACGGCCGACCCGGGCAGGAAGAAGCCCTCGTCGTCGCCCTTCTCGAGATCGGTCACCCACTCGGGCGTGCCCGTGTACTGGCCGTTGAACGTGTACTGCAGGCGGGCGCGGAGCGGCTCGGTGAGGGCGGGCATGCACCGATCATGCGCCGCACGTCTGGGCGCGGGGGCCACGCGGGCGCCTTCTGTCTCGACGTCGAACCGCCTGGCCGGCACCGCGCCTCCTCGACGGGCCCTCCGCGGTCGTGCGGGAGCCCGCGAGGAGGCGCGGTGCAGGAGGAGCGGCCGGCTCAGTTCCCGTGCGCCTCCTCCGCGACGGGCTGCCACTCGCGCCAGGTCGCGAGGCGCTGCTCGTAGTCGGCCTCGGCGATGCCGAGGGGCGCCTTGCCGAAGAAGACGCGCAGGGGCGGCTGCTCGGCGTCGACGACCTTGAGGATCGCGCCGCGGGTGGCGTGCGGGTCGCCCGGGTCGGCCGCCGACGGTCGCTCGGACGCAGCCTCGCGCACCTCGGCGTAGGCCTCGAGCTCGTCGCTGCGGGAGGCCGACGGGCCCGACCAGTCGGTCGAGAAGCCGCCGGGCTCCACCAGCGTGACGTGCACGCCGAAGCCGGCGACCTCCTGCGAGAGCGCCTGGCTCATGCCCTCGAGCGCCCACTTCGACGCGTGGTAGATGCCGACGGTGGGGAAGGCGCTGACGCCTCCGATGCTCGAGACCTGCACGACGTGGCCGCTGCCCTGGGCCCGGAGGATCGGCAGGGCGGCCTGCGTGACCCACAGCGCGCCGAAGAAGTTCGTCTCGAGCTGGGCCCTGGCCTCCTCCTCGGTGAGCTCCTCGACCATGCCGAAGTGGCCGTAGCCGGCGTTGTTGACGACGACGTCGAGCCGGCCGAAGTGCTCGGCGGCACGCTGCACGGCGGCGACGTCGGCCTCGCGATCGGTGACGTCGAGCTCGATCGGCAGGAAGGCGTCGGGGTACTGCTGCACGAGTGCGTCGACGGTCTCGAGCCGGCGGGCGGTGCCCGCCACGCGGTCACCGCGCTCCAGCGCGGCCTCCGCCCACTCGCGGCCGAAGCCCTTCGACGCCCCGGTGATGAACCAGACCTTGCTCACGGTGTTCCTCTCGTCGTGGTGACCACCTCGGGTGGGGGCGGCCCCGATCATCCAACGCCGTAGAGTGGCCGGGTGACCATCGAGACCCCGCGTCCCTGGCTGACCTCCTACGCTCCCGGCGTCCCCCACGACATCGAGCCCGTCACGGGCTCGCTCCTCGACCTGGTGGAGGGCTCGGCGAAGAGCTACCCGCGGGCCGTGGCGCTCGAGTTCTTCGGGGCGACGACGTCGTACTCCGAGCTCGTCGAGCAGATCAGCCGGGCCGCCGAGGGCCTGCGTGGCCTGGGCGTCCGCCACGGCGACACCGTCGCCCTCGTCATGCCCAACAGCCCGCAGCACGTCGTGGCCTTCTACGCGGTGCTGCGCCTCGGGGCGATCGTCGTCGAGCACAACCCCCTCTACACGCCGCGCGAGCTGCGCCACCAGTTCGAGGACCACGGCGCCAAGGTCGTCGTCGCGTGGGACAAGGTGGTCGAGACCCTCCAGGACTTCCCCGCCGACGTCGCCCCCGACGCGATCGTGTCGGTCGACGTGACGCGCGGCATGCCCCTCGCCACCCGGGCGGCCCTCCGCCTGCCGATCTCGAAGGCCCGGGAGTCGCGCGCCAAGCTGACCACGAGCGTCCGGGGCACGACGCCGTGGGAGAAGATCGTGGGCTCGTCGCGCATCAAGGCGAAGCACCCGGCGCCCTCGACGGACGACCTGGCGGTCATCCAGTACACGAGCGGCACCACGGGCACCCCGAAGGGCGCCCAGCTGACCCACCGCAACCTGCTCGCCAACGCCGCGCAGTCGCGCGCGTGGGTGCCGACCATCGAGCGCGGCCGCTGCACCGTCTACGCGGTGCTGCCGATGTTCCACGCCTACGGGCTCACGCTCTGCCTCACCTTCGCGATGAGCATGGGCGCCCGCCTCGTGCTGTTCCCGGCCTTCGACCCGGCCCTCGTGCTCAAGGTCATGAAGAAGCGGCCGCCGACCTTCCTGCCGGCCGTCCCGCCCATCTACACGCGCCTCCGGAAGGCCGCCGACGACGCCGGCGTCTCGCTGCAGGGCGTCGAGGTCGCGATCTCGGGCGCGATGCCCCTCTCGGCCGAGGTCGTCGAGCCGTGGGAGGCCGAGAGCGGCGGCTGGCTCGTCGAGGGCTACGGCCTGTCGGAGTGCTCGCCCGTGCTGATGGCGAACCCGGTCGGGCCCACGCGCCGCGCCGGCACGGTCGGCCTGCCGCTGCCCGGCACCGAGGTGCGCGTCGTCGACCCGGAGAACCCGACCGTCGACGTGCCGGCCGGCGAGAGCGGGGAGCTGATCGTGCGCGGCCCCCAGGTGTTCAGCGGTTACTACCGCAAGCCGCAGGAGTCGAACGAGGTCTTCGTCGACGGCGACTGGTTCCGCACCGGCGACATCGTCACGATCGACCCCGACGGGTTCGTGCGCATCGTCGACCGCATCAAGGAGCTCATCATCACCGGCGGGTTCAACGTCAGCCCCTCCGAGGTCGAGGAGGTGCTGGTGCGCTTCGACGGCGTCACCGAGGCCGCCGTCGTCGGGCTGCCGAGCCCCGGCGGCGAGCAGGTCGCCGCGGCCATCGTCGTCGAGTCGGGCGCGAGCGTCGACGTGCAGGCGCTCCGCACCTTCGCGCGGTCGCACCTGACGCCGTACAAGGTGCCCCGCCGCATCGTCGTGGTCGACGAGCTGCCGAAGTCGCTGATCGGCAAGACGCTGCGCCGCAAGGTCCGCGACCAGCTCGCCGACCGCTAGCCCGGGGCTGGCCGGGCAGCCCCGGGGCTGGCCGCGCAGCCGGGCGCTGGCGGGCAGCCCGGGGCTGACCGGGCAGCCCGGCGTCAGCCGGGCAGCCTTCCGGCGAGCAGGGCGTAGAGCAGCGGCACGGCCGACGCGGCCATGAGCACCGTGCCGAGGCCGTCGTCGTCGGTGCGCAGCACGGCGCCGGCGATGAGCAGGCCCGCGAAGAGCACGGCCGCGAGCACCCGGCGGGCCGTCCGCTCGATGCGACCGAGCTGACGCTCGATGCGCGGGCTGCCGACCTCCAGCGTGCCGTCCTCCAGGCGCGTGACGAGGTGGTCGAGCCGACCGGGCAGCCGGACGGTGACGTCGGCCGCGGCGAGGGCGCGTCGCGCGACGTCCTGCACGGCGTTGCCGCGCTCGTCGCGGACGAGCTGCGCCGCGTAGGGCTCGACGGAGTCCCAGAGGTTGAAGACCGGGTCGAGGGCGCTGGAGACGCCGGAGGTGAGGGTGACGGCGCGGAGCACCAGCAGGAAGTCCTCGGGCAGCTGGAACGGCAGGGCCCGGATCAGGTCGCCGAACTGGCCGGCGAACTCGCGGTACTCCCGAGGGTCGACCTCACGCAGCTCGGCGAACCCCATTCCGCCGAAGCGGGCGAAGGTGGCGCTGACCGCCCGCTCGAGCTCACGGGTGTCGGCGCTGGGCAAGAGCACCCCGAGGTCGCGCATCGCGTTCACCATGCCGCTGCCGTCGCGGGAGGCGGCGGCGATCAGCAGCGTTCGCAGACCGTTCCGGGTGCCGGTGGGCACCTCCCCCATCATCCCGAAGTCGATGAAGGTCAGCCGCCAGGGGCGTTCCCCCTCGGCGGCGGCCACCGGGGTGACGAAGATGTTGCCGGGGTGCGGGTCGGCGTGGAAGAAGCCGTTCGTGAAGAGCTGGTCGAACATCACCGCGGCGAAGACGGGGGCGACCTCGACCGGGTCGATGCCGGCGGCGCGGAGGCCGTCGACGTCGGTGATCTTGATCGCCGAGACGTCCTCGAGCACGAGCACCTTCCGCGTCGAGCGCTCCCAGATGACGTCGGGCACGCCGACCCGGTCGTCGTCGGCGAAGTCGGCCGCGAAGCGGGCCGAGTTCGCGGCCTCGTTGAGGTAGTCGATCTCTTCTAGGCTCGTCCGCGCGAACTCCTCGACGAGGGCAGGGGCGTCGACCCGGTCGGAGACCAGGCGGACGTGGCTCAGCCAGCCGCCCACCTTGCGGAGCGCGGCGAGGTCGACGTCGACGATCCGGTCGATGCCGGGCCGCTGCACCTTGAGCACGACGTGGACGAGCCCGGTGTCGGCGGAGTCGACCGGGCCGAGCGTCGCCCGGTGCGCCTGGCCGAGGGAGGCGGCGGCGATCGGCTCGGGAGAGACGGCGGTGAAGACGCGGTCGAGGGGCATGCCCAGCTCGGCCTCGGCGAGCGCCCGGATCTCGGGGAACGGCACGGGCGTCACCTCGTCTTGCAGACCCTCGAGCTCCTTCGTGATCTCGGGCGGGAGGACGTCCAGGCGCGACGAGAGGTACTGCCCGACCTTGATCATCAGCCCGCCGAGGTCGAGCGCCAGCGCGTGGAAGCCGCGTGCGAAGCGCTGCATGCGACGGGCGCGGGTGCGCTCGGCGACCCAGCGCAGGCCGAACCTCGGCAGCACCAGCTCGAACCACCAGGTCACGGCGAGGTGACGGGAGGCGAACCGGAGGATGCGCCGGTACCGGGCCCGCCCCGCGCGGTCGCGCAGGGCGTCGCCCGGCTCACCGGCTCGGGCTGAGGCTGTGGGGGTCGGGAGGGGGGCGGTCGGTGCCACCCGCGTCAGTCTCGAGCGAGGATCGAGTAGATGCGGCGACGGGCCTCGTCGAGGGCCGCCACCGCCTCGTCGATCTGCGCGGCGGTGCCGGTGCGGCCCACCTGCGCCGTGGCGCGGGCGAGCTCGATGCCGGCCTTGGGCAGGGCGGTGCGCCGGTCGCCGGAGGAGCGCGGGGCGGACCACGGGTCGGACGGGTCGACGCCCGCGGCGGCGCGGCCGGTGTCGGTCAACGAGTAGACCTTGCGGCCGTCGGTCTCCTCCGCGACGACGAGGCCCTCGTCGGCGAGCAGCTGGAGGGTCGGGTAGACGGAGCCCGCGCTGGGCTTCCAGTCACCGCCCGTGCGCTCCTCGATCTCGTGGATGACCTGGTAGCCGTGCATCGGTCGCTCGGCGAGGAGGGCGAGGATCGCCGCGCGGAGCTCGCCGCGCGGGGCGCGGGCGCCGTCGCGGCGGTCGAAGGTCGACCGGAGCTGGTCCATGGCATGCCACATGCCGTCGAGGTCGACGGGGAACGAACCGGGTGTGCGCGAGGTGCTCATGATGATCTCCAGTCGAGGGTCGAGCGATGCCCGAACGATATACCTGGCCCCCGACACGGAGCCGGGCGGGCGCTCAGGCTGGCACCGCGCCTCCCGCACTCGGCCCCGCCGTCGCCCGAGCGGTCACGATCGGCGGCTCTCGCCCCTTCCGGGCAGCAGTTCGCGACCACTCGACGGCTCTGTGACCCATCTCCCCTCACCCGGGGCTCGACGCCCTAGCGTGAGCTCGTGAACACACGTCCTGAGGTCGTCCCTCTCATCGACCACCCGGACCAGTACGCCGGTGAGGAGCGGGTCGCGATCGTGGCCACGCACGCCGCGTCCCCCGGGTCCGGCGCCGCCGCGGAGGCCCGCCGGCTGCGATCGTGGATCGAGTTCCTCTCGACGCGGCCAACCGCGATCACCGATCTCCGGCTCGCCTCTCGGGTGGGCCAGGGACTCCTGGCCGCCGTGGCCGGCCAGGGGCAGCTGAGGTCCCTGGGCGTGAAGTGGGGCCCGTACGACGACCTGTCGCCTGTCGCCCAGCTCTCCTCGCTCGAGACGCTCGACCTGCAGGGCGCGAGTCGGGTCGAGAGCCTGACCCCGCTCCTCGGGATGGCGCGCTTGACACAGCTGACCTTGTCGCAGGTCCATCGCGTGCCTGACGTGGCCGTCCTCAGCGAGCTGGTGGGCGTCACCTCGCTCACCCTCGGCAACGTCTCGCCCGGCTCGGACACGGGGCTGACCGTGCCGCATCTCAGGTGGGTGCCCCGCCTGCGGCAGCTGCGGTGCCTCTCGCTGCCCGGCACGCGCCTCGTCGACCACGACCTGACCCCGTTGCTCGATCTGCCCGACCTGGTCGAGCTCACCCTGCCGCTGCGGCGGTCCTACCGTCGGCAGGTGTTCACCCTGGCGGATCGGAGCCCGGTCTTCGCGAGCCTCGCGGCGGAGTACGAGAGCTACGACGCCTGGCGGGCAGCCTCCAGGACGTGACGACGAGCCGCTCAGGTGAACACCCGCCTCCCGCGCTCGGCCCCGCCGTCGCCCGAGTGGTCACGATCGGCGGCTCTCGCCCCCTCCGGGCAGCAGTTCGCGACCACTCGGGGGCCCTCAGTCGCTCGGGACGAGATCCCGGTCGGCGTCGGGGTCGAAGCCGTCGTCGTAGCGGTCGACGTCGAGCTCGACGGCCTCGATGCGGAACTGGTCCAGGAAGCGTCGGAAGCCAGGGTCGAGGCGGAGGCGACGGGCGGCTCGGCGGGCCTCGCCCTCCGACCGGAAGAAGCCGATCTGCTTGACGTCGACGAGCGGCCACTCGGTGTGCGACCCCCGCGGGCGGAGGTGCGTCAGCGACCAGACCCTCGTCACTCCTCGCGCCCCTCGGCGTCGTACGAGAAGAAGCCGCCGACCCAGGCGGGTTCATCGACCGGCCACCTCTCGATGCGGAGGGGCTCCACCTCGTCGACGGCGCCGAGGCGCCCGTCGAAGCCTCGCTGGGTCCGGGCGCGGTCAGCAGCCGCCCGGGCGCGTGCCCTCGTCGAGTACACGCCGAAGAGGCGGGGGAAGGCGACCTCCTCGTAGTCGTGCACCGTGGCGGTCCAGTAGTGCACGACGGCCCACACGAGGCGCGGTCTCGGCGCAGCGGGCTCGGCGGGTCGGCTCATGCGCCCAGGGTAGGGCGACGACGCGGCGGGCGACGACGGAGCGTGGGCTACGACGAGGGCAGGCCGGCGGCGAGCTCCTCGAAGAAGCCGGCCCAGCCGGCGGCGGTCGCGTCACGCTGCTCGGCCGAGAAGCCCGGCGTCTGCTGTGTGAAGCGCATGCGGGTGCCGCCGTCGACCGCGGCGAGCTCGACCACCATCGTCGCGCGAGCGGGCGACGCCGGGTCGTCGGTGAGCGTCAGGACGAGGCGCTCGTCGGGCACGACCTCGACGAACTCGCCGGCCCAGCTGAGGGCGTTCCCGTCGGGCAGCACCATGGTCGCCGACCAGGCCCGCCCCGCGACGGCCTCGTAGTCGAGGGCGTCGAGCGGCACGTCGACGGCCGGTCCGCCGAACCAGCGGGCGAAGTCGGCGGCGGTCGTCCAGGCCGAGAACACCGCTGCGGGAGGCGCGGTGAAGGTCCGGACGATCTCGACGCCCTCGGCAGCCTGGTCGCTCATCGGGGGTGCTCCTCGGTTCGGTGGCGGTGGCCGGGGCGGGCGACCTGCCGGAGTCGGTGGTCGGCCCTCGCAGGCCTGGTGGCAGTGTCCCAGGCCCCGACCGGCCGCGCCAAGGCCGCGCGACGACGCACGCCCGGCGCTCTGCTCAGCCCACGGGTGGACACCGTCCCGCCCTGGGGAGGACGACGCCGGGCCACCCGCCCCGCGACCATGGGTCGTGCCCTTCACCCCCAGCCACGCGGTCGTCGCCCTGCCGTTCGTCCGGAGCCCGCTGCCCGCCGGGGCCGTCGCCGTCGGCTCGATGGCGCCCGACCTCCCCCTCTTCTTCCCCGTCGGGGTGACCTACGAGACCACGCACGGCGTCCCGGGCCTGCTCGTGGTCTCCGTGCCGCTCGGAGCGCTGCTCTACCTGGTGTGGCTCCGGGTGCTGCGCCCCGCCGCCGGGGTGCTGCTGCCCCCGGTCGTCGGCACGCGCCCCCCCGCCGGCCTGGGCCGTGCCCGGGGCGACGTCGGCCGGCCGCCTCCTCGGGGTGCTGCTCGCCGTCGCCGTCGGCGTGCTGACGCACGTCGGGTGGGACGCCTTCACCCACCCCGGGCGGCTCGGCAGCACCCTGCTGCCCGCCCTGGCGGAGCCGTGGGGCCCCTTCGTCGGCACGCAGTGGGCGCAGTACGGGTCGTCGGTCGTCGGGCTCGCCGTGCTCGCGGTCGCCGGGGCGCGGTACCTGCGGCGCGCACCCGTCAGCGCTCGGCCTCGACCGTCACGGTCGCGGACCGTCTCGTGGTGGCTCGCCGTCGCCGCCCTGGTCACGGGCCCCGTCGCCGTGGCGGTCACCCGCGGGCTGCCCTCCGACGTCGGGACGGCGAAGTCGTTCGTGTTCTTCGCGGGCACGGGCTCGGGCGCGCTCCTGCTGCTGCTGGCCGTCGGGGCGTCCGTCGCCGTCCAGCTCGGACGACGCGCCGGAGGGCGCACCGAGGGCGTCGCGACCCCCGAGGAGCCGTTCGACGGTCGGGGCGAGGGCGCTGCACCATGACCGGGTGCCTGAACTCGACGAACTCCGCGCCACCGCCCACCCGGCACAGGCAGCCGGCCCGAGCTGCAGAACCCGACCACGCGCCTCCTGATGACCGGAAAGTCAGGTACCAGGACGCCGGGAGCAGGCGAACGGTCGGCAATTGCGACAGAGAGCGGCAGGGCACGGCGGGCGCGGCGGGGCAGGGCGGGGCGGGGCGGGGCGGGGGCGGGGGCGATCCGCCGGCCGGCGGGGCAACGGACGCCCAGGCCGGGAGGCGCGTCGTAGGCTCGGCCCGTGACCTCGACGACGACCACGCTGCCCACCCGCTCCCCCTCCGACCTGGGCGTCGACGCCCGGGGGCTGCTCGCCCTCGTCGACGGCCTGGAGGCGACGCCCGGCGTCGAGCCGCACGGCCTCGTCGTGGTGCACCGCGGCGCCGTCGTCGCCCGGGGCTGGTGGGCGCCGTACTCGGCCGAGCGCCCGCACCTCGTCTACTCGGTGAGCAAGAGCTTCACGGCCACGGCGGTCGGCATCGCCGCCGACGAGGGACTGCTGACGATCGACGACACGGTCATCAGCTGGTTCCCCGAGCTCGACGCCGAGGTGACCGACGACCGGACGCGCCGGATGCGCCTCCGCCACCTGCTCGCCATGGCCAGCGGCCACCGGACGGAGACGCTCGACCGCGCCGAGGCGCTGGACCCCACGAACGTCGTCCGCGGCTTCCTGCTCACCCCGCCCGAGGCCGAGCCCGGCTCGGTCTTCGCGTACAACCAGCCCTGCACCTACACGCTCGCGGAGGTGGTGCGCCGCGCCTCGGGGACGTCGCTGGTCGGCTACCTGCGCCCCCGCCTCCTCGACCCGCTCGGCATCGACGTGGCCGCGTGGCAGCGCGACGCGAGCGGCGCCGAGCTGGGCTTCAGCGGCCTGCACACGACCACCGACGCGGTCGCGGCCCTCGGCCAGCTGCACCTGCAGCAGGGCCGGTGGGGCGACGAGCAGCTCGTCTCCGCCGCCTGGGTCGCCGAGGCGTCGCGCCCGCACGCTTCGACGGCGCACGAGGGCTCGGCCGACTGGCAGCAGGGCTACGGCTTCCAGTTCTGGGTCTCGACGCACGGCTACCGCGCCGACGGCGCCTACGGCCAGTTCAGCCTGGTCGTGCCCGAGCACGACCTCGTCGTCGCGATCACGAGCCAGACCACCGACACGAGGGCGCTGCTCGACCTCGTCTGGGCCACCGTGCTGCCGTCCCTCGGGGCCGGCGGCAGCGCCGACGACGACGCCCGCCTCGCCGAGCGGCTGGGCGCGCTCACGCTGCCCGGCGTCGCGGCCCCGACCGGCGACGGCGCGGCGGGCGACGACACGACCGGGGGCACCGAGACGGTCGGCGCCCCCGCCGCGGGCACCTGGACCGTCGCCGCGGGCGGCGACCAGCCCGGCCTCACCGCCGTCGAGGTCACGACCGAGGGCACGCCGACGCTCACCCTCGTCGAGGGCGACCACCGCCTCGAGGCCGCCCTGGGGCTCGGCGAGTGGCGCACCACCGGCCCGCTCGCCACCTGGGCCGAGCAGCACGGCGACCACCTGCTCGTCGACGTCGTCTTCGTGGAGACGCCCCACCGCCTCCACCTCGACGCCGGCCGGGGCACCGGCACGGTGAGCGTCCGGTGGCGGACGGCGCCCCTGCACGGCCCCGACCTGAGGACCCTGCGGGCCCCCGGCCCCGACGACGTGGCGACGCGCTAGGGCCGGGCCGGCCGTCGCTAGGGCCGGGCCGGCCGTCGGGAGTCGCGGGTCAGGTCGGGTGGACGGTGTCGCGCAGGCGCCCCTCGGCCAGCCAGGCGAGGCGCCGCAGCGCCTCGTGGTTGCGCCAGGTGAGCGGCACGTCGAGCACGGCGTCCGGCACGAGCGCACCCGGGCCGCTCACGGCCTCCTCCGTCATCGTCACGAAGCAGCCCCCGGCACGGTCCGCGACGTCGATGCCGACGCGGGCCTCCCCCGCCGGCCAGCCGCGGGCGAGGAAGACGGCCCGCCGCGGGGCGTCCCACTCGAGCAGCGTCGTCGAGTCGTCGATGACGAGCGGCCAGACGCCGAACGAGTGGTGGATCTTCGCGCCGGCCCGGGGCCACTCGCGCTCGACGTCGCGGATGCGCGACGCGCCGACGACCCAGCTCGGGAAGAGCCAGCCGTCGCTGAGGACGTCGAAGACGTCGCGTGGCGACGCCTCGAGGAACCGGTGCACGACGCTCACGAGTCGCTCCCTCCGTCGGGCCCCAGACGGGGCAGGTGGTCGATGCCGAACTCGTGGCGCAGAGCGCTCTGCGCGGCGTAGGCACCCCCCATGCCGTGCACGCTCGGGCCCGGCGGCACCGAGGACGACGCGAGGTAGGTGCCGGGCACGGCCGTCCGCCACGGGTCCGTCGAGAGCACGGGGCGCACGATGAGCTGCTTCAGGCTCGGGGCGCCGGAGGCGATGTCGCCCCCGACGTAGTTCGGGTTGTAGGCCTCGAGCTCGTCGGCCGACCGGGCGCTGCTGGCGAGGACCAGGTCGCGGAAGCCGGGCGCGAAGCGCTCGATCTGGCGGGTGATCGCCTCGGTCATGTCGACGGTGCTGCCGTTGGGCACGTGCGCGTACGTCCACAGCGAGTGCTGGCCGGCCGGGGCTCGGCTGTCGTCGACGACGCCGGGCTGGACGGCCAGGACGAACGGCTCGGCCGGGTGCACCCCGCGGGCGACGTCGTGCTCGGCCCGGGCGATGTCGGCCCGCGTGCCGCCGAGGTGCACGGTGGGCGTCCGCCGCAGCTCCTCCGCCGCCCAGGGCACCGGCCCGCTGAGGGCGAAGTCCACCTTGGAGGCGCCTCCCCCGTACCGGAACCGCTCCAGACGACGTCGGTAGCCGGCGGGCATCTCGTCGCCCGCGATGGCGATCAGCTGGCGCGGGGTCACGTCGAGCAGTTTCACGCGCGCGTCGAGCTGGCGCAGGCTGGTCACGTCGACGCCCGTCTCGATGACGCCGCCGTGGGCTCGCAGGTCGTCGGCGAGCGCGTCGGCGATCACCTGGCTGCCGCCCCGGGGCACCGCCCAGCCGTAGCCGTGGCCGTGGACGGCGAGCGCGAGGCCCGCGGCGCCCGCCGACAGGCTCGGCATGGGGCGGATGGCGTGGGCCATCACGCCCGCGAGCAGCGCCCGCGCCTCCTCCGTGCGGAGCCCGGCGTCCCACCAGGGGCCGCCCTGGTGGAGGATGCGCAGCCCGAACTCGACCACCGTCTGCGGGTGGCGGGGCAGCTGGAGGATCGGCGAGAGCGTGAACTGCGAGAGCTCGGCCTCGATGTCGACGAGGCGCGAGAACATGCGACGCCAGGTCGCACCGTCACGGCCGAGGCCCTCGACGGTCCGCTCGAGGTCGCGGTGGGCGACCCCGGCGCGGCCGCCGTCGAGCGGGTGGCCGTACGAGACCTCGGGCACGATCATGTCGACGCGCTGCTCGAGGCCCCAGCGCCGGAAGAACCCGGACGCCATCGCCATCGGGTGCACGGCCGAGCAGACGTCGTGCCGGAACCCGGGCAGGGTCAGCTCCTTCGTGCGGGTGCCGCCGCCGATCGTGTCGTCGCGCTCGAGCAGCTGCACGCGCAGGCCGGCCCGGGCGAGGACGACCGCCGCCGCCAGGCCGTTCGGCCCGGCGCCGACGACGACCGCGTCGAAGGCGTGGCTCATGCGCCCTTGCGCCCTCCGACCAGGGCACGGACGACGGCGACGCCCGCGCCGACCGCCCCGGCGCCCGCCAGGGCGTAGCTGAGGCCGCGGTTGCGCGTGTACCAGACCTGGGGGCTGGTGCTGCGGGCCTGGTCGTCGAAGATGCCGTGGGCGCCGTGGTCGCCGCTGGTGGGCTGGTAGAGGTTGTCGGGCAGCATGGCCTCCGACTTCTCGGGGGCCTGCTGGCCCGAGTAGCCCGACTTGGCCAGGTAGACGTCGAGGAAGTTCGCCACGAAGCGGTTGCCGAGCACGGTCATCACCGTGGGCTCGCCGAGCCACGTGCGCCGTCGCGGCTTGTCGGCCACGTCGGCGATCGCGATCGCGCCCACCTCGGGCTGGTAGATCGGCGGCACCGGCTTGGGGTGGTGCGGCAGGCGCGAGCGCACCCAGTTGAACTGGATGGTGTTCAGCGCGGGCATGTCGACGGTCGAGATCTCGACGGCGCTCCCGTTGTGGATCAGCTCGGTGGTCACCGACTCGGTGAAGCCCTGCACCGCGTGCTTGGCCCCGCAGTACGACGCCTGCAGCGGGATGCCGCGGTGCGCGAGCGCCGACCCGACCTGGATGACGTGGCCGCGGTCGCGCGGCACCATGCGCGAGAGGGCGGCGCGGGTGCCGTTGACGAAGCCGAAGTAGTTGACCGCCGTGGCGCGCTCGAAGTCGGCCGGGTCGGTCTCGAGGAACTCCCCGAAGACGCCCACCATGGCGTCGTTGACCCAGAGGTCGATCTCGCCGAGCTCCTGCTCGACGCGCGTCGCGGCGGCCTCGACCTGCTCGCGGTCGGCCACGTCGGTCGGCACGGCGAGGCCGCGACGACCGGCGGCCTCCACGTCGGCGACGGCGCCATCGAGGCCGTCCTGCCCGCGGGCGAGCACCGCGACGTCCCAGCCGCGCTCGGCGAGCTCGCGCACGACGGCCCGGCCGAGCCCGGCCGAGCCTCCGGTGACGACGGCGACGCGGGGCTTCGTGGGGGTGCTCTTCGACATGGTTCTCCTGGCTCGTCGGCGGCCCGCTGGCTCAGGCCGTGCCGGGTCGACGGTAGTCCGACCCCGCTGGGCGGCGTCCGCCCCGGGGGACGTCACGGGGACGACCGGCCGGGCGCCGCCCTGGGGAGGGACTGCAGGAGGCGCGGTGTCAGATGTCGAAGCCGCCCAGGTCGCCGCCCCCGAAGTCGCCCCCGAAGTCGCCCCCGCCGAAGTCGCCGCCACCGCCGAAGTCGTCGCCGCCGCCGTCGCCCGCGTCGCCGCCGTCCTGGCCCGCGTCCCCGCCGTCCTGCCCGCCGTCGCCGCCGTCGCCGCCGTCGGCACCGCCCTCGCCTTCTCCGCCCGCGACGTCGCTGCCCCCGTCGGGCAGGAACGCGCCGACGAGCGCGGAGCCCACGACGTAGCCCGCGACGGTGCCGAGCAGCGACCCGCCGATGATCGAGCCCATGCCCATGCCCGGGCGGCCGCCTGCCTGCGCGCCCTGACCGCCGGCCGCACCGCCGCCTCCCAGGGTCCGTTCGAGGGTGCCCGGCTTCCGCAGCTCCGACCGGGTCGCCGCCTGCGCGAGCGACCCGGCGTCGTCGCCGCGGGGCTGCTCGCCCTGGCCGGCCTCACGGCTGAGCTCGTCGAAGACCAGCCGGCGCTGCTCGGGGCTCAGCTTCTCGAAGGCCTCGGCGTGCACCTGCTCGATGGTCTCGGGCGGCGCCGTGCGCAGCAGGTAGCGGTAGCGCTCGACGGCGATCTCGTCGTCGCTCCGCGCCGGTGCCCGCCCTCCCGGTGCCGGTGCCTGCGCCTGCTGGCCCGCGGCCTCGTCGTCTCGTCCGAGCAGCCTGTCGAGGAATCCCATGGTGCCGTCCTGTCTGTCGGGTCGGGGCGTCGGCCCCGACGGGTCTCCGACAGTACGGACGACCGGCCGCCCGCGCCTGGACGCGCGGTGCGGATCAGCTCCGAGCGGAGTCGCGGGCGGAGGCCCGGCGACGGCGCACGGCCCGCAGCACCAGCCACAGCACCACCCCGCCGATCGCCGCGTAGACCGCGTAGTCGAGGTACTTCGCGTAGCGGTCGATCAGCTCGTACTGGGTGCCGAGGGCCGCCCCGAGCAGGATGAGGAGGGCGTTCCAGAGCCCGCTGCCGACGACGGTGAAGAGCGTGAACGAGGCGAGCGGCATCTTCTCGGCGCCGGCCGGCAGCGAGATCAGGCTCCGGACGCCGGGCACGAGGCGCCCGAAGAAGACCGCCGACCGCCCGTGCCGGTGGAACCAGTCGGCCGCCTTCTGGAAGTCCTCCCGGTCGACGAGGGGGAGCTTCGACAGCAGCGTGATGCTCCGCTCGAGGCCGATCACGGCGCCCAGCCAGTACAGGACGAGCGCGCCCACGTAGGCGCCGAGCGTGCTGACCACGATCAGCAGCACGATGTTCATGTTCCCCTGCCCGGCGAGGAACCCGGCGAGCGGCAGCACGATCTCGCTCGGGATCGGCGGGAACACCGTCTCGACGAAGGTCAGCAGCCCCACGCCCCACTCGCCCAGGGCGTCGATGACGCGCGCCGCGACGCCGACGAGGCCGTCGAGCTCCTGGACGGACGAGGAGGCGCCCTGCGCGACGACCGTGGACGGCAGGCCCCCCGACGGGCCCGCGAGGGCGGCAGAGGCGGACGGGGCGAGCACGGCGGTGGAGGTCATGGGTCCCTGGGTCGGTTCGGTGCCCGCGGTCGCCACGGGTCGGATCGGCTCCGTCGAGCATGCCAGCACGGGCTGGACGACCGCCCACAGGCTCGTGTCGCGTGCCGGACCGGGCCCGCCGTGCACGGTAGATTGGCGCACGACCGCACCCTCGCCTCCTCGTCCCCGGTGCGGAGCAGACGACAGGACTGAACAGGACTTCCATGGGATCGCTGATCTACGGCACCTCCGGCATCGAGGTCGAGTTCGATGACCGCGTGCTCGAGCACCTCCAGATCGTCATCGCCACGAAGCTCCGGCGCCGCGAGTCGTTCTTCTTCTCGTGGCGCGACACCCAGAAGGTCGGCGACGGGCGCAGCAGCATCTGGCTCGACCCGGGCATCCCCCTCTACTTCAAGTACTCCGGCGGCCGCGTGCCCGCCATCAACCGTGACTGGCTGACCGAGCTGACGGCGTCGTCGAACAGCTCGTCGGGCCTGGTGCTCACCGACGAGCCCAGCACCGACAACAGCGTCAAGCGCAAGTAGCCCGGGCAGGCCACCAGGCCGATCGACCGCCGGGCCCCGCGGAGTCGCGGAGCGGCCCTCGAGCCCTGCTCCGCCGCCGTCGTCAGCGCCGGGTGCGACCGCCCCGCCGGGCCAGCGCCGCGACGCCCCGCCACCCCAGCAGGAAGACGCCGAGCACGACGATCGTCACGACGACGAAGCTCAGCTGCACGCCCTGCCCGCTCGCGACCCGGAGCAGCACCCCGAGCACGGCCGTCGACACCCAGACGACCGCGCCGGAGGCGAGGCGCGGCAGCGGCCAGCGCACGCCGACCACGCTCAGCCAGCCCACGACGAGGCCGACCGCGAACGGCCAGAGCGTGGTGGCGAGCCCGGTCAGGTCGAGGCCCTCGGCGTGGCTGCGGCGGCCGATGACGACGAAGGCCACGACCAGGACGGCGTCGAGGGCGAGCGCCCACCACGGCGGACGGCGGGAGGGGGTGGCGGAGCGGGGCGTGGTCATGGTGTCCTCAGGGGGTACGGGCGGGTCGGGCTCAGCGCGGCGGCTCGAGCGTGCGCGAGAGCTCGGCCAGCAGCTCCTCGACCTGCGGCTCGACGAGCCGGTCGACGGCGTCGGCGATCCGCTCGCGCTGGGCGACGACCGCGAAGCAGAGCGCGGTGCCGACCGACTGCGCGTGCTCGTCGGCCAACGCGAGCTCGCGGCGCAGGGCCGCCTTCGCCTCGTCCGAGAACTCGGGCTCGTCGTCGACGCCGTCGGCTGCGTGCCGTGCGGCCTCCTCGGCGGCGAGGCCCTCCAGGGTGAACAGGAACGGCTGGCCGGGCTCCGGCTCGGGGTCGACGTCGAGGCCGTCGAACTCGAGGGCGAGGCCCTCGTCGGGCCGGTAGCCGTCGACGCCGACCTCGGCGGCCCGTCGGAGCTCGCGGGTCACGAGGGGCAGGTTGCGGGTGGTGTACGAGTCGACCTCGTCGTCGACGATGTGCCGGAGCCGGTTCAGCAGCGCGTGCTGCACGGCGTGGGGCACGTCGCCGTCGAACCCGGCGGCGACCGCGACGGGCGAGCCGAAGCAGACCCGGCAGACGCGCGTGCGGGCCCGGGCGGTGCCGATCCGCCACCGGGGCAGCCAGCGCAGCCAGGCGTCGACCGCCGTGCGCACCTGCCCCTCGAGGGAATCGACCATGACGACGAATCTAGGGCCCGAGGCCGGGAGACGCCCGACACGCCCGGGCGAGCCGTCAGCCCTGGTCGACGGTGACGAAGTCGATCAGCTGCTCGACCCGGCCGAGCAGCGCGGGCTCGAGGTCGCCGAAGGCACGCACGCGGCCGAGGATGCGCTGCCACGCCGCGGCGATGTCGGCCTGGTCGTCGTGGGGCCAGCCGAGGGCCTCGCAGACGCCGTGCTTCCACTCGACCGAGCGGGGCACCTCCGGCCAGCGCGTGAGCCCGAGGCGTGCGGGCACGACGGCCTGCCAGACGTCGACGAACGGGTGCCCGACGACGAGCACGTGACGGCCGTGCGGGCCCCTCGTGACCGCCTCCGCGATGCGGCTCTCCTTCGACCCGGGCACGAGGTGGTCGACGAGCACGCCGACGCGGCGCTCGGCGGTCGGCCGGAACTCGGCCAGAACCTCGGCGAGGTGGTCGACGCCCTCGAGGTACTCGACGACGACGCCCTCGACGCGCAGGTCGGCGCCCCAGACCTTCTCGACGAGCTCGGCGTCGTGCCGGCCCTCGACGAAGATGCGGCTCTGGCGGGCCACCCGCGCGCGGGCGTCGCCGACGGCGAAGGAGCCGGAGGCCGTGCGGGCACGACCCTGCGGCGCCGCCCTCGGCACCCGGAGCGCCACGGGCGCACCGTCGATCAGGAACGAGCCCGAGAGCGGGAAGGCGCGGACGCGCCCCTTCCAGTCCTCCAGCTCGACCGTGCCCGCCTCGACGCGCACGACCGCTCCCGTGAAGCCGCTCCGCGACTCCTCGACGACGAGGTCGCGCACCGCGTCGGTGGGGGTCGGCGCGGGGCGCGACGAGCGCTTCCAGTCGCCGCTGAGCACGTCTCGGCCGTACCGGTCGTCATCCACGGGTCGAGCCACCTCCCTGGTGGGGTCGTGAGCCCGGCGCACGGGGCGCCCGGGGTCGGGGCTGGTAGGGCCGGGGCGGGCCCGGGCGGTCGGCACCCGCGGCCGGAGCTGCACCGGCGCCGCGAGCCGTCGTCGAGGCCGGGCGCGCGGCCCGGGACGTCGCGGCGGGAGCGGCCGGCGCCCCGCCGGCGCGGGAGGGGCGCGAGGAGGCGGCGGTCGCGTCCGCCACGGAGCCGCGGCCCCCGGCGCGGGTCGGGGCCGAGGCCCGGGCCGGGGCCGAGGCCCGCGCCGGGGCCGCCGACGCGGCCGCCGCCGCCGCCGGACGAGCGTCCGGCGTGAAGCCCGCCGTGAACGCGACGACGAGCCCGCCGAGCAGCAGGAGCACGGTGAGCCCGGAGACCGCGGCGGGCAGCCACCACGTGGCGAGGGCGCCGCCGCGCTGCGCGAGCATGGTCACGACGAGCTCGAGGGCGACCGACCACCACGCGACGGCGAAGCCCCGGGCCAGCCAGGCCGCGAGCCGGCGACGCAGCTCGGGTCGGCGGCCCGCGGCCTTCCAGTGCTCGGCGTGGGGCACCAGCACGTGCCGGGCGGGAGTCCACGCGAGGAAGGCCGCGCAGACCAGGTAGGCGACGAGCGTGCCGACGAGCAGCAGGCCGACGACGAGCACGAGGTCGACCCGGCTCGCGGCGAACGCGACGGCTCCGGTCTCGGGCTCGTGCACGAGGCCGACCCGGTCGGGCAGCGCCCACCAGGAGACGAGCAGGGCGACGCCGGCGACGGCCAGCGCGAGGCCGGCCGGCGCCGCGGCGCGGATCGTCGGCGGCACGGTCACGACGACCGGCCGCCGACGACGGGAGCGGGCGCGACGATCAGGCCTGGGCCCTCTCGAGCACGAGCTCGCGGACGCGAGCGGCGTCCGCCTGGCCCTTCATGGCCTTCATGACCGCACCGATGACGGCGCCCGCGGCCTGGACCTTGCCGTCGCGGATCTTCGCGAGCACGTCGGGCTGGCTGGCGAGGGCCTCGTCGATGGCGGCGATCAGCGCGCCGTCGTCGGAGACGACGCGGAGCCCGCGCGCCTCGACGACCTCGGAGGGAGAGCCCTCCCCGGCGACGACGCCCTCGAGCACCTGGCGCGCGAGGCGGTCGGTCAGCTCGCCGGTCTCGACGAGCGCGATCAGCTCGCTGACGTGGCGGGGCGAGACGAGGGTCGACGCGTCGACCCCGGCCGCGTTGGCGAGGCGGGCGATCTCGCCCGTCCACCACTTGCGGGCCGCCTGCGGCGAGGCCCCGGCGGCGACCGTCTCGACGAGCTCCTGGAGCAGGCCGGAGTTCACGACGTCCTGGAACTCGAGGTCGGCGAAGCCCCAGTCGGCCTTGAGCCGACGACGCATCGCGACGGGGGCCTCGGGCAGCGCGAGGCGCAGCTCCTCGACCAGCTCGCGCGACGGCACGACCGGCAGCAGGTCCGGCTCGGGGAAGTAGCGGTAGTCGTCGGCGTCGCTCTTCGGGCGGCCGGCGGAGGTGCGGCCGGTGTCCTCGTGCCAGTGCCGGGTCTCCTGCGTGATGGTGCCGCCGGCGGCGAGGATCGCGGCCTGGCGCTGGATCTCGTGACGCACGGCACGCTCGACCGAGCGGAACGAGTTGACGTTCTTGGTCTCGGTGCGGGTGCCGAGCTCCACCTGGCCGTGCGGCCGGAGCGACACGTTGGCGTCGCAGCGGAGGTTGCCGCGCTCCATGCGCGCCTCGCTCACGCCGAGGCCGCGCACGATGTCGCGGATCGTCGAGACGTAGGCGGCGCCCAGCTCGGGGCCGAGGACCCCGGCGCCGATGATCGGCTTCGTGACGATCTCGACCAGCGGGATGCCCGCGCGGTTGTAGTCGACGAGCGAGTACTCGGCCCCCTGGATGCGGCCGGTCGAGCCGCCGACGTGCGTCAGCTTGCCGGCGTCCTCCTCCATGTGGGCGCGCTCGATCGGCACGTGGAAGACGGTGCCGTCGGGCAGCTCGACCTCGACCTCGCCCTCGTACGCGATCGGCTCGTCGAACTGGCTGACCTGGTAGTTCTTGGGGTTGTCGGGGTAGAAGTAGTTCTTCCGGGCGAAGCGCGAGCTCTCGGCGATCGAGCAGCCGAGGGCGAGGCCGAGGCTGATCGAGTACCTCACGGCCTGCTCGTTGACGACGGGCAGCGAGCCCGGGAGGCCCAGGTCGACCGGGGTCACGTTCGTGTTCGGGGCGCCGCCGAAGAAGTTCGGCGCGTCGGAGAACATCTTGGTCTTCGTCGCGAGCTCGACGTGCACCTCGAAGCCGATGACGACCTCGTACTTCTCGAGGGCCTCGTCGTAGTCCATCAGGTCTGCCTTGGCCATCAGATGACTCCCTCGGTGGCGGCGTTCTGTTCGGTGGCGCTCAGGTCGGGGGCACGGGAGATGAGCGTGTGGCCCCAGCCCTGCTCGAGCAGCTGCTCGAGCGCGGCGCCGTAGGTGTAGAGACGGGCGTCCTGGCGGGCGGGCGCCATGAACTGCAGGCCCGTGGGCAGCCCGTCCTCCTCGGCGAGGCCCATCGGCACCGTGATGCCGGGGATGCCGGCGAGGTTCGCCGGGATCGTCGTGATGTCGTTGAGGTACATCGACAGCGGGTCGTCGAGCTTCTCGCCGAGCGGGAACGCCGTCGTCGGGGCCGAGGGCGAGACGAGCACGTCGACCTGGTCGAAGGCCGCGGCGAAGTCGCGCTGCACCAGCGTGCGCACCTTCTGCGCGCTGCCGTAGTACGCGTCGTAGTAGCCCGCGCTGAGGGCGTAGGTGCCGAGGATGATGCGGCGCTTGACCTCGGGGCCGAAGCCCGCCTCGCGCGTGGCCGCCATCACGTCCTCCACCGTGCCCTTGCCCTCGGGCACGACGCGGAGGCCGAAGCGCACCGAGTCGAACTTCGCGAGGTTGGACGACGCCTCGGCGGGGAGGATCAGGTAGTACGCACTGATGGCGTACTCGAAGCTGGGGGCCGAGACCTCGACGATCTCCGCGCCGGCGCCCGAGAGCAGCTCCAGGGCCTCGGCGAAGCGGGCCTTGACGCCGGCCTGGAAGCCCTCGCCGTTCAGCTCGCGGACGACGCCGATGCGCACGCCCTGCAGCGCGCCTCCTGCCAGGCCTGCCCGGGCCGCCTCGGCGAACGAGGGCCACTCGTCGCGCAGCGAGGTGGAGTCGCGGGGGTCGTGGCCCTTGATGACGTCGTGCAGCAGGGCGGAGTCGAGCACCGTGCGGCTCACGGGCCCGACCTGGTCGAGCGAGCTCGCGAGGGCGATCGCCCCGTAGCGGCTGACCGAGCCGTAGGTCGGCTTGACGCCGACGGTGCCCGTGACGGCGCCCGGCTGGCGGATCGAGCCGCCGGTGTCGCTGCCGAGCGCGAGAGGCGCCTCGAAGGCGGCGACGGCCGCGGCCGAGCCGCCGCCGGAGCCGCCGGGGATGCGGTCGAGGGACCACGGGTTGTGGGTCGGGCCGTAGGCCGAGAACTCGGTCGACGACCCCATCGCGAACTCGTCCATGTTCGTCTTGCCGAGGGGCACCATGTCGGCGGCGCGCACCTTGCGGACGACGGTGGCGTCGTACGGCGGCACCCACCCCTCGAGGATCTTGCTGCCCGAGGTGGAGGGCATGTCGAGCGTGCAGAGGACGTCCTTGACGGCGATCGGCACGCCGGCCAGGGCCCCGAGCTGCTCGCCGGCGGCGCGGCGACGGTCGACGTCGGCGGCGGTGGCGAGGGCCGCGTCGCTGACGTGGAGGAAGGCGTGGACGTCGCCATCGACGGCGGCGATGCGGTCGAGGTGCGCCTGGGCGACCTCGACGGCCGAGACGTCGCCGGCGGTGAGCGCCGCGGAGAGGTCGGCCGCGCTGAGGCGGACGATCGAGGAGGCGTCGGTCATGGCTACTGCTCTTCTCCGAGGATCGCGGTCACGCGGAAGCGCGAGCCGTCGTGGTCGGGGGCGCCCGAGAGGGCCTGCTCGACCGTGAGCGTCTCGCCCACGACGTCGGGGCGGAACACGTTCTCGAGCGGGATGGGGTGGCTCGTGGCGGGGACGTCGTCGGTCGCGACCTCGGCGACCTTGGCGACGTTGTCGACGATGTGGCCGAGCTCCCGCGTCATGGTCTCGATCTCGTCGGGGGTCAGGGCGATGCGGGCGAGACCGGCGAGGTGCTGCACCTGCTCGCGCGTGATTTCAGACATGCTGCTCCGTCACATGGTGGAGTGGGGGCCCCGGTCGGGGCACCGGTCGATCTTACGGGGCTCAGTCGCGCAGGTAGACGTCCTGCGGGCGGACGAGCGCGAGCTCCGGCCCGTCGGGCCGCGGCTCGCCCGGGCCGCGCTCGTCGCCGTCGACCATGTCGCCGTGGCCGAGGGCGATGAGGGCCAGGCTCCTCATCGACTCCGTGCCGGGCAGGAGGTAGTCGTTGTGGCCGAGCGCGGCGCGGAGGGCGCGGCCGGTCACGGAGTCGTCACCTCCGCCGGTGTGCAGCAGCACCGCGCCGAATGCGCCCGTGCCCGGGTCGACCCCGAAGTACCCGCTGCCCGCCACCGGGTCGAAGCTGCCCGCGGCGGCGTAGACGTCGTCGTCGGCCACCGACAGCATCGCCGCCGTCGGCACGACGCTGCCCGGCGAGCCGAGCAGCGCGAGCGAGTCGACGCTCACCCGGCCCGACGACAGGGCCAGCGTCGCGGTGGTCGACCCGTACGAGTGCGCCACGACGGTCACCCGGGGGGCGTCGGAGGCGCGGGCCGCGTCGAGACCGCTGAGGGCGTCCTCGAGGTGGCCGGCCCCCTGACGGGCGAGGTCGAGCGTGTAGACGTTCGTGAGGTCGGGCGTGCGGTAGCCCATCCAGGCCACGACGGCGACGCTGTCGAGCGGACGGGCGTCGGAGCGCGCCAGGAGGTACGTCCAGGCGCGCTGCTCGTCGTGCAGCTGCCCCGCGGTCTCGGCCCAGTCGACCATCTGCCCCTGCACCGTGAAGAACATGCCGGGCACGAGCACGCTGACGTCGTCGGCGGTGTCGAGGCTGCCCACCGAGACGGCGGCCCGGCCGGGCATGACGGTGTCGAGGGCGATGAGCTGGCGGTCCTCGTCGCCCGCGCTCCGGTCGGCGAGCGCGAGCTGGACCTGCCCGAGCATGGCGGAGCGGGCGTCGTCACCGTCCTGCTCGGCGGCGGTCTCGTTGCGGTCGTGGAGGGCCAGCGTCGCGGCGCCGAGGAAGAGCCGGTTGGCCTGGTCGCGCACGGAGTAGGGCACGCCCTCGAGCTGCCCGACCACGCCGGGCACGGCGGCGACGAGGCCGAGCCGGCGCGAGTCGTCGAGGCCGGCCCACCACGCCGCCGTGGTCGGTGCGTCGGCACCGGCCGTCAGCACCGCCGACAGGCGCGACGCGTCGTCGCCCACCGGGTCGAACGAGTCACCGAGGGCCGTGAGGGCCGGCGAGGAGGCGCCCCTCAGCTCGGCGAGGCACGCGGGCACCGTGAGGTCGGGGGCCGCGGTCGACGGCCGCGCGCCGGTCGTGGTCGACGGCTCGGCCGTGGCGAGTGCGCGGCAGACCGCGACCTGCTCGAGACCGGGCGTCGTGTCGACGGTCGCCGGCTCGTCACCGCGAGGCGGCGCGGCGGTGTCGGCGAGCGGAGGACCACCCGGCTCTCCGGGCGCGGTGACCGCGACCCCGGGCACGACGGGAGCATCGACCGCTCCGGCGAAGTGGATCGATGCAGAAAGGATGGCTGTGGCGAGGAACAGCACGTCGGGTGTTTCCCCCTCGATGGGTGCCAGTGCCCCTGCGCCCTACAGCAGAGGTCGACACGTGCTCACATCGTAGGAGGGGACCCGTTCGGGGGGCCAGTGATCTCAGGCCTCCGGGTCGTCGACGCCCCCCGAACTGGGGTCAGCGAACGCGGCCGGGCCCTCCTTAAGGAGGACACGGAACTGGTCCGCGTCGATGATCCGTAACCCGAGCTGTTCGGCCTTGGTGAGCTTGGACCCGGCACCGGGGCCGGCGGCCACGAAGTCGGTCTTCTTGCTCACGCTGTTGCCGGCCTTGCCGCCCGCCGCGAGGATCGCCTCCTGCGCCCCCTCCCGGCTGAAGCCCTCGAGGCTGCCCGTGGCGACGACGGTCAGGCCGGCGAGCACGCCCCCCGCCTCGACGGCGGCGCCGGGGCCGGGGTGGCCGGGGGTGTCGAACTGGACGCCCGCAGCGGCCCAGCGGTCGAGGATCTCGATGTGCCAGTCGACCTCGAACCACGCGAGCAGGGCGTCGGCGATGATGCCGCCGACGCCGTCGACGGCGGCGAGCTCGTCGCGGCTGGCAGAGCGCATCGCGTGGAGCGAGCCGAAGTGGTCCGCGAGCGCGCGGGCGGCCACGGGGCCGACGTGGCGGATGCTCAGCCCGACGAGGATCCGCCAGAGCGGGCTGGTCTTCGCCGCCTGCAGGTTGGCGAGCATCTCGATGGCCGTCTTCGACGGCACGCTGGTCTCGTCGCCGGCGAACTCGGCCGCCTCGGGGTCGAACGGGCCGTCGGCCTTGCCGCGGCGACGACGGAAGGGCGTGACGAGCTTGGGCGCGCCGTCGTCGCCGAGCTTCTCCATGCCGGTCTCGGAGTCGCGGACGACGACCTTGACGGGGAAGACGTCGGCCATCGTCAGGTCGAAGAGCCCGGCCTCGGTGCGGAGCGGCGGCTCGGCGGGCTCGACGGGCTGGGTCAGCGCAGCCGCCGCGACCTCGCCGAGGCCCTCGACGTCGAGCGAGCCGCGGGAGGCGATGTGCTCGACGCGCCCGCGCACCTGCGCCGGGCAGCTCTCGGCGTTCGGGCAGCGCAGGTCGACGTCGCCCTCCTTCGCCGGGGCCAGCGGGGTGCCGCACTCGGGGCAGTCGACGGGCATGACGAACTCGCGCTCGCTGCCGTCGCGGAGCTCGACCACCGGGCCGAGCACCTCGGGGATCACGTCGCCGGCCTTGCGGAGCACGACGGTGTCGCCGATCAGCACGCCCTTGGCGCGGACGACGTGCTGGTTGTGGAGCGTCGCCTGGCGGACCTCGCTGCCGGCCACCTCGACCTTGCGCATCACCGCGAACGGCGTGGCGCGGCCGGTGCGGCCGACGCTCACGACGATGTCGAGAAGCTCGGTGTTGACCTCCTCCGGCGGGTACTTGAAGGCCGTGGCCCACCGGGGCGCCCGGCTCGTCGCCCCGAGCTCGTCGTGGAGCGCGAGGTCGTCGACCTTGACGACGATGCCGTCGATCTGGTGCTCGACCGACGACCTCCTGACCCCGTAGTCGTGGATGAACCGGGCGACCTCGGGCACGGTGTCGTACACGCGGTAGTGCGTCGAGGTCGGCAGGCCCCACGACGCGAGCAGCTCGTAGACCTCGCTCTGGGCGCGGACCTCGGTGTCGCGCTCGAGCTCGCGGACGGGCCAGGCACCGATGCCGTGCACGAGCATCCGCAGGCTGCGCAGCCGCGCGTCCATCAGCTCGCGCTTGGCCGGGCTCTTGCCCTCGATCTTCTGGCGCAGCGAGCCGGCCGCGGCGTTGCGCGGGTTCGCGAAGACGCGCTCGCCGGCCTCGCGCTGCCGGGCGTTCAGCTGGTCGAACTCGGCGACGGGGAAGAAGATCTCGCCCCGCACCTCGACGATCGCCGGGTGCCCGGTGCCGCTGAGCCGCTCGGGGATCGTGCCCATCGTGAGCACGTTCGCCGTGACGTCCTCGCCGACGACCCCGTCGCCGCGGGTGGCGGCCGTGACGAGCACGCCGTGCTCGTAGCGCAGGTTGATCGCGAGGCCGTCGATCTTGAGCTCGCAGAGGAAGCGCACGCGCTCGGCGCCGGCGTCGCGCTCGACCTTGCCCGCCCACTCGGCGAGCTCGTCGTCGCTGAAGACGTTGTCGAGGCTGAGCATGCGCTCGGCGTGCTCGACCGGCGCGAACTGCGTCGTCTCGGCCCGGCCGCCCACGGTCTGCGTCGGGCTGTCGGGCTTCTGCAGCTCGGGGTGGGCGCGCTCGAGGGCATCGAGGCGACGCACGAGGGCGTCGTAGTCGGCGTCGCTCACCGTCGAGGCGTTGCCCTCGTAGTACTGGTCGCGCAGCTCGAGCACGCGCGACGTCAGCGCCTCGACCTCGTCGCGCGCGGTCGCGAGGTCGTCGGGCACCTCGGCGTCAGCGGCGGCGGCGGCGTCGTCGATGTCGGCCACCTCGAGCCCCCTAGGCCGAGACCGGCACGGCGCTGACCGTGCGGTCGATCGTGCACTGGCCGAGCACGCGGGTGCCGACGTAGACGACGGCGGTCTGCCCGGGGGCGACGCCGCTGAGGGGCTCGTGGGGAGTGATCACGAGCTCCTTCTTACCCTCGACCTCCGTCACGCGCGCCGTCGCGGGCTCGGGGTCGGAGTGGGCCCTGATCTGGACGTCGCAGGCGAACGGCACCGTGGGGTCGGCCGGGGCGGCACCCGCCCACGTGTACGAGCCGCCGGCGATCTCGGCGATCTCGAGCGCCTCCTTCGGGCCCACGACGACGGTGTTGTCGACCGGACGCACCTCGAGCACGAAGCGCGGCTTGCCGTCGTCGGCCGGGAACCCGATGGCCAGGCCCTTCCGCTGCCCGACCGTGAAGGCGTGCGCGCCCTCGTGGGTGCCGATGCGGGCCCCGCTGCGGTCGAGGATGTCGCCGGTCTCGGCGCCGACCCGCTCGGCCAGCCAACCGCGGGTGTCGCCGTCGGGGATGAAGCAGATGTCGTGGCTGTCGGGCTTGGTCGCGACGCTGAAGCCGCGGGCGGCGGCCTCGGCGCGCACCTCGGCCTTCGACGGCGTGGCGCCGAGCGGGAACATCGAGTGCGCGAGCTGCTCGGCGGTGAGCACCCCCAGCACGTACGACTGGTCCTTGGCCCAGGCGGAGGCGCGGTGCAGCTCGCGCTGCCCCTGGTCGTCGGTGACGATGGTCGCGTAGTGGCCGGTGCAGACCGCGTCGAAGCCGAGCGCGAGGGCCTTCTCGAGCAGCGCGGCGAACTTGATCCGCTCGTTGCAGCGCATGCACGGGTTGGGGGTGCGGCCAGCGGAGTACTCGGCGACGAAGTCGTCGACCACGTCGAGCTTGAAGCGCTCGGAGAAGTCCCACACGTAGTACGGGATGCCGATCAGGTCGGCCGCGCGCTGCGCGTCCATGCTGTCCTCGATGGTGCAGCAGCCGCGGCTGCCCGTGCGGAGCGTTCCCGGCATCCGGCTCAGCGCCAGGTGGACCCCCACGACGTCGTGCCCCGCCTCGACGGCCCGTGCCGCCGCCACCGCCGAGTCGACGCCGCCGCTCATCGCTGCCAGTACCTTCATCCCTCCAGTGTAGGCAGCGCCCCCGACGTCGGGCGGGCGGCGCCGACGAGCCCGCGGGGCCGGGCATAGTGTGGCGGGCGTCATGTCGTCCCCCACCCCCGCCGCCTCCCTCCGGTCGGTCGCCCTCGCGGCGTTCCTGCCGGCCGCCCTCTTCGCGATCGGCGAGGGGGCGATCATCCCGATCATCCCGGTCGTCGCGAGCGACCTGGGGGCCAGCCTCCCGTTCGCCGCCTTCGTCGCGGCGCTCATCCTCGTCGGCGAGCTGATCGGCGACGTCCCGAGCGGGTGGCTGGTCTCCCGCATCGGCGAGCGCACCGCGATGATCTCGGCGGCCCTCGTGAGCACGGTCGGCCTGCTGACCTGCGTCGCGGCCCCGAACGAGTGGGTGCTGGCCCTCGGCGTCCTCCTGATCGGCCTCTCGACGGCGGTCTTCGCACTGGCCCGGCACGCGTTCATGACGAGCTTCGTGCCGGTCGAGATCCGCGCGCGGGCCCTCTCGAGCCTCGGCGGCGTCTTCCGGTTCGGCTTCTTCGTCGGCCCCTTCCTGGCCGCCGGGGTCATCCACCTCACCGGCTCGACCCAGTCGGCGTTCTGGATCCACGTCGGGGGCTGCCTCGGCGCCGCGGCCGTCCTGCTCGTGCTGCGCGACCCCACGGCCGTCCTCGGCGAGCGCCGGGCCGCCGCGGCCGCCGCCGGGTCGCCGGTCGACCCCGCCGCCGGTGCGACGGCGGGCCCGACGCCCGGCGAGGTCGCGGTCGAGAAGGAGGCGCGGGGCCTGTTCGCGACGCTCGCCCGCCACCGTGGCGTCCTCCTCCGTCTCGGCAGCGGGGCGGCCCTGATCGGCGCCATGCGCGCGGGTCGCCAGGTGATCCTGCCGCTGTGGGCCGTCAGCATCGGCGTCGACGCCCCGCAGACCGCCCTCGTGATCGGCATCGCCGGCGCCGTCGACTTCGCGCTCTTCTACACGAGCGGCCAGATCATGGACCGCTGGGGACGGCTCTGGAGCGCGGTGCCCTCGATGGTCGGGCTCAGCGTCTCGTACCTGGCGCTGTCGCTCACCCACGACCTCGACGCGCGGGTGGGCTGGTTCATCGCCGTGGCGATGTTCATGTCGCTGGCGAACGGCATCGGCAGCGGGATCCTCATGACGCTCGGCGCGGACCTCGCCGACCGGGCCGACCCCGCTCCCTTCCTCGGCGCCTGGCGCTTCACCGGCGACGCGGGCAGCGCGGCGGCGCCGCTGCTCATCTCGGGGCTGACGGCGCTCGTGTCGATCTCCGTGGCCAGCGGGGTCATGGGCCTGCTGGGCCTCGCGGGGGCCGCGATCCTGCTGCGCTACGTGCCGCGGTACTCGCCGCACGTGCCGCGCGACCGCCGCTGAGGGCCGGCGGCCTGCGCGGGCCGACCCGCGACTCCCCCACGGCCAGCCGGTAGACTCTGCCCGCTCCGGCGGGAGTGGTGAAACTGGCAGACACGCAGGATTTAGGTTCCTGTGCTTTCGAGCGTGAGGGTTCAAGTCCCTTCTCCCGCACCAGGCGACCCGGGCACCGGGTGCTCTCGGCCACCTCCGAGCCGCGGGGCCCCGCGGGCCCACTACATTGTCCCCATCACCGGTCGACGGCCCTCGTCGGCCGCACCCGGTCGACCCCAGGGCCGCCCGCACCCGAAGAGAGACCGATGCTGCCCCTGGCGACCATCTCGTGGCTCGACCCCGAGTACCTCCTGTCGGCCTTCGGCCCCTGGGCCGTGGTGGGCGTCTGCCTCCTGGTCTTCGCCGAGACCGGGCTGCTCGTCGGCTTCCTCTTCCCCGGCGACACCCTGCTGATCATCACCGGCATCCTGGCCGCGACCAACCCCGGCGCCCTCGGGCTGCCCATCTGGCTGATCGCGATCTTCATCGCGATCGCCGCGTTCGCGGGCGGCGAGCTCGGCTACCTGATCGGCCACAAGGTCGGGCCCCGCATCTTCGAGCGGAAGGAGAGCGGGCTCTTCAGCGTGGCGAACGTCAAGCGCACCAACGCCTTCTTCGAGCGGTTCGGGCCGATGGCCGTCATCATCGCGCGCTTCGTGCCGGTCGTGCGCACCTTCGCCCCGATCATGGCGGGCGTGGCCCACATGAGCTACCGGCGCTACTCGCTCTTCAACGCGATCGGCGCGGTGGTGTGGGGCCTCGGCGTGACGCTCACCGGCTTCGGCATCGGCCACATCCCGCCGGTGGCCGACTTCGTCAGCGCCTACATCGACCTGATCCTGCTCGGCGCGGTGCTGGCGACGGTCATCCCCATCGCGATCCACTACCTCCACGGGGTGCACCAGGCGAAGAAGCACGAGGGCGACAGCGCCGCGACCGACGGCACGGCCGACGACGCGGCGCCCGTCGAGACGGCGCCGACGCAGGCCTGACGGCCGGGCCGTCAGCCCGCCGGGCCGTCAGCGCGCCGGGCCGTCAGCCCGCGAGCGCCGCCACGTGCGGCGCGATCGCGCGGAACGCGCGTGAGCGGTGGCTGACCGCGTTCTTCTCGTCCGGCGTGAGCTCGGCCGAGCTGCGGGTCTCGCCCTCCGGGCGGAACACCGGGTCGTAGCCGTGCCCGCCCGTGCCGACCCGCGCCTCCAGCACGGCCCCCGGCCACTCGCCGTACTCGACGTGCTCGAGCTCCGTCGAGCCGTCGGGGCCGGGCACCACCAGGGCCGCGGCGCACGAGAAGTGCGCCGCGCGGTCGGGCACGCCGACCAGGTTCGCCAGCAGGAGGTCGATGTTGTCGTCGTCGTCCCGCGTGCCGGCGTACCGGGCGGAGTGGATGCCGGGGGCCCCGCCGAGGGCGTCGACCGAGATGCCGCTGTCGTCGGCGAGCGACGGGAGGCCGGTGTGGGCCGCGGCCGCCCGCGCCTTGATGAGGGCGTTCGCGGCGAACGTGTCGCCGTCCTCGACGGGCTCGGGGCCGTCGTACGCCACGAGCTCGACGCCCGGCGCCGTCTCGGCGAGGATGCGTCGGAGCTCGGCGACCTTGCCCTGGTTGTGCGTCGCGATGACGACCCGGGTCACGCGCCCAGCACCTCACGCTGGACGGCCGTCAGGTCGGCCCCGCCCGCGACGGCCAGGTCGAGCAGCAGGCCGAGCTCGCTGCGGTCGAAGGGCGCGCCCTCGGCGGTGCCCTGCACCTCGACGAAGAGCCCCGAGCCGGTGACGACGACGTTCATGTCGGTCTCGGCGCGCACGTCCTCGACGTAGGCGAGGTCGAGCATCGGGCGACCGTCGACGATGCCCACCGAGACGGCCGCGACGCTGTCGGTGAGCGGCGTCGCCTTCTGCGCGATGAACTTCTTCTCGCGGCCCCACTCGATCGCCTGCGCGAGCGCGACGTAGGCCCCGGTGATGGCGGCGGTCCGCGTGCCGCCGTCGGCCTGCAGCACGTCGCAGTCGAGCACGATCGTGTTCTCGCCGAGGGCCTTCGTGTCGACGACGGCCCGGAGGCTGCGGCCGATCAGGCGCGAGATCTCGTGCGTGCGGCCGCCGATCTTGCCCTTCACGCTCTCGCGGTCGTTGCGCGAGTTCGTCGCGCGGGGCAGCATCGAGTACTCGGCCGTGACCCAGCCCTTGCCCTTGCCGGCCAGCCAGCGCGGCACGCCGTTCGTGAAGGAGGCGGTGCAGAGCACCTTGGTGCCGCCGAACGAGACGAGGGCGCTGCCCTCGGCCTGGGCGCTCCAGCCCTTCTCGATGGTGACGGGGCGGAGCTGGTCGAGGCGGCGGCCGTCGACGCGGACGGTCTCGGTGGTGGTGGTGTCGCTCATGGGGGTCCCCTGTCGGGTCGGTGCTGCGGAGGTCGGTGCTGCGGAGGTCGGTGCGGTGGTCAGGAGGCGCGGCGGGCGCGGGCGGCGCCGGGCAGCTCGATGGCCCCGGTCTCGAGGTGGCCCACCCTCGAGATCTCGGGCCCGAGGAAGCGCTTGGCGAGCCGGAGGAACGACGACTTGTCGGGTCCGGTCGCGTCGAACTCGTACCGCGGCGGAGCGGAGCCGGTGGCCTCGAGGTCGTGGTCGACGAGCGTCCGGTACACGTCGGCGGCCGTCTCGTCCGCGCTCGAGACGAGCCGCACCTCCGGCCCCATCACGTACTGGATCGCCGCCGACATCAACGGGTAGTGCGTGCAGCCGAGCACGAGGGTGTCGACCCGCTCGGCGCGGAGGGGCGCCAGGTACTCCTCGGCCACGGCCCGGAGCTCGGCGCTCGAGGTGTCGCCCGCCTCCACGAACTCGACGAAGCGCGGGCAGGCCTGCGTGAAGAGCTGCAGGTCGGCGGCGGCCGCGAAGGCGTCCTCGTAGGCCCGGCTGTTGACCGTGCCCTCGGTGCCGATGACGCCGATCCGCTTCGTGCGGGTCTGCTGCACGGCGGAGCGGACGGCCGGCTGGATGACCTCGACGACCGGGATCCCGCTGCCGATCGTGTAGCGCTCACGGGCGTCGCGGAGCACAGCGGCGGAGGCGGTGTTGCAGGCGATCACGAGCAGCTTGACGCCCTGCGCCACGAGGTCGTCCATCACGGCGAGCGCGTAACGGCGGACGTCGGCGATCGGCTTGGGCCCGTACGGCGAGTGCACGGTGTCGCCGACGTAGAGGACCGACTCGCGGGGCAGCTGGTCGATGATGGCCCGCGACACGGTCAGCCCGCCGACTCCGCTGTCGAAGACTCCGAGGGGTGCGTCCGTCACGCGTCGAGCCTACCGGGCCCTCCGCCCGTAGGCTGGGCCGCGTGACCAGTGCACTGCTGACCGACCGGTACGAGATCACCATGGTGGAGGCGGCCCTGCGGGCCGGCACCGCCCACCGCGAGAGCGTCTTCGAGCTCTTCGCGCGACGGCTGCCGGAGGGGCGGCGCTACGGCGTCGTGGCCGGCACGGGGCGCTTCCTCGCCGAGCTCGCGCGGTTCCGCTTCGGCGACGCCGAGCTCGAGTGGCTGCGCGAGGGCCGCATCGTCGACGGCCCGACGCTCGACTGGCTCGCCGACTACCGGTTCTCGGGCACGATCCGCGGCTACGCCGAGGGCGAGGTCTACCTCCCCGGCTCGCCCCTGCTCGTGGTCGAGTCGACCTTCGCCGAGGGCGTGCTGCTCGAGACCCTGGCCCTCAGCGTCTTCAACTACGACTCGGCCGTGGCCAGCGCGGCCGCCCGGATGGTCTCCGCCGCGGACGGACGCCCCCTCGCCGAGATGGGCTCGCGCCGCACCGGCGAGCGGAGCGCCGTCGCCGCCGCGCGCGCGGCGTACATCGCGGGCTTCGGCGCGACGAGCAACCTGGAGGCCGGCCGCACCTGGGGCGTCCCGACGATGGGCACGGCCGCCCACGCCTTCACTCTGCTGCACGACTCCGAGGAGGACGCCTTCCGGGCGCAGGTCGCGACCCTCGGCCCGGGCACCACCCTGCTCGTCGACACCTACGACATCGAGGCCGCCGTCCGCACCGCCGTCGAGGTGGCGGGCACCGGCCTCGGGGCCGTCCGCATCGACAGCGGAGACCTGCCCTCGCTGGTGGCCCAGGTGCGCCGCCAGCTCGACGACCTCGGTGCCACCGGCACCCGAATCACGGTGACGAACGACCTCGACGAGTACACGATCGCCGCCCTCCGCGCCGCACCGGTCGACAGCTACGGCGTCGGCACGTCGGTCGTCTCCGGCTCGGGCCACCCCGCAGCCGGGATGGTCTTCAAGCTCGTCGCCCGGCAGGACGACGACGGCCGGTGGGTGTCGGTCGCCAAGAAGTCGGCCGACAAGGCCACGGTCGGCGGCCGCAAGTCGCCGGTGCGCACCCTGACGTCGGGAGTCGCGCAGCAGGAGGTCGTCCGTGTCGACGACGCCGAGCCCCGTGAGGGCGAGCGCGCGCTCCTGGTCGACCTCGTCGTCGACGGGGTGGTCGACGACCGGTGGCTGGGCGAGGCGGGCACCCGACGGGCGAGGGAGCACCGGGAGGCGGCGGTCGCGGAGCTGCCCGCGGGCGCCTTCCGGCTGGGTCGCGGCGAGCCCGTCCTGCCGACCGTCTACGAGTGAGGCGGTGAGGGCTACTCGCCCTTCATCTTCTCGTAGATCTCCTTGCAGGTCGGGCAGACGGGGAACTTCTCCGGGTCGCGCCCCGGGGTCCACTTCTTGCCGCAGAGCGCCTTGACGGGCTTGCCGCTCAGCGCCGACTCCATGATCTTGTCCTTCTTCACGTAGTGCGAGAAGCGCTCGTGGTCGCCCGGGTCGATCGCCTCCTCGTTGAGGAGCTTCTCGAGCTCGCGATCGAGGACGTCGAGGCCACCGCCGGTTTCCGTGTTGCTCATGGCGACCATCGTACGTCGAGGCGACTCAGCTGCGCAGCGTGAAGGCGAGCAGCTCCGGTGCGCGCCGGGCGAACACCCGCGCACCGACGACGACGCCCACGACCAGCGCGACGAGGCCCACGCCGAGGCCCGCCGCGAACGACCAGGCACCCGCCGGCTCGACGCCGGCGAGCAGGTGACGCCCGGCGAACCAGAACGCGGGGCCGGTGAGCAGCAGGGCCCCGCCGATCATCGTGACCTGGGCGGTGACGGCCGCCCCGCCGTTCGCCTGCGGCTGCTGGAACGGGTCGTCGTGCGGGCGCACCGCGGGGTACGGCATGGCGGCCGACACGACGCTCGACAGGCCGAGGCCGCTCAGCAGCAGCCCGGCACTGACGCCGAGCTCGGGCAGCAGGGCCGTCCAGTCGCCGAAGCCCCAGACCGCGACGAGCGAGCCCACCACGACCAGGGGCACGCCGAGCATCAGCGGGGGCGCGAGCCTCCCCACCCGGTCGGCGAGGCCCCGGGTGTCGGCCGCGACGTGCAGCCACAAGGCCGTGCTGTCGTAGGCGACGTCGTTGTGGGGCAGGAACCCGAGGATGAGGCACATCAGGGGCACGGGCACGAGCGCGAGCCAGTTCCAGCTGACGCCCGCGATGCCGAGCGGCAGCACGAGCAGCGGCAGGATGGGCAGGATCACGAGCGACATGCGGTAGCGGGCGTCACGCGCCCAGTAGGTGAGGCTGCGGGCCGCCACCGCCCCGGTGGGGCTCGCGACGACGAAGTCGAACCAGCCGAGGCTGGCCGCCTCGTCGGCCACGTCGGGCTCGGGCTGGTCGACGAAGGCCCGGGCCACGAGGAGGCGCCAGGCCAGCCACAGCAGCGCCAGCGTCAGCAGCGCCACGGCAAGGTCGGCGACGACCCGCCCCGTCTCGCCGGCGGCCGCGTGGCCCGGCAGCGCGAGCGCGGCGCCGAACGGCGTCCACGCCAGCGAGTCGGCCACGACGCCCGTTCCCGACGCCCCGGGGAGGGACGCTCGGACGAGGTCGACGACCAGCGGCACGAGCAGCAGCGCCAGCACGACGCCGCCCGCGGCGAGGAACTGCCGCGACCGCTTCGTGGTCAGCACCACGGTGTTCACCGTCGAGGCGACGAGCAGCAGGCCGCAGGCCGTGAGCCCGGCCAGGACGGCGGCGACGACGGCCAGGCCGGCGACGTCGGCGCCGGAGTCCCACGACCGCACGTAGCCGGTCGACAGCACGAGCAGCGCGAGGGTCGGCAGGCCGACCAGGGAGCCCAGGGCGAGCCCGGCGGCGGCCGGCCCCTCCGGGACGCCCAGGACGGCCAGGCGGCGAGGGTCGCTCCAGGCCGGCCGGACGGTCGCGAACGGCACCACGGCGAAGCCGAGCATCAGCAGCGACCCGCCGCCCACGACGAGGGCCCGTGTGTCGGAGAGGGGGGAGTCGCGGAGGCTGCCGACGAGGCCGGCCAGCGCGAGCGAGACGAGGAGGACGAGGAGGACCGAGACCACGGAGATCGTGAGGCGACGGGGGCCGAAGCGCACCGTGTTCGCGATCGTCTGCAGCCTCAGTCGGAGAAGCTCTGCAACCATTCCATGCCCTCCGTGACGGCGCGGCCGCCCGCGATCTCGACGAAGGCCTGCTCGAGCGACCGGCCCGCGCGGACCTCCTCGACGCTGCCGCTCGCCAGCACGTGGCCGTCGACGATGACCGCGACGCAGTCGCAGATGCGCTCGACGAGGTCCATGCTGTGGCTCGAGAGCAGGACCGTCCCGCCGCCGGCGACGTACCGCTGGAGCACGTCGGTGACGGTCGCCGCCGACACGGGGTCGACGGACTCGAAGGGCTCGTCGAGCACGAGCACCCGCGGCGAGTGGATGACCGCCGCCGCCAGCGCGATCTTCTTCGTCATGCCGACGGAGTAGTCGCTCACGAGGCGGCCGAGGGCGTCCTGCAGCCCGAACGCCGTCGCGAGGTCCGCCGACCGCTTGCGGGCCGTGGCGCCGTCGAGGCCCCGGAGGGTCGCGGAGTAGTAGAGGAGCTGCGCGCCGGTGAGCCGGTCGAACAGCCGGAGGCGGTCGGGCAGCACGCCGAGGGCGCGCTTGGCGGCGGCGGGGTCGCTCCACACGTCGGCGCCGAGGACGGTGACGCTGCCCTCGTCGGGGCGGAGGAGCCCGGTGACGATCGAGAGGGTCGTGGTCTTGCCGGCGCCGTTGGGGCCGACGATGCCGTAGAAGGAGCCGGCGCGCACCTCGAGGTCGACGCCCTCGACGGCGACGGTGCCCCCGTAGCGCTTGCCGACGCCCTTGATCGAGAGCACGACGGGGCGCTCGTCGGGGTCCGCCGCGGGCACCTCGTCGGCACGGGCGCCCGTCTCGGCGTCGGCGTCGGTCTCGGCGTCGGCGACCGTCTCGGCGTCGGACACGGGAGAGGCGCCGTCGACGTCCGGCTCCGGCTCGGTCGTGAGGTCCTGCTCGGGCTCGGGCTCGACGGCGGGCTCGAGCTCGGGCTCGACGATGGGCTCTGGCTCCGGCTCGGACTCGGGCTCGACGGCGGGCTCCGGCTCCGGCTCGACGACGGGCTCGGGCTGGGCGTCGACCTCCGGCTCCGTCTCGACGACGGCCGTCTCCGCGGCTCGCGCCGCCACCGCGTCGTCCGCCCGGGCTGCGGCCTCGGCCTCCGCCTCCGCCTCGGCGGCCTCGGCCGCCGCGGCCGCGGCAGCCGCGGCGGCGCGGGCGCGAGCGTTCGCGGCCCTCGTCGCGGCGGCCTTCTTCGCCGCCGCCGACCGGTCGGCGGCGGTCCGCGTCGACGCCGGCTTGCGCTTCGCGGCGGGTCGGGCCGTCCGCGCAGCGGCGGCGGCGGCGGGGCGCTCGGCCGTGCCCGCCCCCGGCGTCGTGGCCTCCCCCGAGGCCTCGGCCCGCGCCTCCCCCGGCTCGTCGCCGGTCGTCACGTCGTCGCTCATGTCGTCCCCCCGGGGCAGCTCGGCGGCCCGTCCGCTCACGGTGGAGTCGGCATCGGCGACGTCGTCCTGATCGTCGCGCGCGAGGGCCATGTGCCCACCGTACCAACGCCCCGGTGCCCCGGCGGCCCGGCGGCGCGCATCACGGAACGGTCACGACTCGGGCTCCACGAGACGCCGGACGGGGTCTGCCGGTAGTCTGTGCCGAGCACGATGACGTGTCCAGATCGAAGCTCCGCGGTGAACACCGCTCGAACACGAGACGAGGATCGACGCCCGGGACGGGCCCGATCCCCACCGGCGGGGCACCGGGAGAACGGCGACCAGTCCGCTCTCGCCCCCTCCGTCGCCAGATCACCGCCGACGGGGCAGACGCCAAGGAGACCCCGTGACCACGAACGCCTCGAGCAAGAACAGCAGCAGCGACCGCGCCGCCGAGCTCGCGACCCAGCAGGTCGTCATCCTCGCCGCCGGCCTCGGCAGCCGCCTCGGCCGCTCGCTGCCCAAGTCGCTCACCGAGCTGAGCGACGGCCGCACCATCATGCAGCAGCAGTTCGAGAACATCCACGCCGCCTTCGGCCCCCGTGCGCGCGTCACCGTGGTCGTCGGGTACAAGTTCGAGCACATCGTCGAGGCCTTCCCGCACGCGTCGTTCGTCTACAACGAGCAGTACGACCAGACCAACACCTCGAAGAGCCTCATGCGTGCGCTCCGCGCGAGCTCGGCGGGCGGCGTCCTGTGGATGAACGGCGACGTCGTCTTCGACCCCGAGGCGCTCCGCCGTGCCGCGCGGCTCGTCCGCGACGACCAGTCGTTCGTGACGGTCAACACCTCCAAGGTCTCCGACGAGGAGGTCAAGTACACGACCGACGCCGAGGGCTACATCGCCGAGCTCTCGAAGCAGGTCAAGCACGGCCTCGGCGAGGCCGTCGGCATCAACTACGTCTCCCGGGCCGACAAGCCCGCCCTGCTGCGCCAGCTCGGCAAGGTCGACGCCCAGGACTACTTCGAGCGCGGCATCGAACTGGCCATCGACCAGGACGGGCTACTCTTTGAGCCCGTGGACATCTCCGACCTCTACGCCGTCGAGGTCGACTTCGCGGAGGACCTCGAGCGCGCGAACCTGTTCGTCTGACCGTCAGCCCGACTGACCACCAGCACGTCGGGCGACCTGGCCGTCGAGGCTCGCCCTGCCCCCCGAGGTGTCCCTGACCGCAGAGGACACCCGTGAGCACAGCCCAGGCCGAGCGCCCTCGGCGATCGTCGTCGGCGCGCTACCGCCAGACCCTGTGGCTCCTCACGAGCCGTGACCTGAAGGTCCGGTACAGCACCTCGGCTCTGGGCTACGTGTGGTCGATCCTCGACCCGCTGGTCATGGCGGGGATCTACTTCTTCGTCTTCCAGGTGGTGTTCCGCCGGTCGGTGGGCGACGACCCCTACATCGTCTTCCTCCTCAGCGGCCTCCTGCCGTGGATGTGGTTCACCGGGGCGGTCTCCGACAGCACCCGCGCGTTCCTCCGCGAGGCGAAGCTCGTGCGGTCCACGAAGATCCCCCGGACGATCTGGGTGCTCCGCCTGGTCGCCTCGAAGGGCATCGAGTTCGCCCTCAGCCTGCCCGTCCTCGCGCTCTTCGCCGTCCTCGGCGGCGCCCAGCTGCACTGGCAGGTCGTGTTCTTCCCGGTCGCCATGGCCCTGCAGGCGGTCCTCGTCGCCGGAGTGGGCCTCCTCGTCGCCCCCCTCGTGGTCTTCTTCCGAGACCTCGAGCGCGCGACGAAGCTCGCCCTGCGCTTCCTGTTCTACGCGTCGCCGATCATCTACGGCACCCGTGACCTGCCCGAGAGCCTCCACCTCCTCGCGGCCTTCAACCCGCTGAGCGGCATCTTCGGGCTGTACCGCTCCGCGTTCTTCCCCGAGCAGCTCGACCTGACGGAGGCCCTCGTCGGCGCCGGCATGTGCTTCCTGCTCCTCGCTGTCGGGCTCGCGGTCTTCCGCTCGAGCGAGCGCGCCGTCCTGAAGGAGATCTGATGACCTCGAGCACGCGGCCGGGGCGGGCGACCGTCGAGGAGGGCGACGCCCCCGTCATCCGGGTCGACGACGTCGGCATCCGGTTCCGCCGCAACAAGCGCGGCCGCCGGTCGTTCAAGGACCTCTTCTCCGACAGCAGCCGCCGGTCGCGCCCCGGAGAGTTCTGGGCGCTCCGCGGCGTCAGCTTCACCGTGCAGCGGGGCGAGGCGATCGGGGTCGTCGGGCGGAACGGGCAGGGCAAGTCCACGCTGCTGAAGCTCGTGGCGGAGGTGATCCTCCCCGACACCGGCACCGTCTCGGTCGTCGGCGGGGTGGCCCCGCTGATCGAGATCACGGGCGGGTTCGTCGCCGACCTGACGGTCCGCGACAACGTCTACCTGACAGCCGGCCTGCACGGCATGAGCCGGGCCGAGATCGACGAGCGCTTCGACGAGATCATCGACTTCGCCGAGATCTCCGCCTTCGTCGACACCCCCTACAAGCACCTCTCCAGCGGCATGAAGGTGCGCATCGCCTTCTCCGTCATCTCCCGGCTCGACGAGCCGGTCATCCTGGTCGACGAGGTCCTGGCGGTGGGCGACAAGGCGTTCCGCGAGAAGTGCTACGCACGCATAGAAGAGATGCTCGCCGACGGCCGGACCCTCTTCCTCGTCTCGCACAACGAGCGGGACCTCAAGCGCTTCTGCTCGAGGGGCCTGTACCTCGACGGCGGTCGGCTCGTCCTCGACGGCCCCCTCGACGAGGCGCTGGCCCGGTACGCCTCCGACCACCCTCCCCGCCCGGCGGCGTAGGCTCCAGCGATGCCCGACCAGACCGTGCCCGAGACCCCGCAGCCGCTCCCGCCCGTCCCGTCCGACGTCGTCGCCGAGGCCGACGGGTCCGGTCCGTTCACCGAGACGCCGTGGCTCCGGCGCCTCGACGCGGTCCTCGCGGTGCAGCGGCCGGTGGCGGTCGCCCACGTGCGACGGCTCCGTCGTCGTCACCCGAAGGCGACGCCCGAGAAGCTCGTGCGGATGCTCGAGCGCGAGTACCTGACCGCCGTCACGGCGGGCGGGGCCGCGGTCGGTGCCAGCGCGGTCGTCCCCGGCATCGGCTGGGGCATCTCCCTGGCGCTCTCCGGCGTCGAGACCGCGGGCTTCCTCGAGGCCAGCGCCCTGTTCTCCCAGTCCGTGACGGAGGTGCACGGCATCGCCCTGACCGACCCCGACCGGGCCCGTGCCCTCGTCATGGCGATGCTGCTCGGGGCACCGGGGGCGTCGCTCGTGCGTCAGTTCGCCGGCGAAGCCCTGGGCACCGCGCCGGCCCGCACGGCGTTCTGGGGCGAGCTCGTGACCCAGAAGCTGCCCAAGACCGCCATCGACGGCCTCATGGGCAAGGTGCGGAAGCAGTTCGTCCGCCGCTTCGCCGCCTCGCAGGGCGCCAGCATCCTCGGCCGCGCCGCACCGTTCGGCATCGGAGCCGTCGTGGGAGGCGCGGGCAACCACGCGCTCGGACGCAAGGTCGTGCAGAGCGCCAGGACGGCCTTCGGGCCGGCACCCGCCGCCTTCCCCCTCGACATCCACAGCTAGCCACCCCGTCCGTCGCCGCCGTCCCTCCCCACGGACCCGTCGCCCACAGGCTGACCGCACGAGTGTCGGCGGGACGACCTACGGTCACGCCATGGACACCACGACCGCCTACCCCGTCCCCCTCGCCGTCGACCGCTCTCGTGGCCCGCGGGTGCAGCGTCTCCTCAACGTGGGCGACGAGCCCCTGCTCGACCTCCGGGTGACGCTGCTCGACACCGGCCTCCTCGTGCCCGTGGCGACCTCGCGGCTCGAGCCCGGCGGCTCGATGAGCGTCAGCGTCATCGGCCCGGAGCTCGAGCGGCGGGGCATCGCCGTCGTCCGCTGGTTCCGCCCCGGCGGAGACGAGTACCTCTGGCGCTTCAGCTTCTGACGGTCGCCGAGGTCAGCGGCCCGAGCGGGCTCGTCGCTCGGCGACGTACTCGGCCGCGGTGAAGGTCTCGATCACGGGCGGCAGGTGCTCCGCGCTCATCCCCGTGACGAAGGTCGCCGGGTCGACGCCCAGCACGACGGCCAGGCGCACGATCGTGTGCAGCACGGGGTTGCCGACCCCTCGCTCGATCTTGCCGTAGTTCGACACGTTCATGCCGGCGAGGTGCGCCACCTCGTCCTGGCTGAGCCCCAGGCGCTGGCGCTCCTGGCGGACTCGATCGCCGAAGAGGTGGGCGGCGGGCGACGAGGGCTCAGGCATGCATCATGAGTACGCGTCCTGCGCACAGAACTCCAGATGCCGTGCCGCCCGGGCATGCATCACCGGTGACTGGATGCCCTAGAGGCCGTCGTCGCCGGTGTCCGACGGATCCGCCTCCTCGACGGCACGCGGGGGCTGGGGGTCCCGCGCGGCGTACTCGTCGCGCCGGGCCACGAGACGGGCGACCGCGGCCTCGAACCGCTGCGTCGCCGCCCCGGGGGCCGTGTCGCCGAAGTGGTGCCGCACCCAGTGCTGCAGGCGCCCCTGCGCCTCCGGGTCCGCCTGGACCCTGTCCAGGACCTCCACCACCTGCGACGCGTCGTCCGCGGTCAACCACTCCGCCGAGCCGAGGTAGCCCCGCTCGTCGACGTCCGCCAGCGGCGACGTGGGGCGGGTGACCACGAGGGGCCGACCGGTCGCCAGGCGGTCGTAGACCATCGCCGAGATGTCGCTGACGGCGACGTCGGCGACCGCGAGCTGCCAGCCGAGCTCCCCCCCGGCGTCGTAGACGTGCTGGGCCGTCGGATCGGCGGCGTTGGCCGCCGCCACGGCGGCGACGATCTCCTCGTGAGCCCGCCGGTAGTCGCGGTCCACGACACCGCTCCGCGGGTGCGGGCGGTAGATGACCCGGTGGCGGCCGCTGGCCAGCAGCGCCGGCACGAGCCGTGTGCCGTGGCTGGCGATGGAGCCGTAGGCCGCGGCCGCCCGGTCGCCCTCCCAGGTCGGCGCGTAGAGCACCACGGTGCGGTCGTCGGGCGAGAAGGGCACGTCGCCCGCCGTGTGGTCGGCCTGGGGCCGGCCGACCGGGACGGCCCTCGCGTCGAGGTCGTAGTCCCAGAGGGCCGCGGCGAGGCGTTCCCGCGCGGCGTCGCCGGCCACGAAGGCGTAGTCGTACGCCTTGAACTGGTTCGTGGTCATGTACATCTTGTCGCTCTCGCCGTGGTTGACGAAGACGTGCCACATGCGCCCGTAGCGCATCATCTGGAAGTTCTTGGCGTTCTGGTTGACGTAGAGCGTGACGGCCAGCGGGTGCGCCTCCACGAAGGCCTCCAGGTCGGCCACCTGGCGGGCGTACACCACCGGGACGGGCGACTCCTCCATCAGCGCGAGCATGGCCCCCGGCGACCGGGAGACGATGGCCACCGGGAAGGTCTCGGCGAGGTGCGCGAGCGGCGCGTACCACTGGCGGATCTGGTACATGTTCACGGACGTGTCCGCGAAGTAGACGGCGACCCTGACGGAGCCGGGCTCCGGCGCGCGACGGATCCGCTCGCGGTCGAGCCGCTCGAGTCGCCGCCGCTGCTGGCGCGAGCGGAACGCCCGACGGGCGAGTCCGCGGGCGAGTGAGAGATCTCGTCTCAGGGGCACGAGGTCGTCCTCCGATCGGTGGCGGTCCGGGCGGGGTGCCGACCGGGCTGATCCAGGCTAGATCACCGGCGGCCGACCCGCCCTCGCCATCCGGGCCACGGCGGCCCACCCGATCGAGCGGCGCCCGCCCGGGCTCGTGCGCCAGCCCTCGGCCCAGCCGCCGAACCACTGGCCGAGACGGACGGGCGTGCGGGCCCAGCGCAGCACCTGGACGATCGTCCACGAGGCCACGTAGACGGGCACGAGCGGCCACGGGAGGTTGCGCTTCGCCAGCCACACCCGGTTGCGGGCGTTCAGGCGGTGGTACTCGGCGTGACGGGCCGGGTCGATGGCGGGGTGGTGGGCGACCAGGTCGCCGTCGTAGCGCACGCGGAGGCCCTGCGCCCAGACGCGCCAGGCGAGCTCGATGCCCTCGTGGGCGTAGAAGTACGGCTCGCCCCAGCCGCCGCAGGCGTCGAAGACGTCGCGGGGCAGGAGCGTCGCGCCCTCCCAGACCGAGAAGACGTCGCCGCTGTCGGTGGGCTCGCCCTTGCGGATGCGCGGGATCCACCGGCGAGGCGACGTCGCCCCTGCAGGGTCGACGACCCGGGGCTGGAGGAGCCCGACGTCGCCCTCGCGGCGCACCACGGCGATCGCGTCGGCGAGGAACGTCGGCGAGGGGAGGGAGGCGTCGTCGTCGAGGAAGAAGATCCAGTCCCCTGAGACCTCCTCGGCGCCGCGGTTGCGGCCGGCGGGGATGCCCACGTTGTCGGGCAGCGCGAGCACGGCGACCCCGTCGGGCACGGGCCCCGGCCCGCCGCCGTTGCCGACGCAGACGACGTCGAGCTCGACGCCCTCCTGCCGGAGGAGCGACGTGAGCCCCGCCGTCAGGTCGGCCGGCCGTCGGCCCTGCGTGAGGCTGACGACCCCGACCCGGGGCAGGCCGGCCGCGCCGGCGCTCAGGACCTGACCCGCTTCGAGGCCATGATCGCGACGAAGTGCCCGACGAGCGCGAGCACCGAGAGCGGCAGCAGCACGGCGACGAGCACACGGTCAGCGCCCAGCGGGTCGCCCACGACCAGCCCGACGACGGCCGCCAGGACGGCCAGCATCGTCAGCTCGACCGAGTGGTAGAGCCGGTGGAACGGCACGAACCTCGCCGCCGAGCGGAGCCGGGCGAGGAGCCGGCCGGAGGGCACCGTGGCGCCGCCCCGCTTGTCGGCCAGGCGGTCGAGGCCCGCGGCCGCCCGGGCGACGTGGACCATGTCGTTGAGCGCCTTGTTCAGCACCACGACGAGAGCGAGCGCGCACCCGAGCGTGGTCCAGAGGTAGTCGGCGGGCGCGTCGAAGGGCCAGCCCGCGGCCCGCACCCCCAGCACGACGGGGATGAGCGCCTCGGTGGAGTAGTGGCCGACCTTGTCGAGGAAGACACCCGCCGGCGAGCTCGTGCCGCGCCAGCGCGCGACCTCGCCATCGCAGCAGTCGACCAGCATCTGCAGCTGGCCGAGCACCAGGGCGAGCATCGCGCCGCCGATGCCGGGCACCAGGAGGGCCGCCGCCGTGGCCCAGCCGGTCAGGATCATCAAGCCGGTCACGCCGTTCGCCGTGACGCTCGTCCGCAGCAGCCACCACGTCAGGTACGGCGACACGTCACGCAGGTACAGCGACGCCGTCCAGTGCTCGGCGTTGGCGCGGCTGCGCACCTCGGGGGGCTGGGCGACGCGGCGGAGCTCGTCGATGGAGGTCGGCCTCGTGGGCAGCGAGGTCATGGCGCGGCTACCTCCCGGTGTGAGCGGTGATGTTCTTCGTGAGCGACAGGAAGCCGAAGACGAAGCCGGATCCCCAGCCGAAGTGGATGGAGGGCAAGACTACGAGAAACCACAGCCGCGTGCGGAGGCTCTCGCCGCGCGCGGCGAGCACGGCCGCCGCGACCACGAAGAGCAGGTAGGCCCCCGGGGCCACGAAGCCGAGCAGCGCCCAGGCCCACGGGCTGCCCACGACCGCGCCGACCACGCCGACCAGGCCCACCACGAGGCCGACTCCCGCACCGACGACCATGGCCGGCGGCACGAGGTAGCGCAGCGTGTTCGCCTTCGGGAACCGCCGGGCGAGCTCGCCGCGCCAGAGCCCGGTCGCGACGAACTGCCGGACGAGCTTGCGGAGGCTCGGCCGGGGCCGGTAGGTCACGACGAGCTCCGGCGTGAACCAGACCGTTCCTCCGGTCGCCCGCAGCCGTCGGTTGAGCTCCCAGTCCTGGCCGCGCTTGACGTCCTCGTCGAAGAGGCCGACCTCGAGCAGGCGGGAGCGCACGAAGACGCCGAGGTAGGCGGTCTCGGCCGGCCCCTCCGCGCCTCCGACGTGGTGGGGGGTGCCCCCGAGGCCGACCCGGCTGCCGTACGCGCGCGCCACCGCCCGTTCGAAGGGGGTGCGCCCCTCGGCGAGCATGATGCCGCCCACGTTGTCGGCCCCGCTGCGCTGCAGGGCCGCGACCGCGAGCCGCGTGTACTCGGGGGGCAGGACGGAGTGCGCGTCGACGCGGACGGTGACGGGGTGCACCGAGGCCCGGATGGCGACGTTGAGGCCGGCCGGCGTCGAGCCGACCGGGTTGGGGATGCTCCGGATGCGCGGGTCGGCCGCCGACATCTCGGCGACGACCTCGTCGGTGCGGTCGACGCTCGGCCCGAGGGCGAGCAGCACCTCGAAGGGGCCCTGGTAGTCCTGCGCGACGAGGCTCTCGACGGCGGCGCGGATCTCCGCCTCCTCGTTGAGCACGGGCATCACGTACGAGACACCGGGGAGGGGCGTGTCGGGCAGTGCCATGGTGTCGGGCCTCGGGCTCACGGCGCTGGGCGCACGGTCGGGGACGGGGGATGCCGCCGGCATCCCCGCGAGCTTACCAACAGGCGAGGGCGGGCCCGGGAGCCCCGGGCCCGCCCTCGCGGCGTGCTGTCGCGGCGTGCTGTCGCGGCGTGCGCCGCGCTCGGCCTCAGCTCGTGAGCGTGCCGAGCGTGACGGAGGCGGTGGCCGACTTCCCGTCACGGACGTACGTGAGGTCGGCGGTGCTGCCGCCCGCCAGGAAGCGCACCTGCGCGGTGATGTCCGTGCGGCTGGTGACCGGCACGCCGTTGAACTCCGTGACGACGTCGCCCTTGCGCAGGCCCGCCGCCTCGGCGGCTCCCCCGCTGCTGATCTCCACGATCACCGCTCCGACGCGGTCGGCGCCCTGCACGTTCGCGGCGTCGTCGACGCTCGCCCCGAGGAGGCCGTGCGACGCCGAGCCGTTGGCGATGATCTCGTCGGAGACGCGCTTGACGAGGTTCGACGGCACGGAGAAGCCGACGCCGATGCTGCCCGACGACTCGCCCGAGCTCGCGATCGCGACGTTGAGGCCGATCAGCTCGCCCTGCGCGTCGAGCAGCGCGCCGCCCGAGTTGCCGGGGTTGATCGAGGCGTCGGTCTGGATGACGGGCAGCGAGATGACGCTGCTCGCCTGGTTCTGCGTGCTGCCGTCGCCGTTGTTGAACGAGAACGGGCCCTGGCCGTTGTTGTCGTTCTGCTGGCCCTCGTCGGAGCCGTCGGTCGGGGCGGCCGACGACTGGACCGTGATGCTGCGGTTGAGGGTCGACACGATGCCGTCCGTGACCGTGTTCGAGAGCCCGAGCGGGGCACCGATGGCCACCGCGGTGTCGCCGACGTTGAGCTTCGACGAGTCGGCGAAGGTGATGGGGGTGAGGCCCGTGGCGTCGATCTTGAGGACGGCGAGGTCGACGGTCGGGTCGAGGCCGACCACGGTGGCCGGCAGGATGCGGCCGTCGCTCAGGGTGACCGAGATCGTGCCGGAGGCGCTGGCGCCGTCGAGCGTGACCACGTGCGTGTTCGTGACGAGGTAGCCGTCGTCGGAGACGATGACTCCGGAGCCGGTGCCGCCCGACTGGCCGGCCGTCACGTTGATGGTGACCACCGACTCCGTCGCCTTCGCGGCCACGGCGGTGATCGCCGTCGCGTCGGCGTAGTCGTTGACGGTCAGGTCGCGGGACTGTCCGACGACCGTGGAGCTGCCGCCGCCGGCCACCGCGCCGCCGACGACGCCGCCGAGGGCCCCGCCGCCGATCAGGCCGACCGCGAGGGCCGCCGCGACGACGCCCCGGCCACGGCGAGGCTTCTTCTCCGTCGGCGCGGGTGCCGCCCAGGTGCCCTGCGGCTGCCCGTCGGCGGTCGGCCACCCGGCCTGCGGGGCCGTCTGCTGGTCGTGCCAGCCGGCCGTCTGCGGGTGGTCGCCGGCCTGGGCGTAGCCGGGCTGCTGGTAGCTGCCGGGCTGCTGGTACGAGGCAGGCTGCTGGTAGCTGCCGGGCTGCTGGTACGACGCGGGCTGCTGGTACGACGCGGGCTGCTGGTAGCTGCCGGGCTGCTGGTACGACGCGGGCTGCTGGTAGCTGCCGGGCTGCTGGTACGACCCGGGCTGCTGGTAGGACGGCTGCTGCCCGCCTGCCTGCTGCTGAGACGCCTCCTCCTCGGCCAGCGACCTCGGGGCGCTCCCCGGCAGGGGCGGCGCACCGAAGCTGACCCGTGGCTCGTCGCCCTGCCCACGAGGGGCCTCGGACGGGTCGCGCGGCGTGACCGGCTCCGGGGGGCGGGTGGCGTCGTCGGAGTCGTCGGTGCCTCGGGGGGTGTCGTTCATGGTCGCGGTGCTCCTTCCAAGCCCCGCTAGCCTGGTCCCTCTGCCTGTGGGGAACATATGGCGAGCCTGAGCGGGTCCTGCGGCCACGGTATGCGCCCGCCGCGCGTCGGGTCCGCGCCCGTCACCGGACGACGCGGGGCTGGCCGGTGTGGCGGGCGGCGGCTACGGTGTCGGGACCATGACTGCACCAGCCCCCTGGCAGCGCGTCGCCCGCGGCGCCCGGCTGCTCGACGACGACGGCCGGCTCGCCACCACGATCTTCGCCGAGATGTCCGCCCTGGCCGCCGCGACGGGAGCGATCAACCTCGGGCAGGGCTTCCCCGACGAGGACGGTCCGCGCGAGGTGCTCGACGCCGCGCACGCGGCCCTCGACGCCGGCCTGAACCAGTACCCGCCCGGGCGCGGCGTGCCCGTGCTGCTCGAGGCGGTCGCGGAGCACCAGGCACGGTTCTACGGCCTGCAGCTCGACCCCGCCCGCGAGGTCCTCGTGACGGCCGGCGCCACGGAGGCCCTGGCCGCGACCCTGCTCGCCCTCGTCGACGAGGGCGACGAGGTGCTCACCCTCGAGCCCTTCTACGACGCCTACGGCGCGGTCATCGGCCTCACGAAGGCGACCCACCGGACGGTCCCGCTCCGGGGCACGGACTTCCGCGTCGACCACGACGAGCTCCGGGCCGCCTTCTCCGACGCCACGGCGGTCGTCCTCGTGAACGACCCGCACAACCCGACGGGCAGCGTGCTCGACGACGAGACCCGTCAGCTGCTCGTCGACCTGGCGATCCGCCACGACGCCGTGATCGTCACCGACGAGGTCTACGAGCACATGCTCTTCGACGGCCGCCGCCACGTCCCGATCGCGACGCTGCCGGGCGCTGCCGACCGCACGGTCACCATCTCCAGCGCGGGCAAGACGTTCAGCGTCACGGGCTGGAAGATCGGCTGGGCGACCGGGCCCGCCGAGCTGCTGACGCGCATCCTCACCGTCAAGCAGTACCTCACCTACGTCAACGGGTCGGTCTTCCAGCCGGCCGTCGCGGTCGGCCTCGGCCTGCCCGACTCCTACTTCGCGGGCCTCGCCGACAGCCTGCAGCGACGCCGCGACCTCCTCACGGAGGGGCTGACGGCCGCCGGCTTCGGGGTGTCGCCCTCGAGCGGCTCGTACTTCGTGGTGGCCGACTCCCGCGCGCTCGGCTTCGACGACGCGGCGCAGCTCGCCCGTCGGCTGCCCGAGCTCGCCGGGGTCGTCGCCGTGCCCGTGAGCGCCTTCTGCGGGCCGGAGCTCGCCCGCGAGCACTCGTCGCTGCTCAGGTTCGCCTTCTGCAAGACGACCGCGGTGCTGGAGCGCGCCGGCGACCAGCTCGCCCGCCTGCGGACCTAGTCGACCGGGGCGCTCGCGTCTCCCTCGCGGAGGGCGGTCTCCCGGCGCGCGAGCTCGCGACCGGCCTCGCGCAGCCACGGCTCCGGCCGGGCGGACGACTCGGCTGCTCCGCCGGCGAGCCCGGCGAGCTCCACGACGGCGTCAAACGAGCCGGTCTCCGTGGCCACGGACCCCGCGACGAGGGCGGTGCGCACCCCGGCCCGGGCGGCCTCCGAGCAGACCCAGGAGACGACCTTGCCCTCGGCGGTCTGGGCGTCGTACCGGCCCTCCCCCGTGACGACGACGTCCGCGGTCTCGACGAAGGAGCGGGCGTCGACGGCCTCCGCGACCGCCTCGGCACCGGACTCGAGGACGGCTCCCCAGAGCAGCAGGCCGAAGCCCGTGCCCCCGGCGGCCCCCGCGCCCGGGGTGGCCGGGTCGACGTCGACCAGCGACGCGAACGAGGCCAGCGCCGCCTCGAGCGCGAGCTCGTCGTCGGGGCCCGCGCCCTTCTGCGGCCCGAAGACGGCGGCCGAGCCCCTCGGCCCCAAGAGCGGGCTGCGGACGTCGGTCAGGCCGACGACGCCGTCGACCGGCAGGGCGCGGAGCCCGCTGAGGTCGAGCCGCGACGCCGCGGCGAGGCCGTGGGCCCCGTCGACGACGGGCTCCCCCAGGGAGTCGAGGAGGCGCGCGCCGAGCTCGGTCAGCATCCCCGCGCCGCCGTCGGTGGAGGCGCTGCCGCCGAGCGCGACGAGCACACGTCGCGCCCCGGCGTCGAGGGCGGCAGCGACGACTCGACCCAGCCCGCGGGTGTGGGCGTCGTACGGCTGGGGATGCGTCAGCAGGCCGAGGCCGCTCGCCGCGGCGAGCTCCACGACGGCCACCGCGCCCGGCAGCAGCAGCCAGGACGCCGTGACGGGCCGCCCGTCGGGCCCGGGGACGGAGAGCTCGTGCCGCACCGCACCCGGCACGGCCGACTCGAACGCGTCGAGGGTGCCCTCTCCCCCGTCGGCGAGCGGCAGGAGGCGCACGACGTCGTCGGGGCGGACCTCCCGCCAGCCCTGCGCGAGGGCGGCGGCGGCGGGCGCCGCGGCGATCGTGCCCTTGAAGGAGTCCGGGGCGACGACGACGGAGAGGGGCGACTGCATGTGCACACAGTGACACGTCCCGGCGCCCGCGGCGAGGGCGGCGTCGGCGACGGTGCCGACGTCGACGACGGAAGGGACCGCGAGGCCTGCCACACCGGCCTCCGGCAGGCCGCGACCCGTGCGGCGGGAACGACGAAAGCCCTGGTCAGGAGACCAGGGCTTTCGTGTGTGTCGCGTTCTCTGTTGCGGGGGCAGGATTTGAACCTACGACCTCTGGGTTATGAGCCCAGCGAGCTACCGAACTGCTCCACCCCGCGGCACAAGAAGAAACATTACCAGGCGATCTGCGACCTGTCCAATCGGCACGACCACCGACCCCGAGCCGCCGCCTGCAGGACGACCGACCGCCCCTCGACCGGGGTCGAGGGGCGGTGGTCGTCACCGGTGCAGCGGTCGGCGCTACTGGCCGGCGGTCGCGGCCTCGCTCGCGGTCACCGCGGCCTCGAGCGCGGTCTGGAGGCGCTCGTCGGCCTCGGCCGCGGCCACCAGGTCGTTCGACTGGTACGCCGCGCTGCGGTCCTCGAGGGCGGACTGCGCGTCGGCGAGGGCCTGGTCGAGCTGCGAGTTGCCCGTCGCGCCCGTGCCGGCGCCGGCACCGGCGTCCGGGGCGTCGCCCGCACCCGTGTCACCCGTGTCGCCCGTGCTGGTGTCGCCCTCCGGCACGCCCTCGTCGCCCGCCTGGGCGCCGGAGTTGCCGCCGAAGAGCGAGTCGAGCGCTCCGTTGAGGGTGTCCTCGAAGGCGATCTTCTCGCCGAACGAGACGAGCACCTTCTGCAGCACGGGGTACGACGTCTCGCTGTTCGACTTCACGTAGATCGGCTGCACGTACAGCAGGCCGCCTCCCACCGGCAGCGTGAGCAGGTTGCCCCGCACGACGCTGGTGTCGCCCCGGGTGAGCAGCGCCAGCTGGTTCGCCACGGCCGTGTCGGTGTTGAAGTTGTTCTGCACCTGGCCCGGGCCGGGGACGGTGTCCGTCTTGGGCAGGGTCAGCAGCGAGAGCTTGCCGTAGTCGGGCGAGATCTCGCCGGGCGTCGTGCCCGCGTCGGCGTTCGCGGCCAGGTACCCGGTCAACACGTTCCGCGCGTTCTCCCCCGACTGCTGGGGGATGTACGTCGAGTAGATCGAGAACGCCGGGTCCTGGTCGGGCAGCTGCAGGGTCAGGTAGTACGGCGGCTGCAGCGGCGGGTTCGCCGTGTTGCTCGTCGGCTCGTTCGGGGTCACCCACGCGTCGTCGCTCGAGTAGAACGAGTCGGCGTCGGTCACGTGGTAGGTGCCGAGGATGGCGCGCTGCACCTTGAACATGTCCTGCGGGTAGCGGACGTGCTGCATCAGGTCGACGGACATGTCGCTCAGCGGCTTCGTCGTGGACGGGAAGATCTTCTGCCACGTCTTCAGGATCGGGTCCTCGGTGTCCCACGCGAAGAGGTCGACCGACCCGTCGTAGGCGTCCACGGTCGCCTTGACCGAGTTGCGGATGTAGTTGATCTCGTTCGACGCGTAGACCGGTCGCTCGGTGTAGGTGTCGGCGATCGCGTCCGACAGGGCCTGCGGCTTCGAGTAGGGGTACTCCGGGGTCGTCGTGTAGGCGTCGACGATCCACTTCACCCTCCCGTCGACGACGGCCGGGTACGGCGCGCTGTCGATGGTGAGGTACGGAGCGACCTTCTGCACCCGCTGGGCCGGGTCGCGGTCGTAGAGGATCTGCGACTGGTCGTTGACCGCGTCGGAGAGGAACACCTGCTCCGACTGGAACTTGATCGCGTAGATCAGCTTCTTGAACGCGCTGTCGAGCTTCGGCCCGCCGTCGCCCTCGAAGGTCGTGGTCTGGTTCGTGCCGTTGTCGTTCGCGCCCGAGGGGTAGTCGAGCTCGATGTCGTCGCCGCCGTCGCCGCCGACGATCGAGTAGTCGGGCGACTCCTGGCCGAAGTAGATGCGCGGCTCGTAGCTGTCCGAGTCGCCGAGGGCGCCCGTCACCGGGATGCCCGACTCGAGGAAGACGGGCTGGCCGTCGGCCGAGCGCTGGTTGCCGTAGGCCGCCACGACGCCGTAGCCGTGCGTGTAGACGAACGTCGTGTTGTACGGGGTCGCCGAGTTGCCGAGCTGGTCCGTGTTGAGCTCGCGCACCGCGATGACGGTGTCCTGCTGCTGGCCGTCGATCGTGTAGCGGTCGACGGAGAGCTGCTCGGGGAAGCTGTAGTACTGGCGGTACTGCTGCAGCTGGGCGAAGGCGTCGGTGACGAGCGCCGGGTCGATGATGCGGATGTTCGCGGTCGTGACCGCGTCGCCGGCGAGCGCGCCCGCCTCGGCGTCGCTCTGCGCGTCGTAGGACTGCTCCTCGACGTCGGCCACCCCGTACGCCTCCCGGGTGGCGTCGATGTTCCGCTCGATGTAGGTCGACTCGACCGTCCGCTCGCTCGGCTCGACCTGGAACCGCTGGACGATCCAGGGGTAGATGCCGCCGACGATGATGCTGATGATGATCAGCGCCGCGGTGCCGATGACGGAGAGGCGCCACTTGCCCACGACCGCGGTGACGATGAAGAGGATCGCCACGACCGCCGCGGCGAGCGCGAGGATCTGCTTGCCGGGGATGCCCGCGGCGACGTCGGTGTAGGTGGCGCCGGTGACGAGCTTGTTCGTGCCGTCGGTGAGCGTCGCGTACTGGTCGAGCCAGAGGCTGAGGCCCTGGAGGGCCAGGTAGAGCGCGGCGGTGACGGCCAGCTGGATGCGCGCCACGCGGGAGATGCGCACGTCACGGCCCGAGAAGCGCAGCGCCCCGTAGAGGTAGCTCGTGGCCAGGGCCGCCAGGCCCGCGATGAGGACGACGGCCGACGCGAAGCCGACGGCGCCCTGGTAGAAGGGCAGCTCGAAGACGTAGAAGCCCACGTCGAGGCCGAACTGCGGGTCGGTCTCGCCGAAGGAGGTGCGGTTCAGCCACTGCAGGGTGACCTGCCAGCGCGTCGAGGTCGCGATGCCCGCGAACAGCCCGAGCACGATCGGCACGCCGAGCACCACGACGCGGCGGAGGGGCTCGATGACCTGCTGGTAGCGGTCGAGCTGCGAGTTGAGCTTCGCGTAGACGGGGCGGAACCGGAACGCCACGTCGATGCTGACCCAGACCGGGACGGCCATGGCGACGAAGCCCACGAGGAACATCACCGCGCCCGCGATCCACTGCGTCGTCAGCACGTTCGCGAACCCGAGCTGGTCGTACCAGAGGTAGTCCGTCAGCAGCGACGAGAAGATGAAGAACGCGATGACGAGGGCGGCGAGGATCGCCACCGTCACGAGGACCGGCGCTCGGGGCGAACGTCGCGGGGTGCGCGACGATGCAGGTGACGTCAAGAGGGTGCTCCTGGCTCAGGGGACGTGGACGGCCATCCTACGTGTCGAGCCTGACCGTTCCACCGTGCCCGCGCCTCCTCGCAGGGAGCTGTGCAGGGGCCCTCAGCCGGCCGTGCAGGTGGGCAGCGAGGCGGTGTCTCCCCCGTCGGCCACGGTCTCGAGCGCCGTCACGGCGTCGTCGAGGGTGGCGACCGCGTAGACGTCGAGGCCGGAGGGCACGTGGCCGACGACCTCGTCGCAGTTGCTGGCCGGCGCGAGGAAGACCGACGCCCCCGCGTCGCGGGCTCCGTACAGCTTCTGGCGGATGCCCCCGATCGGCCCGACGGTGCCCGAGGCCGTGATGGTGCCCGTGCCCGCGACCGTCTCGCCGCCGTTGAGCTCGCCGGGCGTCGTCTTGTCGATGATCCCGAGGGCGAACATCATGCCCGCGCTCGGGCCGCCGACCTTGTCGAGACGGAGCGTCACGTCGAAGGGGAACTCGTAGTCGACGCTCACGCCGACGCCCAGGAGCGGCGTGCCCTGCACCTCCTGCGGGGTGACCTGCTCGATCACCTGCTGACCGTCGCGCTCGACGACGACGTCGGCGGGGCCGTCGGCCCCGTGGTCGGCGACCACGGCGCGGAGGGCGTCGACGTCGCCGTTGGTCGTGAGGTCGACGCCGTCCACGCTGACGACGACGTCGCCCTCGCGGAGCACGCCCGCCGACGGTCCGTCGTCGGAGACCTGGCTGACCGTGACGGTGCTGGGCACCTGGTACCCCTCGTGCACGAGGGCGGCCGCGACGGCGGACTTCTGGGAGTTCTGCATGTCGACGGCGTTCTGCTCGTCGACCTGCTCGTTCGAGACGCCGGAGGGGTAGATCGCCTCGACCGGCACGACGGCCCGGCTCGGCGAGAACCAGGCCTGGACGACGTCGAGCCAGCTGGGCCGGTTCGCGACGTCGCCGCGCACGCTGACGGTCAGCAGGTCGAGCGACCCGGCCGTCGGGTACGTCTCGGCGCCCTCGACGGTGATGAGCGGCTCGCTCTCGCCCTCGTAGTCGGCGCTGCCGAGGGTGTCGAAGACGGGGCCCGGCTGCTCGATCAGGTAGGGCGAGGGGAGGAAGGTGAGCGCGAGCCCGGCGACCAGGGCCACGACGAGCAGCCACCACCCGAGGGCGGCACGACGACGGGGCTGCTCGACGGGTCGAGCCGGGGGCGTGAACATGGCCACGGACGGTCCTTTCGGTGTTCGCCACGGGCGCAGCGGCGGACCGGGAGGCGTCGGCCGGAACCCAGGCTGTTCCTGCGGCCAGCAGCTAGCGTAGTCAGCATGACTGATGAACCGCAGCGCGGCCCGGAGGACGAGTTCCGAGAGATGCTGCGCCAGTTCCTGGCGGGCGGCTCCGACATCGATCCGTCGAAGCTCGCGGGCGCGGCGGGGCTCCCGTCCGACCCGGCATTCGTCGCCCGGCTGATGAGCCAGCTGCAGGACGCCGTGAGCCGCAGCGGCGACGGCATCGACTGGAGCGTCGCCACCCAGCAGGCGACCGCCGTCGGCACGGCCTCCGCCGTCGCCGCCGACCCGACCGCCACCGCGGCCCTCGAGCAGGCCTTCACCCTCGCGGCCCTCTGGCTCGACGAGGTCACGTACGTGGCCGAGCTCACCGTCCCCCCGAAGCTCGTGAGCCGCGCCGAGTGGGCGCGCCTGACCATGCCGGTCTGGACGCAGCTGGCCGAGCCGGTCGCCGAGTCCATCGCCGACTCCCTCACCCGCGTGCTCTCCGAGCAGGCCCCCGACGAGATGCAGTCGCTCCTGGCCGGGGCGGGCCAGGTCATGCGCAGCGTGGGTGGCACCCTGTTCGCGCTCCAGCTCGGCCAGGTCGTCGGCCAGCTCTCGACCGAGGTCGTCTCGGGCGGCGACGTCGGCATCCCCCTGCTCGACGACCAGCAGGCCGCGATCGTGCCGCAGAACGTCGACGCCTTCGGCGAGGGCCTCGACATCGAGCGCGACCAGGTGCAGCTGTACCTGGCCGTCCGCGAGCTCGCGCACGCCCGGCTGTTCCGGCACGCGCGCTGGCTCCGCCTCCACCTCATCTCGTCCATCCGCGAGTTCGCCCAGGGCATCCGCATCGACACGAGCCGACTCGAGGAGCTCGCGGTCGACTTCGACCCCGAGTCGCCCGAGCAGCTGCAGGACGCCCTCGCGAGCGGAGCGCTGATCCCCCCGAAGACCGACGAGCAGCTGGCCGCCCTGGCCCGCCTCGAGACGACGCTCGCCCTCATCGAGGGCTGGGTCGACGTCGTCACCGCCGAGGCGACCGCGCGCCTGCCGAAGGCCGGCGCGATCGCCGAGACCGTCCGCCGTCGCCGTGCGGCCGGCGGGCCCGCCGAGTCCGCGTTCTCGACGCTCGTCGGCCTGGAGCTCCGCCCGCGACGCCTCCGCGAGGCGGCGGCGATGTGGTCGGCCGTCAGCGCCGCGGTCGGGGCCGAGCAGCGCGACGCGCTGTGGGCCCACCCCGACATCGTCCCGACCGACGCCGACATCGACGACCCCCAGGCCCTCGTGGCGCGGCTGACCGCGTCCGAGCCCGCCTTCGACGACGTCGATCAGGCCATCGCCGACCTCCTGGCCGACACGGGCGACGACCGTCCCCGCGAGTCCACGGACGGCAGCGCGGTCGAGTCCGGGGCCGACGCCGCCGACGCGACCGACGCCGACGCCGACGTCGAGACCGACCGAGACGACGACGGCTCCCCCGACGGCGGTCCCTCCCCCGCTCGCTGACCGCGGGCCCGCCCGGGCGGGCCTGTGGACAACGCGGGGCGGCCGTTCCCGCTGCAGCAAACTCGGGGCGTGCCCGCTCCTCGCCCCCTCCGCCTGCCCGACCACGTCCCCGTGCTGTGGCGCGACCCCGACACCCTCCAGATCGGGGTCGAGCGGGCCCTGGTCGTGCTCCGCGGCGTGAGCAGGCTCGAGGAGGCGGTGGTCGCCGCCCTCGTGGCAGGTCGCGGCGACGGCGGGGTCACCGCGCTCGCCGCTCAGCTCGGCGCCGATGCCGGGTCCGTCGCCGCCGCCGTGCAGCGGCTCGAGCCGGCCCTGCTCGCCGACGGCCCCCGCCCGGCCGCTCCGCTCGTGCGCCTCGCGGGGGCGGGGCCCCTCGCCGACGCCGTCGGGCGGCTCGCCCAGGCGGAGGGCCTCGGGGTGCTGCGGGTCGACGCCGAGAGCGTCGCGGGCTCCCCCGGCGACCCGCGGAGCGCCTCCTCGGTGCCTGCCGGCCTGGGCCTGGTCGTCTCGGGCCTCGTCTCCGACCCGTGCGTGACGGCTGAGTGGGTCCGCCACGACGTCGTCCACCTGGTCGTGCGCTCGGGCGACCGCTCGGTGCGGGTGGGGCCGGTCGTCGTGCCGGGCGTGACGGCGTGCGTCCGGTGCCTGCACCTGCACGACGGCGAGGCCGACCCGGCGTGGCCCGCCCTCGCCGGTCAGCTCGTGACGGCCCCGCCGACGCCCCTGTCGTCGCTGGTGGTGCACGAGGCGGCCGCGGCGGCGGTGCGGCGACTGCTCGCCGTGGCCGAGCACGGAGCCGGCGACGACGCGGCGGCCGTCGACCGCCTCGACCGGGCGAGCGGCGAGGTCACGCGCTCGTGGACGACGCCGCGTCGCGACTGCGGGTGCGGAGCTCCTCCAGGAACCGGCTCGGTCGACGCTCGCCGCCCCGGCCCTGGCCCGCCGCGCCCCACGACAGCCGGAGGCGCTCCCGGGCCCGCGTGACGCCCACGTAGAGCAGTCGCCGCTCCTCGTCGATCGCCTCGAGCCCCTGCGCGTAGCTGATCGGCACGAGGCCCTCGCTGAGGCCCACGAGGTAGACGCTCCGCCACTCGAGCCCCTTCGCCGAGTGCAGGGTCGCGAGGGTGACGGCGGCCATCGTCGGCTCGTGCTGCCCCTGCTGACGGGCGAAGAGCTCGTCGACGAACTGCCGCAGCGTGGTGTCGGGGGGCGAGGCCTCGGCGAGCCCCATCAGGGCGTTCAGCGACTCCCAGCGGTCACGCACGGCGCCCCGCTGCTCGGGCGCCTCCTGCGTCCACCCCAGCGAGCGCAGCACGTCGCTGACCGTCTTGAACAGCGGCTCGCCCACGATGCTGACGGCCGCTCCCTTGAGCATCATCAGCGCCTCCTTGACCTCGCGCAGCTCGAAGAACCGCGTCGCGCCCTGGACCCGCGTCGAGACGCCCACGTCGGAGAGGGCGCGCTCGAGCGCCGCCGCCTGGACGTTGACGCGGTAGAGCACCGCGATCTCCTCCGGCGCGACGCCCGACGCGATCTCGTCGGCGATCGTCTGGGCCACGCCCCGCGCCTCCGCCATGTCGGTCGGGTACTGCGTCACCGGAGGCACCGGCCCGGTCGTCTCGACCGCGGGGTGCAGGTGGAGGGCGCCGGGCCGGCCGCGCATGAGCTGGTTGGCGGTGTCGACGATCTGGCGCGACGAGCGGTAGTTCTGCTCGAGGCGCACCACCGTCGCGTCGTCGTACCGGGAGCCGAACCCCAGGAGGTAGTCGGCGGAGGCCCCGGCGAACGAGTAGATGGTCTGGCTGGCGTCGCCGACGACGCAGAGGTCGTTGCGGTCGCCGAGCCACAGCTCGAGGAGGTGCTGCTGCAGGGGCGAGACGTCCTGGTACTCGTCGACGACGAAGAAGCGGTACTGCTCGCGGACCTGCTGCGCGACCCGGGGCTCGAGCTCGAGCATGCCGACCGTGGCCAGCAGGACGTCCTCGAAGTCGAGCTGGCGCCGTTCGTCCTTGATGTCCTCGTAGGCGGCGTGCAGGTCGAGCGCCGCCTCGACCGACACCGACTGCGGCAGCGAGCGCGAGGGCACCTTCAGCGCGTACTCGTCCATCGTGAGCCGGGAGACCTTGCGCCACTCGATCTCGCCGGCCATGTCGCGCAGCGAGGCGGTGTCGAGCTTGAGCCGCAGCCGCTCGGCGGCGTGCGCCAGCAGCTTGCCCTTGCCGTCGAGGAGGCGCGGCATCTGCCCGCCCATGGTCTGCGGCCAGAAGTACGACAGCTGCGAGAGGGCGGAGGCGTGGAAGGTGCGCGCCGAGACGCCCCCCGCGCCGAGGTGGCGCAGCCGCCCGCGGAGCTCGGCCGCCGCGCGGGAGGTGAAGGTGAGGGCCATCACGCGGTTGGGGGCGTACACGCCGGTCGCGACGCCGTAGGCGATGCGGTGCGTGATGGCGCGGGTCTTGCCGGTGCCCGCCCCCGCGAGGAGGCAGACCGGCCCGAGCAGCCGACGGGCCGCCTCGCGCTGCTGCTCGTCGAGCCCGGCGATGAGCTCAGCGGCCTCGGTCACTGGTCGAGCTCGCCGCCGAACCAGTCTTCGATGATGGCGCGGGCGATCGACGTGCGGCCCGGCAGGAGGACGTCGCCGAGGCTCGCCGCGAGCTCGTCGCGACTGAACCAGCGCAGGTCGAGGATCTCGGCGCCGTCGGGCTCGAGCACCCCCGGGTCGGCGGCGTCGACGACGGCCCGGAAGCCGAGCATCAGGCTCGCGGGGAAAGGCCAGGGCTGCGACCCGAGGTACTGCGGGTCGACGACCTTCACCCCGCTCTCCTCGAAGACCTCGCGCTGCACGGCCTGCTCGAGGGACTCGCCGGGCTCGACGAACCCCGCGAGGAGCGACCACCGGTTGGACTCCCACAGGGCGTTCGAGCCGAGCAGCAGCCGGTCGTCGGCGTCGGTGACGCCGACGATGATCGCGGGGTCGGTGCGCGGGAACACCTCGTGGCCGTCGTCGGGGTCGCGCCGGACCCAGCCGGCCTTGTCGCTGACGAGCTCGCGGCCGGTGCGCGGGGCGAAGCGGTGCGAGTCGTGCCAGTTGGCGAGGGCGACGGCCTCGACGGCCAGGCCCACGTCGCGGGCGCTGAGCGTCGAGCCCGTGGCCCGCGGGCTGCTCCACGCGTCGTCGTCGGGCTCGAGGGCGGCCGCCTGGTCGTCGTCGAGCAGCGCCGCCACGACGGGGGTGCCGACGGGCTCGGCGGCTGCCGGGTCGAGCGACCGGCCGAGGTAGAGGTGGTCGCGAGCCTGGCCGAGGGCGGCGGGCTCGAGCAGGGCCAGCGCCGACGGCGTCGCCATCAGGGTCCGGCCGCGCCAGACGGGCAGCACCCTCGTGTCGGCGGACGACAGCAGCTCGGCGACCACGCCCGGACGCTCGCGGGTGAGGTAGTCACGGTCGACCTGCTGCCGGGACAGCGGGAGGCGGGGCGTGAGCGGCGAGGACATCGGACGACCAATCATCGCGAGTTGACAGCGTGGCGCGCGGAGTGGCACCGGGCGCGGCGGCCTACCCTGAGGGCATGGCCAGATCTCATCTCACTCTAGCCGCGTTGGCCACGGCCGCCGTCGCCGAGCTCGACGTCGTGACGGCGTCGCCGCACGGCTCCTCCCAGGGCGGCGACTACGACTCCGCGGTCGTGGGCAGCAGCGACGGCGAGCAGCTGATCGTGCGGGTGCCGCGCAGCCAGCGCGCCGAGGCCACCCAGTCCGCCGACCTCGTCGCGCTCCGCGCCCTGAGCGCCGGGGTCCGCGGCCGCCTCCCCTTCGCCGTCCCGCAGTACCGGGGCCAGGCGCCGATCGGCCGCACGCGCGGCATCGTCTACGACTTCGTGTCCGGGCGCCACCTCCGCAGCAACGAGGTCACCTCCGGCTCCGGCCTGCCCACCGCCCTGGGCCGCGGCATCGCCGCGATCCACTCGCTCCCCACGAGCTTCGTCACCGACGCCGGGCTCACGAGCCACACGCCCTTCGAGGCGATGCGGTCGTCGGCGGCCCTCGTCGACCGGGCCGCCTCGACGCGGCTGCTCCCCGCCGCGCTGCTGGAGCGGTGGGAGGCGGCGATCCAGGACAGCGTGCTCTGGCAGTTCCAGCCCACGGTCGTCAACGCCTCGCTCGAGGCGTCGTCGGTGCTCGTCGTCGACGACGCCGTCAGCGGGGTGCTCGGCTGGCACGACCTCCAGGTGGGCGACCCGGCACGCGACCTCGCCTGGCTGCTCGGCGCCCCCGGGCGCGAGGCGATCGACTCCGCCTTCGACGCCTACAACGCCGCCCGCGGCACCAGCGACCACCAGCTGCGCCACCGGGCCACGCTGTACCGCGAGCTCGACCTCGCCAAGTGGCTGCTGCACGGCACGAGCACGAAGAGCACCGCGGTCGTCGACGACGCCGTGGGCATGATGACCGACCTCGTCGACCGGCTGCAGGCCAGCATCGGCGCCGGCGGCACGGCCGCCCTCGACCTCGACGGCGTCGAGGAGCTGCTCGCCTCGACGGAGCGCCGGCACTCCTAGGCCGCCCCTAGGTCGCGGCCGACGTCGGACGCCCGGCCTCGACCGCCTCCCAGAGGGCGACCAGCTCGGCCCGGTCGGCCACGTGCCGCGGCTCGACGACCACGTCGTCGGCGACGAAGTAGAAGACCGCGTCGATGCTCTCGGCCGGCACCCCCCGGAAGCTCGCCCAGGCCTCGCGGTACAGGGCGAGCTGCAGCTGCCGGAGCTCGAGGTCGGCGGCGTCGACGGGCGCGGCGCCCGTCTTCCAGTCGACGACCTGCCAGCGCCCGTCGCGCTCGAAGACGGCGTCGATCTTGCAGATGACGGTGCGGCGACCGAGCGGCAGGTGCACCTCGAGCTCAACCTCGACCGGCTCGACGCCCGCCCACGGCGAGCGCTCGAACGTGCGCTGCAGCTCGACGAGGCGCCGCGCGTCGTCGGGGTCGACCAGGCCCGCCGTGCCGCCGACGCGCTCGTCGTCGAGGTCGATCTCGGTGGCCCAGGCGTCGAGGACCTCCGCTCGCCCCGTCGGCCGGTACCGCTCCTCCACCCACTCGTGGAAGAGGGTGCCGAGCCGGGTCGCCCGGTAGGGCCTCTCGGGCAGGGGGCGGCGCAGCGACGCCGCGACCGCGGCCGGGTCGCTGACGTAGTCCTTGAAGCGCGAGGCGGGGATGCGCTGCGGGAGGTCGATCGACCCCGCCCGCTCGCGGATGGCGTCGCGCTCGCGGAGCAGGAGGTCGATGTCGGCCGACCACGGTCCGTCGACGACGTCGGGGCGGTCGGGCTCGACCGCGCGGGCGGCGAGCTCGCGGCCGACCCGGGCCGCCGCGCCCTCGACGGCGGCCCGTCGCGGGCCGAGCGGGTCGATCGGCCAGGCGAGCTCCCGGGTCGTGTCGGCCAGGGGGTTCTCGTCGTCGTCGGGCAGCTCGGGCAGCGCGCCCGGGGGCAGGACCCCCGCGTCGACCAGCTCGCGCAGGTAGCGGCTCGCCGCCCGGGGCTTGACCGTGGTCGACCAGAACGACCCGCTCAGCAGCACGGCGTCGCGGGCCCGAGTGAGGGCCACGTAGGCGAGGCGCCTCTCCTCGGCGAGGTGCCGCTCGACGAGCTCGGCCCGGAACGCGGCGAGGCCCTGGTCGAACTCCTTCTGGTCGTCGACGCCCCGCCAGGCGAGCTGCGGCAGCTCGGCGGCGTCGCCGCGGAACTCGAACGGCAGCTCGCCGAAGCCGAGCCAGCCGACGCCTTCCCGCGAGGTGCCGGGCAGCTCCCCCTCGACGAGCCGCGGCACGGCCACGACGTCCCACTCGAGGCCCTTGGAGCCGTGGACCGTCAGCAGCTGCACGGTGCCGGGCTCGCCGTCCTCCGAGCGCGGACCCATGTCGTCGCGTCGCTCGGCCGCCGCGAGCCAGGAGAGGAAGCCCCCGAGGGTCGCCGACTCGTCGGTGGCCACGTAGCCGGCCAGCTCGTCCTCCAGCGCCTGCAGCCAGGCTCCGCCGTGCCCCTGGCCGGTCGCGGCGCCGACCTCGACGTCGAGGAGCATCTCCTGCTGCACCAGGGTCACCAGGTCGACCAGGTCGAGACCGACGCGGCCGCGGAGGAAGGCGAGCTGCGAGCCGAGGCGCCGGAGACGCGCGAGCCCCTCGGGGCTGAAGTCGGCGAGCTGGCGGTGGCCCTCGGGAGCGGTCGTCACGAAGTCGAGCGCGTCGACGATCGAGCCGTGCTCGCCCACGGCGACCGAGGCTCGGAAGCCCGCCGCGACGTCGTCGCCGAGCTGCTGCTGCGCGTGGTCGTGGGAGAAGAGCCACGACGACACCGACCGCAGCACGGCGATGTCGTGCAGCCCGACGCGCCACCGCGCACCCGCCATCAGCCGGATCAGCTCGGAGCCCGCCGCGGGGTCGTGGAGAACGCGCAGGCACGACACCAGGTCGACGACCTCGGGCCGCTGCAGCAGGCCCCCGACGCCGAGCACGTGGTACGGGACGCCGCGGGCGGCGAGCGCCTCGACGAACGCCGGCACGGTCTTCTTCGACCGGAAGAGGATCGCCGCCGTCCGCGGCTCGGCACCCCCGTGCCAGGCCGGGTCGAGCTCCCGCTGGAGCCAGTGGGCCACGCGGTCCGCCTCGGCGGGCAGCGTCTGCTCGAAGACGACCTCGACCCGGCCCTCGGGCGCCGCGGGGCGCGGGCTGAGCTCGGCGACGGCGCCCTCGGCCGCCGCGGCCAGCTCGGCGACGACGGCGTTGGCCGCGTCGAGCACCCGCGAGGCGTTCCGCCAGCTCGTCGACAGGCTGTAGAGAGCGCCCGGCGCGGCCCCGAAGTCGACCGGGAACCGCCCCAGGTTGGCGGCGGAGGCGCCGCGGAAGCCGTAGATCGACTGGTGCGGGTCGCCGACCGCCATCACGCCCGTGCCGCCGAAGAGGCGCGAGAGGAGGGTCGTCTGCACCACGCTGGTGTCCTGGTACTCGTCGAGCAGCACCACCCGGAAGCGTGCGCGCAGCTCGGTCACCACGTCGGGCGCCGTCTCGCAGACCTCGAGCGCGAGCGCGACCTGGTCGGAGTACTCCACGAAGCCGCGGCGCGCCTTCTCGTCCGAGAAGGCGCTCGCCAGCTCGAGCAGCGGAGGGAGGGCGGCGACGGCCGCCACGGCGTCGACCACCGACTTGTACGGCGTGCCCTTCGTCGACGGCAGGCCCGCGAGGTCGAGGAACCGCTCGGCGAGGTCGGCCACGTCGGCCGAGTCGGCGACGTTCTCGCTCAGCGCGTGGCTGAGCCTGAGGACGGCCTCGGTGAGCGAGTCGACGCTGCGGCCGAGCCCGGCGAGGCGGTCGTCGGTGCTGGCGACGACCAGCGAGCGCGCCAGCTGCCAGGACGACGCCTCGCCGAGCACCTGGGCCTCGCTCTCGCGCCCGACCCGGAGGGCGTTGTCGCGGAAGATGCCGTTCGCGAAGGCGTTGTAGGTCGACACGGTCGGGGCGTCGAACGGGTCGACGTCGTCGCCGAGCAGCCCCGCGGCCGAGAGCTGCTGCACGCGGCGCTCGATCCGTTCGCCGAGCTCGCCCGCGGCCTTCCGGGTGAAGGTGAGGCCGAGCACCTCGGAGACCCCGACCAGGCCGTTGGCGAGCAGCCAGACGACGCGGTTCGCCATGGTCTCGGTCTTGCCGCTGCCGGCGCCCGCCACCACGAGGGCCGGCTCGAGGGGCGCCTCGATGACGGCCTGCTGCTCAGCCGTGGGGCGGGGCAGGCCGAGCACCTCGGCGATCTCGACGGCCGAGCGGAGACCCCGTGCGGGGGCGGCCGGGGATCCCGTCGTCGGGGGCGGGGCGGCGACGCTCACGAGCTGACCTCCCCGACGACGTGGATGCGGCAGGTGCCGCCGTTGCGCCCCTCGCAGTGCTCGTCGAGCCGGGCCACGAACACGCGCCCGGCCATGCCCTCCGCGGCGTCGGTCACCCGGTCGCGGAAGCCCTGGAGGGTCTCGGCGTCGAACGGCGCCTGGGCGGGCTCGCGGTACAGCTTGCCGCGCACCCCCGACGAGACGATGACGAGCTTCGCGCCCCCGGGTGCCGTGCCCTCGGGCACCTCCTCGATCGCCCCGTCGGCGAGCGCGACCTGGTAGCTGCCGAGCTGGGGGTGCTCCGCCACGGCGCGCGGCGAGGTGGGCACGGCTCGACCGGTCTTGAGGTCGACGATGACGGCCGCGCCCTGGGCGGTGCGCTCGACGCGGTCGATCGCCCCGCGGAGCCGGGCCGGGCCGATGTCGAGGGTGAACGACGACTCGGCGGCGAGCAGCTCCGCCCCGGAGGCCTCGAAGTCGCGCAGGTACGACGACAGGCTCTCGGTCATCTGCCGCGCTCGTCTCTTCTCGGCCTCGGCGATCCACGGCGACTCGAACTCGAGCTCGCCCCAGCGCTCCTCGACCGCAGCCCAGAGCGACTCGACGTCGGTCGCCGTGGCGTGCTCCATCACGTCGTGCAGCACCGTGCCGAGGCCCATCGCCGCGCTCGGGGCGGAGCCGCCGAAGCGGTCGACGAACCAGTGCAGGGGGCACTCCTCGAACGAGCCGAGCTGCGACGGCGAGACGGGCACGTGTGTCTCGGGCACCGCGAGGTCGACGAGCGGGGCCGTCGTCGTGGGCTCGGCCAGGCCGTACCACTGCCCGGGGTGGGCCCCCGCGACGCCGGCCTCGGCGAGCTGGGCGAGCCCCCGGGCCGCCGTGTCGCCGCGGACGCCCCTCGGCGTCGTCACGAGCGCGTGGCGCAGGTGGCCCACGAGCCCCCGCAGCGACAGCGGGTGACCGCCGGAGGCGCGGGGCACGTCGGCGGGCAGCAGGCGGGAGAAGACGGACGGCCCCTCGGCGTCGTCGGCCGTCCACGACACGACGACCTGGCGGCGCGCCCGCGACACCGTCAGCGCGAACATGCGGAGCTCGTCGCTGAGGACGCCGGCGCGCGCGTCGGTCGGTGCGGCCGGGGCGGGGCCGTCCAGCTCGCCCGCGCGCAGCCGCTCGGCGGCGTCGACGAGCTCGTCGGGCCCGAGGAGGGCGCCCCGCACGCGGAGGTTCGGCCAGACGCCCTCCTGCACCCGGGCCGCGACGACCACGTCGACCTCGACGCCCACGGCGGAGGCGGGGGTGCAGACGAGGACGGAGTCGGCCGAGGCCTGGGGCGACAGGGTGTCCTCCGGCACCTCCGCGTCGAGCAGGGCGTCGAGGAACCCCACGGCGGGCGCCTCGGGCGTGCGCTCGACGTACCGCTTGGCGGCGGTGAAGAGGGCGACGACGCCGTCGAGGTGGCGGTCGGCCTCGGCGGCGACGATGCCGCGCCCGGCCGACCGGGTCGACCACTCGGTCGCGAGGCCGCTGCGCTCCCACAGCCCCCAGAGGACCTCCTCGATGCTCGCGCCCTCGTCGGCCGCCCGCCGGGCGGCGTCGAGGCTGGCTGCGACCCGGCCGGCCCGGGCGGCCGGCCTCGAGTCGATCGTCACGAAGCGCCCGGGGGCGCCGAGGGCCTCCGCCAGCAGGGCGTCGGCCGATCGCGTGCCGCCGCCCGCGAGCTCCTCCGCCCGGAGGGCGAGGCGGAGGCGCCGGAGCGAGAGGGGGTCGAACCCGCCGAGCGGGCCGAGCAGCAGGTCGGCGGCCACGTCGGCCGTGAGCGGGTCACGACCGACCGCCACCGAGGCGGCGAGGAGGAGGTGCCGAGCCCCGTGCTCGTCGCGCACGGCCCGGCCCGCCACCGGGGTCCGTGTGGGCACCTCGGCGAGCTGGAGGCTGCGCGCGACCGAGGTCACCTGCCCGCCGCTGCGGACGACGACCATCATGCGCGCCCAGGGGACGCCGCGCAGGAGGTGGTGCTCGCGGAGCAGCCGGGCCACGCCCGACACCTCGTGAGCAGGGCTGTCGGCCTGCACGGTGACCACCGGCGGCACGTCGCGCCAGGGCCCCTCGTCCGCCGTCGGACCGGCGGCGTCGGCCGCGTGCTGCCGCCCGGCGGCGGCCGTGCCGATGCGGGCCGTGACCCGGCCGACGAACTCGCGCAGGGCGTCGTCGTGCCGGTGCACCCGGGTCAGCCAGAGGGTCTCGACCTGGTCGAGGCCGAGCCGCGGCGCGAGACGGCCGAGCACGTCGGGGCTGCCGCCGCGGAACGCCGTCGTGGCGAGGTCGGGGTCGCCGAGGGCGACGACCGCGACGCCGCGCCGCACCAGGGCGCGGAGGAGGGCGACGGTCGACCGGGTGGCCTCCTGGGCGTCGTCGACGAGCACGACGCGGAGGCCGTCGACGGCGGGGGCCGTCTCGCCGCGGTCGAGGGCCGCCACGGCGAAGTCGACGAGCTCGGCCGAGTCGAGGCGGCGGCCGGCCAGGCCGTCGACGACCGCGTGGTACTCGTCGGCGAAGTCGGCGACGGCCCGCCAGGCGGGCCGGTCGAGCCGGTCGCCCAGCAGGCGGAGGTCGTCGCCCGACAGTCCCTGCTCGGTGGTGCGCATCAGGACCTCGCGCAGCTCGGTGCGGAAGCCGCGGAGCGCCCGCACGCGCGGGCCGAGCTCGTCGGGCCAGGCCGGCCCGCCGCCGTCGGCGAGGTGCCCCTCCAGCACGGCACGGACGATGCTGTCCTGGTCGCCGCCGGTGAGCAGCGTCGGCGGCACCTGCCCCGCGAGGCGCGCGGAGTGGCCGACGACGTCGAAGGCGAGGGAGGCGACGGTGCGCGCCAGGGGGCCCGGCGTCGGCACCTCGACGCGCGCGGCCAGGACGTCGCGGAGGCGCGTGGCCGTCGTGCGGGTCGGCGACAGCGCCAGCACGGAGCCGGGGGCCCAGCCCCGCCGCTGCAGGCGATCGACGACGAACTCGACGAGCGTGGTCGTCTTGCCGCTGCCCGGGGCGCCGATGACCGCGGCGGACGCCCCGTCGGCCAGCTCGAGCACGGCGCGCTGGGACGCGTCGAGCTCGACGACGCGCGCTGCGCGCTCGTCGTCGGTCACCGGTCGGAACGCCGTCGCCACCATGGGGTCGACGCTACCGGCCGCCACCGACGGAGCGCGTCGGTCGGGCTGCTTGCGCCCACAGTGAACGGGCACGCCCGACCCGGCGCCGTCGGATATCGTGACGTCGTGGACATCAGAATCGGCATCGCCAACAGCCCCCGTGAGATCAGCTTCGAGACGTCGCAGAGCGCCTCCGACGTCGAGGCCGTCGTCGCCCAGGCCCTCGACGGCGGCAAGTCGTACGTCACCCTCTCCGACTCGAAGGGCAAGACCTACCTCGTCCCGACCGCGTCGCTCTCGTACGTCGAGGTCGGCTCGGAGGAGAGCCGTCGGGTCGGCTTCGTCGGCTGACCCCGTGGAGCTCCTCTTCGTCTGCCTCGGCGGCGCCCTGATCGGCTTCGTGCTGCACGCCGCCCTGCCCGCGCGCGACACGCGCGGCGTGCTGCTCGTGCCCGGCGTCGCGACGGTCGTCGCCGCCGTGGCGTGGGAGCTCCTCCTGCAGCTGGGCTGGCGGGCCGACGGCGGCTGGATCTGGGTCGTCTCGCTCGCCCTCCCGGCGGTCGCCGGGGTGCTCGTCGCCCGGGGCCTCGTCGCCCGGCGGCGCCGAGCCGACTCCGAGCTCTACGAGCGGGTGGTCGCGGGCGCCTGACGGGCGGACCACGGCCGCGCCCGGGCGGTACGGCCGTTCTGTGCCCTGGCTGACGGGGCGTCGTGCGGTCAGGCCGTGAGGCCGAGCGCGTCCATCCGGCGCGTGTGCGCGGCGATGAGCTCGGTGAAGACCGGCTCGAGGCGCTCGTCGTCGGCCGAGACGTGCGCGGCGTCGATCGCGGCGCGGGCCACGAGCAGGGTGTCGCCGACCAGCCGTCGGCCCCAGAGCGCCAGCCGCGAGGCCAGGGCGGGGTCGTCGCCGATGGCCCGGGAGAGCTCGTCGACGATGACGGCCTGGTCGTCGCCGGCCTCGAGCACGCGCACGATGCGGTCGCGGGGGTCGCCGTCGAGGCCCGCCGCGAGCCGGACGAAGACGTCGTTGAGCAGGCCGGCTCCGACGTACGCGCCGAGCACGGCCTCCGACCAGTCGGTGCCCTCGATGCGTCGGCCGAAGTCGTCGACGGCCGCGACGTGCGGCTCCATCAGCTCGGTCGGGTCGTCGCCGCGACGACGGATCTCGGCCACGAGCCCGCGGTGACGGTCGAGGGTGCTGCCGGCGACGTGGCCGGTGACCTCCCGGGCGCGGACGCTCGGGGCGACGGCGGACGCCCGGGCCAGCGACTCGAAGAGCGCGAGCTGGAGGTACGCGGCCTGGCCCAGGTAGACGGCGAGGTCGGGCGTGAAGTCGCCGAGCTCGACCCGGTTGACGGCGACCGGACGCGACGCGGGTCGCGGCCACTGGAGGGTCGGGACGCCGCGCTGTGACCTACGGCCCATCCATGACACCACGCCGTCATCCTACGGGGTCCGGAGGGGCGCTCGCCCCGACCGGCTAAACTCCTCGCATCCCCCTATATGAGACAGGGCAACACTTTGACATTCACAGACCTCGCGATCGACCCCGACATGGTCGACGCTCTGGCGTCGAAGGGGATCCTCGAACCTTTCCCCATCCAGACCCAGACGATCCCCCTCGCCCTCAGCGGCCAGGACATCATCGGCCAGGCCAAGACCGGCACCGGCAAGACCTTCGGCTTCGGCCTCCCCATCATCCAGCGCATCGGGCTCGACCCGGCCCCCGGCGTCAAGGTCCTCGTGGTCGTCCCGACCCGTGAGCTGTGCGTCCAGGTGGCCGACGACCTCGAGGTCGCCACCGCCAACCGCGCCACCAAGGTCGTGAGCATCTACGGCGGCAAGGCCTACGAGGGCCAGGTCGAGCAGCTCAAGGCCGGCGCGCAGATCGTGGTGGGCACCCCCGGGCGCCTCCTCGACCTGGCCGGCCAGCGCCTCCTCGACCTGAAGAACGTGCAGGAGGTCGTCCTCGACGAGGCCGACAAGATGCTCGACCTCGGGTTCCTCAGCGACATCGAGAAGATCTTCCAGCAGGTCCCGGCGACGCGCCACACGATGCTGTTCTCGGCGACGATGCCCGGGCCGATCGTGGCGCTCGCCCGTCGCTTCATGACGAAGCCGATCCACATCCGGGCGACCGACCCCGACGAGGGGCTGACGCAGGCGAACATCAAGCACGTCGTCTACCGGGCGCACTCGCTCGACAAGGACGAGGTCATCGCCCGCATCCTCCAGGCCGAGGGCCGCGGCAAGACCGTCGTCTTCACCCGCACGAAGCGCGCCGCCGCCAAGCTCGTCGAGGAGCTCACCGACCGTGGCTTCAACGCCGCCGCCGTGCACGGCGACCTCAACCAGGAGCAGCGTGAGCGCGCCATGGCCGCGTTCAAGGCCGGCAAGAAGGACATCCTGATCGCCACCGACGTCGCCGCCCGCGGCATCGACGTCAACGACGTCACGCACGTCATCAACCACACCGTGCCCGACGACCACGACACCTACCTGCACCGCGCCGGCCGCACCGGCCGCGCGGGCAAGACCGGCATCGCGGTGACCTTCGTCGACTGGGCCGACATGCACAAGTGGGCGCTCATCAACCGTGCGCTCGACATGGGCCAGCCCGAGCCGGTCGAGACGTACTCGTCGAGCCCGCACCTGTTCACCGACCTCGACATCCCGGCCGGCACCAAGGGTCGGCTCGCGTCCGCCCCGAAGGCGGCCGTCGACGGCGGCTCCACCGCTCCCCGCGAGCGTGCCGCCGGGGCGTCGCGCTCCCGCGGTCGCGGCGGCGACTCGGCCCGTGCCTCCGACGGCCAGGGCCGTGACGGCCAGGGGCGCTCCGGCGGCCGGGGCGGCCAGGCCCGTGACGGCCAGGCCCGCACCGAGGCCCCCCGCGAACAGGCTCCCGTCGACGGCGGCTCGGCCTCCACGACGGCCGAGGGCGACGCCCCTCGTCGTCGCAGCCGCGCTCGTCGTCGTCGCCCCGCGGGCGACGGCTCGGCGCCCGCCGCGCAGTAACGCTCCGCACATCGCCGAGAGCCCCCGTCGAGTTCGACGGGGGCTCTCGGTGCACCGGGGGGGGGAGTGCGGGAGTCGCGGGCCGGGTCAGCCCCGGACGGGCGCCCAGCCGGTGGCCGCCTCGACGATCCGCTCCAGCTGCTCGGGCGCCGTGCTGTTCTCGCCGAGCCGGTTGGGCTTCCCCTCGCCGTGGTAGTCGCTGGAGCCGGTGACGATGAGGTCGTGCCGGCGGGCCAGGGCGCGGAGGCGCTCTGCCCCCGCGTCGGTGTTCTCGCGGTGCGCGATCTCGACGCCCATCAGTCCGGCCTCGACGAGCTCGTCGAACGCCCGCTCGGGGATGTTCGTGCCGCGGCCGCGGGTCGCGGGGTGCGCGATGACGGGCACTCCCCCGGCCTCACGGACGAGGCGCACGCCGAGCAGGGGGCTCGGCGCCTCGTGCGGCTCGTAGTAGCCCGAGCGCCAGTGCAGGATCCCGGCGAAGGCCGCGCTGCGGTCGGGGGCGAACCCCTTCGCCACGAGGGCGTCCGCGATGTGGGGCCGGCCGAGCGTCGCGCCGCTCGTCGACTGGGCGAGCACGTCGCCCCACGAGATGTCGTAGTCGGCGGCGATGCGCTCGACGATGCGCTCGGCCCGGTGGAGGCGGCTGTCGCGGAGCCTCGCCGTCTCGGCCACCAGGGCCGGGTCGGTCGGGTCGAAGAGGTAGGCGAGCATGTGCACGCTGTCGAGCCCCAGGCGGGTGCTGAGCTCCATGCCGGGGACGAGCGTGAGGCCGGTGCCCGCGACGGCCCGGGTCGCCTCCGACCAGCCGGCCGTGGAGTCGTGGTCGGTGAGGGCCACGGTGCCGAGCCCGGCCCGCACGGCGGCCGCGACGAGCTCGGCGGGGGTCTCGGTGCCGTCGGAGACGCTGCTGTGGGTGTGCAGGTCGATCGGACGGGAGGGCATCCTCCCATCGTAGGCGTCGCCCCCGGGCGTCGCCGTGGAGGGCCCCGTCACCTATGCTCGGCAGGGCCATGATCCGTCGTCTCGTCGCCCTCCTCCTCGTCCTCGCGGTCGCCGCCGCGCTGCTCCTCGCGCTCTGGCCCCAGGTGCTCGACCTGCAGCGCACCTGGCCGACCGCGCAGCTCGTGTCCTTCCGCGGCGCCGCCGCGGTCGTGGCCGCCGGCGCCGCCGTCGTGCTCTTCGTCGTGGCCCTGGTGGCCCGCCCGGTGCGCTCGCTCGCCTCGTCCGTCGCGGTGCTGCTGCTGGTCTTCGGGGCCGTCTCCGCCGGCTTCGTCGGTGCCCGGGGCCTCGGCCGCGACGACTTCGTCGAGGCGCAGCCGACCGACGTCACCGTGCTCGCCTGGAACACCCTGGGCGGGGCCCCGGGCGCCGACCGGATCGCCGCCCTGGCGGTCGAGGAGGGCGCCGAGGTCGTCAGCCTGCCCGAGACCGACGCCGAGACCGCGGCCGCCGTGGCGGCGGCCATGGAGGCGGCGGGCCTGCCCATGAGCGTGCTGACCGTCGCCTACGACGACGTGGCGAGCTCGAAGCCCACGTCGCTGCTCATCTCGACCGCCCTCGGGCAGTACGCGGTCGCCGTCGACGAGGCGGGCGTCGCCGTCGAGACGACTCCCCTGATGCCGTCCGTCGTCGCGACCCCCGTGTCGGGCACCGGCCCGACGATCGTGGCCGCGCACCCGCAGGCACCGACGCGCGACGACGTGCCGGCCTGGCGCGACGGCCTCACCGCCCTCGCCGACGCCTGCCGCACCGGCGACGTCATCATGGCGGGCGACTTCAACGCGACGGTCGACCACATGGCGGGCCTCGGCCGGGCCGGCGGCGCCCTGGGGCGGTGCCGCGACGCCGCGGTCTCGACCGCGAACGGCGGCCTGGGCACCTGGCCCGCCGACGTGGCTCCGCTGCTGGGCACCCCGATCGACCACGTCATGGCCACGCGCCAGTGGTACACCACCGGCTTCAAGGTCGTCACCGACCTCGACGACGCCGGCAGCGACCACCGCCCGGTCGTCGCACAGCTGAGCTCGACGGGCGCCTGAGGGGCTGACGGCGCCGGGCCCGATCGGGGAGAATGGCGGGCATGGCTGACGACACGGCGCCCCGCGCGACCACCAACCGATCCACCACCCCCGGGTCGGACCTCTTCCGCGACTACATCTCGTCGCAGTGGGCCGAGCACCCCGAGGTCCTCCCCGAGCCCCGCGAGGAGGCGCCGTGGGCCGCCGCCCGCCGGGCCCGGCTCTCCGCCCTGCACCGCGGGCAGCGGCTCGTCGTGCCGGCCGGGCAGGCGAAGGTCCGGTCGAACGACTGCGACTACCCCTTCCGCGCCCACTCGGGGTTCTCCCACCTGACCGGCTGGGGCGCCGACACCGTCCCCGGCTCGGTGCTCGTGCTCGAGCCCGCCGGCGACGGCCACGACGCGACCCTGTACTTCCGGGCCAGCGCCGGTCGCGACTCCGACGAGTTCTACGCCAACCCGGAGATCGGCGAGTTCTGGATCGGCCCGCGCCCGACCCTCGCCCAGGTCGGGGCCGACCTCGGCCTCGCCACCCGCGACCTGGCCGACTTCGAGGCCGTCGTCGGGCAGGTCGACGCCGACACGCTGCTCGTGCGCGAGGCCGACCCCGACCTCACCCGCCGCGTCGACGCCGTCCGCGACGAGGCCGACCTCGAGGCCCCCGCCTCCGAGCTGGCCGAGCGCGTCGAGCGCACCGACGACCTCGCCCGCGACCTCAGCGAGCTGCGGCTCGTCAAGGACGAGTGGGAGATCGCCCAGATGCGCCGGGCCGTCGCCGTGACCGGCGCCGGGTTCACCGACGTGATCGCCGACCTCGACGAGATCGTCGCGCACCCCCGCGGCGGGCGCCTGGTCGAGGGCACCTTCAACCGCCGGGCCCGCGCCGACGGCAACACGGTCGGCTACGACACGATCGCCGCCTCCGGCGAGCACGCGTGCGTGCTGCACTGGACGCGCAACGACGGCGTCGTGCGCCCCGGCGACCTCATCCTGATCGACGCCGGCATCGAGCTCGAGAGCCTCTACACGGCCGACATCACCCGCACCCTCCCGGTCGACGGCCGCTTCACCGACGTGCAGCGCCTGGTCTACGAGGCCGTGCTCGAGGCCGCCGACGCGGCGTTCGCGATCGTCCGCCCCGGCATCCGGTTCCGCGAGATCCACCAGGCCGCGATGCGGGTCATCGCCGAGCGGACGGCGGAGTGGGGCTTCCTGCCCGTCACCGCCGAGGAGGCGCTGCAGCCAGACGCCCAGCACCACCGTCGCTACATGGTGCACGGCACGAGCCACCACCTCGGCATCGACGTGCACGACTGCGCCGCCGCCCGCCGGGAGCTCTACCTCGACGGCGTGCTGGAGCCCGGCATGGTCTTCACGATCGAGCCCGGACTGTACTTCCAGTCCGACGACCTGACCGTCCCGGCGGAGTTCCGCGGCGTCGGCGTGCGCATCGAGGACGACATCGTGGTCACGGCCGACGGCGCCGAGAACCTCTCGGTCGGCATCCCGCGCACGGTCGCCGAGGTCGAGGCCTGGGTCGCGCGCAGCTGACGACGCCCTGACGCCCCGCTCCGCCCCGCGGGTCGGAGCACGACGGCCCCGGCCCCGAGAGGGACCGGGGCCGTCGTGCGTCGGGGCGCGGCGGAGGCTACTCCTCGCCGTCCCCGTCGCCGTCGTGGGCGGTGCCGGTGCCCGTCGCCGCGCCTCCGGCCGGTCGTCGGCGCGCGGTGACCAGCACGACCGCGACGGCGACGAGCGCCAGCACGACGATGCCCACGGCGATGCCGATGACGACGCCGAGGTTCGCCGGGTCGTCGTCGGCGGCGGCACCGTCGGAGCTGCCTCCGTCGACGGCCGACGCCGACGCGCCGGAGTCGGGCTCGCCGGCCGTCGTGGTCTGCTCCGCGGTCGGGGTGCCGGCCGCCTCGGGAGCGTCGGTCGCTCCGGTCGCCTCACCCGCGCCTCCCGACGCATCACAGGCGGGCCGCTCCGCGGCCCCCGGCGCGGCCGTCGACCCGTCGGCCGGCTCGTAGCGGAACGGCACCGTGTCGGAGACCGTGTGGCCGTCCGCCGAGACGGCCTGGTACGTCAGCGTGTAGTCGCCCGCCCCGCCGAGGGCGACCCCGGTCGAGAGGACGGGGCCCGCCGTCGTCGAGCAGCCGTCCTCGTAGTGCAGGCCGGAGGCGTCGGTCACCTCGAGGACGTTCGACGAGCCCGTGCCCGAGAGGTCGAGCACGACGTCGCTGAAGGTGATCGACGCCGTGTCGATCGACGTCGTCAGGGTCGACCCGGCGGCGGGGTCGCTGGTCAGGACGTAGTCGTGCGCCTGCGCCGCGGCGGGGGCCAGGGCGAGCGCGGCCACCGCGCCGGCGGCGGCCACGAGCGCACCACGGCGGACGAGCCTCGAGGAGGCGCGGGGCGCGGTCGGCGCGGTGGCCCGGGTCATCGTCCGGTCACCGTGCCCTCGGCCGAGGTGCGCGGACGACGCGTGAGCGCGACCACGCTCAGCACCAGGGCGACCGCCCCGAGGGCGAGCCCCCCGATGCCGAGCGCCAGCGCGACGGTGCCGCTGTCGTCCGAGGACGACGTCGTGGTCACGGCCGCCTCGTCGGACGCCGTGTCGGCGCCCGCGTCGTGCGACGAGCCGTGTGCGTCGGCGGGCGGCGCGTCGTTCACGTACAGGACGGGGGCGGGGTGCTCCGGCTCCTCGCCCGACGCGGGCGTCTCGTCGGCCCAGTCGACGACCGTGCCGTCGGAGTAGTGCTGGTGCGCCGGCAGCAGCACCGAGCCGGTGTCGGGCACCGCGCCCGCCGAGATCACGAAGCGCTCGAACTGGCCGGGCGCGACCTGGACGCCGGGGTCGGCCGTCCAGGTCACCGAGGTGGGCGCCTCGGTGACGGTCGCGTCGCCGACCTCCACCGGCGAGGGCAGCGTCGACGTGGTGACCTCGGTCGTCCAGCCGGGCAGGGGCTCGTACGAGACCGAGGTGAACGGGGTGTCGGTCGGGAGGTCGACCACGAGCTGGACGGTGCCGGCCGTCGCCGACTCGTTCGGCACCTTGAAGGTGAGCGTGGCGTACGAGCCGGCGTCGGCCTGGCCGGGGTCGACACGGACGTGGGCGGAGGCCGACAGCGGGGCGGCGAGGGCCAGCAGCGCGGCCGCTCCGAGCGCGGCGGCTCCGCGGGCGGCGACGGCGCCGCGGCGCGAGGTGCGGGCGGTGCGGGACGAGGTGCGGGTGGTGGTGCGGTGGGTCACGAGGGTGTCCTGTCTCGGTGCGCGGTGCGCGACCGGGTCGTCGAGGTGCACGAGGGGCCCCGCCGGGAGCGGGGGCGTCGTGCGGCTCCGTCGACGGGCGTCGAGGGAGCGCGGGCTCAGGCGACGACGGGCGGACCGCGGCGGGGACGCGCGGTGAGGAAGACCAGGGGCGCGGGGCGCCGGGTGGCGACCTCCGTGACCGGCACGACCCGCGACTCCGGCACGGAGGCCGTGCCCGCGAGCAGGAGCCTCACGACGGTGAGACGACGCGCGGCGAGGCGCACGAGGCGGTCCGCGCACCGGGCCCCGTGGCGGAGGCCGAGGACGGTGAGGAGGGCGGCGAGGCCGTGCGCGAGCCACATCGTCGACGACGACATCGCCATGACGTGGTCGGCGCCGGCCGACGTCGCGACGCGGGAGGCGCCGTCGACGGCGGCCGTGAGCACGAGCGGGCCGTGGTGGCCCCCGGAGGCCGTCGGCCCCTGGCCCGCCGCCGGGGCGCCGACGGTGAAGAGCAGGTGGAAGGCGAGCTGGCTGAGGGCGACGGCCGGCAGGAGGCGCGTGGTCGACACCCGCCCGCGGGCCAGCGCGACGCAGAGGGGCACGCTGAAGGCCAGGGCCAGCACGACGCCGAGCAGCCCGGGTCGTTCGCCGCCGCCGGCGACGTGCGAGAAGGCGGCGACCACGACGGAGAAGCCGGCGGTCAGCCAGCCGCGGAGGAACCGCGTCCATCGGGTCGTCGTCACGTCGGTCTCTCGCTCGGGGGCGTGCAGAGGCGCGCCGGGGCGGGTGCCCGCGCGGCGCAGGGTCAAGGATACAGAGCCCCGCCGGGAGCGGAGCCGCGGGGGCCGGAGGAGGATGCCGGCGCCGAGGGCGGGAGGCCGGAGGCCCGGCCCGCCTCAGCGCCCGGCGTCGGGCCGGGAGAGGATCTCGCGGGCGCGGTGGCTGACGCCCGGGTCGACGACGATCTGGTAGCTGCGGGCCAGCACCTGGTGGGTGGAGGTGAAGTCGCGGCGCCGACGGCTCACCGCGAAGCTGGCGAGGCCGTAGAGCATGCCGAAGCCGGCGCCGATCAGGGCGGCGGCCACGACGGTGGTCACGGTCGCCGTCTCGGGCGAGAAGAGCAGCATCACGAGGCCGAAGAACACCCCGAGCCAGAGCCCGGTCACCGCGCCGGCGAGCGCGGCGCGGCCGTAGCTCATGCGGCCCGTCACCCGTTCGACGGTCGTGAGCTCGTTGCCGATGATCGCGAGCTGCTTGATCGGGAACTCGGCGTGCGACAGCTTCTCGACGACCGCCTGGGCCTCGGGGTAGCTGTCGTAGGTGCCGAGCACGTCGCCCCGGGGGACGGTCGGCGGACCGGCCGAGCGGCGGGCCAGGGGGCTCTGGTTCGTCATGCCTGGATTACATCACGGGCCCGACCGGCGAGCGGCTAACGTGGACGGGTGAGCGCCACCAGAGTCTTCGTCGCCCGTCTCGCCGGGTGCTCCGTCTTCGACCCCGCCGGCGACAAGGTGGGCAAGGTCCGCGACGTGCTCGTCGTCTACCGCGGCTCGGGCGCGCCCCGCGTCGTCGGCCTGATCGTCGAGGTGCCCGGCAAGCGGCGCGTCTTCGTCAGCATCGGCCGGGTGACGAGCATCGGGTCGGGCCAGATCATCACGAACGGCGTGATCACGCTGCGCCGGTTCGAGCAGCGCGGCGGCGAGACGCGCGTCATCGCCGAGATGCTCGGCCGCAAGGTCACGCTGCTCCGCGACGGCGGCCACGCCACCGTCGAGGACGTCGCGATCGACGAGGTCTCCGAGGGCGACTGGGAGATCGGCCAGCTCTTCCTCCGCAAGCCCAAGGCGACGCCGTCGCCCTTCGGCAAGGGCCCCACCGTCTTCGCCGCCTGGGACGAGGTGTCGGAGGACGCCGAGACCGGCGAGGCCCAGAGCGCCGAGCACCTCATCGCCGCGTACTCCGACCTGCTGCCCGCCGACCTCGCGAACACCCTGCTCGACCTCACGGCCGAGCGGCGCCTCGAGGTGGCCTCCGAGCTCTCCGACGACCGTCTCGCCGACGTGCTGGAGGAGCTGCCCGAGAACGAGCAGGTCGAGATCTTCGCGCAGCTCGACGACCAGCGCGCGGCCGGCGTGCTCGACCACATGCAGCCCGACGACGCCGCCGACCTCATGTCGCAGCTCGGCGAGCAGCGCAAGGAGCACCTGCTCGGGCTGATGGAGCCCGACGAGGCCGACGACGTCCGCATGCTGCTGAGCTACGACGCCGACACGGCCGGCGGCCTGATGACCACCGAGCCGGTGATCGTCTCCGCCGACGCGACCGTGGCCGAGGGGCTCGCCCTCATCCGCCGCCACGAGCTCGCCCCCGCGCTCGGCGCGGCGGTCTGCGTCACCCTGCCGCCCTACGAGCCGCCCACGGGCCGCTTCCTCGGCATGGTGCACTTCCAGCGCATGCTCCGCTACCCGCCGAACGAACGGCTCGGCACGCTGCTCGACCAGCAGCTCGAGCCGGTCAGGGTCGACGCGACCGCCCTCGAGGTGACGCGCGTCATGGCGACGTACAACCTCGTCTCCGTGCCCGTCGTCGACGCCGCCCACCGTCTGGTCGGGGTGGTGACCATCGACGACGTCCTCGACCACGTGCTGCCCGACGACTGGCGCAGCCAGGATCCCGACCAGCCCCTGGGCAGGTCGCGCCCCCGCGCCCGACGAGCACCGCTGACCACGACCACGAGGAGGACACCCGGTGGCACGCGATAACCGCAGCACGGTCCGCCTCGACTCCCCCAAGGGCCTCCGCACCCGGGTGCTGCCCGGTCGCCAGCGCGTCAGCCGCGACCGGTTCGGCCGCGCCACCGAGGCGATCGCCCGCGCGATGGGCACGCCGCAGTTCCTGATCGCGCTCACGCTCTTCTGCGTGGCGTGGATGGGCTACAACGTGCTGGCCCCCGAGAGCTGGCGCTTCGACAGCGCCGCGATCGGCTTCACGGCGCTCACCCTCATCCTGTCGCTGCAGGCCTCGTACGCGGCGCCGCTCATCCTGCTCGCGCAGAACCGGCAAGACGACCGCGACCGCGTGCAGTTCGAGCAGGACCGCCAGCGGGCCGAGCGCAACCTCGCCGACACCGAGTACCTCGCCCGCGAGGTGGTCGCGCTCCGCATCGCGATCCGCGACATGGCCAGCAAGGACTTCATCCGCGCCGAGCTGCGCTCGCTGCTCGAGGAGCTCGACCGTCGCGACGCCGACGAGCACGCGGTCGACCGTGCCGGCGACCACGCGGCCGACGCCCGTGGCTGACGCCGCCGGCCTCGTCGAGCGCGTGCACGGCGCGCTCGGCCGGGTGCTCGACCCCGAGATCCGTCGCCCCGTGACGGAGCTCGACATGATCGGCGACGTCGTGGTCGACGAGGGAGGCGCGGCGACGGTCTCCGTGAAGCTCACGATCGTGGGCTGCCCGGCCGCCGACACCATCGAGCGCGACGTCCGCGAGGCGACCGCCTCCGTCGAGGGCGTCACCGCGGTGACGGTCGACGTGACGGTGATGACCGCGACCGAGCGCCACGCCCTCACCGAGAAGCTCCGGGCGGGCCGCGCCGCGAGGGGCATGCAGTTCGGCCCTGAGACCCTCACGCGCGTCTACGCCGTCACGAGCGGCAAGGGCGGCGTCGGCAAGTCGACCCTGACCGCCAACCTCGCCGTCGCCCTCGCCGCGCGCGGCCTGGCGGTCGGCATCGTCGACGCCGACGTCTACGGCTTCAGCGTCCCGGGCCTGCTCGGCCTCGTCGACGCCGACGGCGCCTCCGTGAAGCCCACGCGCGTCGACGACATGATCCTGCCGCCCGTGGCCCACGGGGTGAAGGTGATCTCGATCGGCATGTTCGTCGATGACACCTCGACGGCCGTCGCCTGGCGCGGGCCGATGCTGCACCGCACCATCCAGCAGTTCCTCACCGACGTCTTCTTCGGCGACCTCGACGTCCTGCTGCTCGACCTCCCGCCGGGCACCGGCGACGTCGCCATCTCGGTCGGCCAGCTGCTGCCGCACGCCGAGGTGCTCGTCGTGACGACGCCGCAGCCCGCGGCGGCCGACGTCGCCGAGCGCAGCGGCCTCGTGGCCCGGCAGACCGGCCAGCGCCTCCTCGGGGTCGTCGAGAACATGGCGGGCCTGCCCCAGCCCGACGGATCGGTGCTCGAGCTCTTCGGCTCGGGCGGCGGCGCGGAGACGGCCCGGCGTCTGTCGGCCGGTCAGGAGGCCGAGGTGCCGCTGCTCGTCAGCGTGCCCCTCAGCCTCGAGCTGCGGCAGGGCGGCGACGACGGACGGCCGGTGGTGCTGTCGAGCCCCGGTGACCCCGCGGCACGGGCCGTCGACGCCCTCGCGGCTCAGCTGGCCGTGCGCGGCCGGGGGCTCGCGGGCCGCAAGCTCGGCCTCAGCGTCAGCTGACGACGCCGGGACGGCGCCAGCTGACGGTGTCGGGCCCGCGCCAGTTGGCAGGGCCCGGACGCACGACAGGGGCGCCCCGCTCGTGTGCGGGGCGCCCCTGCAGGGCGGTGGGCGTCGACGAGCCCCTCGGGGCGGCGCGTCGGCGCCCGGCGCGGGCTAGGACCAGCGCTGGTACGTCTTGGTGGGGATGGCGCGGAAGCCGTCGCGGGCAACCGAGACGACCGACCCGACGATGCCGACGAGGGCGGCGGCGGCGAGGACGATGATTCCGATGAACATGACTACTTCTTTCTCGGCGCGGTTCGTCGCGCGGTTCTGGGGAGGTGCGGGCCGACGACGGCAGGGCCGTCGTCGGGTGCTGACGCAGGCTGGACACCCACGGGCCCGGACCGTTCTTGCGCGGCTCGGGAGCGGGTGGCCCACCTGCGTCGATGCCGGCACTCGGGACCAGGTCGACCGAGTGGGGAGCGCATGGGGTCGCTCCGGACTCTTCTATGATGCGCCCGGAGATGCCTAAGCACAATCACTCTTTGCTACCGGAACAGCGTAGTCTCGCTACATGGACGTCAAGCGCCTCGAACTGCTCCGCGAGCTCGCCGAGCGCGGCAGCATCGCCGCCGTCGCCAAGGCGACCCACCGCACCCCCTCGGCCGTCTCGCAGCAGCTCAAGGTGCTCGAGAAGGAGGCGGGCGTCGCCCTGACCGAGCGGGTGGGCCGCGGCGTCGTGCTGACCGGCTCCGGCCGGGTGCTGGCGCAGACGGCCACCGACGTCGCCGTCGCCCTCGAACGGGCCCAGGCGGTCTGGACGGACTTCGTCGCGACCCCCCAGGGCGAGGTCACCCTCGCGACCTTCCCCACGGGGGGCCAGATGCTGCTGCCGGGCCTGCTCCGCACCGTCGCGGAGACCCCCGGCCTCGTCGTGGTGGCCACCGACCACGACCCGTCCATCCTCGAGTTCGCCGACCTCGCGGCCGACCACGACGTCGTCGTCGCGCACTCCCCCGACGGGCGCGCCTGGCGAGGCCGCGGCCTCGTGACGGTGCCGCTGCTCACCGAGCCCCTCGACATCGCGCTGCCGGCTGACCACCGGCTCGCGCAGCGCGCCTCCCTCTCGCCCGGCGACCTCGAGGGCGAGGCCTGGATCGGCGTGCCCACCGACTTCCCGTTCGAGTGGGTCTACCGCGAGATCGAGCGCGTCACGGGCAGCCCCGTCCGCGTCACGCAGCGCTTCAGCGACACGAAGGTGACCGAGGCCCTGGTCGGCGCGGGCCTCGGCATCGCCGTCCTGCCCCGGTTCACCGCGAAGGAGGCGCGGGACGACATGGTCCTGCTGCCCCTGGAGAGCATCCGCGCCGTCCGCTACGTCTCGGTGCTGATGCGCCGGGACCGCGCCGAGCGCCCGTCCGTCCGTCGGGTCGTGGACGCCCTGCGCGCGGAGGCGTCACGGGTCGCGGCGCTGCACGGCGGCGTCTAGCGACACCCGGGGCCTAGGTGGCCTCGGAGTCGTACGGCGGCGCCTCGCCGACGGCGAGCGGCACCACCGGGGCCCGGGTGCCGCCGGGCAGGCCCACCGACACCGCCGCCGCGGTCGCGCCGGCCATGGCCGCCGAGACGGGCTTGGTCGAGCTCCCGCCCGCCGGCGGGTCGAGCAGGGCGTCGCGGATGATGCGGCGCGGGTCGTACTGGCGCGGGTCGAGCTTCTGCCACTCGACGTCGTCGAACTCGGGGCCCATCTCGCTGCGCATGCGGTCCTTCGCGCCGTCGGCCATGGTGCGGACCGTGCGGACGAGCTGGGCGAGCTTGGAGGCGTAGTGCGGCAGCCGCTCCGGGCCCAGCAGGAAGACCGCGAGCACCCCGATGACGAGGAGCTTGTCGAAGGTCAGACCGAACATGGACATGCATGCACGATAACGTCATCGCCCCGAGGGCCAGCCCCTAGACTCGTCAGTCGAAGGAGGCGGTGTGTCGCAGATCGAGTCGAGCTGGAAGTTCGCGGAGGAGCTCGTCTCCGAGAGCGACCCCGTCGCCGCCGCACGACAGCACTCCCTCGAGCTCGGGGTCGAGCCCGTCTCCCCCGCCGTCGGCGCGCAGCTCGCCGTCGCCGCCGCGAGCTCGTCGGCGACGAGCATCATCGAGATCGGCACCGGCGTCGGCGTCAGCGGCCTCTGGCTGCTCGAGGGCGCCCCGCGCGCGACCCTGACGTCCATCGACCGCGAGGTCGACCACCAGCAGGCCGCCCGCGACGCCTACCTCTCCGCCGGCGTGCCCGCGGCGCGGTTCCGCCTGATCACGGGGCGGACGGCCGACGTGCTGCCCCGGATGAACGAGAACTCGTACGACATCGTCTTCGTCGACGCCGACCCCGCGGCCGTCATCGAGAACGTCGAGCACGGCCTCCGGCTCGCCCGGCCCGGCGGCCTCGTGCTCGTGGCGCACGCGCTCTGGCACGGCGCCGTGGCGAACCCGGCACGGCGCGACCCCGTGACCACGGGCTTCCGCACGCTGCTCACCGAGGTCTCCACCTCCCCCGCGGTGATCAGCTCGCTGTCGACCGCGGGCGACGGCCTGCTGCAGCTCGTCAAGCGCTGACGCGACCCGCGTCGTCGACCCGGCCCGCGCCTCCCCGGGGTCGGCGGCACCGCCGACGGCTTCACCCTGCGCGTCGCCCGCTCGCCGGGAGCCGGGTCAGGGGCGGGAGGGCTGCCGGGGCCCGGGCGCACGACGACGCCCCGGTGGTCGGGTGACCACCGGGGCGTCGTACGCGGCGCAGCCCTCAGGCTGCAGGACGTCGCTGACTAGGCGTCCACGACGCTGGCGAGGGCGTCGTGCAGCTCTTTGGCTTCGTCGTCGTTGACCGACACCACGAGACGGCCGCCACCTTCGAGCGGAACCCGCACGATGATGAGACGGCCCTCTTTCACAGCTTCCATAGGGCCGTCGCCGGTCCTCGGCTTCATGGCTGCCATCAGATAGTCCCCTTTCGCAAAGATGCAACTGCCATTATCCGTGTTTTCGCGGCCCAGACCTAAACAGCCCTGCCGGAGGCGCGGATCACGGCGGCGTCCAGTCGTAGCCGTCCACCCACCAGCAGAGGTCGAGCCACACCCACTGGCCCACCACGCAGGCGACCACGAGGGCGATCCGGTACGCCCGGGAGCGCGGCAGGGCGAGGGCGCCCACCAGCGGGAAGAGCGGCATCAGCAGGCGGAACGTGCTCGACTGCGGGAAGAACACCGCCAGCAGGTAGAGCGCGTAGGCCACCGACCAGAGGCGCAGGTCGACCCCCAGCCGTCGGCCGGCCGGGCTCAGCAGCAGCACAGCGAAGGCGACCACGGAGATCACCAGCACGGCCACCCCCGCACCACCCGGCAGCCACCAGTTCGCTCCCTCGATCCACGGGGCGAACGGCACCAGCGGGCCGTACCCGACGTAGGGCGCGCGCCAGGCCAGCTCGGTCTCGGCGTAGGCGTTCGGCACGCCGGTGACGAGCCCGGCGACGACCGGCCAGGCCACGCCGAGCAGCGCCGTGACGACGGCCGTGACCGAGGCCTCGACCGCCTCCCGGCGGGGGAACGGCTCGCGTCGACGCACCCACCAGCGGTGCACGACGTGCAGGCCCACCGCGAAGGCCAGGGCGAGGGCACCCGGCCGGGTGAACGACAGGACGGCGACGACCGGGAGCATCGCGAGGTAGCGCCGCTCGACGAGCAGCAGGAGCGACGCACAGAGCAGCAGGAGGAAGAGCGGCTCGGCGTACGCGACCTGGAGCAGCGGCGACAGCGGCGCGACGCAGAAGAGCACGACGCCGAAGAGCGCGGTGCCCTCGGGCAGGACGTGGCGCAGCAGCCGGTGCAGCAGGAGGGCCGTGCCCGCCGCGGCGAGCACCGAGACCGCGACGGCCGTCGGCGCGAAGCCCGCGCCGGTCAGCTCGGTGAGCCCCCGCACGAGCAGCGGGTAGACGGGCATGAACGCCCACGCGCTCTCGCCCACGTGGCCGTCGGCCGTGACCGGCACCGTCGACGGGTAGCCGACGGCCGAGATGATGTAGTACCAGTGGCCGTCCCAGATGGAGGCGAAGCTCGCGTAGTCGGGGCTCGCCAGCGTCCACGCGTTGGCGCCCTGGCGGGCCGCGAACGAGAGCAGCAGCGCCGTGCTGACGACGCGGGAGAGCGCGAAGACCACCAGGACCTTCGCCCACCAGGGCAGCAGCCGCCAGCGCACGAGCACCTGCCGGGGCGTCGTGGGGAGGCGACCGCGGGGCGCGCGACGGGCCGCGGCGGCCACCGCGGCCGAGCCGTGGGCCCGACCCGAGGTCGTCAGGCCGTCAGCCACGCCCGCAGTCCGCGCTCGTTGTCGAGGATCTGCTGGACGGGCACGCGCTCGTCGTCGTGGTGGGCGAGGAGGGGGTCGCCCGGGCCGTAGTTCACGGCGGGGACGCCGAGGGCCGAGAACCGCGCGACGTCCGTCCAGCCGAACTTCGGCGTCGCCTCGCCGCCGACCGCGGCGAGGAACTGCTGGGCGAGGGGCGCGTCGAGGCCGGGGCGCGCGCCCGGGGCGAGGTCGACGATCGTCACGTCGAACCCGGCGAAGAGCTCGGTGACGTGGGCGACGGCCTCGTCGGTGCTGCGGCTCGGCGCGAAGCGGTAGTTGACGTGCACCATGCACTCGTCGGGGATGACGTTGCCGGCCACCCCGCCGGTGATGCCGACGGCGTTGAGGCCCTCGCGGTAGACGAGCCCGTCGACCTCGACCTCACGCGGCTCGTAGGCCGCGAGCAGGTCGAGGACGGGAGCGGCGGCGTGGATGGCGTTCGAGCCGACCCACGACCGGGCGCTGTGCGACCGCCGCCCGAAGGTACGGACCTCCGCCCGGAGGTTGCCGTTGCAGCCGCCCTCGACCTTGCTCGCGGTCGGCTCGCCGAGCACGGCGAAGTCGGCCTCGAGCAGCTCGGGGCGCCGTCGGGCCAGCCGGCCGAGGCCGTTCAGGGCGTCCGAGACCTCTTCGTGGTCGTACCAGACCCAGGTCACGTCGACCGAGGGCTCGGTGAGCTCGACGGCGAGCCGGAGGTGCACGGCGCTGCCGGCCTTCATGTCGACGGTGCCGCGGCCCCAGAGGTGCTCGACGCCGTCGTCGTCGGTCTCGTAGCGCGTGGGCAGGTTGTCGTTGAGGGGCACGGTGTCGATGTGGCCGGCGATCACGACCCGGTGCTCGCGCCCCAGGGTCGTCCTGGCGACGATCGCGTCGCCGTCGCGGGTCAGCTCGAGGTGGTCGAGCCCCTCGAGCGTCGCCCAGATGGCGTCGACGACGGCCTTCTCGTCGCCCGAGACGGACTCGATGTCGCAGAGCTGACGGGTGACGTCCACGGGCGAGACGCTGAGGTCGATCTTCGGCATGACGCCGAGTGTACGGGGCCCGCCCTGCGGCTCGTCCTACGATCGGTGCATGACCAACGACGCCTCCGCGCCCACGCACGCCCACGGCTACGGGCTGGCCACCGTCTCGTCCGACGGCACCACCCTCGACACGTGGTTCCCCGCACCCTCGCTCGGGCGCCTCCCCGCCGACCGCGACCCCGAGATCGTCCCCGCCGAGATCTCGGCCGCCGCCGGGCCGGACGCCCGCCGGGCCGTCGACCTCGTGCCGGCGACCGTCGAGATCGACCTGAGCGCGCCTCCCGCGTCGACCCCCGACGCGTACCTCCGCCTCCACCTGCTCAGCCACCTGCTCGTCGAGCCGAACACCATCTCGCTCGAGGGGCTCTTCGCGCACCTGCCGATCGTCGTCTGGACCAACGCCGGCCCCGTGCACCCCGACGACTTCTCGCGCCTGCGGCCGACGCTGCAGCGGGCCGGCATCGTCACGACGGGCATCGACAAGTTCCCGCGCATGCTCGACTACGTGATGCCCGACCGCGTGCGCATCGCCGACGCCTCCCGCGTGCGCCTCGGCGCGCACCTCGCCCCGGGCACGACCGTCATGCACGAGGGCTTCGTCAACTTCAACGCGGGCACGCTCGGGGCCTCGATGGTCGAGGGCCGCATCTCGCAGGGCGTCGTCGTCGGCGACGGGTCCGACATCGGAGGCGGCGCCTCCATCATGGGGACGCTCTCGGGCGGCGGCACCCAGCGCGTCACCATCGGCCAGCGCGCGCTGCTCGGCGCGAACGCCGGCATCGGCATCGCCATCGGCGACGACACCGTCGTCGAGGCGGGCCTCTACGTCACGGCCGGCACGAAGGTCGTCGTCGTCGGCGGCACCCCCACGTCGGACGGCCGCCCGCAGACGGTCAAGGCCGTCGAGCTCTCGGGCCGCCCCGGGCTGCTCTTCCGCCGCAACTCGGTCACGGGCGCGGTCGAGGTGCTGGCGCGCAAGGGCCACGGCGTGACCCTCAACTCGCAGCTGCACGCGTAGCACCGGCCGGCGCCCCGGCACCGGGGCGTCGCCGGGCGACGCGACGACGGCCGGCCACCCCGAGGGGTGGCCGGGGCCGTTGGAGCCAATCTTCCCGATTTCCTGGCCGCTGCTGTTCCGGCTCCGCCCTGTCGGTGTCGTGGATGATGTCTCAGGCGCCGCGCGGCAACGTCGGTGAGTCGATCCTTGCTCGCCTGCTCGCCCCGCACCGCGACATTGCTCGCAAGCGCGTGACCATGCTCTACCGCCCGATCGACCCGGCCCGGGCCGCGGCGATCGTCGAGGCCGACAAGCGTGACGCCGAGTTCATCGTCGGCTCGTCCCGCCGGCCGACCGGCCGCTCGCGGAAGGACGCCCTGGCGGCGTTCGCGAACGAGTCGGAGGAGTCCGGCGGCGCAGGACTTGTGAACTTCGGCATGGTCGTCACGGCGACCGTCGAAGACCCGGCAACGATCGAAGACGCGCGCGCCGCGATCGACAGCCTCTCCGCTCAGGCTCGCATCCGGCTGCGGCCGGTATATGGGTCCCAGGACTTCACCTTCGTGGCAGGCCTGCCCCTCGGCGTGGTGCTCCCTCGGCACCTGGCCATCCCGCACGACATCCGCGACCAGCTTTAATGCGCGACCAGCTCTGATGAGCGACCACACGGAAGGGACTACCGATGCCCGCGCTTGACCAGGGGACCCGTCGGGTCACCAGGAAGCGAGCCAAGACGCTCACCCCCGCCGAGGCCGAGGCGAAGTCCGAGTCGAACCTTCGAGAGGCCGGAGACGTTCTACGGCTCGGCCGACGAATTCGTACGAGAGTTTCTGATCGTCACCTACCGCCGCGAGGTCAGCCCCAAGGGAGAATTCCGCTGGGACCCCCAGTGGTGGATGCACCCTGAAGCTGTGGCCAGGCTCGACTCTCTCTGGCGCTCCTGGGAGCACTTCCGAGGCGACCCCGCAACCGGGATGAGCGTCTGGTGGCGCGACCACGCAGATCACCACATGGGCGTCCTCCTGAGCCCCGTCGGACCTTTCGCGAAGTCGTCCGCGACGTCGGAGCCGGGGGATCCCCTGCCGTACACAGCCCCGCCCCCCGGCCTATTCGTCCGTGTAAGCGACCTCAGTGACTAATTCCACGATGGCCACAGAGCGTCTTCCTGAGACGCTGAGGTTCCTGCCTGATACCGGGTTAGCGCTGGCGTTGGCATGTGGCCTCCTCTTGGACCAGCTCGCAGGACACCAGAGACGAGAAACAACGATTCCAAGAGTGGCTTGCTTCCACCGGGCGTTGTAGTCCCTGTCAATAGAGACTTAGCCCCCTGCTTTCGCTGGGTGGCGCACTACTCCGTAGCCATTAAGTGCAAGAGTTCCTCCGTGCGCGGTACCCACAAAGTCCGATCCGATTCCGATCGTGATGACTCCTCCCGTGATGAGGCTAAATACTCCCCCCTTTATGCCCTTATTGAGATTTAGAGCTCCAGCAACGCTCAAAATGGAGAGCTTTCTAGGAGCCGCATCCACAGACACTGCTGTGAGCGGACGGGTCCCGTGCGCCTGACTAGCGGCCGTTGTGTAAATGGTCAGGTCAGCAGCAAGCTCGAACGACGCGGCGCCGAGATCTACGGATGCACAACCGCTACTTGCTTGCGTGGCGTTTACAACCGTCTTGGTAGTAATACGTACCGGCGCGCTGGCATCAATGAAAGGAAGGGCACAGGCACTCATGGTGTCGACAAATGCCGGATTGGCACTCTTTAGGGCCGTCACAATCTGCGCTCGGAAGTCCTTCCAAGACATTGTCGAGGTCGGCACAACGACGCTTGGCTTAGTAGGAGCCGCCGGGGTAACGACAGTCGTGTCGTTGACTGTGAGGGTTCCACCAACCAGCGTGGCAAAAGATGTTGACGAATTTGCGATCGAGGCCGTGGTCCTTGAATTGGCATCGCCGTCAACTCGAGCCGTTGTGTCTTGGGCTGTGACGACTCCTACGGATCGCACGTCCCCCTCGACTGCCGAGTATCGAGCCAACGTGACAGAGCCTCCTGCGATTACATTTCCTGCAACTGCGCAGTCCGTGCCCACGCTGACATTTCCGGTGGCGATGATGCTGCCGGAGTATCTGTCACCCGACGCGCAAGTGAAACTGCCCTTGACCCAAACGTCCCCCGCAACGGACTCATAGCCAGAGGAAGTGACACGTGAGTCGGCGGAAAGGACTGCTGCTGGGGCTGTCGTGGTGGAAACAGCCGTACCTAGCGGAGACATCCCGAACGCATTGCCGGCACGGACACTAAAGGTTGACTTCGTTCCAAGTGGTAGCTGCCTTTGGACCCAAGTGAGTACAGGCCCAACGTTTGCCGAAGCACCGAAGCTGTCGACGATGACACCATTCGCGTCCAGGACCTGGTAAATCGTGGCTGTCGGGTCTGACGGCCAGCTGAGGGACACAGAATCCGCAGTGGGCACCGCGGTCAAGGCAGTCACCCTCGACGGCACGGCGCCGGTAGATGCAACGACCGTTACCTTCTCCGATAAAATGTGACCGACACCTTCCGCCGTCACCGCCTTCATCTGGACGTCATATGTACCAGCCGCGGGAAAGACTGTCTGCACCTCGGGAGTTGCCGTCGTCAAGTCCCACTGCCCCACCGGCGTTCCCGTGCCGAAGTTCCACACGTACTCAGTTGCCGTATTTTGGAGGTCCGGATACGAGTCAACAGCGGAAAATTGCACAGGCTGGCCAGCCGTTGCCCCAGGACTTCTCGACATGGTGACCTGTGGTCGTGCCGCCGCCGCTGCTCCAGCCCGGGTAATGGCGTCAGAGCCCGTAAAGACGGCGCCACCTGTGGCCTCTGTCAAGGCGGACATATCTGATTCAGCCGAAGAAGTATCCTGCGCGCTGGGTGCGGATTGGCGCGATTGCCTACCGACAGGGTCCAAAATGCCTGTCTTGAGGTCGGCCTGAAATACGGAAACACCCGCTTCTTTGGCATCAGACATCAGTTCAGGCATATATTCACTCTTTGGCGCCGTGCTTGATACAAAGACAAGGGTTTTAGGTTCCTGCCAACCCCTCAACCAATGGATACCGTTCGTGACCATGTTGCGCACGTCAGTATCAGTGGATGCAACCAGGGTGTATTGCGTCACGTCACTGCGAACACTCAGGAAAAGTTCTTTGTAACCTTCCTTACTTGCATAGCCGGTACCGTATCCAGCGACAGTATTGCCTCGCTCGTCCGTACTTTCCGGATTCATGACAATGTCAAGCTGGAAAATTGCGTTCGCATTCTTGGTAGAAATTGCATCAGCCGCTGCGATAACCGAGTCCACGGCCTGCCCAATGTCGGCGATAAAATCTCCGGCATTTATGACAAAGGAATAAACGTCTGCAGTGCCCAGTTCGGGTGTATCGATACCTGTTAGGCCCATTTGTTGCGCAAGAAGGGCCGTGTCTCGCTGTACATTCTGAATACCAGTGGTGTGTGGCTCAAATGGATCTGTTATGCCATGCGCAAGGTAGTAATCACGAAGGTACTGAACATCTCGGTACGGTTTCCCATCTGGTCCAATGGCCGTGGAATTACAGACAGGGTCTGCACCATTGCAAATGGACACAGCATTATTGAATCCATCCTGCTCCCATATGCCGCGACGATTAAACAAACCGTGATGATACGGATCGTATGTGCCAACATTAGCAATCTTATCGTCTGCATTAAACCATGGATCGCCGTAAATAAACACGCCTCCGATGGAGGCCTTGTCGCTCGGGCTCAACTTGTATGAAGCGATATTCAGCGCTTCTCCGCCCTGCGAGTAACCAGCGAGTATGATTCTCGAGTTGGGGCAGGAAGTTCTATTTGTAGATATTTGCTGCTGAAAAGCGGCCGCTCCCTCCGCTACTGACTTCCTATACTTTTTTCCGATAGGGAGAAGTGCGGTGATGGCCGTGGCAATGGCCGAGAGACTGCCAGAAATGGGGACGGCAGGGTAAACAACCCCCTCTGCTCTCATCGTCAAGCCTTCTTCTTCGACCCGTTGCTTGATTCCCTGATAAAGGCCATCGAGCTTGGTGCCAACACCGCTTGCCGGCGCATTCGCGGGCTCTCCTGAGCCCCTCGCGCCGAGAAAGACCCAGTCTGTACAGTCGGCAGCTTGTGCAGGACCGGCAACCAGGAGCGACGAGAATACGACTGCAGCCACAGCTGCAGCTACCGCTTTGTAGAACTTCAACTATTCCTCGTTCCGCGCCGCTGACCGGCACTATTCGACATAGAAAGCGATGAGCAGGCCCCCGCTTGACGGCACCCGAGTCTCTGCACCGTCAACCGTCTTGAAGGTTGCATTGGGCTCGAACTCTTCGAACCGAGCCCAGGCAGTAAGTCCGTCTTTCTGGGGCATTGACCAGTAGCTCGGACTCGATAAAACAAATCCCTCTGAGGTTAGGTGCCTCTCGAGGTCGGACCGCAGGTTTGGCGAGGACGCAAACAGATATGCCTGCGTCGGTGGCGGCCCAGTTGTGTTGCGCTCCTGCCCGTAGCTGTCAGAAGCCACGATGGTGGAGAAAGATTCGACATCTAGATCATCCGTGACGGTCCTAAGCCGCGACGTCGCGCCCGTGGAGCATCCCGAAAGTACAAGCGAAAGCCCTAGAACTATGACAACCGCTGCTTGCTTTCTACTTTTCCGCACCCATCCCCCAAACTTGGAGCAAGCTTGGCATCAGCTGAGGTCGTCGAGGTACCCCCCAAACGAGAACTCAGCCCAGGGCGGGACTATACGACCCTCGAACGCCGTGCACAGGCATCTCTCTTCGTCGTGGCTCTTCTGAGTCACGTCCGTTGGTGCGATCCCCAGCGTGCGGACCTTCTCCAGGGCCTTGAGCGCGACGGCTGGAGGGTCTTGCTGGGCGACCGCGTTGCGGCACGCCTTGGTCACCGCTCCGGTCATTACCGATCGACCTGGCGGGACATGTTCCGAACCGGCAAACCGCCGATAATATCTATTGTGTCCGATTGGTTGAAGCAGCTGCCGCCAAGTTCGCTAGGCAGACTGACCACGCACACGCACACGCACAGGCACAGGCACAGGCACCACTAGACCCCCGACATGACGGCGTCTTGAGTGGTGGAGGGAGACTCAAGCATCGACCGGACACGGTTTCTGTTACCTCGAACCGGAACGTAAATCGTTCTGCCGCTTGAGCGGGTTTCGATAAGAAGCTGATGAGATATCAGGTGCGTGATCACGGCACTCACCAGTGATTTGTACTCAGGCGCCAGTCCTCTCACCAGGGCACTTTCTTTTCGGCCACCTCCTGACTGGATGTAGACCTTTTTCAGAATTGTCAGCAGGACCTTCTGGGCAGGACGTAGACCCGGCATCCCCAAGATCCCACGCGTTGTTTTCGATGAGGGGTCGAAGGCTTCGAAGTCACAACTGGTGAACCGACCGGCCGGTAGGGCGGTAGCCGATGCGGCTCCTAGCACTGTCCCAATCATGCATCGATCGAAGTGAGGGACGGGAAGCTCGCCGTCATACTCAGTCAGGTCCAAGGTGCCAATAATGCACTCGTGAAATGTCAGCGATCCAAAATCGGTATCAGCTTCCGCAAGGGTGAAAACTGGGATCTCGAGCATTGCGAAATCGAGTACACCAAGCTTGGACACTCCAAGCTCCGCGCTCAGGGTTACAAGGTCCAACACGAGCGCATCCGCGCCCCCGCGAGCCTGGAGTCGCTTGGCGGCCGCATTGCATTGCGAACCAGTTAGACCGAGCGCATTGGCTTGTGTAGTGGCCACCTGGACGCCAAGGCGACCGAGTGGCACGAATGCGGTTGCATTGGATTCCAACGTGTCATCTTGACCATGGGCATAACGAACGATGTCGCCAGCCCTGGCCGCGTCAAGGAGCGATCCGTCAATGAAGAATCGGGAGCCGTCAGTCGCATCTTCGATGCCAAGACCCGGAAGGCGCTGGAGCACCTGATATGACCCCTCGTCCGGAGGACTTCCGGCAACCCCCTCGAAGGCCAACGACAGATCAGCCGGCCTAATCGGCCCCTGACCGCTACCTCGACTACGAGCGAGGCTCGCAAGTCTCTCGAGAACTCGACGGATGGTTAGCCCGTCCATCCCATGCTCGATGCGCGCTTCTCGTTCACATATTTTTTCGAGAAGGAACTCCCACCCCCGAGCAGCTTCTGGCACGCCACCGTCGGCCAAGACCGCAAGTGCACCTGCACTCGCCAAGTGCCCGAGCAAGAGCGGATGATTTGGCAGCCAGTCGGGCAATTGACCGTCCCAATCCTGCTGCGAGAGGTACGTCTGCATCTGCTCGTCGGTGAACTCGTCGGTGTAAAGCAGCTCATGCCGACGGTCACGAAGGCCCAGCGACGTGGACATCTCGGCCTCTGAGTCGAAGAAATGACGGCGGCCAGTGATCATCAGACCCGCACTGGCCGGAGTCTCTTCTACGAAGCGACGGACCAGCTCCACAGATCCCCGCCTGATCTCTTTGAGGTCGGGTGTGCGGCCTCGCCAACCGCTGGCTGCAATCTCGTCAAATCCGTCGAGTAGAAGGTGGACCCGCCCTGCGCGCCAGGCGCGAACGAGCTTCGTTGGGGACTCGAAACCAAGCTTGGAAGCATGGCGGCGAATTGCTTCGTCGGTTTCTGTTTGCCCCTGATGATCACGGAGGTTAAGTGAGACAGGGAAGGGTGCCAGAGAGTCCCTGAAGTGTGCCTTCCTCAGACTGTTGTGCACCTCGCGAAGCGACATGCTTTTGCCCGCTCCGAAGTCACCCATTACAACGACAGTTTTGCCGGCCGAGACTTGCTCGACGATGTGCCCGATTGATTGGGTACTGCCAGTAGCCGTTCGCGAACTAGCTGAAATAAACCCTAGAGGGACGTACCGCTCGAGTTCAGTGGTGCTGTTTGTCTCCGGATTTCGTGCGCTGCCAAACGGGTACTGGGAACGCGCCTCAAGGTAGTCGCGAGAATCAATGAGCTGCGATCGCAGCTGAGCAAGGCTGCAGGAAACTATGGGGCCATGCAATGCGTTGATCGCATCGCGCTGCTGAGCGGTGGGATCGTCACGAGTAACAAAGTAGCCCTTGACCGCCTTGAATTTGTGCTGGGCGGCCAAGCGCTCGCACATCTCCTCAAGCTTCTTACCGTCCTTCTCAGCCTTCTCGAGGGTACGGCTGGTGGTCGCTTCGATCGCAACGACTACGTCATCGCCCTCAATCACCGCATCCCTTTCTCTTCCAGCCACAAAGGTGGCACCCTGGTGGGGGCGATGTGGGGCGAAAATCATGCGGGCGCTGCGAAGCACCTCTTGTTCGAATGCTTCGTCTTCGGCGCGGCTCTCCGGGGAACGTCCCATGGATAGAAGCTATCGGCGAATACTCCCATTACGTGAAAGCAGTTCGCATTTCGGAGCACAGATGACGCCAGCCAGCTCCAACACGCCGGACCTCGTGTTCGCCTCTTGAGAAGGTGCCACACAAGAACGCCGCCCCGTAAGGCGGCGTTCTTCTTTCAAGACCCAGCGACCCGCTCAGGTCTTTGCTGGTCGTCTGCTCAAGAGTCCGCTGATCACCGCTGTGAGAACAAATCCGGCGAGCAATTTCTTCTGGAAGGCTCTCGCCATCTTCTTCGCTGAGGCCGCCTCTGCGGCCTTCGCGCTTACGGCCGCCGCTTTGGATGCAGTTGCTGCCTTTGCGTCCTTCGCAGCCTTGGCTGACTTCATTGCCAGCCAACCAAAGATGCTGATGAGTAGGAAGACCAGCAGGAACGCGGCTCCCGCTGCCGTATACGACATAGGACCCAACTTTCCAGTAAACCCGCCTTGCTCGAAGCGTGCCACCGCACCGGAACCACCCAAGACAGCGCCGGTCAAAGCAAGGCACTTTCCGACGAAGTCTGTCGTCTTGCCGCAGGTGGTCTCAGACGAGTGCGACACGGCCCGGAGGACAGAGCCCACTGCTACTACGAGACCAGCCACTGCGAGGTAAATGATGAGTGTGCGGTCGAATGCGGCCTGTGCGATCTGCGCCTCAATTTCTTTCCGAAGCGGAACATCCGTACCTGCTGCTGCAAGTCGTGCAGAGAAGTCGTTCTCGAGGCTGGTAACACCGCCTGTCCAATTTTTTTCCCGCCTGGGACGACGTGCAGGGCCGGCGCAATAGCGGCAAGAGCCACGCCTGCACCGCGCCAGAGCTTTAGAGCAGTTGGTCCACTTTCCCCTCTCATCGACCTCGCTCCCCACGCTCGCGCTGGGTCCCCATCGCACGGGTGCCAGCCTTGCGGGCTTTGGCGGCCCCGCGGGTCGTGGTCACAGCCGAGCGTGGGTGCTTGGCGTTGGACACGTCCGCGCCGTACTGGGCCTGCACGGCTGCCGGTGCGACGTTCTGCGCGGCCATCTCAGACGCGTGACTGTCACGGCGATTGGTGCTGTTCCAGGCGTTGAGGCTCGCGCCGCGATTCTCGGAGCCGACAGCGCGCTCCTCGGTGGCCTTCTCGAGCTTCAGCCCGACCCTCGTGTTGCGGTCGATCTTGGCCTCCGAACTGCGGAGGTGATCGAGGTCGGGGGCGTCTCCCTCAGTGCGGTCCTCGAGGCGGTCATTGCTGTCCTGGGTGGCGCGCTCGTGGCGGCCGAGGGCGTCGCGGACGATGCTGGCCTCGGCAGCAGCATCACGGCTCCCGAGGCGGAGGCCATGCCGGCGGGCTTGGGCTTCACCTGGTGCTTGCGGAGCTGACCACTGCGGGCAAGCACACGGGAGGCGTCCGCGAGCGGTCCCGGGATCTCTTCGACACCGAGCAACTGGACACGCTGCTGGCTACGATGACGCTCGAACTCTCGACCACCTGGATACGGAGTCAGCACGCAGCCCCGCCTAACTGAGGCTTACTAGATCCCCATCGGGTAGTGAACCGATGGGCGGCCAGTCCTGGCCGGCGTCAAGGTCACGGCGGCCAGCAGAACAAAGAAGCACCCGGAGGCCGCGGCCTCCGGGTGCTTCTTCTTCGCTTGGCTCATCTGCCGCCGGCATGCGACGACTCGCGCGAGAGCACGACTGGATGCCGCACCCACTGTGTCCGACCAAGAATCTGGGAAGGTCCCCGTCGTCGTGCGGGCGGGAGGCGCGGGCTAGCGGGCAGGCCAGTCGCGCTGGGTCTCGCCCAGGTACAGCTGCTGCGGGCGGCCGATCTTCGTCGTCGGGTCGCCGTTCATCTCGCGCCAGTGAGCGATCCAGCCCGGCAGGCGACCGATGGCGAAGAGCACCGTGAACATGCGGGGCGGGAAGCCCATGGCCTTGTAGATGACCCCGGTGTAGAAGTCGACGTTCGGGTAGAGCTTCCGCTCGACGAAGTAGTCGTCGGCGAGGGCGATCGCCTCGAGCTCCATCGCGATGTCGAGCAGGTCGTCCTTCACGCCGAGCGCCTCGAGCACCTCGGTGGCGCTCTCCTTCACGAGCTTGGCGCGCGGGTCGTAGTTCTTGTAGACCCGGTGGCCGAAGCCCATCAGCTTGACGCCCTCCTCCTTGTTCTTCACGCGCTCGACGAAGCGCTCGACGCCCTGGCCGCTGGCCTTGATCTCGGCGAGCATCGTCAGCACGGCCTCGTTGGCGCCGCCGTGCAGCGGCCCGTAGAGGGCGCTGATGCCGGCCGAGATCGACGAGAACATGTTCGCCTGCGTCGAGCCGACGAGGCGGACGGTCGACGTCGACGCGTTCTGCTCGTGGTCCTCGTGGAGGATGAGGAGGCGCTCGAGGGCCTTCGAGAGGACGGGGTTGACCTGGTACGGCTCGGCCATCGTGCCGAAGTTGAGCTTGAGGAAGTTGTCGACGAAGCTCAGCGAGTTGTCGGGGTAGAGGAACGCCTGGCCCAGGCTCTTCTTGTGCGCGTAGGCCGCGATGACCGGCAGCTTCGCGAGCAGCCGGACGGTCTGCAGCTCGATCTGCAGCGGGTCGGTCACGCTCATCGAGCCCTCGTAGAAGGTGCCGAGGGCGCCCACGGCGCTCGAGAGCACCGACATCGGGTGCGCGTTGTGCGGCAGGGCGTCGAAGAAGCGCCGCAGGTCTTCGTGCAGCAGCGTGTGGCGGCGGATACGAGCGTCGAAGTCGGCCAGCTCGTCGGGGGTGGGCAGCTCGCCGTAGATCAGCAGCCAGGCCGTCTCGAGGTAGGTCGAGTGCTCCGCGACCTGCTCGATCGGATAGCCCCGGTAGCGCAGGATGCCCTGGTCACCGTCGATGTAGGTGATCTTCGAGCGGGCGTTGCTGGTGTTCACGAAGCCCGTGTCGAGCGTCGTGTAGCCGGTCTGCTTGGTGAACGTCGAGATGTCGATCGACGAGGCACCCTCGGTGCTCGGCACGATCGGGAACTCGGCTGTTCCCCCCGGGAACTGCAGCGTGGCCTTCTGGGCGTCGTTGGCAGTAGTCACCCTGTCACCCTAGCGGTCGGGCCGTCGGGCGTCAGGTCGTCGGCGTCAGCTGTCGGGAGTCGGCCGTCGGGCGTCAGGCGGTGAGGCGCTCGACCGCGGCGTCGATGCGCTCGTCGGTCGTCGTCAGGGCCACGCGCACGTGCCGCCCGCCGTCGACGCCGTAGAACGTGCCCGGCGCGACGAGCACGCCCCGCTCGGCCAGCCAGGCGACGCTGGCCTCCGCCGGCTCGTCGCGGGTGGCCCAGAGGTAGAGGCCCGCCTCGCTGCGGTCGATGCGGAAGCCGGCCGCCCGGAGCGCGGGGGCGAGCCGGTCGCGGCGGGAGCGGTAGAGCTCCTTCTGTGCCGCGACGTGGGCCTCGTCGCCGAGCGCTGTGCGCATGGCCTCCTGCACGGGGGCCGGCGGCATCAGCCCGGCGTGCTTGCGCACGGAGAGCAGCTGCTGCACGACGGCGGCGTCGCCGGCCACGAACCCCGCGCGGTACCCCGCGAGGTTCGACTGCTTGCTGAGGCTGTAGACGCTGAGCACGCCCTCGCGGCTCTCGCCGACGACGCGGGGGTCGAGGATGCTCGGCGTGGGGCGGTCCGCCCACTCGCCCTCCCAGCCCAGCTCGGCGTAGCACTCGTCGCCGGCGATCACGGCGCCGAGCTCACGGGCGCGCTCGACCGCGGCGCGGAGCTGCTCGACGTCGAGCACGGCGCCGTCGGGGTTGCCGGGGCTATTCAGCCAGACGAGCCGCGTCGACCGGGGCCACTCGGCCGGGTCGTCGGAGGCGAGCACGTCGGCGCCGACGAGCGCGGCGCCGAGGGCGTAGGTCGGGTAGGCGGCCCGCGGGTGCACGATCGTGTCGCCGCGGCCGAGGCCCAGCCACAGGGCGAGGCCCGCGATGAGCTCCTTCGAGCCGATGGTCGGCAGCACCTCGGCGTCGGTGAGGCCGGGCACGCCCCGGCGACGCTCGTACCACTCCGCGATGGCGGCGCGGAGGGCGGGGGTGCCGGCCACCTGCGGGTACGCATGCGCGTCGGTGGCGGCGACCAGCGCCTCCCTCACGACCTCGGGGGTCGGGTCGACCGGCGAGCCGACGGAGAGGTCGACGATGCCGCCCTCGTGGGCCCGCGCCGTCGCGGCGTGCGCGGCGAGGGAGTCCCAGGGGAAGTCGGGCAGGTCGAGCGCCACGGCCGGGCGCCTACTCGGCGGAGCCCTGGGGCGGCAGCACGGCGATCACGGGGTGGTCCTTCGCGATGACGCCGACCTTGGCCGCGCCGCCGGGCGAGCCGATCTCGTCGAAGAACTCGACGTTGGCCTTGTAGTAGTCGGCCCACTTGTCGGGCAGGTCGTCTTCGTAGTAGATGGCCTCGACGGGGCACACCGGCTCGCAGGCACCGCAGTCGACGCACTCGTCGGGGTGGATGTAGAGCGAGCGTTCGCCCTCGTAGATGCAGTCGACGGGGCATTCGTCGATGCAGGCACGGTCCTTGACATCGACACAGGGGAGGGCGATCACGTACGTCACGTCTGGGGGGTTCCCTTCGCGTCGGGCAGAGGTTCCATCCTATCCCCGAGCGGGCTGGACGCCGGAGGCGCGGGCGGCGTCGGCGCGCCCGTCGCGTCGCGGGGCGGCAGGGTCGGCCACGCGATCACGACCATGGCGATCAGCAGGGGCCCGAACGACCAGACCAGGCCGGCGAGGTTGGCCGGCACGAGCGCGGAGCCGCCGGCCCCGGGCTGGGAGAAGACGCCCGCCGTCAGCAGCAGCCCGAGCGCGGTCATCGTCGTGACCAGGCGGGAGCGGAAGACGAGGCGGAAGCCCACGAGCAGGGCGGCGGCCATCACGAGCGACAGGACGAGGCCGACGGGCGCATCGACCCCCGCGACCGAGGTCGTGCCCTGGTGGGCGACCGTGCCGATCGCCCCGAAGACCACGCCCGCCGCGAGGGCCAGGGCCAGCGTGCCGAGGCGGCCGCCGAGGGTCATCTCGGCGAGCTCGGAGGTGGTGGCGGCCGCGTCGACCGTGCGCACCGGCTCGGGCACGGCCCGGAACGACTCGGTGTCGGGCAGCGGGTCGACGGCGCCGTGCGGGTACCGCACGCCCGCCCGGCCGCCCGGCAGGTCGACGACCTCGAGCTGCGTGCGGTAGCGGCGCAGCGCGGCCACGCGGCGCGGCGTCGTCGCCCGAACGTCGACCGTGGTCACCGTCGCGTCGGCCGCGAGCGCCTCGGCCTCGGCGCCCGTGGCCTGGTCGGCCCCGGCGACGACGGCGAAGAAGGGCACCTCGGCGAGGCGCGCGACGCGGACGGCCGCGCGGTTGGCGCGCACGTGGTCGGGGTGGTGGTAGCCGCCGTCCTCGTCGTAGCTGACGATCGCGGTGGGCCGCACGCTGTCGACGACGGCCTGCAGGTCGGAGACGATCTCGCCGAACTCGGCGGCGCAGAACGCCTGCGGGTGCAGGTCGGGCGTCGGCCCCGCGACGCCGTCGGAGCGCCACACCATGCCGCTGTCGCGGTACGCCCGCGACGGCAGGCCCGCGGTGCGGGCGGCCGGGTCGCCGAGGAACCGTTGGTCGCGGACGCCCAGCTCGCGGAGGGCCTCCGCGATCTCGCCCTCGCGGTGCACGGCCAGCCCCGCCTCGTCGCCGCGGAGGCGGGCGAGGTCGTCGGGCAGGACCTCGCCGAGCTCGCCGCGCGTGCAGGTCACGACCGTCACCTGGGCGCCGGAGTCGAGCAGGGAGGCGATGGTGCCGCCGGTCGTGATCGTCTCGTCGTCGGGGTGGGCGTGCACGAGCAGCACGTGCTCGCGGGCCGCGGGGCCGCTCGCGGGCGCGGCCGAGGAGGAGGCGCCGGGAGCCGGGCGGGGGTCGGCCGGGGCCGTGCCGGGAGGAGTCATCACTGGACAGGATATGCCGAGCGACACTAGGGTCGGTTCGCGCTGAGGCTTCCCTTAGTTAGGCAAGCCTCACCATACCGGTTCGTCCGGTCGGACCCGCATCGACGCGACGGCCCCCGTCGCCCCGACGGACCGGCCCGCCGTCCCCCACCCGAAAGCCGCACCTGTGCTCGCGAACTACCTCATCGGACTCCGTGAGGGCCTCGAGGCCGCCCTCGTCGTCGGCATCCTCGTCGCCTACCTCGTCAAGGTCGACCGTCGTGACGTCCTCCCCCGACTCTGGGCCGGGGTCGCCGCCGCCGTCGTCCTCTCGCTCGGGTTCGGCGCCCTCCTCACCTTCGGCGCCTACGGGCTGACCTTCCAGGCCCAGGAGATCATCGGAGGCGGCCTGTCGGTCGTCGCCGTGGCCTTCGTCACCTGGATGGTGTTCTGGATGGCGCGCACGGCCCGCAGCATGCGCGGCGAGCTGGAGTCCGGCCTCGACCGCGCGCTCGCGGGCGGCGCCTGGGCCGTCGTCGTGCTCGGCGTCGTCTCGGTCGGCCGGGAGGGGCTCGAGACGGCCCTGTTCGTCTGGGCGACCGTCCAGTCGACCGGCGGCGGCGACGCCCCGGTGCTCGGCGCCCTCCTCGGCATCCTCACCGCGGTCGCGATCGAGGTGCTCATCTTCCGCGGGGTCGTCCGCGTCGACCTCCGCCGCTTCTTCGCCGTCACCGGCTACCTGCTCGTCGTCGTGGCGGCCGGGGTGCTCGCCTACGGCGTCGGCGACCTCCAGGAGGCCGGCGTGCTGCCCGGCCGCACGGCCCTCGCCTTCGACGTCAGCGCCGCCGTGCCGCCGACCAGCTGGTGGGGCACGCTGCTGCAGGGCCTCGTGAACTTCACCGCGACTCCCAGCTGGCTGCAGGTGGCCGCCTGGCTCGCCTACCTCGCCGTGGTGCTGCCGCTCTTCACCGCCGCCACCCGCGGGCCCCGCCGGGCGCCCCGCGCCTCCGGCACCGCCGACGCCGTCGACCCCGACGCCGCGGCCACCGACCCCTCGACCACCGCCCCCACCACCGCAGGAGCCCCCCGATGACCGCTCGCCCCCTCGCCCTCGGAGCCGGAGCGCTGCTCACCGCCCTCGCCCTCACCGGCTGCGTCGCCAACTCCCCCGGCGGGTCGGCCACGGCCGGCGCCACGACCGTCTCCGTCCAGGGCGACGGCGACCGCTGCGAGGTCTCGGCGACCTCGGTGCCGAGCGGCCCCGTGACCTTCACCATGACCAACGCGGGCAGCGACGAGACCGAGTTCGAGCTGCTCGGCGACGACGGCCTCCGCATCGTCAGCGAGAAGGAGAACATCGGGCCGGGCACGACGGCCTCGATCACCGTCGCCGTGCAGCCGGGCGACTACTACACCGCCTGCATCCCCGGCCTCGTCGGCGAGGGCGTCCGTGCGCCGTTCACCGTCACCGACTCCGGCACGGCCGTGACGCCGGTCGGCACGGAGAAGGAGCAGGTCGACGCGGCCGCCGCCGCGTACGTCGCCTACGTCGACGACCAGGTCGGCCAGCTCGTGCCGGCGACCCAGGCCTTCCTCGACGCGTACCGCGCCGGCGACGACGCGACGGCCCGGTCGCTCTACCCCTCCGCGCGCGCCCACTACGAGCGCATCGAGCCCGTGGCCGAGTCGTTCGGCGACCTCGACCCGAAGATCGACTTCCGCGAGGCGGACGTCGAGCCGGGCACCGAGTGGACGGGCTGGCACCGCATCGAGAAGGACCTCTGGCAGCCGACGGCCGACGACAACGGCGGCGAGGCGTACGTGCCCCTGACGCCTGAGGAGCGAGGGCGCTTCGCCGACCTGCTCACCGCCGACACGGCCGACCTGCAGGCCGCCGTCACCGCCCCGGACTTCACCGTCGGCATCGACATGATCAGCAACGGCGCCGTCGGCCTGATGGACGAGGTGGCGACCGGCAAGATCACCGGCGAGGAGGAGATCTGGTCGCACACCGACCTCTACGACTTCCAGGCCAACCTCGAGGGCGCCCGCGTCGCCTACGAGGGCGTCCGCGACATCGTCGCCGAGAAGGACCCTGAGCTCACCGACCGGATCGACGGGAAGCTCGCCGCGCTCGAGGAGCTGCTCGCCTCGTACGGCAGCCTCGACGCCGGCTTCCCGAGCTACACGGAGCTCACCACGGCCGACACCAAGTCGCTCAGCGACGCCGTCAACGCGCTCAGCGAGCCCCTCAGCGAGCTCACCGCCGCGCTGGTGAGCTGACGGGCGGCCGGGCGTGACGGACGACGAGCGGCACGACGAGCAGCACGAGGGCACGGCCCCGGGCTCGGGCGAGGCACGCGCCCCCCGCGGCGGCATCTCCCGGCGGGGCCTGCTCGGCCTGCTGGGCACGGGCGTGGGCGCGGGGGTGCTCGGCGCCGGGGTCGGGGTCGGGGCCGACCGCGCCGTCCAGGCCCACGCGACGGGCGCCTCCGGCGCGTCCGCCCGCTACCCCTTCGCCGGCCGTCACCAGTCGGGCATCGTCACCGCCGCCCAGGACCGCCTGCACTTCGCCTCGTTCGACATGGCCGGGGGCACGACGCGTGACGACCTCGTGTCGCTGCTCCGCGACTGGAGCGCGGCGGCGGCCCGCCTGACCCAGGGCCTCGACGTGAGCGAGGCCGGCTCCGTCGGCGGGTCGCCGCTCGCTCCCCCGGACGACACCGGGGAGGCGCTGGGCCTGCCCGCGGCCGGGCTCACCGTGACCATCGGGTTCGGCCCGACCCTCTTCACCGACGCGACCGGCGCCGACCGCTACGGCATCGCCTCCCGACGGCCCGCCGCCCTCGTCGACCTGCCGCACTTCTCGGGCGACCAGCTCGTCGAGGCCCTGACCGGCGGCGACCTCTGCGTGCAGGCGTGCAGCGACGACCCGCAGGTCGCGGTGCACGCCATCCGCAACCTCTCGCGCATCGCCTTCGGCCGGGCCTCCCTCCGGTGGTCGCAGCTCGGCTTCGGCCGCACCTCGTCGACGACCCGCGGCCAGAGCACGCCCCGCAACCTGTTCGGCTTCAAGGACGGCACGGCCAACCTCAAGGCCGAGGACACCGCGGCGGTCGAGGAGGGCGTCTGGGCCGCGGGCTCGGACGGCAGCGCGTGGATGGACGGCGGCTCGTACCTCGTCGCCCGCAAGATCCGCATGACGATCGAGACGTGGGACCACGCGTCGCTGGCCGAGCAGCAGACCGTGGTCGGCCGCGACAAGCGCGACGGAGCGCCGCTCTCCGGCGGCGACGAGTTCACCGCGCCCGACTTCTCGGCCGCGGCGACGGACGGCTCGGGGCCCGCCATCGCGCGGGACTCGCACGTCGCCCTCGCCCACCCCGACCAGAACGGCGGAGCGACCCTGCTGCGCCGCGGCTACAACTTCGTCGACGGCAACGACCAGCTCGGGCGGCTCGACGCCGGGCTGTTCTTCCTGTGCTTCCAGCGCGACCCGCGGCGGCAGTTCGTGCCGATCCAGACCGCCCTGGCCAGGAACGACCGGATGAACGAGTACCTCAAGCACGTCGGCTCGGCGATCTTCGCCGTGCCGCCGGGCGCGTCGGAGGGCGGCTGGGTCGGCGAGACCCTGCTCGGCTGAGCGGCGCGGTCTCCCGGGGCGATCGTCACCGCGCCGGCTGCGGCGCCTAGACGGGCGTGACGACGTAGGTCGCCAGCACCGCGCCGTCAGAGGCCTGCGTCGTGATCGTGAGCACGACGCGGTACGTCGGGCCGGTGAACGTGCCGAGCGCGGTGTCGGCGTCGACGTTCACCCCCGCGGCGGAGTACCCGGCCGCCTCGAGCGCCGCCTGGGCCGTCGCGAAGTCGTCGAGGCTCGCCACGGCGAGCTGCGCGACCCAGCCCGAGCCGTCGGGCCCCGCGCCTCCCCCGCGCACCGTGCCGTCGAGCAGCGGCACCTCGGCGGGGAACGACTCGGGCAGGGTGCCGTCGGTCGAGACGCTGGCGCCGCCGAGGGCCTCGCTGACGGCGTCGCCGACGGCGCCCTCGACCGTGCCGCGCACGCTCTCGACGCCCTGGTCGACGGCGCTGCCCACGACGTTGTCGAGCGAGCTGCAGGCGGTGAGCCCGCCGACGAGCCCGGCAGCGAGCAACAGGCCGGTGGCGGAGCGGACGAGGCGGGTGCGGGCGGGGCGGGCCGGTGTCGAGGTCACGCGACGACCGTAGCGGCCGCGACTGGGCGACGTCGTAGAACGTGCGGCGGGTGCACCCACCGGGCCCCCGGACGACGGGAGGCGCCCCACCGGCCGGTGGGGCGCCTCCTGACGGCGTTCTGTGCGGAGCGCTACGCGTTCTGCTTCTTCAGGCGAGCGGTGCTGCGCTGGCGGGCGCTGGCGTCGAGCTCGACCTTGCGGATGCGGATCGCGTCGGGGGTGACCTCGACGCACTCGTCGTCACCGGCGAACTCGAGGGCCTCCTCGAGCGAGAGCACCTTGGAGGGCGTCATCGACTCGAAGTTGTCGGCCGTCGACTGACGCATGTTGGTCAGCTTCTTCTCCTTGGTGATGTTGACGTCCATGTCGTCGGCGCGCGAGTTCTCGCCCACGACCATGCCCTCGTAGACCTCTTCGGTCGGCTGCACGAAGAACGACATGCGCTCCTGCAGGTTGATGATCGCGAAGGGGGTGACGACGCCGGAGCGGTCGGCGATGATCGAGCCGTTGGTGCGGGTCGAGATCTCGCCGGCCCAGGGGCCGTAGCCGTGGCTGATGCCGTTGGCGATGCCGGTGCCGCGCGTGTCGGTGAGGAACTGCGTGCGGAAGCCGATCAGGCCGCGCGAGGGGACGATGAACTCCATGCGGACCCAGCCCGAGCCGTGGTTCGCCATGTTCTCCATGCGGCCCTTGCGGGCGGCCATCAGCTGCGTGACGGCGCCGAGGTACTCGTCGGGCACGTCGATGGTCATGTGCTCGAAGGGCTCCTGCAGCTTGCCGTTCTCGTCACGACGGGTGACGACCTGCGGCTTACCGACGGTGAGCTCGAAGCCCTCGCGGCGCATCTGCTCGACGAGGATGGCCAGCGCGAGCTCGCCGCGGCCCTGGACCTCCCACGCGTCGGGGCGTCCGATGTCGACGACCTTGAGCGAGACGTTGCCGACCAGCTCGCGGTCGAGGCGGTCCTTGACCATGCGGGCGGTCAGCTTGTGGCCCTTGACCTTGCCGATGATCGGCGAGGTGTTCGTGCCGATGGTCATCGAGATGGCCGGGTCGTCGACCGTGATGGTCGGCAGCGGGCGGACGTCTTCAGGGTCGGAGAGGGTCTCGCCGATGGTGATCGTGTCGAAGCCGGCGACGGCGACGATGTCGCCGGGGCCCGCGCTCTCGGCCGGGTAGCGGCTGAGGGCCTTCGTCACCAGGAGCTCGGTGATGCGCGCGTTCTGCACGGTGCCGTCGGACTTGACCCAGGCGACGGTCTGGCCCTTCTGCAGGGTGCCGTGGAAGACGCGGAGGAGCGCGAGGCGGCCGAGGAACGGCGAGGCGTCGAGGTTGGTGACGTGCGCCTGCAGCGGGTGCTCGTCGTCGTAGCGCGGCGCCGGCACGTGGGTGAGGATCGCGTCGAAGAGCGGCTCGAGGTCGTCGTTGTCGGGCAGCGAGCCGTCGGCGGGCTTGTTCGTCGACGCGGCGCCGTTGCGGCCCGAGGCGTAGACGACGGGCACGTTGAGGATGGCGTCGAGGTCGAGGTCCTCCACCTCTTCGCTCAGGTCGCTGGCGAGGCCGAGGAGGAGGTCCTGGCTCTCGGCCACGACCTCGTCGATGCGCGCGTCGGGGCGGTCGGTCTTGTTGACCAGCAGGATGACGGGCAGCTTGGCCGCGAGGGCCTTGCGGAGCACGAAGCGCGTCTGGGGCAGCGGGCCCTCGGACGCGTCGACGAGCAGCACGACGCCGTCGACCATCGAGAGGCCGCGCTCGACCTCGCCGCCGAAGTCGGCGTGGCCGGGGGTGTCGATGACGTTGATCGTGATCGGGCCGTCGGTCGCGTGGGCACCGTTGTAGAGCACCGAGGTGTTCTTCGCGAGGATCGTGATGCCCTTCTCGCGCTCGAGCTCGTTGCCGTCCATCATGCGGTCTTCGGTGTCGAAGTGCGCGTCGAACGAGTTGGTCTGCTTGAGCATGGCGTCGACGAGGGTCGTCTTGCCGTGGTCGACGTGGGCCACGATCGCCACGTTGCGCAGGTCGCTGCGGATGGCAGTCGCCATGGATGTATTCCTTACGAAAGAGTGAGGGGGGAAGTGGTCGGGACGAAGCCCGGCCCGATCAGTCTACGGCACGTGGTAAAGGGGACGAGCGTTGTCCCCTACAAGGCCCCTTGCCCGGCCCGACGGGTACTGCGATCGTGCAAGGAGCGGGCGCAGGGCCTGCACGAACGGAGGACACCATGAACAGGCGAATCGCCTCGGCACTGCTCGGACTCGGCCTCGTCGCGGGGGCCCTCACGGTCCCTGCCGCTGCACAGGCGGCCGTCTCGAGCACCTCCCCCGGCTACTCGTCGCTCACCGCCTGCAACGCCGGCGCGAGGACGTACCGCCAGACCGGCCTGACGATCACCTCGGCCTGCAAGTACTACAACGGCTCGGGCACCTGGAACTTCACCTACTCGGCCTGACGCCCGCCGACGACGGCGAAGGGCCCCACCTCGCGGTGGGGCCCTTCGTTGTCTCCGCCCGCAGCGGCTGCGCCCGCGGCGGGTACGCCCGCGGCGGGACCGGCCTCAGCGGCCGAACTCGAAGTGCGCGCCGGGGATGGCCTCGAGCAGCTCGCGCGTGTACTGCTTCGACGGCTGCGCGAAGATGTCGTCGGTGGTGCCCGACTCGACGATGCGCCCCTTCTGCATGACCGCGACGTTGTCGGCGATGAGCCGGACGACGGCGAGGTCGTGCGTGATGAAGAGGTACGTGAGGCCGAGCTCGGTCTGCAGGTCGGTCAGCAGGTCGAGGATCTGGCCCTGCACGAGCACGTCGAGCGCCGAGACGGCCTCGTCGAGCACGATGACGTCGGGCTTCAGCGCCAGGGCGCGCGCCACGGCGATGCGCTGACGCTGACCGCCCGACAGCTCGTTCGGGTACCGGTTGACCGTCGAGGCGGGCAGCGAGACCTGGTCGAGCAGCTCCCGGACACGGGCTTGACGGCTCGCCCGGTCGCCGATGCCGTGCGTCGCCAGAGGCTCGGCAATCGTGTTGCCCACGCTGTACATGGGGTCGAGCGATCCATACGGATCCTGGAAGACCGGCTGCACGCGGCGGCGGAAGTCGAAGAGCTCCTTGCCGCGCAGGGCGCCGACGTTCTGCCCGCCGATCGACACCGTGCCCGACGTGATCGACTCGAGCTGCAGCACGAGCTTCGCGACCGTCGACTTGCCGGAGCCCGATTCGCCGACGAGCGCCATGGTGGTGCCCTTCGGGATGCGGAACGAGACCTCGTCGACTGCCTTGAGCTCGGTCGTCTTGAAGCCGCCCTGACGGATGCGGTACGTCTTTGACAGCGAGTCGACGGTGATGTAGTCGGCGGCGGCCTTGCCGGCCTCCTCGCGCTGGTGAGCGCGGGCGATCAGCTCGGCGTCGTCCGACCCGGCGGCTGTCACGGCGAGGTCCGCGGTCGAGGCGGGCTCGATCGTCGACTGGATGCGACGACTCGCGAGGCTCGGGGCCGCCGCGACCAGGCGCTTCGTGTACGGGTGCTGCGGGTTCGCCAGGATCTCTTTCGAGGGACCTGACTCGACGACGCGGCCCTTGTACATCACGACGAGCTTCTCGGCGCGCTCGGCCGCGAGGCCGAGGTCGTGCGTGATGAAGAGCACCGAGGTGCCGTAGTCGCGGGTCAGGCTCTCGAGGTGGTCGAGGATGCGTCGCTGCACGGTCACGTCGAGGGCCGAGGTCGGCTCGTCGGCGATGAGCAGCTTCGGGCGCGACGACAGGCCGATGCCGATCAGCACGCGCTGGCGCATGCCTCCCGAGAACTGGTGCGGGAACTGCTTGAGGCGCTGGTCGGCGTCGCCGAGCCCGGCCTCCTTGAGCACCTCGATCGCTCGGGCACGGACCGCCTGCTTGCCGGTGGCGATGCCGTTCGCACGGATTGCCTCCTCCACCTGGAAGCCGATGCTCCACACGGGGTTGAGGTTCGACATCGGGTCCTGCGGGACATAGCCGATCTCACGACCGCGGATGGCCTGCATCTCGGCGGCGGAGGCCTTCGTGAGGTCCTTCCCGTCGAAGAGGATCTGCCCGCCGGTGACCTTGCCGGTGCCGGGGAGCAGGTCGATGATCGACGTGGCCGTCGTCGACTTGCCGGAGCCCGACTCGCCGACGATGGCGAGGCTCTCGCCCTGGCGCATCGTGATGTCGACCCCGCGCACGGCGTCGATGTAGCCCGCCTGCGTCTTGAAGCCGATCTTCAGGCCCTTGATCTCGAGCAGCGGAGCGCCGGGCTCGCCGGCGCGCTCTGCCCGGGGGCTCGTGGTGGTCTCGGAGGTCATCGGCGTGCCCTCGCTTTCGGGTCGAGGGCGTCGCGCACGACGTCGCCCATGAGGAGGAACGAGAGCACGGTCACGGACAGCGCGGCGGCAGGCCAGAACAGGGGCGCCGGCGAGACCCGCAGCGACGTGCGCGCGGCGTTGATGTCGTTGCCCCACGACATGGTGCTCGGCGGCAGACCGATGCCGAGGAACGACAGCGTCGCCTCGGCGACGATGAACGTCCCGAGCGACACGGTCGCCACGACGATCACCGGGGTGATGGCGTTCGGCACGACGTGGCGGAGCAGGATGCGGAACCGGGAGACGCCGAGCGCGGCCGAGGCGGTGACGTAGTCGCTGCCGCGGGCGCTCAGCACCGATCCGCGCATGACGCGGGCGATCTGCGGCCAGGCGAACACCGACAGCACCAGCGCCACCGTGAGGGGCGTGCGCGTGGGCAGGATCGACATGAGCACGATGGCGCCGAGCACCGTGGGGATGGCGAAGAAGATGTCGCCGATGCGCGAGACGATCGCGTCGAGCCAGCCGCCGTAGAACCCGGCGAGCGAACCGATCACGATGCCGACCAGCGTCACGATGATGGTCGCGAGCAGGCCCACCGTCAGCGATGCGCGTGTGCCCCAGATGATGCGCGAGAAGACGTCGGCGCCCTGCAGCGTGAAGCCGAGCAGGTGACCGCTCTCGCCGCCTTGGTTGCTCTTGGTCAGCTCCGCGGCGCGCGGGTCGACGCTCGTGAAGAGGCCGGGGAACAGGGCGACCACGACGACGACGAGGATCAGGCCGGCGGCGATCCAGAAGGTCGGACGACGCTTCATGCTGTCCCACGCGTCATTCCAGCTGCTGCGCGGCTTCTCGGACTCGTCGATCGCGTCGACGGCCCGGACGGGCGTCTCCTCGAGATCGGCGACGAAGTGGTCGGCGGAGAGTGCCGACGAGTCGTTACTTGGCATAGCGGATCCTCGGGTCGAGAAGGGCGTAGAGGAGGTCGACGAGCAGGTTGGCCAGCATGAAGATGATGACCATCACCGCGACGAACGACACGACGGTCGGGCCCTCGCCGAGCGTGATGGCGCGGTAGACCGTGCCTCCTACGCCCTGGATGTTGAAGATGCCCTCGGTGACGATGGCGCCCACCATCAGGGAGCCGATGTCGACGCCGAGGTATGTCACCACCGGCACGAGCGAGTTGCGGAGGATGTGCACTGTGACGACGCGACGCCGCGTGAGGCCCTTGGCCGAGGCGGTGCGGACGAAGTCGGCGCTGGAGTTCTCCGCGACGGAGGCGCGGGTCAGGCGGACGATGTACGCGAACGACACCGACGCGAGCACGATCGCCGGAAGCACGAGCTCGGACCACGGCGCCTGGCTGCTGACCGTCGTGCGGAACAGGCCCAGCTGGATGCCGAAGACGTACTGCAGCAGGAAGCCGATGACGAAGGTCGGGACGGAGATGAGCAGGAGGCTCACGACCAGGGCGCTCGTGTCGAAGAGCTTGCCCTTGCGGAGGCCCGCGACGAGACCCACCACGATGCCGGCGACGGCCTCGAAGACGAGGGCGAGCATGGCCAGGCGGAACGTGATCGGGAACGCCCGCACCAGCTCGTCGGCCACGGGGCGGCCGGAGAACGTGGTGCCCAGGTCGCCCGTGAACAGCCCGCCGATGTAGAGCAGGTACTGCACGATGAACGGCTTGTCGAGGTTGTACTCGGCCCGGATGGCATCGATGACGGCCGGGCTCGGGGTCTTGTCGCCGAAGAGCGCGGCGACGGGATCGCCGGGGAGGGCGAAGACCATGAAGTAGATGAGGAACGTCGCCCCGAAGAAGACGGGGATCAGTTGGAGGAGCCGGCGCCCGGTGTACCAGAGCATCAGGCCTCCTCAGACGTCTGCGCGTGCATCGATGTCGCAATCATGAGAGTGGTTCGGGAAAAAGGGCCGTGACGCCCGCCGAGGGGCCCGGACAGTGTGGACACTGCCCGGACCCCTCGTGAGCGCCGGTCGAGCGCGGTGCGGCTCGACCCTACTTGGTGATGTCCGAGTAGAGCGGGACCGAGTCCCAGCCGTAGACGACGTTGCTGACCGTGTCGGCCCAGACGCCGTTCACGTTGGCGTACCACAGCGGGACGATGGGGAGGTCCTCGAGGAGGATCTCCTGCGCCTTCTGGTAGTAGCCATTCGCCTCGTCGACGTCGCTGGCCGCGCTGCCCTTGGCGAGCAGCTCGTCGAACTCAGGGTTCGAGTACTTGCCGTCGTTCGAGCTGGCGTTGGTGGCCATCGTCGGCGACAGGAAGTTGTACAGCGACGGGTAGTCGGCCTGCCAGCCGGAGCGGAAGGCCCCAGTCATGGCGCCGCCCGAGGCATCGGTGCGGAACTCGGCGAAAGTCGGGTAGGGCTTGCCCTCGGCCTTGATGCCCAGCGTCTTGGCGATGCTGTTGGTCGTGGCGTCGACCCACTCCTGGTGGCCGCCGTCCGAGTTGTAGCCGATGGTGAACACGGTGTCGCCGTAGGGCGAGATCGCGTCGGCCTGGTCCCAGAGGTCCTTCGCCTTGTCGGCGTCGAACGAGAGGACGTCCTCGCCCTTCAGCTCGTCGGTGTAGCCGGGGATGACGGGGGACGTGAAGTCCTTGGCGGGGGTGCGCGTGCCCTGGAAGATGACCTTGGTCACGTCGTCGCGGTTGATGGCCATCGAGATGGCCTGGCGACGCAGCTTGCCCTCTTCGTCGTCACCGAAGTGCGCGAGGTACTGGGGGATGGTCATGCCCTGGAAGACGGCCGCCGGCTGGTTGGTGTTCGTGTCCGGGAAGTCGCTCTGGTACGTCTGGAACGCCGCCGGGCCGATCTGGTCGAGCACGTCGAGGTTGCCGCCCTGCACGTCGGCGTAGGCCGAGTCCAGCGAGGTGTAGAAGTTGATGTCGAGCCCGCCGTTCTTCGGCTTGCGGTTGCCGTCGTAGTCGGGGTTCGTCACCAGCTTGATGCCCTGGTTGTGGGTCCAGGCGCCCTCGCCGTCGAGCATGTAGGGGCCGTTGCCGACGGGGTTCTCGCCGAAGGCGGCCGGGTCGGCGTAGAACGACTCGGGCAGCGGCGAGTAGGCCGAGTAGCCGAGGCGCAGCGGGAAGTCGGCCTCGGGGGCCGACAGCTCGACGGTGAACTCGGTGGGGCTGACCACGGTCAGGGCGAGGTCGCTCTGGGCGGTGTCGTCGTAGCCCTTGAAGTTCTCGAAGAACGAGGCGCCCGAGGAGGTGGCCGCGTTGTCGAAGCTCGCGGCCCAGTTCCAGGCCTTCGTGAAGGACTCGGAGGTGACGTCGGTGCCGTCGGTGAACTTCCAGCCGTCCTTGAGCTTGACGGTCCAGAGGGTGGCGTCGTCGCTCTCGATGCTGTCGGCGACCTCGTTCTTCGTCGTGCCGTCAGCGTTGTAGCTGATGAGACCCGAGAAGATCGAGGTGACGATGCGGCCGCCGCCGGTCTCCGTGGTGTCGGAGGGGATCAGCGGGTTCTCCGGCTCGGTGCCGTTCGTCGAGATGATGGCGCTGGAGTCGCCCGAGGCGGAGTCGCCCGAGTCCCCACCGCTGGCGCAGCCCGTGAGGACGAGTGCTGCCGTCCCCACGACGGCGATGGCCCCGAGGCCCATGCGCGTCTTCTTCAATGTTCCTCCTGATGCAAGAAAGGACGCAGCACAGCCCCCATGAGCCGTGCCGCGTTGGATGCAAGTACCCTAAGCACCGCCCGGAGGCATCACCAAACCTCACGGAGAACGGTTACACGACGGAAACCAACTCGCCGATTCGTTGCGTCGACGCACGGTTCGTTGCGCGTGGGGCCTGCATCTCGCATGGATCTGCTGCGAGGAATCCCCGAGGCTGCCGCTATCATCCCTGGCCCCGCACGACAGGTGTGGCCGTCCCGTACGATCAGCCGCGTGAGCGACGTGACGAGGGCCCGGCTGGCGGACGACGGCGGGGTGCCCTCCCGGGGGCGCGTGCGGGCGGAGATCGCGATCGTCCTCGCCCTGTCGCTCGGCGCCTCCGCGGTGTACTCGCTCCTGTCCTTGGCGAACCGGCTGACCCGCGACGTCGCCCTCTCGCAGCAGACCGCGACGCTGAACTCGTCGCTCAGCGACCGGCCGGTCTTCGACCTGCTCTACCAGCTGATGGGCATCGCGGTCGACCTCGTGCCGGTGCTGCTGGTGGCCTTCCTGCTCTGGCGGGAGGCCCGGCCGCACCTCGGCCGTCTCGGGGTCGACTTCTCGCGCGCGGGCCGCGACGTCGCGGGCGGAGCGGGCATCGCCCTCGCGATCGGCGTGCCGGGCATCGGCCTCTACCTCGTCGGGAAGGCCCTCGACCTCACGGTGACCGTGGTGCCCACCGACCTCGCGCAGCACTGGTGGACGGTGCCGGTGCTGCTGCTCTCGGCCCTGCGCGCCGGCGTCACCGAGGAGGTCATCGTCGTCGCCTACCTCTTCGCGCGCCTCCGCGACCTCGGCTGGCGGACCTGGCCCATCATCGTCACGGCGGCCCTGCTCCGGGGCACGTACCACCTGTACCAGGGGTTCGGCGCGTTCGTCGGCAACCTCGTGATGGGGCTGGCCTTCGGCTGGCTGTACGCGCGCACCGGGCGCGTGCTGCCGCTCGTCGTCGCGCACGTGCTGATGGACGCCGCGGTCTTCGTGGGCTACCCGTGGGCCGCCGCGACCTTCCCCTCGTTCTTCGGCCTGCCGAGCTGACGACGGGGCGCCGGCCGCTCCGCTCTCGCGGGGCGGCCGGGGCGCCGTGGGCGGGGACGCCGTCGGTGGGCGCGGACGGCGCCTAGGCGAACGCCTCCACCGGCGGGCACGCGCAGAACAGGTTGCGGTCGCCCCAGGCCTGGTCGATGCGGCGCACCGGCGGCCAGTACTTGCCGCGCACGAGCGACCGGACGGGGTAGACGGCCTCGTCGCGGGTGTAGTCACGCGACCACTCCCCCGAGATGACCGACTCCGCCGTGTGCGGCGCGCCGCGCAGCGGGCTCTCCTCCACCGACCAGCGACCGGCGGCGACCTGGTCGGCCTCCGCCTTGATGGCGATCATCGCGTCGACGAAGCGGTCGATCTCGGCGAGGTCCTCGCTCTCGGTCGGCTCGACCATCAGCGTGCCAGCGACCGGGAACGACATCGTCGGCGAGTGGAAGCCGTAGTCGACCAGGCGCTTCGCGACGTCGTCGACCGTCACGCCAGTGGCGTCGCGGAGCGGGCGCAGGTCGAGGATGCACTCGTGCGCCACGAGGCCGTTCTCGCCCGAGTACAGCACCGGGTAGTGCTCGCGTAGGCGGGCGGCGACGTAGTTCGCGGCGAGCACGGCGGCGCCGGTCGCGGCGGTGAGGCCCTCCGTGCCCATCATCCGGACGTAGGTCCAGCTGATCGGCAAGATGCTCGGCGACCCGTAGGGGGCGCTCGAGACGGGGACGCCCCCGTGTGCGAGGCGCTCGCCCGCACCGGCGGCGGAGGCGCCGGTGCGGCGGTCGGCCTGCTGCGCGAGCGGGTGGCCGGGCAGGAACGGCGCGAGGTGCGCCTTCGCCGCGACCGGCCCGACCCCGGGGCCGCCGCCGCCGTGGGGGATGCAGAACGTCTTGTGGAGGTTGAGGTGCGAGACGTCGCCCCCGAACTCGCCGAAGCGCGCGACGCCGAGCAGGGCGTTGAGGTTCGCGCCGTCGACGTAGACCTGGCCGCCGGCCGCGTGGACGGCGTCGGTGACCTCGCGGATGTCGTGCTCGTAGACGCCGTGCGTCGACGGGTACGTGATCATCAGCGCGGCGAGGTCGTCGGCGTGCTCGGCGACCTTGGCCCGCAGGTCGGCGAGGTCGACGTCGCCCTGCTCGTTGCAGGCGACGACGACGACGCGGAGGCCCGCGAGGACGGCGCTTGCGGCGTTCGTGCCGTGCGCGCTCTGCGGGATGAGGCAGACCGTGCGGGCGAGGTCGCCGTTCGCGCGGTGGTACCCGCGGATCGCGAGGAGGCCGGCGAGCTCGCCCTGGCTGCCCGCGTTCGGCTGCAGCGAGACGGTGTCGTAGCCGGTGACCTCCGCGAGCCAGCCCTCGAGCTGACCGATCATCTCGAGGTAGCCCTCGACGTCGGAGGCCGGGGCGAACGGGTGGACCCCGGCGAACTCCGGCCAGGTCACCGCGGCCATCTCGGTCGCGGCGTTGAGCTTCATCGTGCAGCTGCCGAGGGGGATCATGCCGCGGTCGAGCGCGTAGTCCTTGTCGGCGAGGTGCTTGAGGTAGCGCATCATGCTGGTCTCGCTGCGGTGGGTGCGGAAGACCGGGTGCGTCAGGTAGTCCGAGGTGCGGAGGGCCGCCTCGGGCAGGACCTCGACCCGCGCCGCCGCGTCGAGCGGGGGCAGCGTGACGCCGAGCACGTCGGCCACCACCGCGACGTCGTCGCGGGTGGTCGTCTCGTCGAAGGAGAAGCGCACGCAGTCGTCGTCGACGGCCCAGAGCAGGTAGCCGCGCTCGTGGGCGCTGGCGACGACCTCCCGGGCCCGGCCGGGCACGAAGACCTGCAGGGTGTCGAAGAACGAGTCGCGCTCGAGCTCGAGGTCGCTGGCCGTGATCGCCGCGGCGAGGTCGACGGCGTGGTCGTGCACGCGCCCGGCGATGTGCCGGAGGCCCCACGGGCCGTGGTAGACCGCGTACATCGAGGCCATCACGGCGAGCAGCACCTGGGCGGTGCAGATGTTCGAGGTCGCCTTCTCGCGGCGGATGTGCTGCTCGCGCGTCTGGAGGCTGAGCCGGTAGGCGGGGTGCCCCTCGGCGTCCTGCGAGACGCCGACGAGGCGCCCGGGCAGCTGACGCTCGAGACCGGTGCGGACGGCCATGTAGCCCGCGTGCGGGCCCCCGAAGCCCATGGGCACGCCGAAGCGCTGGCTCGTGCCGACGGCGACGTCGGCGCCGAACTCGCCGGGCGCCCGCAGCAGGGTCATCGCGAGCAGGTCGGCGGCGACGACCGCGAGGCCCCCGGCCGCGTGGGCGGCCTCGACGACGGGCTCAGGGTCCCACACGGCGCCCGAGGCGCCCGGGTACTGCACGAAGACGCCGAAGGCGGCCGGCAGGTCGGCGGGCGCGGTCGTCGCGAGGTCGAGCTCGACGATCTCGACGCCGACGGCCTCGGCGCGGCCGGCCAGCAGCGCCTTCGTCTGCGGCAGCGCGTCCGCGTCGACGACGAAGACGTCGCTCGGCGCCTTCGACGCGCGGCGGGCGAGCAGCATGCCCTCGACGACGGCCGTGCCCTCGTCGAGCATCGACGCGTTGGCGGTCGTCAGGCCGGTCAGCTCGGAGACCATGGTCTGGAAGTTGATCAGGGCCTCGAGGCGGCCCTGCGAGATCTCGGGCTGGTACGGCGTGTAGGCCGTGTACCAGCTCGGGTTCTCGAGCACGTTGCGGCGGATCACGGCCGGGGTCACGGTGTCGTGGTACCCGAGGCCGATCATGCTGCGGGAGGCGCGGTTGCGGTCGGCGAGCCCGCGGAGCTCGGCCAGCGCCTCCTCCTCGCCGATCGGGGCGGGCAGCACCGAGCCCTCGACGGCGGACGCGTGGATGCTGTCGGGCACCGCGGCGCTCACGAGCGAGGCGACGCTGTCGTGCCCCAGCACGTCGAGCATGGCGCGCTGCTCGGCCGTGGTCGTGCCGACGTGGCGGTCGACGAAGCCGGTCGCGGCGCGGTCGGACCAGTCGCCGAACACGCTGCCCTCGGTCACGGCGCTCATTCGGCGGTCAAGGCGACGTACTCGTCGCGAGAGAGGAGGCCGACCTGGTCGCTCGACGACAGGGTGATCTTGATCAGCCAGCCCTCGCCGAACGGGTCGCTGTTGACGAGGTCGGGGCTGTCGACGACGGCCTGGTTCGCCTCGAGCACGGTGCCGAGCGCGGGGGCGAAGAGCTCGCCGACCGACTTGGTCGACTCGATCTCGCCGACGACCTTGCCGGTCTCGACCTCGGTGCCCTCGGCGGGCAGGTCGACGTAGACGACGTCGCCGAGCTTGTCGGCCGCGTAGTCGGTGATGCCGACGGTGGCGGTGTCGCCGTCGATGAGCAGCCACTCGTGCTCAGAGGTGTACTTCAGGGCGGTGAGGTCGGTCATGGCCGGGCCTTTCGTGGGGGCCGTCGTGCGACGGAGGCGGGGGCTGGGGTCGTGGGGGCGGTGCGGGAGGGCGGTGCGGGAGGCGCGGTGCCGGCCGGGCGGGCCGGCCGCGGGCGAGCGAGCGGCCGGGCTAGGAGCGCTTGTAGAACGGCAGCGGGACGACCGCCGCCGGGATCGCCGTGCCGCGCACGTCGACGGCGAGGCCGGGGCCCCGCTCGACGACCTCGGGGTCGACGAACGCCATGGCGACGGGGTGGCCGAGGGTCGGCGACAGCGCCCCCGAGGTGACCTCGCCGACGACCGTGCCGTCGTCGGTGACCACCGGGTAGCCGGCGCGGGCGGCGCGGCGGCCCTCGAGCGCGAGGCCGACGAGCACGCGGGCGTCGGGCGCGGGCTCGACGCCGGCCTTGCCGACGAACTCCTTCGAGGTGTCGACGACGCGGCCGAGCCCGGCCTGGGCGGGTCGCACGTCGAGCCCGAGCTCGTGCCCGTAGAGGGGCATGCCGGCCTCGAGGCGGAGGGTGTCGCGGCTGGCGAGGCCCGCGGGGACGACGCCGCGGGGCGCGCCGGCCTCGGCGAGCGCCGCCCACAGCTCGGGCGCGGTCTCGGGGTCGAGGTAGAGCTCGAAGCCGTCCTCGCCGGTGTAGCCGGTGCGGGCGATCAGCACGGGCGCGTCGTCGAAGGTGCCCTGCAGCACGCGGTAGTAGCGGAGCGTCGACAGCGGCGCGTCGGGCTGGAGGCGGTCGCTCGTGACCAGCTCGTCGAGGACGCCCTCGGCCTCGGGCCCCTGGATCGCGATCAGCGCGGTGTCGTCGCTCTCGTCGTCGACCGTGACGTCGAAGCCGGAGGCGCGGGTCGCGAGGGCGGAGAAGGCCGCGTCGCGGTTCGACGCGTTCGCCACGACGAGGAAGTCGTCGTCCTCGAGCCGGTACACGACCAGGTCGTCGACGATGCCGCCCTCGGCGCTGAGCAGCAGCGAGTACTTCGCGCGGCCGACCGCGATGGTCGAGAGGGTGCCGGCCAGCGCCCGGTCGAGGAAGGCCCCGGCCTCGGGGCCGGAGACGGCGATCTCGGCCATGTGCGAGAGGTCGAAGAGGCCGGCGGCGGTGCGCACGGCGTGGTGCTCGGCGAGGTCGGAGCTGTAGCGGACGGGCATCTGCCAGCCGGCGAAGTCGGTGAAGCTCGCGCCCGCCGCGACGTGGACGTCGTGCAGCGGGCTCAGCCGCTCGTCGGGCTCGTCGGCGGCGAGCGCCTCGGCCTCCGCGCCGTCGACGACCTCGAGGTCGCCGGCGCCCGGGCCGGTCGCGACCCCCTCGGTGCCGTCGTCGCCGGTGACGACGTCGCCGACGGCCTCCGCGCCGACGGGGGCCTCGGGCTCGAGCTCGTCGTCGACGAGGTCGGCGTCGGTGGGGCCGGGGGCGGCGGGCAGGTTCGAGGACGCGTCGGACATCGGACTCCTGGAGGGACGGCCCGGCCGCGGGTGTCGCCGGCCGGGAGCGATGCCGTGCAGCACCTGCACGACGGGGTGGGCAGCGGCCAGCGTCGCTGGTCGCGGCTCCCCCTCTGTCATGGGCCTGAGAGCTTCACCGACCGAGGTCGGTTTTCACCGTGGGCGAGGAGGACGTCGGCCGACCTGACGACGGCGCGGTGCCTCCTGCTTTTCAGAGTGGCCAGTCCGTCGCGGTACGCGTACCTGAGAGATTGGCGGGGAGCTTGCTCCTTCGGTGCCCGGTCGGCGCAGCATCTGCGCACCGGAGCTCTCCCGCGACGTGTTCGTGGCCCGATGTTCGGTTGTGGGGGGCAGCCTACAGGCGGCGTGTGACGAGCAGGTTTCGTGGGGGCGAGCGGCTCAGCCGAGCCGGGCGGCCAGCCAGCGCACCGCGCCGGCCTCGTCGACGTAGGCCTCGTCGTCCTCCGCCGCCGCCGCGGCCCGGAGGGTCTCGCGGAACACCGGCCCCGGCGTCAGCCCGGCGTCGATGAGGTGGCGCCCCGTGAGCAGGCCGCGCCCCGGCGTCGGCGGCGTCGCCGCGGAGACCTCGCGCCAGGCGTCGGCGGCCCCCCGACGGGACGCCCCGGCCCGCCCGGCCGCGTCGGCGTCGACGACCCGCGCCCAGTCGTCGAGCCCGGCAGGCGCGAGCCGTCGGCGCAGCCGCCGCACGGCGGGGCCGGAGGGACGCCCCGGCACCGAGACGTGGGTCATGTGCTCGCGGACCACCGGCAGCACCCGCTCCACGACGGCGCGGGGCGCCCCCATCGCGGCGAGCGTGCGCCTGGCGGGGTCGACCCCGGCCTCGGCGTGCCCGAGCGACCGCACGCGCCCGTCGTCGCCGAGCTGCGTGTGCGTGGCCTTGCCGAGGTCGTGCAGCAGGGCCCCGAGCACGGCCACCTCACGGTCGGCCGGGGCCGTGCCCTCCTCCTCGGCGGCCGTGGCTGCGGCGCGGGCCGCCAGCCCGAGGTGGGTCCACACGTCGCCCTCGGGGTGCCAGGCCGGATCCTGCGGCACGTCGCGCACGGCCGCGAGGTCGGGCCACCGCGCGAGCCAGCCGGTCTGCTCCAGGGCGACCAGCGCCTCCGGCCAGTGGACCGCCCGGCGCGCGAGCTTCCGCCACTCGGCCCAGATCCGCTCGACGGGCAGGTCGGCCGCGGCGGGCAGCAGCTCGCGGCAGAGGGCGGCGGTCTCCGCGGCGACCGCGAAGCCGAGCCGGCCGGCCAGCTGCACGACGCGGAGGCCGCGCAGCGGGTCGTCGCCGAAGTGCTCGGAGACGTGCCTCAGCACGCCGCGCGCGAGGTCGGCCTCGCCGCCGTGCGGGTCGACGAGCTCGTGCGAGACCGGGTCCCAGGCGATGGCGCCGACGGTGAGGTCGCGACGGGCGGCGGCGGCTCGGTCGGCCTCGGCGACGCTCTGACCCGGCACGAGCGGCTCGACCGACACCTCGACCTCCTCGCCGTCGACGACGACCGAGACGACGAGGAAGGCCGCGCCGCGGACGGCGACGGGGCCGAGCGGGGCGAGCGCGGCCCCGAGCACCTCGGTCGACACGTCGCCGTGCGCCTCCAGGTCGAGGTCGCGGGGAGGCTCGGGCGGCAGGCCGCGCCTCTCGGCGAGCAGCGCGTCGCGCACGGTGCCGCCCACCACGAGGGGGCGGAGGCCGAGGTCCGTCAGCACGCCGACGACGGCCGAGGAGGCGCGGGTCGGCACGACGAGGCCCGGTGCGGCCCGGCGGCCGCCCGCGTCGGTCACGCCAGGGGGCCGGTGAAGCGGCCGGGGAACGGCACCGGCACGTCGTCGCGCTCGTCGGCCGCGAGCACCGCGTCGCGCACGTGCGCCATGAGCACGGCGATGTCGGGCGGGAGCTGGGCCTGCGAGGCGCCCCCGTCGTCGACGACCTCGTCGAGCACGAGCACGCGGACGCCGGCGAGGAGCTCGGGCGGCGAGGGCACGGCCACGTACGTCGTGCCCGGCAGCAGCAGCCACTCGCGCTGCCAGGGCTGCGACGAGAGCGCCGAGAGGTCGCGGCCCGTGCGCGTGACGACGGCGACGAGCGTCGGCCAGCCGAGGTTGTCGGAGGCCACCAGCGGGTCGAGGCTCGCGGGCGTCGGCACCGTGACGCGGAACGGCGTCGCGGGCAGCGCCTCCTCCGCGCTCGAGCGGAAGACGACCGCGGGCGACGGGGGCATCGCGAGGGCGGCGGAGACGACGTCGGTGGGCTGCGGCGTGGCGGAGGTCATGGTGCGCCGATCCTGCCACGGACGACGCCCCGGCCGCGGGGTCGCGGTCGGGGCGTCGGGGAGGTCGAGCCGGGGCGTCAGGCCTGGGCGGGCGTGCCGGGCTGCCCGGGCTCGGGCGAGCCGGCGGCCTGGTGGGCCGCCACCAGCGCGCGGACGTCGCCGGCGAGCTGGGCCACGCCCTCGGGCAGCATCTCGAAGCCCTCGGCGTTGCCGGGGTTCACGACGAGGCCGGTCTGGGCCGGGATGGCCTGCACGAGCTCGGCGGCGGGCAGCACGGCCGTGTACTGCGCCACGCCCTTCACCTGCTCGCCGACCATGTCGACGTGGGTGAAGGCGGCGAGCATCGGCGTGCCCTCGCGGTCGAACAGCACGGGCTGCAGGTCGTTGAGGGACTCCTGGGCGTCGGTCGCGGTGGGCACCACGACCTGCGAGTTGACGAACTCGGCGAGGACGGAGTTCATGTCTCCCTCCCCTGCCTGGCCCTTGCTGATGGCCTGCTCGAGGGCGGTCGGTTCGCGGTTCTCCGTAGCGGTCATCCGTCGATCCTGCCCGGTCGACCTCCGAGTCGGCTCCGTGGGGTCGGCGCGTCAGCCGACCCGCGCCTCCGACCGGCCCGCCACGACCGTCGCGTCGCGGTCGTCGTCGCGGTGCACGCGGGTGACGAGTCCGGCCGCGGCCAGCAGGGCCTCCGTGGCGTCGGCCTGCGCCTCGCTCGTCTCGACCAGGAGGCTGCCGCCGGGGGCGAGCCAGGCCCGCGCCTCCCCCGCGATCCTCCGGTGCAGGTCGAGCCCGTCGGCGCCGCCGTCGAGGGCGAGCACGGACTCGTGGAGGCGCGCCTCGGGCGGCATCGTCGCGATCGCGCCCGTCGGGACGTACGGCGCGTTGGCGACCAGCACGTCGACCCGGCCGAGGAGGCGCGGGGGCAGCGGCCGGAACAGGTCGCCCTCGAGCACGGACGCGCGGTCGCCGAGGGTGCGCCGGGCACGGCCGACCGCGGCGGGGTCGAGGTCGGCCGCCACGAGGTCGAGGGCGGGGCGGCGGTGCAGCAGGGCCGCGGAGACGGCGGCGACGCCGCAGCAGAGCTCGACGACGACGGGGCGGGCGGGGGCGCCGCGGCGGACGGGGGCTCCGGCGACCGTGCCGTCGAGGAGGGCGTCGGCGACGTCGACGAGCAGCTCGGTGCGGCGACGCGGGACGAACACCCCCGGCACGACGGGGACGCGCAGGCCGTCGAAGGACGCCCAGCCGAGCACCTGCTCGAGGGGCTCGCCGGCGACGCGGCGACGGACCATCGCCTCGCGCTCGCCGCCGGTCGCGGCCTCGACGAGCAGCCGGGCCTCGTCCTCCGCGAAGACGCAGCCGGCGGCGCGCAGGCGGTCGACGACGTGCTGCTCGTCGCCCTGCTCGGCTCGCTGCCCCGCCCGCTGCTCGACCACGCCGCCAGCGTAGGCCCCGGGGTGCGGCGGGTCACTGTCCTCCCCGGCAGTGGTGCGGCGGGTCGCCCTCCTCCCCGGCGGGCCATCGTGGGCCCGCCCACGAGGACGCGGACTCGCCGCACCCCCTGTTCCTCCTGCACCGAGCCCGCACGGGACGGGCCCCGGATCCGCTGATCCACTCCAGAGTGGATCAGCGGATCCAGACCGCCAGGTCCGGACCTCCCCCGGCACCGTGCCCGGCCAGGAGCCCGGGGACGGTCGGCGGGTCGCCGTCCTCCCCGGCGGGCCGGCGCGGGCCCGCCCACGAGGACAGGGACCCGCCGCATCGGCACGGCACGCGCACACGCACCGCACCAGGCCCACGCCCGGCGGCGGCGCGGCCGGGCCGCGTAGGCTCGCAGCACCGACGGCACGAGGGAGAACATGAAGCCGCTGACCGAGTCCGACATCCGCGAGTCGTTCGTCAACGCCCTGCCGGGCGACCTGGACCGCCTGCCCATCCCCGGCCTGCACGAGATGCTCTGGAGCGAGCGCGAGTTCCTCGGCTGGCGCGACCCGCAGGCCCACCAGCGCGGCTACATCGTGCACTGGGTGGACGACCGACCGGTGGGCCTCGTCGTGCGCTCCTCCGGTGCCTCGCTCCGCCCCGGCATCGCGGCGATGTGCTCGCTCTGCCACTCCCCCCAGCCGGCCACGCAGGTGCGGCTCTTCACGGCGCCGAAGGCGGGCGAGGCGGGAGCCAACGGCGACACCGTCGGCACCTACATCTGCGAGGACCTCGCGTGCTCGCTGCTGATCCGGGTCGCGCCGCCGCACCTCAACCCGCCCGAGCAGATCGACCGCCGGGCCGCGGGCCTCACCGAGCGCGTCCGAGGATTCACGGCGAACGTCATGAAGACGGCCTGACCACCGCCCTATCGTCGAGGAGGCGCGGTGCCGGTCGGCACCGCGCCCCACGAACCGCAGAGGGAGACCCCGTGTCCGTCGTCAAGATCAACGCCATCCACGTGCCCGAGGGGGCCGGCTCCGAGCTGGAGTCGCGCTTCGCCGCCCGCAAGCACTCGGTCGACGGGGCCCCCGGCTTCGAGGGGTTCCAGCTGCTCCGCCCCGTCGCGGGCGAGTCGCGGTACTTCGTCGTCACGACCTGGGCCGACGAGGAGTCGTTCCGCGCGTGGTCCGAGACGGGCGCGAAGGCGGCCCACGCCGGGCCTCCCGCGGACGGTGCCGAGGCCCCGCGCCGGCCCGTCGCCTCGGGCGCCGACCTGCTCGAGTTCGAGGTCGTCGAGCTCTAGCCCGCCCCGACCGACCCGCCGAGGCACCACGTCCTCGCACCGGAACCAGGCCGCGGCGTGGTTCCCGTGCGAGGACGTGGTTCGTCGGCACCGTGCGATGCACGAGGGCGCAGGGGCCGGGTGCCTCGACGTCGAACTGCCGTGCCCCGCGTCCCCAGTGGACTCCAGGCTTCCCGCGTACCCTGCTGCCCAGTCGCCGACCCGTCCGGGTCGACCCGAGAGGTGTCGTCACCATGAAGAAGTCCGCCCGCTGGATCACCGCCGCGGCCGTCCCGGTCGCCGTCGTCGCCGCCGGCGTCGTCGTGCCCGCCGTCTCGGCGAACGCCGAGGTCTCGCTGCCCGACAAGTCGGCGTCGCAGATCCTCCAGATGATCGCGGGCAGCTCCGACGCCGCGTTCTCCGGCACCGTCGAGCAGACCAGCGACCTGGGCCTGCCCGAGCTGCCGGCCTCGGCCTCGCGCGGGGGCTCGGGCGACTCCGTCTCGCAGGCCCTCGAGCTGCTGACCGGCAGCCACACCGCCCAGGTCTTCGTCGACGGCGCGTCGAAGCAGCGCGTCCAGGTCGTGGAGGACCTCGCCGAGCGCGACGTCGTGCGCGACGGCGACAGCGTCTGGGCCTGGGACAGCAGCACCAAGGAGGCGACGCACGCCACCCTGCCCGAGCACGAGGCCCGCGAGCTGCCGAGCACGCTGCCCGACGGCACCGCGGTGCCGCAGACGCCCGCCGAGCTGGCCGACGCCCTCGTGGCCGCCGTCGAGCCCAGCACGACCGTGACCACGAGCGACGACGTCTCCGTCGCCGGCCGTGACGCGTACCAGATCGTCCTCACCCCCGACGACGCCTCGACGCTCGTCGGCAGTGCCACGCTCACCGTCGACGCCGAGACCGGCGTTCCCCTCAAGGTCGTCGTGGCCGCGAAGGGCCAGGCCGACCCGGCCTTCTCGGTGGGCTTCACCGACGTGGACTTCCGGGCCCCCGACTCCGACGTGTTCGACTTCACGGCGCCCGCCGGGGCCGACGTCACCGAGGTGACGCCGCCCGCCGAGGGCACCGGCCACGACGGCCACGGCTCCGAGGCCCAGGGCGAGCGCCCGACCGTCGTGGGGTCGGGCTGGAGCACCGTCGTCGGCCTGCCGGCCTCGACGTCGACGGACGCAGCCGTGGGCGGCCAGCCCGCTGACCAGGCCGAGGGAGACGCCGGCGACGCCGCCGCGCTGCTCGACCAGGTGACCACCGCCGTCGACGGCGGCCGCGTGCTGCAGACCTCGCTGGTCAGCGTCTTCCTGGCCGACGACGGCCGGGTGTGGGTGGGGTCCGTGGACGCCGACGCCCTCCGCACCGCCGCCGCCGGCCGGTGACCGACAGCCCGGTGACCGACGCCGCCGAGGCCCCCGCCGACGACGCCCTCGCGATCGAGACGCGGGGGCTCAGCAAGGCCTTCGGCCGGCAGCGCGCCGTGGCCGACGTCGACCTCGCGGTGCCGCGCGGCAGCGTCTACGGGTTCCTCGGGCCGAACGGCTCGGGCAAGACGACCACCATCCGCATGCTGCTCGGCCTCACCTCCGCGACCGACGGCCAGGCGCGGGTGCTCGGCGAGTCGATGCCCGAGCGGTCGCGCGACGTCCTGCCCCGCGTCGGAGCGCTCGTCGAGGGCCCGGCCTTCTACCCCTTCCTCTCGGGTCGGGCGAACCTCGCCCGCCTCGACTCGGGCGACCGGAGCGCGCCGTCGGCGACCCGCCGGGCCCGCGTCGGCGCCGCGCTCGACCGTGTCGGCCTCGGCCACGCCGCCGACAAGAAGGCCCACGCCTACTCGCTCGGCATGAAGCAGCGCCTCGGCCTCGCCGCCGCCCTGCTCATGCCGCGCGACCTGCTCGTGCTCGACGAGCCGAGCAACGGACTCGACCCGCAGGGCACGCGCGAGGTGCGCGGCCTCATCCGCTCCCTGGCCGACGAGGGCACGACGGTGTTCGTCTCGAGCCACCTCCTCGCCGAGGTCGAGCAGATGTGCACCCACATCGGCGTGATGAGCGCCGGTCGCCTGCTCACGCAGGGCACGCTCGACGACCTGCGAGCCCTCGGCGCCCACCGGGTGCGGCTGCTGACCCCCGACCCCGGGCCTGCCCGCGAGGTGCTCTCGCGCCTCGGCCTCGCGCCCGACCCGGTCGGCGCGGCGCCCGGCACCGGGCCGACGCACGTCGAGGCCGAGCTGCCGCAGCCGGGCCCCTCGCCCGAGTCGATCGTCGCCGCCCTCGTGGCCGCCGACGTGCGCGTGCGCGGCTTCGAGGTCGCCGGTGCCAGCCTGGAGGACCGCTTCGTCGACCTGACCGGGGAGGGCTTCGATGTCGCCGGCTGACGCTCCCGCCCGCCCCGCCCGCCGGGGCAGCGGCCTCGCACTGCTCGGCAGCGAGGTCGCCGTGCTCTTCCGACGCGTGCGCACGATCGCGCTGCTCGCGGCCCTCGCGCTCATCCCCGTGCTGCTCGCCGTCGCCGTGCGCGTCACGACCGACGGGTCGGAGGGCGGCGGCGACGGCCCGGCCTTCCTCGGCGACATCACCCAGAACGGCCTCTTCGTGTCGCTGACGGCGCTCACGGTGGCGATCCCGCTCTTCCTGCCGCTCACCGTGGGCGTGGTCGCCGGCGACACCGTCGCCGGCGAGGCGAGCCTCGGCACCCTGCGCTACCTCCTCGTGACGCCCGTGGGGCGGGTGCGCCTGGTGCTCGTCAAGTACGCCGGGGCGGCCCTCTTCTGCCTGGTGGCCACCCTCGTCGTCGTCGTCTTCGGCGCGATCGCCGGCGCGGCGCTCTTCCCCGTCGGGCCGGTCACCCTGCTCTCGGGGCAGACCATCGGCGTGGGCGACTACGTCGGCCGCCTGCTGCTGATGGCGCTCTACGTGACGATCTCGCTGCTCGGCCTCAGCGCGATCGGCCTCTTCGCGTCGACGCTCACGAGCGTGCCGGTGGGCGCCATGGCCGCGACCATCGTGCTCTCGACCGTGGCCCAGATCGTCGACGCCCTGCCGCAGCTCGACGCCCTCGACCCCTGGCTGTTCACCCACTACTGGCTCGGCTTCGCCGACCTGATGCGCGACCCCGTCTCGTGGGGGAACTTCGCCGACAACGCCCTGCTGCAGGCCGGCTACGTCGCCGTGTTCGGCGCGCTCGCGCTCGGCCGCTTCACCACGAAGGACGTGCTCAGCTGAGCTGAGCCGGTGGGGCACCGCTCAGAGGCCGAGGGCCCCGGTCGGCAGCACGGCGTGGACGCCCCAGGTCTGGTTCGCGACCTGCGTGACGCGGAGGTCGACGACGGCGCTGGCGAAGGCCAGGGCCGTCGCCCGGTCGACGTCGAGCAGCACGGCGAGCCAGGTCACCATCGCGTCGAGCGCGTCGCCGGTCGCGACGTCGAGGTCGGCGTCGAACCCGAAGGTGACGCGCCCGGCCGGGGTCTCGGCGTGGATGCCGTCGAGCGGGCGGTCGTCGACCAGGTCGACCCGCACCTCCGTCGTCATGGGGCACTCCACCGCGGTGCCGCCGACCTCGCCGTCGCCCTGCGCCGCGTGGCCGTCGCCGAGGTAGAGCAGGGCGTCGTCGACCTGCACGGGCAGGTAGAGGACGGAGCCCGCGACGAGCTCGCGGCAGTCGATGTTGCCGCCGGCCGTGGCGCGCGGGGGCGTCGTGGCGTGCTCGCCCGGCTCGGCGGGCGCCACCCCGGTGACGCCGAGGAAGGGCGCCGTCGGGACGGTGAGGCCCCGGCTCTCGGTGGCCGTGCCGGCGTCGGCGTCGATCTCCCACAGCAGCCAGGAGGGCTCGACGTCGGCGAGGCCGAGGCGGGTGGTCACGGGGGTCTCGCGGCCGCCCGCGACCGTCCAGCCCCACTCGCCGGGCCGCAGGTCGACGAAGGTGACGACGAGCACCTGGCCGGGGCGCGCGCCCCGGACGGCCACGGGGCCGGTGAGGGCGTGGCCGCGGGCGGGCTCGAACAGGCGCGGGCGGAGCTCGCCCGGCGTCGTCTGGCGCTCGAGGTGGCCCGAGGCGTCGAGCGAGCCCACGACGACGGTGTCGCCGGGGTCGACCGTGAGCACGGGCCGGTGGTCGCGCGAGTAGACGTCGTTCGTCGTCTCGCGCGTGGGGTCGAGGCGGTGGGCCGTCACGCGGCGCCCTCCCCCGGGACGGGCGCGAGCGCGGGCGTGGGCGTGGCCCGGGCCGAGGCGGCCACCGCCGTCGCCCCGCCGACCGCGGTCGCGCGTGCCGGGACGACGACGGGCGGCGTCGCGCGGAGCTCGTCGACGACCTCCGCCGGGGCCGTCCGGCTGAGGTAGCCGATGCGCGACTCGCGGACGTGCCAGCCCATCAGCTCGGCGGCCCGGTCGGCGTCGCCGGCGTCGATCGCCGAGAGGATGACCCGGTGGTCGGGCCAGAGCCGCTTGCCGCGCGAGAACGTGTCGAGGGCGTAGAGCCACTCGATCTTGCGCGAGAGCTGACGCAGCAGGGTCGCCAGCGTCATGCTGCCGCTCAGCTCGGCCACCCCGATGTGGAACCGCTCGTTGAGCTCGACGAGCCGGTCGAGGTCGCCGACCTCGATCGCGGCGTCGCCGTCGTCGAGCAGCTGCTCGAGGCTGCGTCGCACGCGCTGCCAGTCGTCGGCCGGCTCGTCGCGCGTGAAGAGCTGGCGTGCCCGGGCCGCGGCCCGACGCGCGGTCGAGATCTCGAGGGCCTCCCGCACCGCGAAGAGGTCGTCGGCCTCGTCGACGGGGATCTCGGCGACCCGCGACCCGACGTTCGGCCGTGACTCGACGAACCCCTCCGCCTCGAGGCCGCGCAGGGCCTCGCGCACCGGCACGCGCGACACCCCGTAGCGCTCGGCGAGCGCCGCCTCGGTGATGCGCGTGCCGGGCTGGAGGGCCCCGGCGACGATGTCGGCGCGCACGGCGTCGACGATGCTCAGCACGACGCCGCCGCTCGGGCGTGCGGCGTGGGGTCAGACGGCCAGGCTGGCACCGGGGATCGCTCCTAGGAGGTGGTGGGTGTACTCGTCGGTCGGCGAGAGGAAGACGTCGTCGACGCTGCCCCGCTCGACGATGCGGCCGCGCCGCATCACCACCACACTATGGGCGATCTGCCGCACCACCGCGAGGTCGTGCGTGATGAAGAGGTAGCTCAGGCCCAGGCGCCCCTGCAGCTCGGCGAGCAGCTCGAGGATCTGCTCCTGCACGAGCACGTCGAGGGCCGAGACGGCCTCGTCGCAGATGAGCAGCTCGGGCTCGAGCGCGAGCGCCCGGGCGATCGCCACCCGCTGTCGCTGGCCGCCCGACAGCTCGCCGGGCCGGCTCTGCGCCACCGAGCGGGGCAGGGCGACCTGGTCGAGCAGCTCGGCCACGCGCGCCCGACGCGAGGCGCGGTCGCCGACGCCGAAGACGCGCAGCGGCTCGTCGACCAGCCGCTCCACGCTGTAGGTCGGGTCGAGCGAGCCGTACGGGTCCTGGAAGACGGGCTGCACCCGTCGTCGCAGGGCCCGCCGCGCGGCTCCCCGGCTGGCGGTGATGCCCTCGCCGTCGATCAGCGCGGTGCCCGAGGTCGCCGGCTCGATGCCGAGCACGATGCGCGAGAGCGTCGTCTTGCCCGAGCCCGACTCGCCCACCACCGCGGTCGTGGTGCCCCGCGGCACCTCGAACGAGATGCCGTCGACGGCGCGGACGGTCTCACCACGGCGACCCCGCAGGCGGTACTCCTTGACCAGGTCACGGACCACGAGGATGGGGTCGACCCGCGCCTCCTGCCCCTCCTGGCCCACCGGCTCCTCGGCCCGCAGCGCCGCGGCGGCCGCGACGGTCGGGGCGGCCGCCACCAGGCGCTTCGTGTACTCGTGCTGCGGGTCGAGCAGGATCTGCCGCGGCGTGCCCTGCTCGACGACGCGGCCGTCGAGCATGACGACGATGCGGTCGGTGCGGTCGGCCGCGACGCCGAGGTCGTGCGTGATGAAGAGCAGCGACGTGCCGTGGGCGTCGACCAGGGTCTGCAGGTGGTCGAGGATCTGCCGCTGCACCGTGACGTCGAGCGCGCTGGTCGGCTCGTCGGCGATCAGCAGCTCGGGGTCGCGGGCCAGGGCCACCGCGATCAGCACGCGCTGGCGCATGCCGCCCGAGAACTCGTGCGGGTACTGCCCCGACCGGCGCTCGGCGTCGGGGATGCCCGCCTCGGTCATCAGCTCGACGACGCGGCGGGCGACCGTGGCCCGGCCGCGCGCTCCCCCGGCGCGGAGGGCGTCGGCGACCTGCGCGCCGACGGTCATCGACGGGTTGAGGTTGGTCGACGGGTCCTGCGGGACGAGGCCGATGCGCGCCCCGCGCACGGAGCGCATGCGCGCCTCGCCCGCCCCGGTCAGCTCGTCGCCGCCGAGGTGCACGCTGCCCCCGGTGACGTGGCCGGCGCCGGGCAGCAGCTGCAGCACCGCGGCGACGACGGTCGACTTCCCCGAGCCGGACTGGCCGACGATGGCGACCCGTTCGCCGCGGGCGACGTCGAGGTCGACGCCGTGCACGACGTCGCGGTCGCCGAACGCGACCCGCAGACCGCGCACGGTGAGCAGCGGCTCGGCGGGCGAGGCGGGCGAGCCCGCGGCGGTGCTCGGGCCCGCGGCGCCGGTCGGGGTGGTCACGCGGTCAGCGTCCTGCGGCATAGGCCTGTGCTCCTCGGGGGTTGGCGGCGGCGCCCAGCACGCCGGTCGCGGGGTCTCGGGTGACGCTCGACAGCCGGCCGAGCGACCAGTCGCCGGCGCGGGTGACGACGTGGCCCCGGCGCTCGAGCTCGGCGATGACGTCGTCGCCGAGGCGGTCCTCGACGACGACGCCGCCGGGCGTCCAGGTGCGGGGCCAGAACGAGCCGGGGAAGGCGGTGGTGTGCAGCGCGGGCGCGTCGATCGCCTGCTGCGGGCTCCAGCCGCCGACGAGGGTGCGCAGCAGCCAGAGCAGCTGCCACTGGTCCTGCTGGTCGCCGCCGGGCGAGCCCAGCGCCGCGACCGGCTGGCCGTCGCGCAGCACGAGCGTCGGCGTCAGCGTGGTGCGGGGGCGGCGACCGGGCTCGAGCGTCGAGGCCGTGCCCTCCTCCAGCCACGACATCTGCAGGCGGCTGCCGAGGCAGAAGCCGAGCTCGGGGATCGTCGGCGACGACTGCAGCCAGCCCCCCGACGGCGTCGCCGAGACGATGTTGCCCCAGCGGTCGACGACGTCGATGTGGCACGTGTCGCCGCGCGTCTCGCCGGTCGGCGCGACGTCGGGCTCGGCGCCCGGCTGGCGGGCGTCGTCGGCGGGCACCGCCGCGAACGAGCCGACGGTGGGCTCGCCGACGCCGCTGGCCGTGGTCTCGTGGTCGGTGCGCAGCGTCGGCAGCCGACCCGCGACTCCTGCCCCTCCGGGGTCGCCCGGCCGCAGCTCGAGCGAGGCTGCCGACCCGATCAGGGCGCGGCGCTCGGCCGCGTACCCGGGCGACAGCAGCCGGTCGAGCGGCACGTCGCGGTCGCCGTACCAGGCCTCGCGGTCGGCCATCGCGAGCTTCTGCGCCTCGATGATCGTGTGCGCGCCGTCGGCGGTCGACGGGTCGAGCAGCTCGTCGGGCAGCGGCTCGAGCATCGCGAGCACCTGCAGCAGCGCCGGGCCCTGGCCCCACGCGCCGGTCTTGGCGACGACGTGGCCGCGGAACTCGACGGTCGCCGCCTCCTCCGTCGAGGCGCGGAAGGCCGCCAGGTCGGAGGCGCGGATCACGCCCGCGTGGTCGCCCCCGGTCGAGTGCCGGTGCGGGGCCCGCACGAACGCGTCGACCGAGCGCGCCACGGGGCCCTCGGCCCACTCGGTGCGCGCGGCGTCGACGCGGGCGCGACGGGCGGCCTCCCCGGCGGCGGGGCCGGAGCCCTCCTCGGCGACCGGCACCGCGCCTCCCGCGCTCACCAGCCCGTCGAGCACCCGGGCGTACGCCTCGTTGGTCACCAGCGAGCCCGGCTCGGGCGGGGCGCCGTCGACGAGCCAGCGGTCGGCCGACGTGGGCCAGTGCTCGGTGAAGAGGTCGGTGACGGCCGCGATCGTCTCGCTGACGCGGGCGGTGAGCGGGTGGCCGTCGCGGGCGTAGCCGATCGCGTAGGCGAGCACGTCGGCGAGCTCCCACGTGCCGTGGTCGCGGAGCAGCAGCAGCCACGCGTCGACGGCGCCGGGCACGGCGGCGGCGAGGGCGCCCGAGCCGGGCACGAGGTCGAGGCCCTCGGCGCGGTAGTGCTCGACCGTCGCGGCGGCGGGCGCGGGGCCCTGCCCCATCAGCACGACGGGGCGGCCGGGCTCGTCGGCGGTCGCGAAGACCGCCGTCATGTCGCCGCCGGGGCCGTTGAGGTGCGGCTCGACGACGTGCAGCACGAAGGCGCCGGCGACGGCGGCGTCGAAGGCGTTGCCGCCGCGCTCGAGCACCGACTGGGCCGAGGCCGTCGCGAGCCAGTGGGTCGAGGCCGTCATGCCGACGGTGCCCCGCAGGTCGGGCCGGGTGGTGAACGCCGGAGGCGCGGTGTAGGTCACGGGGTCAGTTCCGTTCACGGGAGGTCGGGTCGAGGGCGTCGCGGAGCGCGTCGCCGACGAGGTTGAAGCCGAGGCAGATGACGGCGATGGCGAGGCCCGGCACGACGGCGGCGAACGGGGCGTTCGCGAGGTACTGCTGCGCGTCGGAGAGCATGATGCCCAGACTGGCCGTCGGCGGCTGGATGCCGAGCCCCAGGAACGACAGCAGCGCCTCCCCGATCACCGCGACGGGCATGATCACGGTCGCCTGGACGATGATCGCCGAGACGCAGTTCGGCAGCACGTGCGTGAAGATCACGCGGAGCCCGGTGGCGTCCATGGTGCGGGCGCTCAGCACGAAGTCGCTCGAGCGGATGCGCAGGGTCTCGCCGCGGACGACGCGGATCATCGTCGGGATCTGCGCGATGCCCAGGGCCACCACGGCGTTGCCGAGGCTCGGCCCGCTGATGGCGGCGAGCGCCACCGCGATGATGAGGAAGGGGAAGGCGAGCATGACGTCGGTGAGCCGCGAGACGATCGCGTCGAGCCAGCGCCAGTACCCGGCGACGAGGCCGAGCGGGGTGCCGACGACCACCGCGAGCAGCACGCTGAGCACGCCGACGACGAGCGAGACGCGGATGCCGTAGACGGTGCGCGAGAGGATGTCGCGGCCGAGGTCGTCGGTGCCGAGCAGGAACCCGACGGTGCCGGGCAGCTGGAAGGGCGTGTCGAAGTGCACCTCGGCGGGGCCGTAGGGCGCGATCACCGGGGCGAGCACGCCGGCCACGACGACGACGAGCAGCATCACGGCCCCGGTCACGCCGAGCTTGTTGCGCCTCAGCTGGCCCCAGACGCGGCCACGGGCCGAGCCGAGCTCGTGGGTGGTGGGCACGAGGACGGTCATCAGGAGGCTCCTCCGACTCGGATGCGCGGGTTCAGGACGCTGTAGAGCACGTCCACCACGAGGTTGATGAGGATGTAGCCGAGGGTGATGACGAGCACGACGGCCTGCACCACCGGGTAGTCGCGGGTGAAGACCGCGTCGAGGGTGAGCTTGCCGAAGCCCGGCAGCGCGAAGATGCGCTCGGTGACGACGGCGCCCGAGATGAGCCCGCCGAGCTGGAGGCCGACGATCGTCACGACGACGATCATCGAGTTGCGCAGCCCGTAGCGGAGCAGCACGCGGCCGCGGCCGAGGCCCTTCGCCCGGGCGGTGCGGACGTAGTCGGTCGTCATCGTCTCGATCATCGACGCCCGCGTCTGCCGCATGATCACGGCGGCGAGCGACGTGCCGAGGATGAGCGCCGGCAGCGTCAGGTGCACGAGCGCCTGCCACGGGTCGTCGCTGACGGGCACGTAGCCGGAGGCGGGGAAGAGCCCCAGCCCGACGGCCAGCCACAGGATCGCCAGGATCCCGAGCCAGAAGTTCGGCACGCTGAGCCCGACGAGGGCGGCGGCGTTGGCCATCCACTCCGGCCAGCGGCCGCGCCAGCGCTCGGCGACGACGCCCAGGGCGACCCCGACGACGACGGCCACGACGATGGCGTAGAGCGCCAGCCACAGGGTCACCGGCAGGGTCGCCCCGATCAGCTCGGTGACCGGCGTGCCCGTGCGGGTGGACTGCCCGAGGTCGCCGCGGAGGAAGGCGCCGGCGAAGCGCAGGTACTGCACGACGAGCGAGTCGTCGAGCCCGAGGTCGGCGCGGATGGCCGCGACCTGCTCCGGGCTCGCCTCCTCACCCGCGAGGGCGAGGGCCGGGTCGCCCGGCAGCTGCCGCACGCCGAGGAAGACGACGACCGAGGCGAGCACGAGCGTCACAGCCGACTGCCACAGGCGGGTGAGGAGGTAGCGCGTCATGGCTCAGTCGGCCTCGACGAACGCGGCGGTGCTGAGGCGGACGACGCCGTCGGCGTAGGTCGACACCCCGGCGATGTCGTTCGACAGCGCGGTGAGGCTGCGCACGCGGTACAGGTAGATGATCGGGTCGTCCTCCTGCACCTTCTCGACGACCTGGCCGTAGAGCTCGGCGCGCTCGTCGACGTCGGTCGTCGAGGCGGCGTCGCCGAGCAGCTCGTCCACCGCGTCGTCGCTGTAGCCGCTGTAGTTGTTGCCGGCGCCCGTCGACAGGAAGTTGAACATGTTGCCGTTCGGGTCGATGCGGCCCGACCAGCCGAGCTGCAGCGCCTCGAAGTCGCCCTGCGTCTGCACGTCGAGCAGCGTCGAGTACTCGACGGGCGTGATGGTCAGCTCGAAGCCGCCGTCGGCGACCTGCGCCTGCAGAGCCTGGGCGAAGCGGACGGTGTCGGGGTTGTTGCTGACCTGCATGTCGATGGCGAGGGGCGTGTCGACGCCCTCGTCCTCCAGCATCTGCTTCGCGGCCTCGGGGTCGTAGTCGGGGCAGGCGTCGCTCGCGTCGGTGGCGAAGGGGCTGCTGGGCGAGATCGGCGAGCAGGCCGGGTCGTAGAGGCCGCCGAAGACGGTCTTCACGAGCGCTTCGCGGTCGATCGACATCGAGAGCGCCTGGCGCACGACGGCGTTGCTCGCGAGCGGGGTGTCGATCTGCACCGGCTCGGTGCCGATGCCGTCCTGGTTGCCGATGTTGACGGTGAGGCCCTGGTAGCCGAGCGAGCCGACCTCGAGCACCGTCAGCGAGTCGTCCTCCTTGAGCGTGCCGACGTCCTGGGTCGACATCGAGTCGGCGACCTGCACGTCGCCCGACTGCAGGTTGGCAGCGCGGATGCTCGCGTCGGTGATGATGCGGTACGTGATGGTGTCGAAGTGGGCCGACTCGGCGTCGTAGTAGAGCGGGTCGCGCTCGACGGTGATCGAGGTCTGCGGCACGCGCTCGACGAACTTGTACGGGCCGACGCAGACGGGCGCGTCGCCGAAGGCGTCGCCGGCCGAGGCCAGCGCGGTGGGCGACATGACCATGCCGGCACGGTCGGCGAGGGCGGCCGTCAGCGGAGCGAAGGGCTCGGAGTAGGTGACCTCGACGGTCGAGTCGTCGACCGCGGTGATGCCCGTGATCGGCCCGAGCTCGCTCCGGCGCGACGAGTCGTCCTTGTCGAGCCCGCGCTGCAGGGTCGTGACGACGGCGGCCGCGTCGAGGGGCGTGCCGTCGGCGAAGACCGCGTCGGTGCGCACCGGGAAGGTCACCGTCAGGCCGTCGTCGCTGACCTCGGGCAGCTCGGTCGCGAGCATCGGCACGATCTGGCCCTCCGCGTCGATGTCGTAGAGCTTCTGGCACATCGTCTCCATCACGTAGCGCGTGTAGAGCGACGAGGAGGTGGTGGGGTCGAGCCGGTCGGGCTCGGCCGAGAGGGCCATGACGAGGTCGCCGCCCTCGACGATCGTCGAGTCGCCGATGGGCGCGGTCGACACGTCCTCACGGCTGCCGGCGGACGGGGTGTCGGTGGTCTGGACCTGCTGGCACCCGGTCACCGCGAGGGCGAGACCGAGGGCGGCGGCCGGCAGCGCGAGCGCGCGTCGCCGGGGGAACGAGGTGCGAGGCATGTGTGATCCGATGCTCGAGGGTGCGGGAGGGAGTGGATTGAATGCAATCAGCCGCACAGGCTCGATTTCGTATACAACGCGTTACGACCATGTAAAACGTGCCCCGGACGAGGGGGCGGGAGGCGCGGGTCGGGTCGGGCGGGCCAGGCGGGTCGGGCGGATCAGGCCGTCCCGCGTACGACCATCTCGGTCGGCAGGGTGATCGTCGCCGGCTTCTCGCCCGCGATGACCTGGAGCAGCAGCCGCACCATCTCGGCGCTGATCCGGTCGAACGGCTGCCGCATCGTCGTCAGCGGCGGCTCGGTCTGCGCCGCCACGCTCGAGTCGTCGAAGCCGCCGACGGCGACGTCGTCGGGCACGCGCCGCCCGAGGTCGCGCAGGGCGTCGAGGGCACCCGCGGCCATCCGGTCGTTCGCCGCGAAGACGGCGTCGAGGTCGGGGTGCACCGCGAGCAGCTCGCGCATCGCCGCGTCGCCGCTGGCCCGGCTGTAGTCGCCGTGCGCGACGAGGGTCGGGTCGTACTCGTCGCCGAGCTCGGCCCGGTAGCCGTCGAGGCGGATCAGCCCGCCCGGGGTGTCGGCCGGCCCCGTGATCGTCGCGACGCGGCGCCGCCCCCTCGAGCGCAGGTAGGCGACCATGTCGCGGGCGCCCTGCTCGTCGTCGGCCCCGACGTGCCCGAGCTTCTTCTCGTAGCCGAGCGGGATGCCGCAGGCGATCGCGGGCACGCCCGCCGCGACGACGTCGGCGAGCAGGCGCTGGCCGCTGTGGGCCGAGACGAGCAGCACGCCGTCGACGTGCCCCGCCTGGATGTACGCCACCGCGCGCTCCTGCTCGGCGACCGTGCCGGCCATGATCAGCACGAGCGACTTCTCGGCCGCGGCGAGGGCCGCCGCGGTGCCCTTGAGCAGCGCGGAGAAGTTCGGGTCCTCGAAGAGCTGCTGGTGGTCCTCGGTGAGGAGGAAGGCGACCGAGTCGGTGCGGTTCGTCGCGAGGCTGCGGGCGTGGGGGTTGACGCGGTAGCCGGTCTGCTTGATGGCCCGGTCGACCGCCCCCTTGGCGTCGGGGCTGACCCAGCGGCCGCCGTTGAGCACCCGCGAGACGGTGCCGCGCGAGACGCCGGCCGCGGTCGCGACGTCGTCGATCGTCGGTCGCCGGCCCGTCGCGCTGCTCACGCGGGACAGCCTAGGGGCGACCGCCCCGCCCGCCACGCCCCGCCGCCTACTTGACCGCGCCGGCGGCGAGGTCCACGCGCCAGAAGCGCTGCAGCACCAGGAAGATCGCGATCAGCGGGATGACCGAGAGCAGCGCGCCGGTGATGACGAGCGTGTACAGCGCCGGTGCCGAGGCCCCCTGGTTGAGCAGGCCGTTGAGGCCGACCGTGAGGGGGAAGAGCGAGTCGTCGCCGAGCATGATGTACGGCAGCATGAAGTTGTTCCAGATGGCGACGAACTGGAACAGGAAGATCGTGACGAGCCCGGGCAGCAACATCGGCACGGCGATCTTCGAGAAGATGCCCATCTCGGTGGCGCCCTCGGTGCGGGCCGCCTCGATGACGTCGGTCGGCACGGCCGCCGCGGCGTAGATGCGGGCCAGGTAGATGCCGTAGGGGCTGATGATCTGGGGCAGCAGCACGCCCCAGAACGTGTTGGTCAGGCCGACGTTCGCGAGCAGGAAGTACTGCGGGATCGCGAGGATCACGCCGGGCACCAGAACGCCCATGAGCAGCACGTTGAAGACGACCTTCTTGCCCGGGAACTCGAACTTCGCCAGCACGTAGCCCGAGAGCGCCGACACGTAGGTCGAGGCGATCGCCCCGATGCCCGCGTAGAGCGCGGTGTTGAGCATCCAGCGCCAGAACAGCCCGTCGCGGTACTGCGTCAGCGCGACGACGTTGTCGATCAGGTGGCCGCTCGGGGCCAGGGTGAAGGTCGAGAACAGCTCGCCGCCGTCCTTGGTCGAGGCCATCACGACCCACAGCACGGGGAAGAGGCAGTAGACGGCGCCCATCAGCAGCAGCACGGTCGAGACGACGCTCGGCCGCTCGGCGTGCAGGCGCGGGGCGGAGGGGTCGCGGCGCGGCCGCGCGGGGGCGACGGGGCGGGCGCCGGAGGCGCGGGTCGGGTCGGCCGGGGAGGCCGCGGCCTCGGGGGCGGTGTCGAGGGTGGTCATGGTCAGTCCTCCTGGCCGAAGGCTCGCTTCTGCACGACCCGGAGGAAGAAGAAGGAGACGATGAAGGTGGCGAGGGCGATGACGACCGAGGTCGCCGCCGCGGAGTAGATGTCGTCGCGGGTGAACGCGTCGCGGTAGACGAGCATCAGCGGCGACCAGCTGGTCGAGAGGCTGTTCGTCAGCGGGCGGAGGGTGGTCGGCTCGGCGAAGACCTGCAGCGTCGCGACCATCGAGAACAGGCCCGTCATGACGAGCGCCGGGGCGACCATCGGGATCTTGATGCGCAGGGCGATCTGGACCTCGCTCGCGCCGTCGAGGCGGGCGGCCTCGTAGACGTCGCTCGGCACGGCCCGGAGCGACGTGTAGATGACGATCATGTTGAAGCCGACGCCGCCCCAGAGGGCGATGTTGGCGATCGCGAACAGGACGGTGCCGGAGCCGAGCACGCTGTCGACGTCCCAGCCGAGGCGGTCGAACACCCAGTAGAACGGGCTCACCGCGGGCAGGTACAGGAACCCCCACAGCAGCGAGCTGATCACGGCGGGCACGGCGTAGGGCAGGAAGATCGAGACGCGCGAGAAGGTCACCGCGCGGGTGCGACGGGAGTCGAGCAGCAGGGCGAAGAGCAGCGCGAGGCCGAGCATGCACGGGATGAGCACGACGCCGTAGAGCAGCACGCGCCCGACGCTGGCGCCGAACTCGGGGTCGGTCAGCGTGCCGACGTAGTTCTCGAGGCCGGCGAAGGCCGTGGTCTGGCCGCCCGAGCCGAGGCCGAGCCCGATCACCTGCTTCTTCTGGAAGCTGAGGAAGACCGTGTAGACGATCGGCGCGGCCATGAAGAGGACGAACAGCACGATGCCGGGGGCGAGCATCGCGTAGGGCGTGATCACCCGGCTGCGGACGCTGCCGGGTCGTCGACCGGTCGCCGGTCGGGTGGGGGTGAGCGTGTCGGCCATGCCGGTCCTGGTTCCTCGTGGGGGGGCGGTGCGGGTGCGGGGCGGGAGGGGCGGCCGGGGCCGCCCCTCCCGGGTGGACGGCTACTTGACCGAGAAACCGCTCTTGGTCAGGTCGTCGAGCGTGATCTCCTGCATGGCGTCGACGGCGTCCTCGAACGCGGACTGCGTCCGGGCGTCGGCGGCCTTCGCGAACTCGTCGTTGTAGGCGCTGAAGGCGACGTTGACGTTCGGCCCGTAGGTGAAGGGCTGCACGGCGTCGGAGGACGCCGCGGCGATGTCGTAGAAGTCGGCCTGCTGGCTGAAGAACTCCGGCGGGGTCGTCAGCGCGTCGGACGCCGCGTCGGTGGCGGCCGGGTAGACGCCGGAGATGTCGGCGAGCGCGGCGACGGCCTCGGGGTCGGTGTTCAGCCACGTCGCGAACTCGACCGCCGCCTCCTTCTTGGTCGACTGGGTCGTGACGGCCGTGGTCGAGCCGCCCCAGTTGCCGTCGGTCGGCTCCGAGGCGTCCCACTGCGGCACGGGCGCGGCCGTCCACTTGCCGGCCGTGTCGGGAGCGTTGCCGCTCAGCACGCCGGGGGCCCAGACCGAGCTGATCCAGCCGACCTGCGAGCCGTCGTTGAGGCCGGCGTTCCACTCGGGCGTGTACATCGGCGCGTTGTCGATCGCGCCGCTCTCGACGAGGCCGCCCCAGTACGAGGCGACCTTCTCGGTCGGGTCCTCCGCGATGTCGACGCTCCAGCTCTCGCCGTCGTTGGACCACCAGGAGGCGCCCGCCTGCTGGGCGAGGCCGGCGAACCAGCCGGCGTCGTTCGCCGAGAAGGTGCCGAGGTACTTGGTCGGGTCGGCCGCGTGCAGCGCCTCGGCGACCTGCGCGTACTCGTCCCACGTGGTCGGCACGGAGAGGCCGTACTGCGCGAGGACGTCCTCGCGGTAGTACGCCATCATCGGGCCGGAGTCCTGCGGGATGGCGTACACGCCGTCGCCGCCGAGGGTGACCGACGACCAGGTGCCGGCCGAGAAGTCGCCCTCGAGGTCGCCGGCGCCCTGCTCGCTGATGTCGGCGAGCGCGTCGGAGGCGACGAGCGTCGGGATCTTCTGGTACTCGGCCTGGATGAGGTCGGGCGCGCCGCTGCCGGCCTTGATGGCCGTGAGCAGCTTGGTGATGGCGGGGTCGCCGCCGTCCTGCTTGTTGACCGTGACCTGGATGTCGGGGTTCTGGTCGTTCCAGATGTCGACGACCTTGTCGAGGTTCGGGGCCCAGGCCCAGTAGGTGAGCTCGACGGGGCCGCCGTCGGCGGAGTCCCCGCCGGAGGCGGAGCAGCCGGCGGTGAGCAGAAGTGCGGCCGTGGCGAGGGTGGCGACGCCGAGACGGCGGGATGAGCTGCGCATTCGTCCTCCTTGAGGAAAGCAAGAGCTGGGGTGGGGCGGCGCAGCCGTGCTTCGGAGAACCACGTCGCTGTGCCTGTGAGCGGTTACAGTTATGCACAGCCGAAATGGCTTGTCAACTGTGCGCCAGATGCGGATGACGCACTATTTCGGCGGGGTGACCGTGTGCTAGAACTGGGAGCGCACACAGTCAAAGGAGATCACCGCATGTCACTCGAGCTCGAGACCCCGCCCGCCGCGCAGCCCGGTGAGCAGACCGGCGCCTCGCGCGTCCCCGGCCGTGCGGAGATCCGCTACGGCGGCGACTACAACCCGGAGCAGTGGCCCCGCGAGACCTGGCTCGAGGACATCGCCCTCATGGAGCAGTCGGGCGTCAACCTGGTCAGCGTCGGCATCTTCTCGTGGGCGCTGCTCGAGCCCCGCGAGGGCGAGTACGACTTCACCTTCCTCGACGACATCATCGGCCTGCTGCACGAGGCGGGCATCGACGTCGACCTCGCCACGCCCACGACGGTGCCGCCGGCCTGGTTCTGGGCCGCCTACCCCGAGTCGCACCCCGTCACCCGCGAGGGCACCGTCCTCGGCCGCGGCTCGCGCGGCATGGTCAGCCCGAGCTCGCCCGAGTACCGCCGCGCGGCCACGGCGATCACCGAGCAGCTCGCGAAGCGCTACGGCCAGCACCCGGCCGTCGTCATGTGGCACGTCCACAACGAGTACGGCGCCCCGATCAGCGAGGACTACGGCCCGCACTCGGTCGTCGCCTTCCGTCGGTGGCTGCAGGCGCGCTACGGCACCCTCGACGCCCTCAACGCGGCCTGGGGCACGCTCTTCTGGGGCCAGGTCTACGGCGAGTGGGAGCACATCGACGCCCCGCGCGTCTCGGCGACCGTCGTCAACCAGACGCAGCGCCTCGACTTCGCCCGCTTCACCTCCGACGCCCTGCTCTCGCTCTACGTCGCCGAGCGCGACGTCATCAAGGCGCACTCGCCGGGCCGCCCCGTCACGACCAACTTCATGTCGAGCAACTGCCCGTCGATCGACTACTGGGCCTGGGCCCGCGAGGTCGACGTCGTGGCGAACGACCACTACCTCGTCGCCGAGCGCCCCGACAACCACGTGCTGCTCGCGCTCGACGCCGACCTCACCCGCAGCTTCGCGCAGGGCCGGCCGTGGATGCTCATGGAGCACTCCACCTCCGCCGTCAACTGGCAGCCCCGCAACATCGCCAAGCGCCCGGGCGAGCTGGCCCGCAACAGCCTGTCGCACCTGGGCCGCGGGGCCGACGCGGTGATGTTCTTCCAGTTCCGCGCCTCCCGCTACGGCGCGGAGAAGTTCCACTCGGCGATGCTCCCCCACGCGGGCGCCTCGAGCCGCGTCTGGCAGGAGGTCGTCCGCCTCGGCGGCGACCTCGGCAAGCTGGCGAGCGTCCGCGACAGCCGGGTGGAGGCGCGGGTCGCGATCCTCTGGGACATCGAGTCGTTCTGGGCCCACGACCTCGAGTGGCGCCCCTCCGTCGAGCTCGACCACCGCGAGCGCGTCGTCGCGTACTACACGGCGCTCTGGCAGCTCGGCGTCACCGTCGACTTCCGCCACCCGCACGACGACCTGTCGGGCTACGACCTCGTGCTCGCCCCGTCGCTCTACCTCGTCGACGACCGCTCGACGGAGAACCTGACCGGCTTCGTCCGCGACGGCGGCACCTTCCTGGCGTCGTACTTCTCCGGCGTGGTCGACGAGAACGACGCGGTGCACGAGGGCGGCGCCCCCGGCGCGCTCCGCGAGGTGCTCGGCCTCTCGGTGCCCGAGTTCCTGCCCCTGCACGCCGACGAGCTCGTCTCGCTCGACGACGGCTCGACGGGCGCCGGCTGGTCGGACGACGTCGTGCTCGAGGGCGCGACCGCCGTCGCGAGCTACACGACCGGCCCCGCGGCCGGCGGCGCCGCCGTGACCCGCAACGCCCTCGGCGAGGGCTCGGCCTGGTACGTCTCGACTCGCGTCGAGGGCGGCGACCTCGAGCGTCTCGTGCAGCAGGTGCTGGCCGACGCCGGCGTCGCCGAGCGCGAGGGCCGCGTCGCGGGCGTCGAGGTCGTCGAGCGCCGCTCGGACGACGCGCTGTTCACCTTCTGGCTGAACCACACCGACGCCGAGGTCGCCGTCGTCGCCCCGACCGGCACCGAGCTGCTCACCGGCGAGGCCGTCGACGGCACGGTGACGATCGCCGCCGGCGGCGTCGCCGTGGTCCGCAGCGACCGCCGCTGACGCCCGGCCCGGGTCGCCGCCCACCGGGCGCGGCCCGGGCCCCCTGACCGCACCACCAGCACCGCCGCCGCACCGCCAGCACCGCCAGCACCGCCACCGCACCGCCCGCAGATCGTCAAGGAGGACGACCATGGCTCGACCCGCACCCCACCCCGCCCCCGGCGGCCGACGGAGGGCGCGGCTCGCCCTCACCGGCGGCGTCGCCGTCGCGGTCGTCGCCCTCGGCGGCGGCCTCCTGCCGACGAGCGGGGCCCTGGCCGCGTCGCCGACGGCGGTCGTGAGCGATCCCGGCTTCGAGCAGGGCGCCTCCGGCTGGGTCAGCAAGGGCTCGGGCACGACGTCGCTCGAGGCGGGCGGGCACGACTCCCCCACGCGCCTGACGCACTGGCTGCCCGCCGCCGGCGAGGCGGTCACCACGCAGAAGGTCAAGAAGGTCACGCCGGGCTGGTGGACGTTCAGCGCCTGGGTGAAGAGCGGCGGCGGGCTCGACGCGAGCGCGCTCGAGCTCGCCGGCTGCGGGCAGGGGTCGAGCCGGGCCGTCGCGGCGTCGACCGCGGTGCCCTCGACCGAGGCGGACGACGGCTGGGTGCGCCTCGCGGTCTCGGCCGAGGTCTCGCACAGCCAGTGCACGCTGACCTTCCGCACGACGGGCGCCGCGGGCGCCTGGGCGAGCATCGACGACGTGCAGTTCACGCCCGGCCGCGTCACCCGCGACGTGCGCGGGGCCGACGTGTCGGGCCTGCTGCGCAACGAGGACGAGGGGGCGGTGTACCTCGACGCGGCCGGTCAGCCGGCCGACGCGATCCAGCAGCTCGCCGACCACGGCGCGACGATGGGCCGCCTGAAGGTCTGGGTCGACCCGAGCGACGGCTACAACGACCTCGACGACGTCGTGGCGAGCGCGAAGCGGATCGACGCGGCCGGCATGCAGCTGCTCGTCGACTTCCACTACTCCGACCGCTGGACGGACCCGGGCGCGCAGACGATGCCGAGGGCGTGGCAGGGCTTCACGGCCCCGCAGGTCGCCCAGGCGATCCACGACCACACCCGGGCGGTGCTCGACGCGCTGGCCGCCGAGGGCATCACCGCCGACGCCGTCCAGGTCGGCAACGAGATCAACCCCGGCATGGTCTGGCCGCTCGGCCAGACCTGGGACGTCGACCCGACCGACGGCGTGACGGGCGCCCAGTGGGAGAACCTCGCGAGCTTCCTCACCGCGGGGGCCACGGCCGTCCGCGAGGTGTCGCCCGAGACGAAGGTCGTGCTGCACCTGACCAACATCAACGCCGGCGTCGACGGCCTCACCTGGTGGTTCGACGAGGTCAGCGCGCGCGGGGTGCCGTTCGACCTGATCGGCCTCTCGTACTACTCGTACTGGCACGGCAGCCTCGCCGACCTGCAGGGCGCCGTCAGCACCCTGTCGGAGCGCTACGACCGCGACGTGCTGATCGTCGAGACCTCCTACCCGTGGACCCTCGCCGACGACCCCGACCACGTGTGGGAGAACGTCGTCGCGCAGGCCTCGATGCTGACCCCCGGCTACCCGGCGACCCCCGAGGGCCAGGCGGCGAACTTCCGCGCCGTGCAGGACGTCGTGGCCGCCGCCCCGGGCGGCCGCGGCATCGGCGTCGTCGCGTGGGAGCCCACCTGGACGGCCGTCGACGGCGCCGGCTGGGACCCTGACGACCCGACCTCCGGCAACGCGTGGGAGAACCAGGCCATGTGGGACCACGACGGCCGCCCGCTGCCCGCGCTCGACGAGTACGCGGCCGACTAGGCCACAGGGCCGGGCGCAGCCCCGGGGAGGCGCGGTGCCGGTCGGTCGGCACCGCGCCTCCTGCCTGTCCCGGGAGCGCGCGCTCGGCCCCGCCGGGGGCGTCGTGGAGGCGACCCGCACCTCCTGGGGGCATGATCGTGGGTGGACCCCCGACCGGATTGGACACGCCTCCGTGAGCACCAGCGACGAAGTCGACCTGATCATCGACGCGTGGGCGCGCGTGCGCCCCGACATCGACTTCGCGGCGCTCGACGTCTTCTCGCGGCTGCGGCGCGTGTCGCGGCGCCTCGACCGCGTGCGCTCCGAGGCGTTCAGCCACTCCGGCCTCGAGATCTGGGAGTTCGACGTGCTCTCGACGCTCCGCCGCGCGGGCGAGCCGTTCGAGCTCAGCCCGAAGGAGCTGGTCGCCGCGACCATGGTCACGAGCGGCACGATGACGAACCGCCTCGACCGCCTGGTCGAGCGTCGGCTCGTCGAGCGCCGGGCCGACCCGCGCGACGGCCGCGCCGCCCGCATCTGCATCACCCCGGCCGGCATCGAGCGCGTCGACGCGGCCATGCTCGACCTGCTCGCCGCGGAGGAGTCGCCGCTCAGCTCGCTCGACCGCGCCCAGCAGGCGCAGCTCGCCGACCTCCTCCGGGTGCTCGGCGCCGAGTTCCCCAGCTAGGCCCCGCTCGCGGCGACCTGCCGGGCGGCGCTCAGAACGCCGTGCTCGGCAGGTCCTTCTCGCCGTCGGCGATCGCCTGCACGATGCGGGCCGCGACCGCGTCGGGGTCGAGCGCCGCGCCGAACGCCGGGGCGCTGCCCGCGATCGGGTGCTCGGAGAGGGCGGTGCCGGTGTGGCCCGGCCGCGCGTCGACCAGGCGGACGCCGCGGCGCCGGAACTCCCGGGAGGCGGCGCCCACGTACGCGGCGAGGCCCGCCTTGGCCGCGGAGTACGCGGCCATGCCCGCGGTCGGCGACTCGGCCACGACGCCGCTGATCGTCACCACGAAGGGGTCGCGGCCCTCCGCGGCCGACGCGGCCAGCGCCTCCGCGCCGTCGCGCAGCAGTCGGATCGGCGCGAGCAGGTTCGTGTCGACCAGCTCGGCGAGGGTGTCGTCGGCGACGGCGTCGGCCGGCCCGAAGGCGACGACCCCGGCCGCGACCACGATGCCGTCGAGGCGCCCGTGGGCCTGGAGGGCCGCGGCGACCAGCGAGGCCGCCCCGGTCGGCTCGCGGAGGTCGGCGACGTAGGCGCCCGGGCCCTGGAGGCTGCCGCCGGCCCGGCCGGCGCGCACCACGACGGCCCCCCGCTCGGTGAGCTGGGCGGCGAGGCGCGAGCCCAGCCCGCCCGAGGCTCCGGTCACCAGGACGACGGCACCACGCAGTTCGGTCATGCGGCGGAGCGTACCCGCGGCGGCTGGGCCCGCCGCCGGGCCGCCGATGAACCGCGTTCCGTGCGGTGAACCGCAGTGGAGTGCGGTTCACCGCACGGAACGCGGTTCACGCCGAGGGGCGACGTCGGCGCGGGACGACGAGGGGCGTGCCGGTGACCGGGTCGGGCACGACGACGCACGGCAGGTCGAAGACCCGCTCGACGAGCTCGGCGGTGAGCACGTCGGCCGGGGCGCCCGTCGCGACCACCTCGCCGTCGCGCATCACGATCAGGTCGGTCGCGTACCGGGCCGCCTGGGCGAGGTCGTGCAGCACCGCCACCACGGTGGTGCCCCGCTCGTGCAGCCGGGCGAACAGGTCGAGCAGGTCGTACTGGTGGGCGACGTCGAGGAAGGTCGTCGGCTCGTCGAGCAGCAGCACCGAGGTCTGCTGCGCCAGCGCGGTCGCCACCCAGACGCGCTGCCGCTGCCCGCCCGACAGCTCGTCGACCGGCACGTCGACGAGGTCGACGAGGTCGGTCTCGGCGAGCGCGCCGTCGACGGCCTCGCGGTCGGCCTCCGACCACTGGCGGAAGAGGCCCTGGTGCGGGTAGCGCCCGCGCGCGACGAGCTCGCCGACGGTGATGCCCTCGGGGGCCGTCGACGACTGGGGCAGCAGGCCCACGGTGCGCGCCGCCTCCTTCGCGGGCACGCCGGCCAGCTCGCGGCCGTCGAGCAGCACGCTGCCCGACCGGGGCTTCAGGAGGCGCGCGAAGGCCCGCAGGAGGGTCGACTTGCCGCAGGCGTTCGGCCCGACGATCACGGTGAACGAGCCGTCGCGGACGCTCGCGTCGATCGACCGCGACACGGTGCGCCGGTCGTAGGCGAGGTGCGCGGCGCGGGCGGCCAGGCGAGGCGTGCCGGGCTGCCCGGGCGTGGCGGGCGGCTGGGGCGTGGTCACGACGACCTCCGGGATTCTCCGACGAGCAGCGAGACGAGGTAGGCGCCGCCGATCACGAGGGTGACGAGGCCGACGGGCACGGGCGAGGTGGTGACGTGCTGGGCGACGACGTCGGCGACGAGCAGCAGCAGGGCCCCGGCGAGCGCCGCCGCGCCGAGCGGCACGCCCGCCGAGCGCACGAGGCGCCGGGCGAGCTGGGGCGCCGCGAGGGCGACGAACACGATCGGCCCCGTGCTCGCCGTGACGACCGCGGTCAGCGCGACCCCGACAACGACGAGCGCGAGGCGGGCCGGCTCGGTGCGCAGGCCGTGCGCGCGCGCGGCGTCGTCGCCGAGCTCGAGCTGGCGCAGCGGCCGCGAGAGGACGGCGACCGCGACGCCGAGCAGCGCGAGCAGCGCCGCCGCGGGCACGAGTTCCGACCAGCTGACGAGCGCGAGCGTGCCGGCGCCCCAGAACGACGCCGTCAGCGCGACCTCGGCCTGGGCGCGCAGCAGCAGCCAGCTGTTGACCGAGTGCAGCACGGCGGTGACGCCGATGCCGACGATGATGAGCCGCAGCCCCTGCACGCCGCCGCGCCAGGCCAGCAGGTAGACCACGAGGGCCGTGCCGAGCCCCCCGACGAGCGCCCCGGCGGCGGTGCCGACGGTCGAGGTCGCGCCCGAGACGATCACGACGATCGCGCCGGTGTAGGCGCCGGTCGAGAAGCCGATGACGTCGGGCGAGCCGAGCGGGTTGCGCGTCAACGACTGGAAGACCGCTCCGGAGGCGCCCAGCGCGGCCCCGAAGACGAGCGCGGCCAGGACCCGCGGCAGCCGCCAGCCCAGCACGATCGTCGAGGCGGGGCCGTCGGCGCCGCCGAGGGCGCGCAGCACCTCGAGCGGGCTGAGCGGGTAGTCGCCGAGGCCGAGCGCGACGAGTCCGACGACGAGCGCGACGAGGGCGATCGCGGCGGTCGCCGTGACCCGATGCCGGCGGAGGGCCGAGCGCGGCCGCGGGGCGCGGGCGGGCGGCGCCCCGCGCGTCGGCGTCCCCGTGCCGGACCCCGTGCCCGTGCCCGCGGTCACCGCGTCCCTCCCGCCGTGCGGCGACGGGCCACGAGCACGAGCACCGGCGCCCCGAGGGCGGCGGTGACGAGGCCCGCGGCGAGCTCGCCGGGCGGGGCGGCGACGCGGCCGAGCACGTCGGCGAGCAGCAGCAGCACGGGGCCGAGCACGGCGCTGAGGCCGATCGTCCACGGCTGGCTCGCTCCGACGACGCCGCGGGCGGCGTGCGCGACCATGAGGCCCAGGAAGGCGACCGGGCCGACCACCGCGGTGGCGCCTCCGGCCAGCAGCGTGACGACGACGAGCGCGGCGACGCGCACCAGCGGCACCGAGACGCCGACCGACGAGGCGTGGTCGTCGCCGAGGGCGACCGCGTCGAGGGGCCGCGCGGCGACGAGCGCGACGACGACGCCCGCGACGACGAACGGCGCCACGGTCACGACCGGCGCCCAGCCGCGGTCGGCGAGGCTGCCGACCTCCCAGGCGCGGACCGCGTCGAAGCGCCGGGGGTCGGCGAGCACGATGGCCGAGGTCAGGCCGCTCAGCACGGCGCCGAACGCGATGCCCGCCAGCGTCAGGCGCGCGGGGCTGCCGCCCGAGCGGCCGGCGCCGCCGATCAGCGAGACGGCGACGGTCGCGACCGCGGCGCCCAGCAGGGAAGGCCACACCCACCCGCTGGCCGCCGTGACCCCGGCGAACCCCACGGCGAGGGCGACGGCGAAGGCGCTGCCGGAGGTGACCCCGAGGAGGCCCGGGTCGGCCAGCGGGTTCCGGGTCACCGCCTGCGCGACGGCGCCCGCGACCCCGAGCCCGGCGCCCGCGACGATCGCCGCGACCGTGCGGGGCAGCCGCAGGTCGACGACGGCGGTCGCGTCGCCCGCGTCGGGGGCCGCCGTCGAGCCGGTCGGGCTCCAGCCCGTGAGCAGCTGCACGACGACGTCGGGCGGCACCGGCCGTGCGCCGACGGCGAGGCTGAGGAGCACGGCCACGACGAGCAGGCCCAGGCCGGCGAGCAGCCAGGCGAGCCGCGTGCGGGTACGGCGCACCACCCGGGTCGCCCGGACGTCGCCGGGCCGGGTGCTGATGGCCATGCTGAGGAGCTTAGGCTAGCCTTCCCTGAGTTCGACCCCGAGCGTCGCGCCCCCACCGCAGCGGGCCCGCCGGAGCGACTCCCCCGCACCCTGCACCGCACCCCGTCTCCCCTGCCCCGCCCCCGACTCCGAGGACCCCATGCGCACCCCCCTGAAGCTCGCCGCCCTCCTGGCCGCCGCCGCCGTCGCCCTGACCGGCTGCGCGGCCGGCAGCGCCTCCGACGACGCGACCGCCACCTCCTCCGCCGCCCCGGCCGCCGACTCCTTCCCCGTCAGCGTCGACACGAAGTTCGGCGAGGTGACCGTCGACCAGCAGCCGCAGCGCGTCGTCGCGCTCGGCTGGGGCGACGCCGAGACGGCGCTCGCCCTCGGCGTGCAGCCGGTCGGCGCCTCCGACTGGCTGGCGTTCGGCGACGACGTCGACGGCGTCGGCCCGTGGGCCCAGGGCCTCTACGACCAGTCGCCGGAGATCATCGGCACGCTCGACCCCTCCTACGAGGCGATCGCCGCGCTGCAGCCCGACCTCATCCTCGACACGAAGTCGTCGGGCGACCAGGACCGCTACGACCGCCTGTCGGGCATCGCCCCCACGATCGGCGTGCCCGAGGGCGGCGACAGCTACCTGACCACCTTCGAGCAGCAGATGGACCTCGTCTCGACGGCCCTCGGGCAGTCCGCGAAGGGCGACGAGCTCGTCGCGCAGAGCGAGGCCGAGGTCGAGGCCGCCGCCGAGGCGCACCCCGGGTGGAAGGGCCTCACCGTGACGGCCGCCACCAAGACCAGCGAGGGCTGGGGCGCCTACGTCGCCGGCTCGGAGCGCGTCAGCCTGCTCGAGTCGCTCGGCTTCGAGCAGAACCCGGAGGTCGCCGCCCTCGACGCGAACTCGGGCGGCTTCTCGGTGAGCATCTCGTCGGAGAACCTCGACGTGATCGACGCCGACGTGATCGTCGCCTTCCCGATCTACATCGACACCGCGCAGATCACCGACGACCCGCAGTGGCAGGCCCTGCCGGCGGTCGAGGCCGGGCACGACGTCGTCATCGACGGCGACGTCTCGTCGGCGTACTCGCTCGGCACCTCGCTGTCGCGCAGCTACGCCCTCGACGCCCTCGTGCCGCTGCTCGAGACGGCGACGAAGAGCTGACCGGGAGCGACCCCGTGAGCCCGACCGACGCCTCCCCCGCCCGCTCCCCGCGCCCGGTGCGCGCGCAGCACGTCTTCGTCGTCGAGCGCACCGAGCGCCTGACGCCGCACCTCGTGCGCGTGCACCTCGGCGGCGACGCCTTCGACGGCTTCGTCGAGGCCGGCGCCGCGCAGCTCGCCGAGAGCGACCGCTACGTCAAGCTGCTGCTCGCCCGCCCCGGGCTCGGGCTGCAGCCGCCGTTCGACCTCGAGCGGCTGCGCGACGAGCTCGCCCCCGACGACCTGCCCGTGCGCCGCACGTACACGGTGCGCTCGGTCGACCACGACGCCCGCACGATCGCCGTCGACTTCGTCGTGCACGGCGACGAGGGCGTGGCCGGCCCGTGGGCCCTCGCGGCCCGGCCCGGCGACCGGCTGCAGATGTCGAGCCCGGGCGGCGGCTGGTCGCCCTCCTCCGACCCCGCGGTGCCGAACCTGCTGCTCGCCGACGACTCCGCCGTGCCCGCCGTCGCGTCGGCCCTCGAGGCGATGGGCCCCGACGCCCGGGGCCTCGCGCTCGTCGAGGTCGCGGGCCCCGACGACGAGGTCGCCCTGACCCCGCCCGCCGGGCTCGAGCTGCGCTGGCTGCACCGCGGCGAGGGCGCACCCGGCAGCGCGCTCCTCGCCGCCCTCGGGGCCCTCGAGCCGCCGGTCGGCCCGGTCACCGTCTTCGCCCACGGCGAGCGCGGGGCCGTGAAGGAGGCGCGGGTCGTGCTCCACGACCGCTGGGGCCTCGATCGGGCGTCGCTGTCGATCAGCGCCTACTGGGCGCTCGGTCGCGTCGAGGACGCCTTCCAGGCCGAGAAGCGCGAGCCGGTCGGCGCGATCTTCGCGGACTGACCCGCGGCGCGGCGCGCTGCCGCCGCCGCCGCCGCCGCCGTCCGGTCATCGAGGCGACGCGTCCCGGGGCCTCGCCGTCGACGTGGGCCCCGGACGGGTCACCTCGACGGCCCCGGTAGCCTGTCCCGGTGAGGTTCTGCAGCAGGTGGGTCGTGCGTGGCCAGTGGCACGAGGTCTGCCTCTACGAGGACTACTTCCTGTACCGCACCCGCGCGGCCGACAGCACCGCGCCTCCGGAGGAGCACCGCGTCGAGAACGGCGACATCGCCGACATCGGGGTCGACCGCGAGGGGCCGCTCTGGGGCATCACGCTCACGGTGACGAGCGGGGAGTCGCGCACGGTGCCGTGCCCGGCGACGATCGCCGCGCCGCTGCTGCTGCGCTGGCACGACCGCGACTGACGACTGGGCCCGGCCGTCGGCCGTGGCGACGCACGCCCGCGGCGGTCGAGGTGCCCGGTCGGCCTACGCGGCGCCGACCAGCAGCTCGCCGGGCTCGGCCCCCTCGGCGCCGAACTCGATGCGCCGGTTCGCGACCTTCTCGCTGAAGAACCGGTCGTGGCTGACGACGACGACCGCCCCGGGGAAGTGCACGAGGGCCCGCTCCATCACCTGGGTGCTGGCCATGTCGAGGTGGTTCGTCGGCTCGTCGAGCAGCAGCACGGAGGCGCCGGAGAGCAGGCACTGCGCCATCGCCACGCGGGCGCGCTGACCGCCGGAGAGCGCGCCGATGCGCTGCTGGAGGTCCGCCTCGGAGAACTGGAACATGGCCAGGAAGCGCGCGACCGACTTCCGGGTGGCCTTCAGGGCCAGGCTGTCGGGCATCGCGTTGACCGAGTGCGTCACCGTGTCGGCGTCGTCGAGCTCGGCGAGCACCTGGTTGTACGAGACGACCTTCGCGCCGCCGGCCCAGTCGACCCGGCCGCGGTCGGCCGCCTCGGTGCCCTCGAGCACCCGCAGCAGCGTGCTCTTGCCGCTGCCGTTCGAGCCCACGACGACGATGCGGTTGCCCCTGCGCACCTCGAAGCCGAGGTCGTCGAAGAGCGTCTTCTCGCCGTACGCCTTGCCGAGCCCCTCGACGCGGCAGAGCACGTCCTTCACGTGCAGCCCGCCGTAGATCTCGGTGATGATCTGGTCGACGGGCCGCGGGGTGCGCTGCTTCTTGATCTTGGCGAGGTCCTTCGTGAGGCCGCCCGCGCCTCCCTGCTTCTGCGCCTTCGCGGCCTTGACGGCCTCGCGACGGTCGCTGATGCCCTCGGCCTCGAAGGCGAGCAGCTCGTTCTCGTGCGCGAACTGCTGCTCGAGGGTCTTCAGCCGGAACTGCTTCTGCACGACGTACTCGGCGAAGGCGCCCGGGTACTCGTGCAGGTGGAAGTTCTCGACCTCGACGATGCGGGTGACGACCGCGTCGAGGAACTGCCGGTCGTGCGAGACGACGATCGCGGCGCCGCGGAAGTCGCGGAACCACTGCTCGAGCCACTCGACGCCGGCCACGTCGAGGAAGTTCGTCGGCTCGTCGAGCAGCAGCACGTCGGGCGCCTCGAGGACGATCTTCGCGAGGGCCGCGCGGTTGCGCCAGCCGCCGCTCAGCGCGTCGATCGGGCTGGTGCGGTGCGCCGCGTCGAAGCCGAGCACGGTGAGGGCGGTGTCGACGTGACGGCGGTACTCCCAGCCGTCGAGCCGGTCCATCTCGGCGAAGAGCTCGGACTGCCGCTCGATCAGGCGCGTGAGCTCGTCGCCCTGGTCGGGGTCGACGGCGACCACCGCGATCGCGGCGTCGATCTCGGCGAGCTCGGCCTCCATGGCGCGGACGTCGTCGAAGAGCCCCTCGAGCACCTCGGTGACGGTGGCGGTGCCGTCGAGCTCGCTGAACTGCGAGAAGTAGCCGAGCCGCAGGCCGTCGTCGACGGTGACCGTGCCCTCGTCGGGCTGCACCTGGTCGAGGGCGAGCTTCAGCAGGGTCGACTTGCCCGAGCCGTTGCGCCCGATCAGGCCGACGCGGTCGCCGGGCTCGAGGCGGAAGAAGGCCTCGCGCAGCACCGGCCGCTGCTCGTAGCGCACGGTGACGTCGTTCAGGCGGATGAGGCTCATGCCCACCAGTCTCGCAGCCTGCGTCGGAACACTGGACCGGGCCGGGGCGTTGCACCCCCCGGAGCCGTGCGCACCACTCCGGGTGCGTCCCCGCTCCGAACTGGAGGCACCATGACCACCGACGACCACGACCACGCACCCACCCCCGACGCCCTCGCCCGCCTGACGCCCGAGCAGCGCCGCGTCACCCAGGGCGGCGGCACGGAGCCCGCGTTCCGCAACGAGTTCTGGGACTCCCACGAGGCGGGCATCTACGTCGACGTGGTCAGCGGCCAGCCGCTCTTCGCCTCCGTCGACAAGTTCGACAGCCGCACCGGCTGGCCGAGCTTCACCCGGCCGATCGACGCCGAGAACGTCGTCGAGCGCCGCGAGGGCATGTTCTTCGCGCGCCGCACCGAGGTCAGCTCGGCGGGCGCCGGCAGCCACCTCGGCCACGTCTTCCCCGACGGCCCCACCGCGACGGGCGGCCTCCGCTACTGCATCAACTCGGCGGCCCTCCGCTTCGTCCCCCTCACCGCACTCGAGACCGAAGGATACGGTTCGTACATGACGCTCTTCTCCCCTGAGTCCACCCCCGCCCCCAGCGGAACGACCGAGACCGCGATCCTCGCGGGCGGCTGCTTCTGGGGCGCGCAGCAGCTGCTCCGTCGCCGACCGGGCATCGTCTCGACCCGCGTCGGCTACTCCGGCGGACACGTCGCGAACGCCACGTACCGCAACCACGGCGGCCACGCCGAGGCCGTCGAGATCGTGTTCGACCCGGGCGTGACCTCGTACCGCGAGGTGCTCGAGTTCTTCTTCCAGATCCACGACCCGTCGACGAAGGACCGCCAGGGCAACGACATCGGCGACTCGTACCGCTCGGCGATCTTCTACACCTCCGACGAGCAGCGCGAGACCGCCCTCGACACCATCGCCGACGTCGACGCGTCGGGCCTGTGGCCCGGCAAGGTCGTCACCGAGGTGACCGCCGCCGGCGACTTCTGGGAGGCCGAGGAGGAGCACCAGGACTACCTCGAGAAGCTCCCCAACGGCTACACCTGCCACTTCGTGCGACCCGGCTGGGTGCTGCCGAAGCGCGAGCAGGCCGTCAGCGCGAGCTGAGCCCGGGCCCCGCGGTGCGGGGCCGCAGGTCTGCGGGAGGCGCGGTGCCGGTCATGCCGGCACCGCGCCTCCCGTGCGCGTGCGCGGCGACCGCCGCCGCACCTGGTAAGCAGGGGGCATGCCCCTCGACGTCGCCGCCCTCCGCTCCGCCTTCCCCTCGCTCGGCTCGGGCATCGCCCACTTCGACGGCCCGGGGGGCACCCAGACGCCGCTCGACGTCGGCGAGGCCATCGCCCGCGCCATGACCGGTCCCACGTCGATCCGCGGCACGAGCACCCTCGGCGAGCGCAACAGCGAGGCCACGGTCCAGGCCTTCCGTGCCGCCTACGGCGACCTGCTCGGCGTGCCGGCCCGCGGCGTCGTCCACGGCCGGAGCGCGACGCAGCTCACCTACGATTTCTCACGCCACCTGTCGGCCAGCTGGGGCCCGGGCGACGAGGTCGTCGTCTGCCGGCTCGACCACGACTCGAACGTGCGCCCCTGGGTGCAGGCCGCCGAGGCCGTCGGCGCGACCGTCCGCTGGATCGAGTTCGACCCCGCCACCGGCGAGCTCGACCACGCCTCGGCCGCCGTCGCCATCACCGACCGCACCCGCGTCGTGGCCCTGACCGCCGCCTCCAACCTGCTCGGCACGCAGCCCGCCGTCCGGGCGATCGCCGACCGCGCGCACGCCGCGGGCGCGCTCGTCTGGGTCGACGCCGTGCACTTCGCGGCGCACGAGGTCGTCGACCGCGAGGCCCTCGGCGCGGACTTCGTCGTCTGCTCGCCCTACAAGTTCTACGGCCCGCACTGCGGCGTGCTCGGCGCCGACCCCGAGCTGCTGGAGGGCCTCCGGCCCGCGAAGCTCCTGGCGTCGACCGACGTGGTGCCCGAGCGGTTCGAGTTCGGCACCCTGCCCTACGAGCAGCTGGCCGGGGCCACGGCCGCCGTCGACTTCCTCGCCGGGATCGCCCCGGGCGACGCGACGACCCGCCGCGAGGCGATCGTGGCGTCGATGCGGGCCTGCCACGAGCACGAGGGCGAGCTGCGCGCCCGGCTGGAGGCGCGCCTCCTCGCCGTCCCCGGCCTGACGCTGCACTCGCGGGCGGCGCGGCGCACGCCGACCCTGTACGTCACGATCGCCGGGCGCCGCATGCGCGAGCTGTCGGCGCACCTCGCGACGCGCGACGTGCTGGCGCCGTCGGGCCACTTCTACGCGATCGAGGCCTGGCGCGCGATGGGCCTCGACGACGAGACCACCGGGCTGCGGATCGGGCTCGCGGCCTACACGGACGACAGCGACGTCGACCGGCTGCTCGCGGGCATCGAGGAGTTCGTCGCCGCCTGACGCTGCCTGCGCGGCCGTGGGTGCCCGAGCCGCACGGCGGGCCGGTGCCCCGGCCGTCCGGCGGGCGTGTTCGACACCGACGGGCCGTCGTGCACGCCCGGCCGCGTCGAACTCGCCCGCTCAGCGAGAGGCGACACGCGGGACGCGAGACGGCCGTCAGCGCGAGGCGACTCCCCCGGGCGGGCGACGGGTCGGGGCCGCGGCGGCGCGGCGCTTGTCGACGACGGCGGTCACGGCCGAGCCGAGCAGCAGGACGAGGATGCCCAGGGTGACGACGGCGGCCCCCAGGACGATGAGCGCGATGATGAACGTTTCCACCCCCCGATCCTGACGGAGGCGCGGGCGCCGCGGCAAGGACCCGCGGCGGATGCCCAGGCCGACCGGCCCCTCAGGACCCGCAGGCCGAGGTGGCCGACAGGCTGAGACCCTCCGCCGTCCCGCGGATGGTCGCGCCGGCGACGCCCGACGCCCCGCTCCCCTGCGTCGCCCAGATGTCGAGGCCGAGCGCCCGGTCGACTGGGCGCAGGCCCTGGTCGGTCCAGCTCGCCGTGACGGCGTCGAAGGGAACCTGGGCGTCGTCGACGTGGAGGAACACCGGCGCGACGACCCAGCCCCGCACGCGGACCCGCAGCGAGCCCTCGCACTGCTCGCGGCCGTCGACGGCGACGACCGCCTCAACGCCGGTGAGCGCGACCGAGGCGTCCAGGAACGCCCGCACCGCCGCCTCCTCCTCCGTCAGGTCGACGGCCTGCAGCTCGGCCTCGGTCAGCGGCGCCGGAGGGGCGTCGGGCGTGATCCGCGGGACGGAGGGCGGCGGAGGCGACCCGAGCGGGAGGCCCAGCCAGCCGTCCACGTCGCGGTCGACGTCGGCCACGCCCGGCGGGGAGACGGTGAAGCCGGTGCGGTCGCGGGTGCCGGCGTCGGCCTCCTCGTCGGTGGTCGCGGCGAGCTCCTCGGCGATCGACACGACCTCACGGGTCTCGACCCTGAGCGTCGGGCCGACGGGCCCGGCCACGGGGTCGGCGACGGAGAGGCTCAGCGACGTGAGACGACCCGCCGCCAGCTGGGCGTCGAGCCGGTCGAGCAGAGCCGGCCCCGGGCTCGTCCGCCCCACCCCCAGGTACGCGGAACCGCGGGTCAGGCTGGTGCGCAGCCCGTCCACCAGCGGCCGCACCGCGTCGACCGTGGCGCGGAGGCTCGCGGAGGCGGCGACCGTGACCTGGGCGGAGGACCGGTCGACGACGACCGACTCGACCTCCGGCACGCGTCGGAGCTCGTCAGCGAGGGTGACGGAGGCGGCGTCCAGGACGTCGAAGGTGGCGGCCGAGGTGCCCTCGCCCGCGGGCAGGTGCAGGTCGAGCACGAGCGCCGCCCGCGTCACGCCGCCGAACGCGGCGCCGTCGAGGTCGTCGGCGAGGTCGATGTCCGGCCCGTCGGCCGTCACGGCGACCCGGGCGATCCAGTGGTGGGGGTCGTCCCTGGCGTCGACCTGCGAGAGGTCGGTCTCGACGCCGGCGACGCCGTCCACTGCTCGGAGACGGTCGGCGAGGGCCGCGAGTGACTCCTCCGAGCCCTCCGGCGGCGGCACGAGCAGCAGCGAGCAGGCGCTCAGCGAGGCTGCGACGAGGGCCAGGCCGACGACCCCGGCGAGGGCGCGGCGAGCACGACGAAGGCGGGGCAGCGGCATCACCTCAGCCTAGGAAGACGCGGGCCGCCCCTCGTCGCCCGGGAGGAGGACGGGCGTCCCCCTCCCGGTGGAGCGTCGGGCTCAGCCCCGCCAGAACTCCCGCACGGCATCGAGCACCTCGTCCGCCTGGCGCCGCCCGGCCTCAGCCGCGGGGCCGCGGGTCGCGCCCGAGAGGGAGTTCGCGCCGAACGCCGCGAGCGCCGCGTCGTCGGCCTGGATCACCATGACCTCGCGACCGGCCGCCTGACGCGCCGCCACGACGCCCGGCAGGGTCGGCCCGAGCGGCGACTGCGCCAGCTCGGGCCCGCACGACAGCACGAGAACGCGTTCGGCGGCGTCGGCGACGTCGGCGTTGGTGCCGGAGCGCACGCCGCCGTCCATCGTCGGCCGGCCGTCGACCTCGACGGTCGGCCAGACGAGCGGCACCGAGCAGCTGGCCGCGACGGCCACGTGCAGGGGGACGCCGGAGTCGCGGGTCAGCACCCGGAACTCGCCGTCGGTCGCGTCGACGGTGCAGACCGCCAGGTCGCCCGCGGGCCACGGGGTGTCGGCACCGAGCCGCTCGCGCATGGTCGTCACCAGCTCGGGCTCGTCGCCGGTGACGGGCACCTGCCGGGCGAGCGCGCCCAGGCGGGCCCGCGCCTCCTCGGGGCTGGCGGCGCCGGCCACGGCCTGGCCGACGCGGTCCAGGAAGTCGCCGCCGTCGAGGGCGGCCTCGGGGGTCGCGCCGGCCGGCAGCAGCTGCTCGCGGTAGGCGTCGGCGACGCCGCCCAGGCGGAGCGTCGTGCCGACGACCGAGCCGGCGGACGTGCCGACGACGAGGTCGGCGTCGGCGAGGGGCACGCCGGCCTCGAGCAGGCGGGCGAGCACGCCGACCTCCCACGCGATGCCGGTGATGCCGCCGCCGCCGAGGACGAGGGCGGTGCGGGGGGTCGAGGGTGCGGTGTCGGTCACGGGGCTCCTCCAGACGATGACGGGGACGCCGTCACGCTACGACCCCCGGCCGAGGAGCGCTCCCAGCGAACGCGACCGGGCGACCCCGAGTGGGCCCCGGGTGCACCGGAGGGGGCCGGGCCACCCGAGGCCCGACCCCCTCCGGGCCTGTCAGCGCCCTGCGGGGCGCTGCTGACGAACCCCCCGAAGGGCCGTCAGACCGTCACCTCGTCCCGCAGGTCGGAGGCGAGGGCGACCGTGCGGGACTGCGCCGGGCGACCCAGCGCCCGGAACTCCCAGCCCTTCGCACGGTAGTCGTCGGCGTCGAGGGCGTGGCGCCCGTCGACGACGCGTCGGTGGCGCACGAGCTGCGCCAGGTCATCGGGGTCGGCGTCGCGGAAGACCTGCCACTCGGTGAGCAGGGCGACGGCGTCGGCGTCGACGACGCAGGCCATCATGCTCGACGCGTAGGTGAGGTCCGGGTAGAGGCGGTGCGCGTTCTCGTTCGCCTCGGGGTCGTAGACCGTGACGGTCGCCCCCTCGAGGTAGAGCATGCGCGCCACGTCGAGCGCGGGGGCGTCGCGGACGTCGTCCGAGTTGGGCTTGAACGCGGCGCCGAGGCAGGCGATGCGCTTGCCGGCGAGGTCGCCGCCGACCATCTCGCGGATGAGGTCGACCGTGCGCACGCGGCGACGGTTGTTGATGCTGTCGACCTCCTTGAGGAAGGAGACCGCCTGGCCCACGCCGAGCTCGTCGGCGCGGTGCGCGAAGGCGCGGATGTCCTTCGGCAGGCAGCCGCCGCCGAAGCCGAGGCCCGGCTTGAGGAAGCGGCCGCCGATGCGGGAGTCGTACGAGAGCGACTGCGCGAGCAGGTTGACGTCGGCGCCCGTGGTCTCGCAGACCTCGGCCATCGCGTTGATGAACGAGATCTTCGTGGCGAGGAACGAGTTCGCGGCGACCTTGACGAGCTCGGAGGTCGCGAGGTCGGCGACGACCAGGGGCGTGCCCTCCTCGAGCACGGGCGCGAAGGCCGCGGAGAGCTGGCGCTCGGCCCACTCCGACTGCACGCCGAAGACGAGGCGGTCGGGGTGCATGGTGTCCTGCACGGCGAAGCCCTCGCGGAGGAACTCGGGGTTCCAGGCGAGCTCGAGCTCGGCGCCGAGCGGCGAGAGCGACTGCACGAGCTCGGTGAGGCGGCTCGCGGTGCCGATCGGCACCGTCGACTTGCCGACGAGGAGCGCCTTGCGGGTGATGCGCTTGGCGAGCTCGCCGAAGGCCGAGTCGACGTAGCGCATGTCGGCGGCCATCGAGCCCGGGGTCTGCGGGGTGCCGACGCAGATGAAGTGCACGTCGCCGAACTCGGCGGCGGCGTCGAAGTCGGTCGTGAAGGTGAGGCGGCCGCTGTCGAGCGCCTCGCGGAGCTTCTCGGGCAGGCCGGGCTCGTAGAACGGCACGGTTCCGGCGGCGAGGGCCTCGACCTTGGCGACGTCGACGTCGACGCCCATGACCTCGTAGCCGAGGACGGCCATGCAGATGGCGTGGGTGGCGCCGAGGTAGCCGGTGCCGACGACGGTCAGGCGGGGCTTCTCGACGATGGGCAGCGGGGCGGAGCGGGTGGTCGGGTCGGACAAGGGGTGCCTCCAGGCGGGTGTGGGTGAGCGGACGGTGCCGAGCGGTTCAGGTGCCCGGCAGGGTCACAGGAGGACGCCGTCGCCGGGCGTTCAGGGCGCCCGGCGGGGCGCGGTGCTGCGTTTCGGGCGCAGCGGGGGTGCACCGCGGGTGCGGTGCGGGTGGAGCACGGTGATCCGTGGTGCAGGTGATCGGGCGTGGCGGGTGATCTGGTGGTGCGGGCGGTGCGGGTGGTCAGGCGGTGCGGGTGATCGGGTGGTGCGGTCGGTGGCCCGTGGGGGCGGGGAGGGGCCGGGGCCCCGGAGGCGCGGGCAGGGTCAGCGCGCGCACTCCACGTTCCAGTCGCCCTCGCCGGCGCCGGAGACGGTGTTGTCGCACATCACGCGGTTGCCGAGCTCGGGGGTGAGCGAGAAGCCGAAGCCGGGCCCGTCGACCGCGGCCGTGTTGCCGCTGAAGACGTTGTCGGTGCCCCAGCCCTCGAGGAGCTCGTGGGTCTGGAAGCCGTCCATCGACGACGCGGTGCCGGTGTTGCCCTCGATGGTCCAGCCGTTGCCCTTGACGTCGACCCAGGAGTCGCCCTCGGTCAGCGAGGCGCCGTCGAAGCTGTTGCCGCGGACGACGCCGCCCGTGGTCCCCTCCTTGATGTCGATGTTCTCGGCCGTCGTGTCGGAGATGGTGTTGCCCTCGATGACGTTGCGGTCGGAGGTGTCGGGGTCGCCGCCGGTGATCTCGCCCCAGTTGTTCTTCGAGGAGCCGATGTAGATGCCCTCGCCGAACTTCTCCTTGCGGTTGCCGGTGTCGCTGATGGTGTTCGACGACACGACGTTGTCGGTGCTGCCGTCGCGGAGGTGGACGGCCTCGTCGCCGATGTGGTTCACGGTGAGGCCGGTGATCGTGCTGCCCACGGTGCCGTCGGCCATCAGGCCCTTCTGGCCGTTCGTGATCGTGAACCCCTCGAGGTGCCAGTACTCGGCGCCGTCGAGGTGCATCACGTAGCCCTTCTCGACGTCGTCGCCGTCGAGCACGGCGTCGGCCGAGCCGCAGAGCGCGATCGGCTGGTCGGCCGTGCCCGACTCCGACGCGACGAAGTTGCCGACGTAGGTGCCCGGCTCCAGCTGGATCACGTCGCCGGGGGCGGCGTCGGTCAGCGCCGAGGTGAGCTCGTCCGCCGAGGCGACCGAGACGGTCGCGTCCTGGCAGACGTCGCTCGCCGTGGCCGGAGCGGCCGGGGCGCGGGTGGCGCTCGGGGTGGGCGACGCCTCCTCGAGGGGCGCCGAGGTGGCGCCGGCGGACGGAGCCCGTGACGCGCCTCCCTCGTCGTCACGACCGACGCCGATCGCCGTCACCGCGACTCCTCCCACGATCACGCCGGCCAGCACGAGGCCGGTCGCGGTCAGGGCGGGGTGCTTGCGGAACAGGTCGATCATGCGGTGCTTCCTCGAGGGGTGGAGGGCGGGCCGACCTCGTCGCGCGAGGCCTCCCCGCGGGTGAAGGTCGACAGCGGGGCGAGGTTCGCGTAGGGGTGGACGAAGCCGCGACGGTTGCGGCCGACGCTGGTGATGGCCGTGACGAGCAGGATGAGGCCGAGGCTCAGCCACATGATGGTCAGCGGCTGGAAGATCGACCGCAGGATCACGCTGAGCGGCTTGGTGCTGCGCCAGTCGCTGTCGTCGTTGTCGGCACGGACGGCGCCCTCGGTGCGGGCGGTGTCGATGGCGCTCGGGCCGCGGCCCGACACGACGTTGTCGCTGATGCTAGACCGTCCGGTGTCGCCGATGAGGGTGATGGCGTGGTTGCCGACGTCCTCGACGGTGTTGCGCGAGATGGTCGCGCCGGCGTCGCGGAGGTAGATGCCGATGTCGCCGCCGGAGATCGTGTTGCCCTTGATCGTGCCGCCGGTGCCCGCGTCGCGGAGCGCGATGCCCTGCAGCGCCGACTCCTCGATGGTGTTGTCGGTCAGGGCGACCTTCTCGGCGCCCTGGCCCACGACGATGCCGACCTCGTTGCCCGTCAGCGTGTTGCCGTCGACCTCGATGTCGGTGCCCCCGATGACCTCGACGCCGTAGCGGGCGTTGTCGCTCGACTTGCTGTTCGACAGCGAGTTGTTGCCGTAGACGCCGGTGGGCATGCCCGTCGCGCTCGGGCCCTCGGCGAGGGCGCGGCCGTTCATGGTGATGCCGTTGTGGCCGTTGCCGGTCGCCGTGAGGCGTTCGAGCACGATGCCCGAGGAGGCGCGGTTCACGTCGAACCCGTCGAGCGCGTTCCCGGTCGAGGTCGTGTTCTCGACCTCGCTGTTCGACACGTTGCGGTGGAAGACCATGCCGTCGACGAGGCTGTCCTTGATGGCGCTGTCGCGGACCACGACGCCGTCGGCGCTGGTGACGAACAGCCCGAAGGCGTTGCCGTCGAAGGTGACGTCGCGGACCATGGCCGAGACGTAGCTGTAGCCGCTGAGGTCGGGGTCCATGTCGAGCACGCTGGCCTCGTCGGTCGGCAGCAGCTCGGTGCCGAAGACCTCCGTGCTGGCGTCCTCCTCCGCGGCGGCCGCGGCGGCCGCCTCGTCGCTCGCGCTGGCGTTGGTGCCCTTGCGGGCCAGGGTGTCGGTGCCCTTGTCGGGGATGTCGGTGCCCGTCATCGAGACGCCGCCCGTCATGCCGCTCCAGAAGCCGAGGTCGGTGAAGAACGCTTTGCTCAGCTCGGCGCGCCCGCCGACGACGCGGATGTAGGCGCGGCCGTCGGAGGTGTCGGTGTCGACCGCCCCGGCGTCCGGGTCCCAGCTGCTGATGCGCGTCGGCTCGTCGTACGTGCCGGCCACGACGAGGGAGCCGCCGAGGGTGACGATCGACGTGAACGCCTCCGAGTTCGACTGCAGGTGCAGCGTCAGGCCGTCCTTGTCGCTGAGGTCGAGCGTGGCACCGTCCTCGACGACGATGTTCTCGCTGAGCAGCCAGCTGCCGTCGGGCTCGCGGCGGAAGGTGCGGGGCGCCAGCTCCTCCAGGTCGCTGAGCGTGTACGGCGCGTCACGGGCGACGAGCACCAGCGTGTAGAGGTTGCCGGTGGCGAGGCGGTACGGCTTGTAGTGCGCGACGCCGCTCCAGTCGGCGGCGTTCGCGATGGCCCGCACCTCGATGAGGCGGCGGTCCTCGGTGGCGGAGACCTGCGCCTCCGCCTCCGGGTCGCCCTCGTACGACGCGACGCCGCTGGCGTCGAGGCGCTCGGAGGTCGGCTCGGACGAGCTCGACGAGCTCGGCTCGGGCGACGCGGCGGAGGCGGTGCCCGCCCCGGTGAGGGCGATGCCGCCCGCCACGACGGCGGTGACGAGGACGGCGGAGGCGCAGCTCAGCACGGTGCGGCGGCGGAGGGCGGTCATGCGGTCACCTCCTGGGCGACGGGAGCGGTCTGGGCGGCGACGGGCTGGGCGGGGACGGGCTGCGCGGGGACGGGCTGCGCCGTGGCCGGCTGGACGTCCGCGGTCGACGCCGCGACGGGCACGCCGACCGGCGGCGAGACCGGGGCGGGCGGCAGCGCGCCGTGGCGGCCGGCCGGGGTGACGGCCTCGTCGGCCGGGACTCCCTCGTCGGCCGGGCCGGCGGCGTAGGCCGCCTCGCTGACGAGCGACGACGCGGTCTGGCCGTCGCCGCCGATGCGGTCGGCGTGGCGGGTCAGCCAGCCCTGCTTGTTCATCGTGATCAGAGCGAAGACCTTGATGGGCAGCGAGATGAAGATGACCACGAAGGCGACGACGGGGAGGATGAAGATGTCACCGGGGTTGCGCTTCAGGTGCGAGAACCCCCGCACGCCGCGGCTGAGCAGCACCCAGGCGAGCGTCGCGCCGATGCCGAGCGCCGTGCCGTCGATGCGGCTGAAGGCGAGGTAGCCGACGGTGAGGCCCATGGTGACGGGCGTCAGGATGATCTGCATGACCGTCACCTTGGTGACGAAGGGCACCTTCCAGAGCCAGCCCTTGGCGATCGCGGTGAAGTAGGTGCGGTAGGAGTTGCGGCTCCAGCGGACGCGCTGCTTGACGAAGGCGCTGAACGTGTCGGGGAACATCGACAGGGCCTTGGCCGACGACTGGTGGACGGTCTTGTAGCCGCTGGCGAGGACGAGCCAGGTGAGGCGCCCGTCGTCGCCCGAGATGCAGCGGCGGCCGAGGAAGAACTCGTTCTCGAGGTTCTCGAGCACGGGCATCACGGCGGAGCGGCGGTAGACGGCGGTGCGGCCCGAGATGATCGCGACGGCGCCGGCGGCGCCCATGGCGGGCACGTAGTTGTAGTACCGCAGGTTGACCAGCCAGTCGGCCACGCGCCTCCACACGCTCGTGCGGCGCTGGTACACGTTCTGCTGCGTGCTGACGCCGCCCACGAGCGGGTCGGCGAACGGCTTCTGCGCGTTCTCGAGCAGGCCCGGCGTCCACGACGTGTCGGAGTCGGTGAGGAAGAGGATCTCGCCCTGGGCCCGGCGGATGCCGGCGCCGAGCGCCGAGCGCTTGCCGACGTGGTGGAAGAGCACCGGGGTCACGCGAGGGTCGCCGAGGGCGATGATGCGGTCGTACGCCTCGGTGTCGATCAGGTCGAGGACGATGATGATCTCGTCCGGCCCCTGCTCGCGCCACGTCTGGAGGCAGCGCATCAGGATGTCGGGGTCCTCGTGGTACGACGGCACGACGAGCGAGGTCGTCGAGCGGAAGTCGCTCTCGATCGGCTTCGCGCGGGCCGACAGGATGACCCGGTAGAGCCAGAGCAGCCAGACGATCGTGCCGGCGATGGCGATGGGGAAGTAGGGCTGGACGGTGGTGAAGACGTCGACGACGGACTGCCAGTTCAGGGCGATCTGGAAGTCGGTCGACAGAGCTGTGCCAAGGCGCATGGGTGGCGGGTCCTCGATCGGGGTTCGGGTAGGCGCACCGGTGGCCGACAGCCTCGATGAGGCGTGCCGCGGACGGCGGCCCCCTCAGGGGCCGCCGACCGGTGAACGACCTCTCGCGAGGTGCGTGTGGTGACCGTGTCGGGATCGGAGGGAGTTCGGGCTCCCCCCGCACGGAACGTCGAGGTTCGGGCCTCGACGCTGGGGTACCGGCGTCTGGTGCTCAAAGTAGGGACAGCGCTGTGACCACGTCAAGACTGTGCTGTGAGCCGGGCCCGGAACCATCCGCGGATGACCCGCGACCCCCGAACGGGTGATCCCTCCCCCTTCGGGGTACACGACCGTCACGTGAGGGGAGGATACCCACGAGTATCGGCCGGACGGGGGGCACGGCGGGGTACGGATCCGGTCCCCCACGGGCCGTCGATCGGGGACGACGTGTACCCCGGAGGTCGTCCCCCGAGCCGCCGCCCAGATCGTCCCCCCGTCAGCCGTGGCGCGCGCTCCTGAGGGGCCCACGTCGGGCTCGGACCGCCGCCCGGACACCCCGGGCGTCCGCTCAGAGGACCGTGACGCCCTGCTCGGACTGCGGCAGGTACTCGCGCGGATCCGCGTCCGAGCCGTCGGGGAAGCACGCGCTGGTGGCGGTGAAGCTCGTCTTGGCCTCGGTGATGGTCACGAGCGTGAGGAATCCGTCGGCCCGTGAGAGGAGCAGCTCGACGCTCCCGTCGGGGCGGTCGGTCCGGGTCACCTCTCCCCCGTGGGGCTCGAGCACGGCGCGCACCGCCGGCTCCGACTCGTCAGGGTCTCGCGCCGGCTGCTGCTCGAAGTACCCCGCGAACTGGTCGCCGCCGCCGGCGCACGGGCGCGTGGCGAGGTCCCAGCCACCCAGCCACTCTCCGCCGACAGCACCTCGCCCGGCGGCCACCGCCGCCACGACCTCGTCGGCCGACGACCGGGGCATGATGTCGAGCGGCTCACCGTCATCCGATCCGGCGCAGCCGCAGAGCGCCGCGACGACCATCGCGGTGGCGACCCCCGCCTGTCGTCGCAGCACGCGCACCCCTGCTAGTTGTTGAAGCGGAACTCCACCACGTCGCCGTCCTGCATGACGTACTCCTTGCCCTCGATGCGGGCCTTGCCGGCCGAGCGCGCCTCCGCGATGGAGCCGGTCTCGACGAGGTCCTCGAACGAGATGACCTCGGCCTTGATGAAGCCCTTCTCGAAGTCGGTGTGGATCACGCCGGCCGCCTGCGGGGCCTTCCAGCCCTTGCCGATGGTCCAGGCGCGGGTCTCCTTCGGGCCTGCCGTGAGGTAGGTCTGCAGGCCGAGGGTCTCGAAGCCGATGCGGGCCAGCTGGTCGAGGCCCGACTCCTCCTGGCCGGTCGACGCGAGCAGCTCGGCCGCGTCGTCCGGGTCGAGGTCGATCAGCTCGGACTCGATCTTCGCGTCGAGGAAGACGGCCTCGGCCGGCGCCACCAGGGCGGCCAGCTCGGCCTTCTTCGTCTCGTCGGTGAGGATCGACTCGTCGACGTTGAAGACGTAGATGAAGGGCTTGGCGGTGAGCAGCCCGAGCTCGCGGATCGGCTCGAGGTCGATGCCCGACGCCGACAGGGCCTCGCCGCGCTGCAGGGCGTCGCGGGCGGCGACCGCGGTCTCGTGCGTGAGCGGCTCGACGCGCTTGAGGCGGAGCTCCTTCTCGTAGCGCACGATCGCCTTCTCGACGGTCTCGAGGTCGGCGAGGATCAGCTCGGTGTTGATCGTGCCCATGTCGCCCTCGGGGTCGACCCGGCCGTCGACGTGCACGACGTCCTCGTCGACGAAGCCGCGCACGACCTCGGCGATGGCGTCGGCCTCGCGGATGTTGGCGAGGAACTTGTTGCCGAGCCCCTCGCCCTCGCTCGCGCCCTTGACGATGCCGGCGATGTCGACGAACGACACCGGCGCGGGCAGCGTCTTCTCGCTGCCGAAGATGCCGGCGAGCACCTGGAGGCGCGGGTCGGGCAGGTTGACGATGCCGACGTTCGGCTCGATGGTCGCGAACGGGTAGTTCGCCGCCAGCACCTGGTTCTTGGTCAGGGCGTTGAACAGGGTGGACTTGCCGACGTTGGGCAGTCCGACGATCGCGATAGTGAGAGCCACGGTCAGCCATCGTACCGGCGCGGGGCCCGACGCACCGCCCGGAGCCGGGGAGGCGCGGGCCGGGCTGGCGACGTCGGGGGTGCGTGAGAGCATGGCCCGGTGCCCATCGACTTCACCGCGATCGACTTCGAGACCGCCAACGCGAGCAGTGCGTCGGCCTGTTCCGTGGGCCTCGTCAAGGTGCGCGACGGCGTCGTCGTCGACAAGGTCGGCTGGCTGATCAAGCCGCCCGCCGGCCACGACGCCTTCCTGGAGTGGAACACCCGCATCCACGGGATCGTCGCCGACGACGTCATCGGCGCCTTCGAGTGGGAGGAGCAGTTCGACCTCATCGCCGACTTCGCCGGCATCGACGTCTTCGTCGCGCACAACGCCGGGTTCGACATGGGCGTCATCCGCGCCGCCTGCCACGCCACGGGCATCCACCCGCCCGACTGGGCCTACCTCTGCAGCCTCCAGGTGGCGCGCAAGACGTACGCCCTCGACTCCTACCGGCTCCCGATGGCGGCCGCCGCCGCGGGCTTCACGGGCTTCTCGCACCACGACGCCCTCGCCGACGCCGAGGCCTGCGCGGCCATCGTGACCCACGCGGCCGCGGTGCACGGCGCCGACGACCTCCGGCAGCTCGCCGAGGCCTCGCGCGTGACCATGAAGCGCCTCACACCGCTGTCGGGGGCTGCTGCGACACTGCGGGCATGACCTCACCGATCGCCGTCGTGGCCCTCGTCGTCCTCTCCCTCGCCGTCGGCGTCGTGCTGGGCGTGCTGGCGACACGGGCCCGGTCGGCCGAGTCGTCGGCCCGTCTCTCGGCCGAGCTCGCCGGCGCCCGCGCCACCGTCGAGGGGCACCGCGAGCGCCTCGCCGACCTCGACGAGCTGCACCGCCGCCAGTCCGCCGACCAGGAGGCGCGCCTCCGCGAGTTCCAGGACCGCCTGCGAGACGTCCGCATCGCCGAGGCCGAGCGCACCCGCTCCGAGGGCCAGGTCATGACCGCGCTCAGCCCGGTCGCGCAGAGCCTCGCGGCCGTCCAGGCCAAGGTCGCCGAGCTCGAAGAGCAGCGGGCGCACCAGTACGGCACCCTGAGCGAGCAGCTGCGCAGTGCCGTCGAGTCGGAGGAGCGCCTCCGGAGCACGGCGGAGTCGCTGGCCAGCGCCCTGCGCTCCAACAGCACCCGAGGCGTCTGGGGCGAGACCCAGCTGCGCAACGTCGTGCAGGCGGCCGGCCTGATCGAACGGGTCGACTTCGACCTGCAGTCGAGCATCAGCTCCGACGTCGGCCAGGGCCGGCCCGACATGGTGGTGCACCTGCCCGGCGGCAAGTCCATCGCCGTCGACGCCAAGGTGCCCTTCTCCGCCTACCTCGAGGCGAGCACCATCCCGGCCACCGCCTCCGGCGAGGAGGCGGCCCGCCGCGACCTGCTCGTCAAGCAGCACGTGAAGGCCCTCCGGGCGCACGTCGACGCCCTCTCGGCGAAGACCTACTGGGCGGGGCTCGACTCCTCCCCCGAGCTGGTCATCGCCTTCATCCCCAGCGAGTCGCTCGTGTCGTCGGCCCTCGAGGCCGACCCCGCCCTGATGGACTACGCCTTCCAGAAGCGGGTCGCGCTCGCCTCACCCGTCACGCTGTGGTCGGTGCTCAAGACGGTGGCCTTCAGCTGGCAGCAAGACGTCGTGACCACGGAGGCGAAGGCCCTCTTCGACCTCAGCCGGGAGCTGCACGGCCGCCTCGCCACGATGGCCGGCCACGTCGACAAGCTCGGCCGGTCCCTGCGCGGGTCGGTCGTCGACTACAACCGCTTCGTGGGGTCGCTCGAGCGCACCGTCCTGCCGTCGGCCCGGCGCCTCAGCGTGCTCGACGAGTCGACGGTGCTGGCGGCCCCCGCAGTTGTCGAGGAGGTGCCCCGCGACCTCACCGCGCCCGAGCTGACGGCGGCGCTCGACGAGGCCGAGCAGCGCGACGGGCAGCGCCAGGACGAGCACCAGCACGACAGCCTCTGATCCCCCGCGAGCGGCGGCGCGGGGCAGACGGAGGGGCCGGGGCGAACACGTCGCCCCGGCCCCTCCGTCTGTCACTCGGTGACTAGGCGTTCTCGCCGTACCACTTCGAGACCAGGTGGTCGGCCTCGACGCGACGGATCGTGCCGGAGTGCGAGCGGAGCACGATGCTCGAGGTGCGGATCATGCCCTGCTTGCGCTTGACGCCCGCGACGAGCGCGCCGTCGGTGACGCCCGTGGCGACGAAGTAGGCGTTGTCGCCCTTGACCAGGTCGTCCTGGTCGAGCACGCGCGTGAGGTCGTGACCGGCGTCGATGGCCTTCTGGCGCTCCGCGTCGTCCTTCGGGGCGAGGCGGGTGAGGATGAGGCCGCCGAGCGCCTTCACGGCGCACGCCGTGATGATGCCCTCGGGGGTGCCGCCGATGCCGACGCACATGTCGATGCGCGAGTCGGGGCGGGCCGCGTTGATGCCGCCGGCCACGTCGCCGTCGAGCAGCAGGCGCGTGCCGGCGCCGGCGGCGTGGATCTGCTGGATGAGGTCCGCGTGGCGCGGGCGGTCGAGGACGGCCACCTGGACGTCCTCCACGGCGAGGCCCTTGGCCTCGGCCAGGGCACGGATGTTGTCGCCGATCGGGCGGTCGAGGTCGATCACGCCGATGCCCTCCGGGCCGGTGACGATCTTGTCCATGTAGAACACGGCGCTGGGGTCGAACATGCTGCCACGGTCGCTGACCGCGATCACCGAGAGGGCGTTCATGCGGCCGGCGGCGGTGAGGCTCGTGCCGTCGATCGGGTCGACCGCGATGTCGCAGGCGGGGCCGAAGCCGTTGCCGACGTGCTCGCCGTTGAAGAGCATCGGGGCTTCGTCTTTCTCGCCCTCGCCGATGACGACGACGCCGTCGAAGGCGACAGTGCCGAGGAACTTGCGCATCGCGTCGACCGCGGCGCCGTCGGCGGCGTTCTTGTCGCCCTTGCCGATGAAGGGAGCGGAGCGGATCGCCGCCGCCTCGGTGGCCCTCACCAGCTCCATGCCGAGGTTGCGGTCAGGGTGCGAGTAGAGGTTCCCGGAGGACGAATCAGCCATTCCACGAGTGTACTCGCCACGCCTTCCCCTCACGGCTGTCATGCGATATGTTCTCACCCGGCATGAGGCATGCATGCCCGACCGGAAGGCCTCCCTTGACCCCTCTCTCCACTCCCCTCACCCGCGGGGTGACGGCAGCCGCCGTCGCCGCTGCGCTGATCGCGGCGGCCACCGTCCCCGCGGTCTCCGCCCGCGCCTCCTCATCGCCTCCCCCCGAGCCCGGGGGGCCGTCGACGACGGCCCCGCCGAGCGAGCGCTCCGAGGTCTCCGCCGACGGGCTCCGGCTCAGCGTGGCGGTCTCGTCGGACGGCCTCGGGCGCTTCAGCGACGACGACCGGCCCGGCGGCGACAGCGGTCCGCGCAACGGCGTGGTCCGCACGGCCGACGCCGTCGTCTACGCCGTCACCGTCGGCACCTCGGAGGGGTCGGCCACGGGCGGGGTGCGCCTCACGGCCGCCGAGGGCACCAGCTGGGCCGGGGTCCCCGACGAGTGCTCGGCCGGCTCGGCCGTCGTCGGCGACGTGCTGAGCTGCGAGCTCGGCACGCTGACCGGCGGTGCCCGGACGGTCAGCGCCGTCGCGTCGGTCTCGACGGCGCTGCCGCACGCGGCCGTGCTCGAGGCCGGGGTCGAGGCCCACGCCGTCGGGCTGGAGCCGGTCGAGGTCACGGCGCCCGCCGTCACCGTCTCCGCCGCCCCGCGCTTCGACGTGTCGATGTCGCGCACCGTGCCGGCGTTCTCGCCGTCGCTCGGCGCCGACGGCACGACGCCCGGCTTCTCGATCGTCTACCCGCTGCAGGTGCACTGGGAGTCGCTCGTCGAGGGCGGCGGACTGCTGGGCTACGAGCAGCTCGCCGACGGCATCACGCTCGTCGACGACGTGTCGCGCATGTACGGCTCGGCGCCGAGCCCCGCCGTGCTCCACTCGGTCGACGGTGCCCCGGCCTGCGGTGTGAACACCGGCCAGATCGCCGCCGCGCCGGGCGGCGTCGGCGGCGGAGAACGGGCGGTCGTCGACTCGGGCACCGTGACCTGCGAACAGGCCGCCCCGGGCGAGCCCGTCTCGATCACCGTCAGGGGCACCGACACGAGCCTCGCCTCGGTGCCGACCCGCAGCGTGTCGGGCGGGCAGATCGCCGGCGGCGTCGTGCCCTACGTCGTCTCGGCCTACGTCAGCCTCTGGGTCCCGGCCCCGCCGCTCGGCCAGTCCTTCACGTCCCGCAACACCTACCGTGACGTCGCCGCCACCTCCATCAGCGGTCGCGCGAACTACGACGGTGAGCCCGAGCCCGACCACGACAACTCCGTCGACCGGAACGTCAGCCAGAACGCCGGCGTCGGGGGCGTGACCCGGTACTACGGCTGGGACGCCGAGCGCTCCGCGTCGTTCCCGTTGTCGGGCAAGAACGACCTCCCGTACGTCACCCCCGCCCAGTCGATCCTCAGCAGCACGAGCCTCAACAACCGCGGCGTGGGCCCGTGGGGCGACACCGTCGTCTGCTCCGTCTTCGACAACACCGTGCAGACGCTGCGCGAGAACGCCCCGGGGTCGTGGGCGGCCAGCAACAGCGTGGGCACGACCGGCCGGCCGGAGTTCGCGGCCTTCGCCGGCGGCGACCAGGAGGCGGCCCGCAACGCCACCTGCGACGACGACGACCAGGAGTGGCACGCCGACCCGCGTGAGGTCGAGGGCGGCCCGGCGGCCGTCGGCGCCGTCCGCTGGTCGTACGACCACCCGGCCACGACGACCATCGGCTTCAACGTCCACCTCACGGTGGCACCGCGGCTCGAGAACGACACCCGCGTGCGCACCTTCTCCAGCATGCGCACCTCGGCCGACGGCGAGTGGACCCACGACCGCGCCGACGCGGAGAGCGCGAACGGCCCCTGGTCGGACTTCCTCACGACGACCAGCAACACCGCCCGCATCACGAGCGCGGTCGTCGACCCCGGCCACGACGCTGGCGACACCCCCGACCAGAGCGCCTTCGTGACGGCGGGCGGCACGGTCCGCTACGCCCTGTACCCGTCGGTGACGAACGCCAGCGACGACCGGGTGGCCGAGGTCGTCACGGTGCGGGACGTCCTCCCCGCCGGTGCCGAGTTCGTCCCGGGGTCGAGCTCGCCGGAGCCGGTGGTCGACGAGGTCGAGATCGACGGCGAGGCCCGCCAGCGGCTGACCTGGCGCTTCGACCCGGTGGAGGTCAACGCGACGATCGCGCCGCTGGTGTTCGACGCCCGCTTCACGAGCACGCGAGCGGGGGTCGAGGCCCTGAACCGCGCGACGATCGAGTCGAGCCGTGACGTGTCGGCGGCGTCCTTCCGCACCTCCGACCGGGCCCTCCAGGTGCTGGCCGGCAGCGGCTTCGACACGGAGGAGACCGTCGACCGCCCGGTGCACGTCGTCGGCGACGAGGTGGCCTTCACGCTCTCGTACCGCAACGTCGGCTCCGAGGCGCTGCCCTCGAGCTCGTTGATCAGCACGCTGCCCCATCCGGGCGACGGCAGCACCACTGCGGCGACGCAGCCTCGGCTCGTCGCCCCGGTGGCGGCGGACGGCGACACCGAGACCGTGAGCTACACCGGCGCCCCCTCGGCCGACGTCCACACCGACCCCGCCCACGGGTCGAACCAGCCGGGAGGCGCCACCACCTGGTGCCTCGAGGCGGAGCTCGGCCGGGCCGGCTGCCCCACGGGGCTCGACGACGTCACGGCCGTGCGCGTGCACCGTGACGGCCCCGTCGAACGCGGCGGCTCGGTGGAGCACGAGCTCGTCCTGACCGGAGCCGACGACTCCGCCGACTCCGACGTCTGGGCGTCGACCTTCGCCCTCCGGGTCGCCGGCATCGACTGGGCCACGACCTCGAACCGGGCCAGCACCCGGGTCGCCGCGGGCACGCTCGGCCACCGCGTCTGGACGGACGTCGACGCGGACGGCGTCCGCGGCGACGACGAGCCGGGTCGGCCCGGCCACCCGGTGCGGGTCACCGGCACGGACGACCGCGGCGACCTCGTCTCGCGGGCCGTCGCGACCGACGCGCTCGGTCGCTGGTCGACGACCGGCCTGCGCCCCGGCGACTACCGCGTCGACGTGGGCGAGGTGCCCGGCGGGTGGACGACCGTCCGAGCCGGCGACGACCCCGAGCGCGACTCGGACGTCGACGCCGACGGGCAGGCCGCGGTCACGGTGAGCCGCGTGCTCGACCCCAGCGGCGCACTCGCGGGCGTCTCGCGACACGACCACGTCGACGCGGGGGCGCTGGCCGACCCGGCCGAGCCGCCCGTCGTGGAGCCGCCCGTCGTCGATCCCCCGGTCGTCGAGCCCCCCGTGGTCGACCCGCCCGTGGTCGCCCCGCCGACCGACGAGGGCGGCGCCTCGACCTCCCCCGGGGCCGACCCGGAGGAGCACCTGACGGCCGGGGCCAGGGAGCCCCGCCCCGCCGTCCTGGCGTTCACCGGAGCATCCCTCGTGCTCGGCCTGACGGCGCTGGCCGCCCTGCTCGCCCTCGCCGCCGGGGGCGTCGTCCTCCTCGCCCGTCGACGCACCGCGGAGCGGGACGACAGCACGGCGAGCTCCGTCTGAGGCGACCCGGCGGAGGGTCGGCACCCCCGGGTGTCGACCCTCCGCCGTCGCCTCCCGCGCCTGGGCCGACGCCGGGCCCGCTGACTAGGCTGGGCTGAGCAGAGCCGCACCCGCACCACCGAAGGAGAAGCCATGCCCGTCGCCACCCCCGAGCAGTACGCCGAGATGCTCGACCGAGCGAAGAAGAAGGGGTTCGCCTACCCCGCCGTCAACGTGTCGTCGTCGCAGACGATCAACGCGGTGTTCCAGGGTCTCACCGAGGCGGGCAGCGACGGCATCATCCAGGTGACGACCGGCGGTGCCGACTACTTCGCTGGCCACACCGTCAAGAACCGCGCCGCCGGGGCGATCGCCTTCGCGAAGTTCGCGACCGAGGTCGCCAAGAACTACCCGATCACGGTCGCGCTGCACACCGACCACTGCCCGAAGGACGCCCTCGACGGCTTCGTCCTGCCGCTGATCGCCGCCTCCGAGGAGGAGGTCAAGGCCGGCCGCAATCCGCTCTTCCAGTCGCACATGTGGGACGGCTCGGCCGTCCCCCTCGACGAGAACATCTCCATCGCGGAGGAGATGCTGAAGCGCACGGCCGCCATCAACGCCATCCTCGAGGTCGAGATCGGCGTCGTCGGCGGCGAGGAGGACGGCGTGCAGCACGAGGGCACGAACGACGCCCTCTACACGACCGTGGGCGACGTGACCCGCGTCGTCGAGGCGCTCGGCCTGGGCGAGAAGGGCCGCTACATCGCCGCCCTCACCTTCGGCAACGTGCACGGCGTCTACAAGCCCGGCAACGTCAAGCTCCGCCCCGAGCTGCTCGGCGAGATCCAGCAGGGCATCCAGGAGCGCTTCGGCACCGCCGAGAAGCCCCTCGAGCTCGTCTTCCACGGTGGCTCGGGCTCGTCCGACGCCGAGATCTCCGAGGCCGTCTCGAACGGCGTCGTCAAGATGAACCTCGACACCGACACGCAGTACGCCTTCAGCCGGTCGATCGCCGACACCGTGCTCAAGAACTACGACGGGTTCATCAAGGCCGACGGCGAGGTCGGCAACAAGAAGCAGTACGACCCCCGCGCCTGGGGCAAGGTCGCCGAGTCGGCCATGGCGGCGCGGGTCGTCGAGGCCACGCGGCAGCTGGGGTCGTTCGGCCAGTCGGGGAGCTGACCCGCGACTCCCCCGTGACGTCACGACGCCCCGTCGGCTCAGGCCGGCGGGGCGTCGTCACGTGCGTGCCCCGGGTCGACCGGGGCGGCGGGATCAGGGCCGGCTGCCCGCGTCCATGACCGACTGCACGAAGGCCGCGTCGCCGAGCACCACCGAGAAGACGGCGATGACCTGCACGGCGGTCACGAGCACGCCCGCGGCGAGAGGCACGAAGAACGAGAGACGGCCGACGCGCAGTCGGCGCAGGGACCACCAGAGCATCACGACGAAGACGACCAGCGAGGTCACCGCGATCACGGCGCCCGCCGTCTGCAGGCCCGCCTGCGACGTGAACGTGTCGACGTCGTAGCCGCTGCGCCGGAGCAGGTCGAGCAGGGTCGCCGAGAAGTTCGGCACCAGCACGACGTTGCCCACCACGTTGTAGACGGCGAGGCCGATCAGCGCGAGGGTCGCGATGCGGTCCACCCGGCGCCCCGTGCTCAGGGCAGCAGGAGTCGCGGGGCCCGCCGTCGAGGCGGTCTGCGTCACCGGGGCTGCGCCCGGCCGGGCGTCCACGGCCCGCGACTCAGCGGCCTTCGCCGCCAGCTCTGCCTCCCGCGCTGCGGCCGCGTCGGCCACGGGGCTGACCCAGCCCTCGGGCGCGTACTCGCCGTACCGCGGGCGGGGACGGGCGTCGCGGGGAGCCGACGACTCGTCGGTCATCGGGTCCGTCCGCCGAGGGCCCGGCTGTCGACGGCGCCGGTGGAGTCGGTGCGGAGCTCCTTGGGCAGCGAGAACATGAGGTCTTCGTGGGCCGTGACGACCTCGGAGACGTCGAGGTAGCCCGCGTCGGCCAGGTCGTCGAGGACCTCCTTGACGAGCACCTCGGGCACCGAGGCGCCGGAGGTGACGCCGACGGTCTCGACGCCGTCGAGCCACTCCTGCTTGATCTCGCTCGAGTAGTCGACGCGGTACGCGGCCTTGGCCCCGTGCTCGAGGGCGACCTCGACGAGGCGCACGCTGTTCGAGCTGTTGGCCGAGCCCACGACGATGACGAGGTCGGCCTCGACCGAGACCTTCTTGATGGCGACCTGACGGTTCTGCGTGGCGTAGCAGATGTCGTCGCTCGGGGGGTTCTGGATGGAGGGGAAGCGCTCGCGAAGGCGACGCACGGTCTCCATGGTCTCGTCGACGCTGAGGGTCGTCTGCGACAGCCAGACGAGGTTCTCGGGGTCGTCGACGACGAGGTCGTCGACCTCGTCGGGGTTCTGCACGAGGGTGGTCCGGTCGGCGGCGTGGCCCATCGTGCCCTCGACCTCCTCGTGGCCGGCGTGGCCGATGAGGATGATGTGGCGGCCCTGCGACCCGAAGCGGACCGCCTCGCGGTGCACCTTCGTGACGAGGGGGCACGTGGCGTCGATGGCCTGCAGGCCGCGGTCGGCCGCGCCCTGCACCACCGCCGGCGAGACGCCGTGGGCGCTGAAGACGACGTGCGACCCCTCGGGGACCTCTTCGACCTCGTCGACGAAGATCGCGCCCTGGCTCTCGAGCGTCGAGACGACGTGGACGTTGTGGACGATCTGCTTGCGGACGTAGACCGGCGAGCCGTAGTGCTCGAGGGCCTTCTCGACGGCGATCACGGCGCGGTCGACGCCGGCGCAGTAGCCGCGGGGAGCGGCCAGCAGCACGCGCTTGCGTCCGGCGACGGGGGTGTCCCGTAGCCTGTTGCGCACGGCGGGCACGCGGGGGGTCGGGAGGTCGACGGCGAGCGCGCCGTTCGTGATGTGGGCCACCAGGAGAGTGTAAGGCGCTCGACTGCCGACCCACTGGGAGCGGGGCACGCCCCGCGCCGCCGACCGAGCACCGACCACCACCCACGACCACCGGGAGCAGCATGACCATCGTCACCCCGCCGCCGACCGCCGAGGCCCCCTGGCCCGTGGGGCTGCTCGCCGCCAAGGTGCGCGACTGGATCGACCGCCTCGGCACGGCGTGGGTCGAGGGCGAGATCACGCAGTGGAACGTCTCGGGGGGCAACGTCTACGGCAAGCTCAAGGACCTCGAGCAGGACGCCACGATCTCGTTCTCGATCTGGTCGAGCGTGAAGTCTCGGGTGCCGGCCGACCTCAAGCAGGGCGACCGCGTCATCGCCGCGGTGAAGCCGAACTACTGGGTCAAGGGCGGCTCGCTCACCATGCAGGTGTTCGACATGCGCCACGTCGGGCTCGGCGACCTGCTCGAACGGCTCGAGCGGCTGCGCCGCCAGCTCACGGCCGAGGGGCTCTTCGGCGCCGACCGCAAGCGCCCGCTGCCCTTCCTGCCGCAGTGCATCGGCCTGGTGACCGGTCGCGACAGCGACGCCGAGAAGGACGTCCTGCGCAACGCGCAGCTGCGCTGGCCGTCGGTCGCCTTCCGGGTCGTGCACGCCGCGGTGCAGGGCGACCGGATGGTGGGCGAGGTGACCGCGGCCGTGCAGCAGCTCGACGCCGACCCCGAGGTCGACGTGATCATCGTCGCGCGGGGCGGCGGCGACTTCCAGAACCTGCTCGGCTTCAGCGACGAGGGCCTGGTGCGCGCCGTGGCGGCGTGCACGACGCCGGTGGTCAGCGCCATCGGGCACGAGGCCGACCGGCCGCTGCTCGACGACGTCGCCGACCTCCGTGCCTCGACGCCGACCGACGCCGCGAAGCGCGTCGTGCCCGACGTGTCGGAGGAGCTCCAGCGCGTGCAGCAGGCCCGCACCCGCATCGGCCAGCGGCTCACCTCCCTGGTCTCGACCGAGATCGACCGGCTCGAGCAGCTCCGCAGCCGCCCGGTGCTCGCGTCGCCCCAGACCCTCGTCGACGTCCGCGCCGACGAGGTCGTGCGGGCCGTGGCCCGCGGCGAGGAGCTGCTCGCCCGGGCCGTCGAGCGCGCCCACACGCGCGTGTCCGAGCTGACCGCGCAGCTGCGGGCCCTCTCGCCCCAGGGCACCCTGAGGCGCGGCTACTCGATCGTGCAGCTGCCGGGCGGCGGCGTGCTGCGCGAGCCCGACGACGCACCGGCCGGGGTCGAGCTCGTCGTCACCCTCGAGGGAGGCGCGGTGGGGGCCGTCAGCACCGGCGCCTCCTCCCCAGGCCCGTCGCCCTCCCCCGCCGGCGCGGGCCAGGGCCCCGCCGTCAGCTCTGCTCGGTAGCATGGTGCCCGTGACCACGACCCCCTCCGACTCCCCCGCGGCCAGCGCCGACTCCGCTCCCGACGTCTCGTCGCTGAGCTACGAGCAGGCCCGCGACGAGCTCGTCCGCGTCGTCGCCGAGCTGGAGCAGGGCGGGTCGACGCTCGAGCGGTCGCTGGCCCTGTGGGAGAGGGGCGAGGCCCTGGCCCGCCGCTGCGAGGAGTGGCTGATGGGCGCCCGCGAGCGCCTCGAGGCCGCTCGCCGCCAGGTGACCGCCGAATGAGCGGCGAGGGCAGGGGCCGACGCCCGAAGGAGCCCCGCGTCGTCGCCGAGCTCGGCCGCCCCGAGACGCCCGACGAGACGGCCCGGCGCAAGGCGGAGAACACCCGCAAGCACTACGCCAACCAGACGGCGAAGAACCTCACGCTCTCCATCCTCGCGTCGCTCGGCATCGTGCTGTTCCTCGTGCTCGTGGTCGTCCGCCCCGGCGGCACCGTGAACCGCCAGGTGATCGACTACCGCAGCGTCGCCGAGCAGTCCGAGGCCAGCGTCGACGTGCCGCTCGCCGCCCCCGCGCTGCCCGACGGCTGGTCGTCGAACCGTGCCGAGATCGACACGGGCACGGCCGACGGCGTCTCGACCTGGTACGTCGGCCTGATCACCCCGGCCGACCAGTTCATCGCCCTCGAGCAGGGCATCGACGCCAACGACACCTGGGTCAGCGCCGCCGTGCAGACGGCCGTGCCGAACGGCACCACGACGATCGGCGGGCTCGACTGGCTGGTCTACGACCAGCGCGACGCCGACGACCCCGGCAACTACGCCTACAGCCTGACGACCACCGTCGACCGCAGCTCGTACGTGCTGCACGGCACGGCCGACGACACCGAGTTCGAGACCCTGGCGACCGCCCTCGCCGAGCAGATCGCCGACGAGACGAGCACCCGATCGTGACCTCCCCCGAGACCGCCGCCACGCCCTCCGCCCCCGAGCACCTGACCCCCGGCCAGGCCTGGCAGCGCATGGCCGACGGCAACGACCGCTTCGTCGCGAACAGCCCCGAGCACCCCCACCAGGACAGCGACCGGCGGTCGCTGCTGGCCGGCGGCCAGGAGCCCGTCGCCGCCCTCTTCGGCTGCGCCGACTCCCGCCTCGCGGCCGAGATCATCTTCGACGTCGGCCTCGGCGACCTCTTCGTCGTGCGGAACGCCGGCCAGGTCGTCGGCGACACCGTCATCGCCTCCCTCGAGTACGCGGTCTCGGTGCTCAACGTGCCGCTCATCGTCGTGCTGGGGCACGACAGCTGCGGCGCGGTCGCGACGGCCATCGAGTCGATGACCTCCACCGCGCCTCCCGGGTCGCGGTTCCTCGGCGACCTCGTCGACATGATCGTGCCCTCGGTGCGCCGCGCCACGATCGACCTCGAGCCCGGGGCCGTGCTCGACCCCCGCTCGGTCGGCAAGCTGCACATCGAGGCCTCCGTCGAGACGCTGGTCGGCCGCTCGGCCCTGGTCGCGACGGCGATCGCCGAGGGGCGGCTGGCCGTCGTCGGGGCGAACTACGACCTGGCGAACGGCCGCGTCGACCGCTCGGTCGTCATCGGCCGCCTCTGAGACCACCCCCGGCGAGCCGGGGTCGAGAGCGCCCCACGAGGGCCACAGGAAGGGACCACGACGTCGTGACCACATCCGAGTACCGCATCGAGCACGACACCATGGGAGAGGTGCGGGTGCCCGCATCGGCGCTGTACCGCGCCCAGACCCAGCGTGCCGTCGAGAACTTCCCGATCTCGGGGGCCGGCCTCGAGCCGGCGCAGATCGTGGCGCTGGCGCGCATCAAGCGCGCGGCCGCGATCGTGAACGGCGAGATGGGCATCGTCGCCCCGGCCGTCGCCGACGCGATCGTCGCGGCCGCCGACGCCGTGATCGGCGGCGAGCACCACGACCAGTTCCCGGTCGACGTCTACCAGACGGGCAGCGGCACCTCGTCGAACATGAACATGAACGAGGTTCTGGCGACGCTGGCCGGCACCGTCGACGGCACCCCGGTGCACCCGAACGACCACGTCAACGCCTCGCAGTCGTCGAACGACGTCTTCCCGACCTCGGTGCACGTCGCCGTCACGGGCGCCCTGCTCGAGCAGCTCGTGCCCTCGCTCGAGCACCTCGCCGAGTCGCTCGAGCGCAAGGCCGTCGAGTGGGCAGACGTCGTCAAGGCGGGCCGCACCCACCTGATGGACGCGACGCCGGTCACCCTCGGCCAGGAGTTCGGCGGCTACGCCCGCCAGATCCGGCTCGGGGTCGAGCGCGTGCGCGCCACGCTGCCCCGCGTCGCCGAGGTGCCGCTCGGCGGCACCGCGACCGGCACGGGCATCAACACGCCCGTCGGCTTCCCCCAGCGGGTCATCGCCGCCCTCGCGGCCGACAGCGGGCTGCCCGTCACCGAGGCCCTCGACCACTTCGAGGCCCAGGGCGCGCGCGACGCGCTCGTCGAGGCCTCGGGCGCCCTCCGCGTCGTCGCGGTGAGCCTGACCAAGATCAACAACGACATCCGCTGGATGGGCTCCGGGCCGAACGCCGGGCTCGGCGAGCTGCACGTCCCCGACCTGCAGCCGGGCTCGTCGATCATGCCGGGCAAGGTCAACCCGGTCATCCCCGAGGCCGTGCTCATGGTCTCGGCGCGCGTGATCGGCAACGACGCGACGATCGCCTGGGCCGGCGCCTCGGGGGCCTTCGAGCTCAACGTCGCCATCCCCGTGATGGGGACGGCGCTGCTCGAGTCGATCCGCCTGCTCTCGAACGGCGTGCGCGCCCTCGCCGACAAGACCGTCGACGGGCTCGAGGCCAACGTCGAGCACGCCCGCGCCCTGGCGGAGTCGTCGCCCGCGATCGTCACGCCCCTCAACCGCGTGATCGGCTACGAGGCCGCCGCGAAGGTCGCCAAGCACGCCGTGGCGCAGAAGCTCACCGTGCGCGAGGCCGTCGTCGACCTCGGCTTCGTCGAGCGCGGCGAGGTGACGGAGGAGCAGCTCGACTCCGCCCTCGACGTGCTGAGCATGACCCACCCGGGCTAGCTCGCCCCGTGGCCGTCGACGGGCCCGGCCCGGGCACAGTCGGCACCCCGGGCCGCGCTCCGAGGTGATCGGGGCCGTCACATGGTGGAGGCGCCGGTCACCTCCACCGTGACGGTCGCCCACCACGCGGCGAGCAGCACGGGCCCGAGCGGGACGCCCCGCGCAAGGCTCGTGCCGCCCGTCGCGCTGGCGGGCCGGGCCTCGCCCGCGGCCTGCGCCCTCCCCGCGTGCCGGCCCGTCAGGGCGACCGCGAGGGCGGCGCCGACGCTGCCGGTCGCGAGCACCGCTCCCCCGGCCAGCTCGGCCGCGGTGCCCGTGAGGGCCGTCGACGTCGCCAGGGCGGCGCCGAGCTTGACGTCGCCCATCCCGAGGCCGCCCCACCACGAGACCGCTCCCCCGGCGACGAGCACGGCGACGCCCACCGCCAGCCCCTGCAGCACCGACGGCCAGGAGCCCGCGCCCGTCGCGGCGTGGAGCGCCAGGCCCCCGAGCGTGGCCGCGGCGAGCGGGGCCACGAGCCGGTCGGGCAGCCGACGGGAGACCAGGTCGGTGACCACGAGCCCGGGCGTGACCAGCAGCGCGACGGCGACGACGACCGCGAGGGCCGGGCGCGGCGAGGACGTCAGCACCACGGCCGCCAGGAGCGCGGCAGGCGCGGCGGCGGCCACGACCAAGCTCCAGCGCCGGCGCACCGCACGAGGCCCGGCCACCGGTCGAGGGGCGGGAGCGGCGGGAGGGGGGTCCGGAGGCGTCGTCATGCGCCGAGGGTGCCGTGCGGCGGACTCCGTCGGGCGCGCCGGGGTCGCCGATCGGGGACCGCGGCCCCCGTGACCGGGCTGGGGAGGACCAGGCGGCCCGCGCCTCCCCCGTGCCCTCCGGCCCCGGCGGCGGCGGCGACGCGGCGGGTCGTCGTCGGCCCCGGCGGGCGGGCGCCCACCCGCCGGGGAGGACACCGACCCGCCGCACCCCGCAGGAGGCGGTGCGGCGGCCCGGCTCAGCTCAGCTCGTTCGACTCCAGCAGCTCGGTGACGAGCGCCGCGATGGCGCTCCGCTCCGACCGCGTCAGCGTGACGTGCCCGAACAGCGGGTGCCCCTTGAGCGTCTCGATCACCGAGGCGACGCCGTCGTGGCGGCCGACCCGCAGGTTGTCGCGCTGCGCGACGTCATGGGTCAGCACGACCCGCGAGTTCTGCCCGATGCGACTCAGCACCGTGAGCAGCACGTTCCGCTCGAGCGACTGGGCCTCGTCGACGATCACGAACGCGTCGTGCAGCGAACGCCCGCGGATGTGCGTCAGCGGCAGCACCTCGAGCAGGCCACGCTCGACGATCTCGTCGAGGACGTTCTGCGAGACCAGCGCGCCGAGGGTGTCGAAGACGGCCTGGCCCCAGGGGTTCATCTTCTCGCCGGCGTCGCCGGGCAGGAAGCCGAGGTCCTGCCCGCCGACCGCGTACAGCGGCCGGAACACCATGATCTTCTTGTGCTGCTGCTTCTCGAGCACCGCCTCCAGCCCGGCGCAGAGCGCGAGCGCCGACTTGCCGGTGCCCGCGCTGCCGCCGAGCGAGACGATGCCCACCTCGGGGTCGAGCAGCAGGTCGATCGCGAGCCGCTGCTCCGCCGAGCGTCCGTGCAGGCCGAACACGTCGCGGTCACCGCGCACGAGCCGCGCCTCGCCCCGGGCCGTCACGCGGCCGAGGGCCGAGCCGCGGTCCGAGTGCACGACGACGCCGGTGTTGACCGGCACGTCGCCGAGCGCACGCGAGCTGAGCCGCTCCGTCTCCCAGAAGGTCGCCATCTGCTCGCTCGAGACGTCGAGCGCCATCTGCCCGGTGTACCCGCTGTCGACGACCTGCTCGGCGCGGTACTCCTCCGCGGCCAGGCCGATCGACGCCGCCTTGACGCGCAGCGGCAGGTCCTTCGAGACGACGGTGACGGCGAGGCCGTCGGCGGCGAGGTTGCTGGCCACGGCGAGGATGCGCGAGTCGTTGTCGCCGAGCTGGAGCCCGGAGGGCAGCACCGACATGTTCGAGTGGTTCAGCTCGACCCGGAACGACCCGCCGTCGCCGACCGCCACGGGGAAGTCGAGGCGGTCGTGCTGCACGCGCAGGTCGTCGAGCAGCCGCAGCGCCTGCCGGGCGAAGTAGCCGAGCTCGGGGTCGTGCCGCTTGCCCTCGAGCTCGCTGACCACCACGACGGGCAGGACGACGTCGTGCTCGGCGAAGCGGAAGACCGCCTGCGGGTCGGAGAGGAGGACGGAGGTGTCGAGCACGTACGTGCGCTGGGCGACCGACGTGCTGCGCGCCTCCCCGGCGCGGGTCTCGGCGGCGCGTCCGTGGCCGCGGTCCGACCCGCGGTCGGTGCCGCGGTCGGTGCCGCGGTCGGTGCTCTGATCGGTCCGGGTCTCGGTGCGGGGCTCGTTCAGCGAGGTCACGACGACTCCATCTCCGGGTGCCTGGGCACCCGTTCCCTTGCGGCGGAGACGGCCGGAGTGCGACGCGAGGACGAACTTTCGTGGCCGCCTCGACCGGGCGACTTGCCCGGTGATGCGAACCTACGTCGAGCCCGGCGGCCGTGTCGACGGCGACGCGCCGCGTCGTGTGACGATCAGGTGAACGACCCTCACGCTGTGGTCGAGACCTGGACGACGGCTGCGAGGGCGGGCCCCGAGGAGTCGCGGTGCCGGTCGCCCGCACCGGTCGCCGCTAGTAGGTGACGGCGCTCCCGAACGACGTCAGCGCCGCCCGCAGCATGTCGAACGACTCGTCGTCGTTCGACACGTGGGTGCTGAGCCGCACCGTCGTGTCGCGCACCGTCGCGGTGACGCCGTGGTTGATGAACGCGGCGGTGAGGGTCGTCAGCTGCGCCGGCTCGGGCTGGAGCACGACGATGCCGGCCCGCTCCGCCTCGTCGCGCGACGACATCACGGGCACCGCGGCTTCGTCGGCGAGGTCGATCAGCCGGGAGGCGCGCTCGGCGACCGCCGCCGCGATGGCCGGCACCCCGACCGCCGTGACGGCCTCGGCGGCTGTGGCGAGCCGGGCCTGCGCGATGGGGTCGGGGTTCGCGACCTGGAACGCGGCCGCGCCGGCCCGGACGGGCACCGGCTGGTCGTACCGGCCGCCGAGCACGAGCTCGGAGCCCGCCACGCCCGTGAAGACCGGGGTGAGCTCCGTCGCGGCGCGCTCGCTGAGCGCGAGGAAGCCCGTGCCCCAGCCGGCGCGGAGCCACTTCTGGCCGCCGGCCATGACGACGTCGGCCAGCGACCACGGCAGGTCGGCGACGCCGAGGCCCTGGATGGCGTCGACGATCAGCAGGCGGTCGCCGATGACCTGGCGGATGCCCTCGAGGTCGGCGAGGTACCCCGTGCGGTAGTCGACGGCGCTCACGGCGACGGCCGTGGTCGACGACGTGAGGTGCTCCTGCACGAGGGCGGGCGTCACGGCGCCGTAGGTCGGGTCCATCCAGACCGGGTCGAGCACCCGCAGGGCCGAGGAGGCACGGGTCACCGCGAGCGGCAGGCTCGGGTACTCGCGGGCCGAGAGGACGATCTGCCCGGTGAGGCCGAACATCGTGTGCAGCAGGCCCTCGCTGGTGTTGGGCTGGAAGACGACCTGGTCGGCGGGGAACCCGACGAGCGCCGAGACTGCGCGGCGCACGCGCCCGGCCTGCTCGTCGAGGGCGATCTCGGAGCCGTGCCGCGAGCGGGCCTGCAGGTCGACGAGGCCGCGCTGCTCCTCCGCGACCGGGGTCGAGATGGGGCCGTACTTGGCGAAGTCGAAGTAGCCGGGCTCGTCGGCGAAGCCGGCGGCGAACTCGTCGATGGTGGTCACGGTCGGCTCCTCGGGTGGGGGTCAGCCTCCTACGGTAGTGCGCGACGCGCTGGCGCGTCGCCCTCGGGCCCCCGTGCTGTCCGGGAGGAGGCGCGGGTCAGCGCCGGGAGGACAGCCCGGTCGTCAGCTCCCGTACCGCCGGTGCCGGAGCGCGAAGTCGCGCACCGCCCGGAGGAAGTCGACCTCGCGGAGGTCGGGGTAGAAGGCCTCGACGAAGTAGAACTCGCTGTGGGCGCTCTGCCAGAGCATGAAGTCGCTGAGCCGCTGCTCGCCAGACGTGCGGATGACGAGGTCGGGGTCGGGCTGCCCGCCGGTGTAGAGGTGCTGCGCGATGAGCTCGGGCGTGAGCACCTCGGCGAGCGCGTCGAGGGTGCCGCCCGCGGCGTCGTGCTCGCGGACGATGCTGCGCATGGCGTCGGCGATCTCGCGACGCCCGCCGTACCCGACGGCGAGGTTGACGTGCAGCCCGCCGCGGTCGGCGGTGCTCGTCTGGGCCCGCGAGAGCGACTCGCGGAGCGACGGCGGCAGGTCGTCGGTCGACCCCACGTGCTGCACCCGCCAGTCGCGCTGGCGCGACAGCTCGTCGGCGACGTCGCCGATGATCCCGAACAGCTCGGTGAGCTCGTCGGAGGCGCGGTTGCCGAGGTTGTCCGCCGACAGGAGGTAGAGGGTCACCACCCGGATGCCCAGGTCGTCGCACCAGGTGAGGAACTCGCTGATCTTGGCGGCGCCCGCCCGGTGGCCGTGAGCGGCCGTCTCGAGCATGCGGAGCTTGGCCCACCGCCGGTTGCCGTCGACGATCATGGCGACGTGGTGCGGCAGCTCCGCGCCCTCGAGCTCGCGGCGGAGCCGACGCTGGTAGAGGCCGTAGAGCACGCCGCCGGCCAGGGGGGTGCGCCGACGGTTCTTCACGTGCCTACGTTAACGCACGCTCGGCGGGAGATTCCCAGCGCCTCGTCCCCCGCCTCCCCGGCCCCTCGCCTACGCTCGGGGGCATGAGCACGACCCCCGCGCGCGACGGCGTGGCCGAGGACGGCGGCGCCGACCTCCCGAACCTGCCCCTCCTCGACGACGCCCTCGACTACGCGTCCATCGAACGCAAGCCGACCTGGCGCGGCTGGATCCACGCCGCGACCTTCCCGGTGGCGATCGCCACGGGCGTGGTGCTCGTCGTGCTCGCCGACGGCACCGCCGCGACGTGGGCCTCGGCCGTCTTCATGACGACCTCGCTGCTGCTCTTCGGCATCTCGGCGACGTACCACCGGTTCCCGTGGAGCCCCGGCGCCAAGATGTTCCTCAAGCGGCTCGACCACTCGAACATCTTCCTGCTCATCGCCGGCACCTACACGCCCATCGCGGCCATCGCGCTGCCGCCCGGCAAGTCGCAGCTGCTGCTCGTGCTCGTCTGGACGGCGGCGGCCTTCGGCATCGCCTTCCGGGTCTTCTTCATCCACGCGCCGCGCTGGCTGTACGTGCCGCTCTACGTGCTGATGGGCGTCGGCGCGCTGGGGTTCCTGCCCGACCTCGTCGCGGCCAGCGTGCCGATGACGGTGCTCGTGCTGGTCGGCGGGCTGCTCTACATCGTCGGCGCGACGTTCTACGGCCTGAAGCGCCCGAACCCGGCACCGGGCCACTTCGGCTTCCACGAGCTGTTCCACGCCTGCACGGTGGCGGCGTACCTCTGCCACTGGAGCGGGATCCTCGTGCTGGCGCTGAACGCGCCGTCGTTCGGCTAGGCCCTGGGCCCGCCCTCGCGGTACGGCTCGTCGTCGCCCTGGCCGGGCCGCGCCTCCTCGTCCAGGCCCGCCGCGGCCTGGCTCGCCTCGGCCCGCTCGGCCTCGATGCGCTCGCGGACCTCGCCGCGGTAGCGCGTGCGGCGCACCCGACGCGTCATGTCGACGATGATCAGCACGGTGGCGATCGCCACGAACGCGATCGCGACGAAGCCCCAGACGCCGGGCGTGACGGCCTCGTCGGGCACGGTCGAGGCCGGCAGCGTCGGCGACGGGGTGGAGGGCTGCGCGAGGAGGCGCACGGTCGCCCCGAGGGCGAGGTCGCCGAGGGCGGTCACGAGCGCTCCGTCCCGACGAGGCCGGTGTCGGGGTCGACGACGCCGGCGAAGAGGTCGGTCTCGGGGAGGGTCGACTCGACGGCCGACTCGACCAGCTGGAAGTCCTCCGTCGGCCAGGCCCGCACCTGGAGGTCGTTCGGCCAGAAGAAGAACGCGCTGTCGAGCGGCACCTGGCTCGCGTGGGCACGGAGGGCGGCGTCGCGCACGGGGAAGAAGTCGGAGACCGGCACCTTCGTGGTCGCCAGGTCGGGGCGGTCGCTGAAGCGCTCGAGCATCTCGCCGAGGCGCTCGATCAGCGGCGACTCCGGATCGCTCTCGCGGAGGTGGCTGATCATCGCCTCGATTCGGCCCGTGCTGAACATCCGGTCGTAGTAGACCTTCTCGATCGACCACGGCTCGCCCGTCGCCGGGTAGCGCGCGGGGTCGGCGGCGGCGCGGAAGGCCTCCATCGAGATCTCGTGGGTGCGGATGTGGTCGGGGTGCGGGTAGCCGCCGTTCTCGTCGTAGGTGATGAGCACCTGCGGGCGGAAGCGACGGATGACGGCGACGAGGGGCTCGGCGCTCGTCTCGAGCGGGATCGTCGCGAACGAGTTCACGGCGACCGGCTCGCCCTCGGCCGGCAGCCCGGAGTCGGCGTAGCCGAGCCAGACGTGGTCGACGCCCATCGCCTCCTGGGCGGCGCGCATCTCGTGGACGCGCAGGCCGGCGATGTCGCGCTCGGCGTGGTGCCGGGCCTCCAGCTGCTCGTTGAGGATGGAGCCCTGCTCACCACCGGTGCAGCTGACGACGAGGACCTCGACGCCGAGGCTGCGGTAGTGGGCGTACGTCGCCGAGCCCTTGCTGGACTCGTCGTCGGGATGGGCGTGGACGGCCAAGAGGCGCAGGGTCACGGGTTCCTCGCAATTCGTGCAGGGCAGACGTTGCTACCCTGTGACCAGGATAATCGGACGGAGTCCCGAGTGGCGTCCACGCCCCCCGCAGCATCTCCGGCGCCCTCGACGCCGGCCCCCGACACGGCTCGCTCGTCGCACCTCGACGACCGCTACGGCCGGTCTCCGGGCACGCGCCGCCGGCGCACGGTGGTCGCCGTCTCGGTCGCGGTCGCCTTCGTCGTGGTCTTCGCCGCCTGGGTCGTCTTCGCCGCCTTCGACGGCGACGGGTCGAAGCTCGAGAGCACCGACGTCGGCTACACGGTGCTCGACGATCGCTCGGTCGACGTGCAGTACACCGTCAGCGTGCAGCCGGGCACCGAGGTGAGCTGCGCCGTCCAGGCGCAGAACCAGAAGTTCGCGATCGTCGGCTGGAAGGTCGTCCACCTGCCCGCCGCGGCGCAGCACTCGACCACGTACACCACCTCGCTGGCCACCAGCGAGCGGGCGGTGACGGGGTTGATCTACGAGTGCTGGCTTCCGTAGACTACATCGGATCACCGGAGACCGGCCACTCGGCCGGTCTCCTTCTTTCGAGGGGCGTGCCTCGTCCGCCCCGCGGCTCCCCGCACGCGCGACGTGAGCACCCGTGACCGGACCACCCGCGCGGGCGACCGCGCGGCCGGCCGCCACACGAACGGAGACACCATGAACGACGCCAACGACGCCACGACCTGGCTGACGCCCGACGCGCGCGACCGCCTCCAGGCCGAGCTCGCCACCCTGAGCGGTGAGGGCCGCAAGGAGATCACCGCCCGCATCGAGGCGGCGCGTGAAGAGGGCGACCTGAAGGAGAACGGCGGCTACCACGCCGCGAAGGACGAGCAGGGCAAGATGGAGGCGCGCATCCGGGTGCTCACCAACCTGCTGAAGAACGCCACGGTCGGCGAGTCCACCGCCGCCGCCGGCATCGTCGGCCCCGGCACCGTCGTCACCGCGACGATCGCCGGCGACCCCAGCACGTTCCTGCTCGGCAACCGCGAGATCATCGCCGCCGACAGCGACCTCTCGGTCTACAGCGAGACCAGCCCGCTGGGCCAGGCCATCAACGGCCTGAAGGTGGGCGACTCGACGAGCTACACGGCCCCCAACGGCAAGGAGATCGCGGTCTCCGTCACCGCGGTCGAGACCTACACGCCGTAGCCCCCGGCGCTGACGACGNGGAGGCGCTGCAGCACGTGCTGGACGTGCTCGGGGCCGCGGGTCTCGACGCTGAGCTCGAGCTCCACCTCGCTGATCTGCAGCCCGCGGCCGTGCCGGGTGTGCAGCACCTCGACGACGTTCGCGTTCGCGTCCGAGAGGATCTCCGACACCCGGGTCAGCTGCCCGGGCCGGTCGGGCAGGCCGACCCGCAGCTTGAGGTAGCGCTCGGCGGCCGCGAGGCCTCGCCCGATCACGCGCTCCATCATCAGGGGGTCGATGTTGCCCCCGCTGAGGACGATGACGGTCGTGCCGAGGTCGCGCACCTGCTCGGTGAGCACCGCGGCCACGCCGACGGCGCCCGCCGCCTCGACGACGAGCTTCGCGCGCTCGAGCATGACGAGCATCGCCCGGGCGGTGTCGTCGTCGCTGACCGTGACGACCTCGTCGACGGTCTCGCGGACGATCTCGAAGTTCAGCACGCCCGGCTTCGCGACCGCGATGCCGTCGGCGATCGTCGGCAGGGCCTCGATGTCGGTGCGGACGCCGCGCTTCATCGACACCGCGTAGGGGGCCGCGTTGACCGCCTGCACCCCGATGATGCGGACGTCGCGGCCCGTCCGGGCGGCGTTCTGCTTCAGGGCGCTCGCGACGCCCGAGATGAGCCCGCCGCCGCCGATCGGCACGATGACCGTGTCGACGTCGGGCACCTGGTCGAGGATCTCGAGGCCGACGGTGCCCTGCCCGGCGACGACGTCGGGGTGGTCGAAGGGCGGGATGAAGACGGCGCCGGTGGTGGCCGCGAACTCCTTGGCGGCCATCAGGGACTGCTCGACGGCGTGGCCGCTGAGCACCACGTCGGCCCCGTAGTCGCGGGTGGCCTGCAGCTTGGGCAGGGCGACCCCGACCGGCATGAAGATGGTGGCGGCGATGCCGAGCTCCCGCGCCGCGAAGGCCACGCCCTGGGCGTGGTTGCCGGCCGAGGCGGCCACGACCCCCCGCGCCTTCTCGTCGTCGGAGAGCTGCGTGAGGCGGTTGTAGGCGCCCCGGATCTTGTACGAGCCCGTGCGCTGCAGGTTCTCGCACTTGAGGTACACCGGCGAGCCCAGCACGTCGGCCAGGAACCGCGAGCTCTCCATCGGCGTGACGCGGGCGACCGTCGAGACGCGGACCCGCGCCTCCTCGATCTCGGCCAGGGTGGGCCCGGCGATGGTGAGGTCAGGCATCAGCGGCCTTTCGGGACGGAACGGAGCGAGCGGAGGCGGCGGCCGGGTCGGCCGCGGAGGGGGAGGTGGCCGCGGGGGACGTGGCCGAGGGGCCGACCACGGGGCCGCCCCTCGTGTTCGGGGCGGAGGCGCCGGCCGACGGGCCCGGGGGCACGCGACCCGGCGGAGCGGGCACCGACCGGGGCCCGTCGCGCCAGCTGCCGCCCGCGACGTACGACACCATGACGTTCAGCACCGCGACGACGGGCACCGCGAAGAGCGCGCCGGGGATGCCCGCGAGGAGGGCACCCGCCGCGACCGCGAAGACCACGGCCAGCGGGTGCACCTTGACGGCGCCGCCCATGACGAACGGCTGCAGCACGTGGCCCTCGATCTGCTGCACGAGGATCACGACCGCGAGCATCGCCAGCGCCACCACCCAGCCGTTGTAGACCAGCGCGATGACGACGGCGACGGTGCCTGTCGCGACCGCGCCGACCACGGGGACGAACGAGCCGAGGAACACCGCGATGGCGATCGGCGCGACGAGCGGCAGGCCCAGGAAGAACGCGCCCAGGCCGATGCCCACGGCGTCGACCGCGGCGACGAGGATCTGCACCTTGACGAAGTTGGTCAGCGTCGTCCAGCCGGCGCGGCCGGCGCCGTCGACGGCCGTGCGGGCGCGTCGCGGGAAGAGACGGACGAACCAGCGCCAGATGTCGCCGCCGCCGGCCAGCACGAAGATCGTCGAGAAGAGCACGAGCACGAGCCCGGCGCCGACGTGGCCGGCCGTCGTGCCGACGGAGAGGGCGCCGCGCAGGAGCGGCTGGCTGTCCTGCTGCAGGGCGGTCACGGCGTCGGTCACGTAGCCGTTCAGCTGCGCCTCGGTGAGGTGAAGGGGCGAGTCGAGGAGCACGCCCTTCAGCTCGACGTACGAGGCCACCGATCGGTCGCGCAGCTGGGGCCAGCCGTCGATGATCTGCAGCACGACGAGGTAGAGCAGCCCGGCCACGACGACGACGAAGCCGACGAGGCTGACGACGACGGCGAGCCACTTCGGCCAGCCGTGCCGCTGCAGCCACGACGAGAGGGGCACGAGCAGCGCCGCGATGAGCAGGGCCACCATGAACGGCACGACGATGATGCGCAGCTGGATGACCAGCCAGACGAAGACGGCGATGACGCCGACGATCGCGAGGACGCGCCACGACCACGCGCCGGCGACGACGACGCCGCGGGGCAGCGCACCGTCGAGGTCGCCCTCCGTGCGGCGCTCGGGAGCGACCTCCGGGCCCGTGACGGGGGCCGACGGGAGCGCCGCGGCGCCGGGCACGGGCTCGGCGGGCACGGGCGTCGCGACGTGGCTGCCCGGGGGGCGTCGGAGGAGCCGTCGGAGGCGGTTCATGCGCTCAGTGTAGGTGTCGCGGCCGACCGTGACGCCCGCGCCACATGCCCCTCCCGGCATGCTGGCCCCGTCTCGGGCCCGGCTGCGTCGGCGCCCGGACACGAGGAGGCGCGGGTCGGGTCGGCCGTGTCGGCGGCCGTCGGTAGGGTCGCCCCGTGACCCGCGACGCCCTCTCCCCCGCCCAGGCCCGCCGCACGGCCCTCGCCGCGCAGGGCCTCGGCCGGCCCGTCGCCGAGGCGGCGGGCCCCCGGGCCGTCGGCGCCCGCCAGCTCCACGGCGTCGTCGACCGTCTCGGCCTGCTGCAGATCGACTCGGTGAACGTCTTCGAACGCAGCCACCACCTCCCCGTCTTCGCGCGTCTCGGCCACTACGACCGCGACAGGCTCGACGAGCTGCTGTTCGCCCCGCGCGGGCGGTACGTCGAGTACTGGGCGCACGAGGCCGCGCTGCTGCCCGTCGAGACCTGGCCGCTGATGCGCTGGCGCATGGACGACCACCGCGCCCGGGCAGAGGCCGACCCGGGGTCGTGGCTGTCGGCCAACGCCCGGACGGCCGCCTGGCTGCTCGACGAGCTGCGCGGCGAGGGGCCGCTGCCCGCGAGCCTCGTCGAGCACGACGCGAACCGGCGCACGGGGCCGTGGTGGGGCTGGAGCGACGTCAAGCGCGGGCTCGAGGCGCTCTTCCGCGTGGGGGCGCTCGTCAGCGCCGGGCGACGACGGTTCGAGCGGGTGTACGCGCTGCCCGAGCAGGTGCTGCCCGCCGAGCTCCTCGCCGTCGAGGTGGGGCGGGAGGAGGCCCACCGTCAGCTGCTCGCCCACGCGGCCCGCGCCTCCGGCGTGGCGACCACCGCCGACCTCGCCGACCACTGGCGCATGAAGACGGCCGACGTCGTGCCCGCCCTGCACGACCTGGCCGACCAGGGCGTCGTGACGCCGGTGGCGGTCCCGGGCTGGCCGCGGGGCGGCTGGCTGCACCGCGACGCGACCTTCCCCCGGCGGATCGCCGCCGACGCCCTGCTCTCGCCCTTCGACCCCGTGGTCTGGACGCGGCCCCGGGCGGAGCGCCTGTTCGGGTTCCGCTACCGGATCGAGATCTACACCCCGCAGGAGAAGAGGGTGCACGGCTACTACGTGCTGCCGGTGCTGCAGGGCGACCAGCTCGTCGCCCGCGTCGACCTGAAGAGCGACCGGCAGGCCCGCGTGCTGCGGGTCCAGGCCTCGTGGCGGGAGCGCGACCTGCCCGTCGACGTCGACCGGCTCGCAGCGCTGCTGGGCCGGGCGGCCCGCTGGCAGGGGCTCGAGCGGGTGGAGGTCGTCGACCGGGGAGACCTCGCGGCGGCGCTGCGGGGCGCCGTCGGGGCGGGCGACGTCAGCTAGGGGTCAGAACTGGACGCGCGGGGGCTCGGCGATGGTCGAGGGCTGCTCGACCTCGAAGAAGTCGCGCTGCGAGACGCCCAGGCGCGGGGCGAAGAGCCGCGCCGGGAAGCCGACGGCCTTCGCGTTCAGCTCGCGGACGCCGCCGTTGTAGGAGCGACGGGCGGCCTGGAGGCCGTCCTCGGTCTCGACGAGCTCGGACTGCAGCTGCAGGAACGACTGGCTCGCCTGCAGCTGCGGGAACGACTCGGAGACCGTGAAGGCCCCGCGGAGCGCGGTCTGCAGGTGCCCCTCGGCGGTCGACGCGGCAGCCGGGGTGCTCGCCTCGAGGGTCTCGACCCGAGCCCGCTCGACGTTCTCGAGCGCCTTGGTCTCGTGCGATGCGTAGCCCCTGACCTGCTCGACGATCGTCGGCACCAGCTCGGCCCGGCGGCGCATCTGGACGACGATGCCGTCCCACGCCTCGTCGACCCGGGTGCGGAGCGCCACGAGCGAGTGGTACGACGCCCAGGCCCAGATGCCCGCCAGGAGCAGGAGGAGGACGACGACGCCGACGGCGACGAGGATGCCGGTGAGGCCGGGTTGCATGACGGGTGACTCCTCCAGGTGCGTGGCGACCCGCGGCCGAGCGGGGGGCTCGGAGACGTCGTCGGGTCGGGGCTCGGTCCGGAGAACACTATAAATGCGCCCGACGGGGCCTCCACGTCGACTGGGCGTTCTCGGAGCGAACTCACGACATGCGTCGTCGACCGGCGAGGAGGAGCACACGGTCCTCCTCCGCGCAGCGGATTGACTTGTCCCCCGCGGCCGTGCTGAATGGGTCTCAGTGATCGACCTCCTGCCCTCCGCCGCCCCGCGACGCCCGGCCCCGACCGGCCGCCCCGCGGGCCTCCGGCACGCCCCGGCGCAGGGCAGGGCCCGGGCGTCCGTCACCGTGGTCCTCGCGACCGTCCTGGGCCTCGCGCTGCTGCTCGCCGGGCCGTCCGCACCCGGCTGGGCGGCGGCGAGCCCGACCCCGTCGCCGGCGCCGCCCTCCCTCGGCGCCCCGCCCACGACTCCCCCGCCCACCGCCGAGCCCGTCGCGCCGACCATCGGCCCGGTGAGCGACAGCGCGACGGGCACGGTGCTCGTCAGCGGCACCGCGACCCCCGGCGCGCGCGTCAAGGTCTCGGTCAGCGGCTCGGGCACGTTCCGCACCCTCTGCGACGCGGTGACGGCCGACGCCGAGGGGGCCTGGTCGTGCTCCGGGCCGGTGCCCACCGGCGCGGGCTGGACGGCGACGGCCCGTGACCTCGACCAGCCGAGCACGCCCGACGTCGACTCGGGCCCGTTCTCGGTGCTGACCCCGCCGACCGTCCGCGGCGGCCTCCTCGTGGGCGGCAAGCTCTCCGGCACGGCCGCGCCCGGCGCCACGGTGACCGTCACGGCCAACGGCGGCGCCCGCGCCACGGCGACCGCCGGCGGCGACGGGTCGTGGACGACGACGCTGCCCGCCTCCTCCTTCCCCTCCGGCTCGTACACGGTGACCGCGACGCAGTCGTCGCCCTCCGTGCCCGACGTGCCCAGCTCCGGCGCCTCGAGCGCCGTCTCGGTGCGGGTCGACCGCGACGCGCCCGCCGCTCCGCGCCTCACCTCGCCGACGGCCGGGCAGCGGATCGCCGCGCAGCCCGTGACGGTCACCGGGAGCGGCGAGGCCGGAGCCCTCGCGACCGTCTACGTCGACAGCTCGCCCGTCTGCCAGGTCGTCGTCGGCGACGGCCCGTGGTCGTGCAGCACCGCCGGCTCCGACCTCCCCCTCGGCTCGCACGTCGTCCAGGCCGCCCTCGTCGACCCGGCGGGCAACTACGGGCCCCCCTCGGCCGGCGTCACGGTGACCGTGGTCGACCCCGCCTCCGCCGTCGCGCCTCCCGTCGTGGGCCCGACGCCGCGACCCGGTGCCACGCCCGCCCCCACCGCCTCCCCGTCGCCCTCAGGCCCGTCGACGTCGGCCGCGCCGGTCGCCCCCGGGTCGCCCGACGGCGACGGCGGACCTCCGACCGACGACGCCGCAGGAGGCGCGGGGGGCGCCCCCGGCACCGGTGACGGCCCCCGGGGCACCTGGGCCACCGCCACCTCGTTCGGGGAGCACCTGCCGACGCTCGGCCAGACCCTCGGCGGGCCGGCCTGGGCGCTCGCCGGCGGGCTGGCGCTGCTGTTCCTCCTGCTCGTGGCCGCGCCGGCCCGCCTCGCGGCCGCGTCGCTGCGCGGGCGACAGCGACGGCGCCGCGCCTCGCTGACCGGCCGCAACCGCGGCGTCGAGCTGCCCACGTCGTTCAGCGCGGCCACGGTCAGCCCGTGGCTGCCGGTCGCCCTGGCCCTCGTGGCGGGCGCCGCCGTCACGGCCGTCGCCGCCGGGGTCGACGACGAGCTGCAGTACGCCCGCCTGGCGCTGGGAATCGTGATCGGGCTCGTCGTGATCAACGGGCTGGGCGTGGCGCTGCCCGCCCTGCTCGTCGCGCGGGCCCGCGGCCTGGCCCTCCGCGTGCGGATGTCACCGCGCCTCCTGCTGGCGGCCGTCGTCGCGTGCGCGGCCACGCGGGCCCTCTCGCTCGACCCGCCGCTCGTGCTGGGGGTGCTGCTCACGGGCGCCCTCGTCGCCGTGCCGTCGTCGTCCGGGCGACACCGCGGCGCGGAGGCTGCGCGCGAGCCCGACTCCCGTGACGTCGGCGTCGCGGCGGCCGCGCAGCTCGGGGCCCTCGTCGTGCTCGGCGGGGCGGCGTGGGTGCTCCACGGCGTCGTGCCCGGGGCCGCGGCCGGGGCCGGCGCGGGCGCTGAGCTCGCCCGCGAGACGCTGGCGACCGTGTGCCTGGCCGGGCTCGGCTCGCTCGTCGTCTCGCTCGTGCCGCTCGGCGGCCTGCCGGGGCGACGGGTCTGGGCCTGGTCGCGCGGCGCCTACGTCGGGCTCGTCGTGGTCGGCGTGAGCGTCGCCGCGGTGGTCTTCGTCGGGGCGCCGACGGCGGCGTTCCCGGTCGTGCCGCTCGTGGCGGCCAGCGCGGTCGTGGCGCTCGGGGCGGTCGCGGCCTGGCTCTGGCTGCGCGTGGTCGAGCCCGCGGGCCGCGAGGCCTGAGCCGCGCCCGTCGCCCGCGTCGGCCGCGTCGCCCTGACGGCGTGACCGTGCCCCCGCAGGGATTCGAACCCTGACTTGGACGATTTTAAGTCGCCTGCCTCTGACCAGTTGGGCTACGAGGGCCTCCCCCGAGCCTACGAGACGGCGGCGGCGGCCGTCGCACGGACACGACGACGCCCGCCGTGCTGACGAGCAGCAGGGCGGGCGTCGTGGTCGGCCGCTCGAGGCGGCCGGTGCCGTGACTACTCGGCGGCGGGCACCGCGTCGGTGCCGGCGACGTCGGTCGACGCTCCGGTGCCGCGGGCCGAGCCGCTGGCCGTGGCCCCGACCTTCTCGCCCTCGGCGGGCGCGCTGCCGTCGGCGTCGACCGGGTTCGCGTAGGCGGGGCCGGGCTCGCCGGCGGCCTTGCCGATCTCGGGCGCGGGTGCGGCGGCGGGCGCGTCGGCGGCCGGCTTCGGGCGCGACGCGAACGCCTCGAACGCGGCACGGGGGCGCTCACGGTCGTCGAGCGAGACGATGTCGCGGCCGAGCCAGAAGTTGTTCCACCAGCCGGTGACGACGCGGAACTTGCGCTCGAAGGAGGGCATCGCCATGCCGTGGTAGCCGCGGTGCGCGGCCCAGGCCGGGAAGCCCTTCAGCACGAACTTGCCGCTCTGGAAGACGCCGGTGCCGAGGCCCAGGCCCGCGACGGCGCCGAGGTTCTCGTGCACGTAGTCGACGGGCTCCTCGCCGCGGAGCACGGCGGTGATGTTCTTGGCGAGCTGCTTGCCCATGCGGACGGCGTGCTGGGCGTTCGGCACGCAGAAGCCGCCGACGCCCTTGCCCGTGAGGTCGGGCGTCGCCGCGACGTCGCCGCAGGCCCAGGCGCCGGGCACGACGGTCTCGCCGTCGACGACGCGGAGGTCGGCCTGCACCGTGATGCGGCCGCGCTGCTCGAGGGGGAAGTCGGTGGAGCGCACCATCGGGTTGGCCATGACCCCGGCCGTCCAGACGATGAGGTCCGACTCGAACGACTCGCCGGTCGACAGCTCGATCTTGCCGCCGACGGCCGACTGCAGCTGCGTGTCGAGGTGCACCGTGGCGGCGCGCTCGGCGAGGTTCTTCAGCACCCAGTGGCTCGTCTCGAGCGACACCTCGGGCATGATGCGGCCCATCGCCTCGACGAGGTGGAAGTGGGTGTCGTCGATGGTGAGGGTCGGGTACTTCTTCAGCAGGTCGCTGGCGAAGCTGCGCAGCTCGGCGAAGATCTCGATGCCGGCGAAGCCGCCGCCGACGACCGTGACCGTCAGCAGGCGGTCGCGCAGCGGGCCGGCGGGCAGGTCGGCCGCCTTCGCGAAGTTGGTGAGGAGCTTGTCGCGGATCGCCGCGGCCTCCTCGATGGTCTTGAGGCCGATGGCCTCGTCGGCCACGCCCGGGATGGGGAAGGTGCGCGACACGGCGCCGGCCGTCATGACGATCTGGTCGTACTGCATCGTCCACGCGTCGCCGACGGACGGGGTGATCGTCGCGGTCTTCGTGGCGTGGTCGACCGCGGTCACCTTGGCGGTGACGACCCTCGTCTTCTTGAGGTGGCGGCGGAGCGAGACCACGGCGTGACGGGGCTCGATCGAGCCGGCCGCGACCTCGGGGAGGAAGGGCTGGTACGTCATGTAGGGCAGCGGGTCGACGACCGTCACCGACGCCTCCCCCTGACGGAGGTGCTTCTCGAGCTTCCAGGCGGTGTAGAAGCCGGCGTAGCCGCCGCCGACGATCAGGATTTCAGGCACGGTGAAGGCTCTCCTCGTTGTGGGGTGTCGGAGGAGACTTTACTCCTGCCGACGGCCCCGCCCGTACTGCCGGGCGGCGCCGACCCCGACGAGCACCAGGGCCCCGCCGAAGACCGCGAAGACGATGAGCGGGACGCCCGTCGACCGCATCGTCTCGACCGTGGGCAGCAGGGCCGACAGCCGCTCGCCGTCGGGGGTCTCGGGGGTGGGCACCGGCGCCGGCTCGACGGGCACGGCCGACGAGCTGCCGTCGGGCACGACCTCGTCGGCGCGGCGGTGCACGCGGATCCACTCCGAGAGGTCGCCCATCGGGTTCGCCTCGACGTGCGGCACGTCACGGGTGACGGCCGCCGCCGCGTCGACGAGCCCGTAGCCGTAGAGGGGGTCGGGCTGGCTCGCGCCGCGCGGCTCGGCCGTCGCGACCACGCGGTTGATGACGTCGTCGGCGTCGAGCTCGGGGTGGGCGGCCCGCACGAGGGCGACGATCCCCGCGACGAGGGGCGTGGCCCCGCTCGAGCCGTTCCAGCTGTAGTGGACGTCGTCGGGGCCGACCCCGACGAGCTTCTCGCTCGGCGCGGCGACCCCGATGGTGATGCCCTGGCTCGACGCGTCGAAGCTCGCCGTGCCCGAGCGGTCGACGCCCGCGACGGTCAGCACGCCGGGCATGGTCGCCGGCGCGCCCACCTCGGTCGTGCCGCTGCCGCGGTTGCCGGCGGCGGCCACCACGACCACGTCGTGCTCCATCGCGTAGAGGAACGCGTCGTCCCAGCTGGTCGGCCAGTCGAGCGTGTTGCGGGTGAGCGACATGTTGATGACGTCGGCGCCGTGGTCGACCGACCAGCGGACCGCGTCGGCGATCTGGGTGTCGGAGTCGACGGCGCCGGTGCCGAAGCCGACCGAGACCGACAGCAGGCTCGCCTCGGGCGCGACGCCGACGACGCCGTCGCCGCTGCCGGTGCCTCGGCCCGCGAGCATCGAGCCGACGAGGGTGCCGTGCGCCGGGTCGTCCGTCCCGACCGGGGTCTGACCGTCGGGGCTGCCCTGGCCGCTGACGTCCGTGCCCCCGACGACGGCGCCCTGGAGCTCGCGCACCGACCCGTCGACGCCGGTGTCGATGACCGCCACCGTGACTCCTGCGCCCCGGGTGGTCTGCCAGGCCTGCTCGATGCCGTAGTCGGCGAGCCAGTACTGCTGGTCGCGGATCGCGTCGGCACGCGCCGAGGCCGCGGGCAGCACGACGAGGGCGGCCGCGGCGACGACCGCCGCGACGCTGACGCCCCCTCGCCGCCGCACGGCGGTCAGGCTGCGCCGTCGGAGGCGGTGGTCGCCGGGGCGGACTCGTCGAGCCAGTCGGGGCAGCGGCAGACGTCGGGGCTCCACGACGCACGCTCGAGCGCGAGGTCGCCGATCGGGTTGACCCCGGGGCCCGCCGCGAGGGCGTGGCCGACGAGGGCGTGCAGGCACTTGACGCGCTCGGGCATGCCCCCCGCCGTGACGTGCGCGATCTCGGCGACGTGCTCGATGCCCTCGCGGTCGGCGAGGTAGGCGTCGTGGGCGGCGTGGTACTGCTCGCGCACCTGCTCGTCGCCGGCCAGCAGCTCGGTCATCTCGGTCATCACGCCGGTGGCCTCGAGGGTCGAGACCGCCGCCGTCGCCCCCGGGTGGCACAGGTAGTAGAGCGTCGGGAAGGGCGTGCCGTCGCCGAGGCGCGGCTTCGTCGCGACGACGGTGGGCGCCCCGCAGACGCAGCGCGCGGGGATGCCCACGACGTCGCGGGCGGGGCGGCCCAGCTGCGCCGTGACGATGCGCACGTCGTCGTCGGTGACCGGGTCGAAGGGAGGGGTCGTCACGGGGTGCCGCCTGTCGAGGTGGAGGACGGCACGGTCGCGCCGCCGAGGTCGGGCGCGACCAGCTCGGTCGCGGGGGCGTCGCTGAGGCCGGCGTCGAGCACGGACGAGGTCATGGCCGCCACCCAGTCGACCTGGGGGGTCTGCAGCGAGTCGCTGATCGGGGCGGGCTGCGAGGGCTCGGCGCCGGCCGACTCGCCCATGACGAGGTAGCTGTACTCGCCCGGGTAGACGTAGAGCAGGCGGTCGCGGGCCTGGGCCTCGATGTAGGCCGGGTCGCTCCAGCGCGCGACGTCGCCCTGCAGGTCGTCGACGTCGGCCTGCTGGTCGCGGACCTCCTGCTCGAGGGCGGCGATCTGCTGCTGCTGCTGGATGAGCGTGCGGAGCGACGGCGCGAGGATGACGACGAAGAGCACGAGGATGACGAGCATCACGAGGCTGAAGCCCGACGAGCGGATGTTGCGGAGCCAGGCGCCCGCGGCCGAGTCGGCGGCCGGGAGGCTCACCGGCACGCGGCGGTTCGGGGTCTCACGAGGCATGTGTCGAGGGTAGACGACGCACCCGGGCGCCGGGTCACGGAACGCCGAGAGGCCCGCCCCCGGGCGGGGACGGGCCTCTCGGCGGGGCGCTGGCTAGGCCTGGAAGCGCGGGAACGCCGAGTAGCCGGCGTAGACCGCGGCCTCGCCGAGCTCCTCCTCGATGCGGAGCAGCTGGTTGTACTTCGCCACGCGCTCGCTGCGGGCCGGGGCGCCGGTCTTGATCTGGCCGGCGTCGGTCGCGACGGCGAGGTCGGCGATCGTGGTGTCTTCCGTCTCGCCGGAGCGGTGCGACAGCACGGTGGTGTAGCCGCTGCGCTGGGCGAGCGAGACCGCGTCGAGCGACTCGGTCAGGGTGCCGATCTGGTTCACCTTGACGAGGATCGAGTTCGCGGCGCCGGTCTGGATGCCCTTGGCGAGGCGGGTCGGGTTGGTGACGAAGAGGTCGTCGCCGACGATCTGCGTCTTGCGGCCGATCTCGCTCGTGAGGTGCGCCCAGCCCTCCCAGTCGTCCTCGTCGAGGGGGTCCTCGATGGAGACGAGCGGGTACGAGGCGACGAGGTCGGCGTAGTACGAGGCGAGGAAGGCCGAGTCGCGCGACTGCCCCTCGAACGTGTACGAGCCGTCGGAGAAGAACTCGCTCGAGGCGACGTCGAGGCCCAGCGCGATGTCTTTCCCGGGGGTGAAGCCGGCCGTGGTGATGGCCTCGACCAGCAGGTCGAGCGCGGCGCGGTTGCTCTCGAGGTTCGGCGCGAAGCCGCCCTCGTCGCCGAGGCCGGTCGAGAGGCCGGCGGCCTTCAGCTGGCTCTTCAGCGCGTGGTAGGTCTCGGCGCCCCAGCGGACGGCCTCGCCGAAGGTCGACGCGCCGATCGGCAGGATCATGAACTCCTGGATGTCGACGTTGCTGTCGGCGTGCGAGCCGCCGTTGATGACGTTCATCATCGGCACGGGCAGCGTGTGGGCGTTCGGGCCGCCGAGGTAGCGGAAGAGCGGCAGGTCGGCCGAGTCGGCGGCGGCGCGGGCCACGGCCAGCGAGACGCCGAGGATGGCGTTGGCGCCGAGGCGCGACTTGTTCTCGGTGCCGTCGAGCTCGATCATCGCCGCGTCGATCAGGCGCTGGTCGGTGGCGTCGAGGCCCTCGACCTCCGGGCCGATCTCGTCGATGACGGCCGCGACGGCCTTCAGCACGCCCTTGCCGAGGTAGCGGCTGTCGTCGCCGTCGCGGAGCTCGTAGGCCTCGAAGGCCCCGGTGGATGCGCCCGAGGGGACGGCCGCGCGCGACACGGTCCCGTCGTCGAGCAGGACCTCGACCTCGACGGTCGGGTTGCCCCGCGAGTCGAGGATTTCGCGGGCGCCTACGGCGTCGATTGCTGCCACGGAGAACTCCTTAGTGTGTCGTCAGGTCGTCGGGGCCTGGGCCCCCCCGCCTAGCCTAGCCGCGCCTCCGACCGGCGACGCGGGTGTTCAGCGGACGTTCGCCCGCCGTCGGTCAGCCGATCGGGCGGATCTGCAGCTCGTCGACGGACTCGCCCCCGCGCACGGAGGTGAACCGCCCGAAGCCGGCGGCCGCGAGCGCGGCGAGCTGGCCCCTGGCGTTCTTCGCACGGCGCTCGAGCCGCACCCGGCCCTCGCCGCCGGCGAGCAGCGCCCGCTGCAGGGCGACCAGCTCGGCCGGCGGCACCGTCTTGTCGTGCAGCACGGCCAGGCCGTCGTCGTCGGCCCCGTCGAGCTCGACGAGGTCGACGATGCGCTCGAAGCCGAGCGAGAAGCCCGCGGCCGGCACGTCGGTGCCGAGGAACCGGCCGATCATCCCGTCGTAGCGACCGCCGCCGCCCAGCGAGTAGCTGAAGTCGGGGTGCGCCACCTCGAAGATGGTGCCGGTGTAGTAGCCCATGCCCCGCACCAGCGTCGGGTCGAGCACGAGGGTCGCGCCCGGCAGCGCGTCGCGGAGGGCCACGAGGTCGGCTGCGGCCTCGGCGTCGAGCCAGGCGGGAGGCGCGGAGCCGGTGATCGAGTCGAAGGTCGCCTCGCCGAGCTGGTGCAGCTGCGCCGCGAGGTCGTCGCCGCCGACGCCGAGCTCGCGCAGCTGCGTCGCCACGCCCTCGACGCCGATCTTGTCGAGCTTGTCGATCTCGATCAGCGCCCGGTCGGTCAGCTCGGGGGTGACGCCCCAGTGGGCGAGCACGCCGAGCAGCACGCGGCGGTCGTTGACGCGGATGGTCGTGCCCCGGAGCCCGAGGGCGTCGAGCACGTCGGTCGTGGCCGAGATCAGCTCGACCTCGGCCTGCTGCCCGGGCTCGCCGAGGATGTCGATGTCGCATTGGACGAACTGGCGGTAGCGGCCCTTCTGCGGCCGCTCGGCCCGCCAGACGGGAGCGATCTGCACCGAGCGGAAGACGGTCGGCAGCTCGGCCCGGTGCGACGCGTAGAACCGGGCCAGGGGCACGGTGAGGTCGAAGCGCAGCCCGAGGTCGGCGAGCTCGAGCGGCGACCCGACGGCGCGGACGGCGTCGAGGTCGAGCCCGCGGCGCAGCACCGCGAAGACCTGCTTCTCGTTGTCGCCGCCGAGGCCGGACCAGAGGAACTCGGCGCCCTCGACGACCGGGGTCTCGATCTCGTCGAAGCCCCGCGAGCGGTAGACGTCGCGCACGGTGGCCAGCACGCGTTCGCGGCGGCGCTTCTCGGCGGGCAGGAAGTCTCGCATCCCGCGCGGCGGGGTCACGTGTGAGGGCATCGCACCATCATCCCAGAGGGCAGCCCCGGGAGGCGCGCGTCGAGCTCCGCAGGATTGCGCGTCATGTGACATGTCGGCTATGGTCGACGCAGGTCGTCGGCGCGAATCGGGTTGCGCACCGGCGACCGACCCCGGCGCCCTCCCTTCCCTGCGGTGAGGGCTCCACGACGGGCCAGGCGCCTCGCGCCTGGCCCGTTCATCAGCGCGGGGCGGGGCGGCTCCGCCCTGGGCCGGCCGCGACGTGACCGCCCGTCACGCGACCGCTCCGGGCTGGACTCCGGCGTGCGGTCACGGCGTGGAGGCGAGCTGCGGCGCGCGGGCCACGAGGTCGTCGACGACGCGGGTGGCCGCGGTCGTGAGCGGGCGCACCTCCGCCGTGACGAGGGAGTCGTGCTGGAGGCCTCGGAGGGCGTCGACGGCGACCCGCGCCTCCGGCCCGGCCACCGCCTCCGGCACGCCCTGCGCCACCAGCCAGCGCGCGACGAAGTCGTGCCAGCGGGCGACCTCGCCCCGGGCCGGGCCCTGCTCGCCGGCGACGACCTCGAGCAGGGCCGCCTCGGTCTCGAGGCGCAGCAGGTCGCGGCCGCGCTCGCTGGTCGAGTCGACCCAGGCGTCGAGCAGATGCGACCGGAGCGCCCGGCCGTCCAGGGCGGTCGGGTCGACCGCCAGCGCGGCGTCGTGCCGCGCGACGACTCCGCGCACGATCTCGGCGACGAGCTCGGCGCGGTTGCCGAAGTGGTAGACGAAGACGTACGTGCTCACGCCGAGCGCGTCGGCGAGGGTACGGAACGACACCGTGGCGATCGACCGGCTGCGGAGGTGCTCGATGATCTGCGCGAGCAGCTCGGGCTTGCGGGTCGGGTCGGGTCTGCGAGGCACGGGAGCCCCTCCTCTGCGAGGGCGAGCAGCCCGGCCCTGCGCCGGGTCGTCGGCCCGGTCGCACGATAACAGACGGCCACCGCGACCCCCGGGCGCCCCCGACGACACCGGCGGGCGGACACGCCGGGGTCGACGAGCAGCGTCGACGACCACCGGCGACCGCCGACCACATGACACATCAGGGTTCCGTCTTTGACATGTCAGCACTCCACCCGGTACATTCGACACAGTGCCGCACGACGCGTCGCGGGTGATCCCCCTCGACGCAGTGCGGCGCCGACGTGCCCCTCGCCCGCGCGGCTGGTCCTCGACCGCCGTGTGGCCGGGCACGTGGGGGCGCCCGCCGTTCGGGTCGGTCGGGTGCCCTGTGCCGGGGTGTCCGCCGTTCGGGTCGGTCGGACCCCCGGCCCTCTCCCCCGGGCCTCTCCCCCGTGCCCTGTCCGTCCACGACGGCGACATCGTGGCGGGGCCCGTCCGCGCCCGGCCGGGGACGCGCTACGGCCGCGGAGCCTCGCCAGACCGCAGCTGCTGCTCCCGCTCGCGGACGGCTCGCCGGAGCGCCCGCTCGGCGTCCAGCCCCTCCGCGGTCGCCGCGTCGACGCGGGCGAGGAGCTCGCGCCCCCAGGAGAGCTCGACGTCGGGCTCGTCGTCGACGAGGGCGGCGGGCGGCGTGACATGACCGGCCGACCGGCGCCGCGACTCCACCTTCTGTGCCCTCGCGAGGGCGGGCAGGCCGAGGGGCACGCCGTCGTAGGCGCTGCGGCGGTCGGCTTTCTCCCGGGCCTTGGCGGCGGACCAGAGCCGGACGATGTCGTCGACGTCGGCGGCCTCGTCGCCGGCGAAGACGTGGGGGTGCCGACGCACGGTCTTCGCGGCGACGTCGCGGACGACGTCGGCCAGGTCGAAGCCCTCCGCCGGCGCCCTCGCCGCGATCGCAGCGTGGAGCACGACCTGGTACAGCACGTCGCCGAGCTCCTCCCGGCGGTCGGCCGGGGTGCCCGACTCGATGGCCTCGACGAGCTCCGACGACTCCTCGATCAGGTAGGTGACGAGGCTGTCGGGGGTCTGAGCGCGGTTCCACTCGCAGCCGCCCTCGTCGGCCAGCAGCGCCTCGACCACGCGGACGAGAGCCGCGAGCTCGGCGCCCGCGCGGCCGTCGACGCCGTCCGTCACGGTCGGCTCAGCTCGCCGCGGCGGAGCTGTCGGCGGACGGGCGCGGCGCCTCGGCGCCGTAGATCGACGACATGAGCTGCTCGACCCAGGTGATCAGCTCGCCGTCGGGCAGGGCTTCGCCGTGCTTCCGCGGCAGGGGGACGCTCACGGAGCGCGTCTGGCCGAACCAGCGCGACCCCGGGTACATGCGCTGCAGGCGCACCTGCATGCTGTCGGGCAGGTCGAGGCCGGCGACCCGGAGGTTGCTGCCCATGACGACGACCTCGCTGAGCCCCGCCTTCTGGGCGGCACGGCGGAGGCGCGACACCTCGATGAGCGCGAGCACGGACGCCGGCGGGGCGCCGTAGCGGTCGGTGAGCTCCTCGAGGACGGCGTCGATCTGCTCGTCGGTCGAGGTGGGCGAGCTGGCGGTCGAGAGCTTCTGGTACGCCTCGAGCCGGAGGCGCTCGCTCTCGACGTACTCCTCGGGGATGTGGGCGTCGACGGGCAGCTCGAGCCGCAGCTCGGTCTGGCCCTCGGCGACCTCGCCGCGGAAGGCGCCGACGGCCTCGCCGATCATGCGGAGGTAGAGGTCGAAGCCGACGCCGGCGATGTGCCCGGACTGCTCGCCGCCGAGCAGGTTGCCCGCCCCGCGGATCTCGAGGTCTTTCAGGGCCACCTGCATGCCCGCGCCGAGCTCGTTGTTCGCCGCGATGGTCTCGAGGCGGTCCTGGGCGGTCTCGCTGAGCGGCTTCTCGGCGTCGTAGAGGAAGTACGCGTAGCCGCGCTCGCGGCCCCGGCCGACGCGGCCGCGCAGCTGGTGCAGCTGGCTGAGGCCGTACTTGTCGGCCCGGTCGATGATGAGCGTGTTCGCGTTGGCGATGTCGAGCCCGGTCTCGATGATGGTGGTCGAGACGAGCACGTCGAACTTGCGCTCCCAGAAGTCGACCATCACCTGCTCGAGGGTCGACTCGGCCATCTGCCCGTGCGCGACGGCGACCCGCGCCTCCGGCACGAGCTCGGCGATCTGCGCGGCGACGCGGTTGATGCTCGAGACGCGGTTGTGGACGTAGAAGACCTGGCCCTCGCGGAGCAGCTCGCGGCGGATGGCGGCGGCCTTCTGCCGCTCGCTCTCGGGGCCGACGAAGGTGAGGATGGGGTGGCGGTCCTCCGGCGGGGTCGCGAGGGTCGACATCTCACGGATGCCGGTGACGGCCATCTCGAGCGATCGCGGGATCGGCGTCGCCGACATCGCGAGGATGTCGACGTTCGTCTTGAGCTTCTTCAGCGCGTCCTTGTGCTCGACGCCGAACCGCTGCTCCTCGTCGATGATGACGAGCCCCACGTCTTTGTAGACGATGCTCTCGCTGAGGAGGCGGTGGGTGCCGATGACCATGTCGACGGTGCCGTCGCCGAGGCCCGCGATCGTCTCGCGGCTCTCCTTCGCCGACTGGAAGCGGCTGAGGCTGCGCAGGTGCACGGGGAAGCCGGCGAACCGGTCGGCGAAGGTGTCGAAGTGCTGCTTGACGAGCAGCGTCGTCGGCACGAGCATGACGACCTGCTTGCCGTCCTGGATCGCCTTGAACGCGGCGCGCACGGCGACCTCGGTCTTGCCGTAGCCGACGTCGCCGGAGAGCAGGCGGTCCATCGGGATGGGCCGCTCCATGTCGGCCTTGATCTCGTCGATGGTCGTCAGCTGGTCGGGCGTCTCGGCGAAGGGGAAGGCCTCCTCCAGCTCGCGCTGCCACGGGGTGTCGGGCGGGAACGCGTGGCCCTTCGACGCCATGCGGGCGGAGTACAGCTTCACGAGCTCGACCGCGATGTCGCGGACGGCGCGACGGGCCTTGCTCTTGGCGCTGGCCCAGTCGCTGCCGCCCATCTTGCTGAGCGTGGGGGCCTCCCCGCCGACGTAGCGGCTGAGCAGGTCGAGCTGGTCGGTGGGCACGTAGAGCTTGTCGCCCGGGTAGCCGCGCTTCGACGGCGCGTACTCGAGCACGAGGTACTCGCGGCTGTTCTTCACGGCGTTCTTGCCGCCGGTGCTGACCTCGCGGCTGGTGAGCTCGAGGAACTTGCCGATGCCGTGCGTCTGGTGCACGACGACGTCGCCGGGCTTGAGCTGCAGGGGGTCGACGACGGCCTTGCGGCGGCTGGCGAGCTTCTTCACCTGCCGGGAGTCGTAGTTCGCCGAGCGGCCGTAGAAGTCGCTCTCGCCGAGCACGGCGACCTTGGCCTCGGCCAGCTCGAAGCCGGCCTCGACCCCGCCGGCGACGAGCAGGGCGACGCCCGGCTCGAGCTCGTCGGGCAGGTCGTCGAGCAGGCGAGCGGCCACGGCGCGCTCGCCGAGCACGTCGCGGGCCCGCTCGACGAGGCCGACGCCCCGCGAGGTCACCACGACGCTCCACCCGTCGCGGAGGCGCTGCACCACATGGTCGACGGCGCCCTCGGCGTGGCCGCTGAAGCTCGGCACGCTCTCGGCCTCGACGCGCACGTAGTCGCCGGCCGACGCGGCGGCGTCCTCGTCGCTGAGCACCTCGCCGGTGTCGAAGGAGCTCATCGTGAACCAGGTGCGGTCGCCCGCCGACTCGCGGAGCTGGCGGAGGGTGATGAAGTCGCCCGCGTCGAGGTCGATGGGCGCCTCGGCGCCGGCGGTCGCGGCGTTCCACGCCGCGGAGAGGAACTCGCGGTTCGTCTCGGCGAGGCTCTGGGCACGGGAGTTCACGCGCTCGGGCGACAGCACGGCGACGGAGGCGCCCGCCGGCAGGTAGTGCGTGAGCGGCACGAGGCCGTGGACGAGGGCGGGCGCGAGCGACTCCATGCCCTCGACGGGGATGCCCTCGGAGATCTTGGCGAGCATCTGCGCGAGGCTCGGGAACTCGTGCTGCATCTCGCGCGCCCGCTGCCGCACGTCGTCGGTGAGCAGCATCTCGCGGCTCGGCGGCAGCTCGACGCCGGCCACGTCGCCGTCGAGGCTGCGCTGGTCGGCGACCGAGAAGCGGCGGATCTGGTCGACCTCGTCGCCGAAGAAGTCGACGCGGACGGGGTGCTCGGCGGTGGGCGGGAACACGTCGAGGATGCCGCCGCGGACGGCGAACTCACCGCGACGGGTGACCATGTCGACCCGGGCGTAGGCGAGGCCGACGAGGGACTGCGAGATGGCGGTCAGGTCGTGCCCGCGGGAGCCCACGGTCAGCTCGACCTGGTCGATGTCGGCGAGGTTGTCGGCCAGGGGCTGGAGGGCGGCGCGGACGCCGGCCACGACGACGATCGGGCGCACGGCGTCGGTCGCCGCGTCGGCCTCGGCCGACCAGGCAGCGAGGCGCCGGAGCGCGTGGATGCGCTTGCCGACGGTCTCGGCACCGGGGCTGAGGCGCTCGTGCGGCAGGGTCTCCCACGCGGGGAACTCGATGACCTCGGCGTCGGGCAGGTAGCTCGCGAGGGAGCCGCGCACGGCCTCCGACTCGCGGCCGGTCGCCGTGACGACCAGCATCGCCTGAGGACCCTCGCGGCGGGCCAGGAGGCCCGCGACGAGGGGGACGCGCAGACCGTCGACCAGGCTGTAGTCGGTGCTGCGACCGGCCCGGTCGAGGGCAGCGGAGAACGTGGAGGCGCGCGACAGCGCCGAGATCAAGCCCGCGAGTATCACCCGGCAAGGCTACTCGGCACGACCGACAGACAGCCCGCGGGTTCGCTGAGGGCTCAGCCCCGGACCGACCACCCGCAGATGGGGAGGGGGCTAGCTCTTCGCCGTGTGGAACGTCAGCTGCGCGCTGGAGCTCAGCTCTTCGCGGTGTGGAACTTCAGCTGTGCCGCCGTGAGCCCGTCGGCGGCGATCATCTCGACCGCGTCGGCCGCGTCGGCCAGGAGGATCGGGAGGGTCTGCCGCTCGGTGGGCGTGAAGTCGCGCAGCACGAAGTCGGCGGCCGGCTGGCGGCCCGGGGGGCGGCCGATGCCGACCCTGACCCGGAGGAACTCGTTCGAGCCCGTCGCCGCGATGATGTCGCGCAGGCCGTTGTGGCCGCCGTGGCCGCCGCCCTGCTTGATCTTGAGGGTGTCGAAGTCGATGTCGAGCTCGTCGTGCACGACGATCAGCCGCGACACGTCGAGGTCGTAGTACTTGAGGAGGGCCGCGACGGGGCCGCCCGAGAGGTTCATGAAGCTGCCGGGCGCCGCGAGCACGAAGCGGGGGCCGCCCGGTGCCGGGCGGCCCTCCGCGACGAGCGAGTTCGTCTTGTGCTTCTTGAACCCCGCGGACAGGCGGTGGGCCAGCTCGGCCAGCACCATCTGCCCGACGTTGTGCCTGTTGCCGGCGTAGCCGGGCCCGGGGTTGCCGAGCCCGACCACGAGCCACTGGTCGCTCAGGGGGTCCTCCTCAGTGATGCAGCGGCGGGGCGTCAGACGGCGGAGCGGGTGCTACTCGGAGCGCTCTTCGTCCTCGATCGAGGGCACGTCGCCCTCGGCCTCGGCGGCCTCGCCCGACTCGTCGTCGACGGCGTCGGTGGTGAGGTCGAGCTGCGGCACGGAGACGGCCAGCACGAGCACCTCGGGGTCGGTGACCAGCGTCGCGCCCTTGGGGAGCGCGAGGTCGGAGGCGTGCACCTGCGAGCCCTCCTCGAGGCCCTCGATCGAGACGACGACCGACTGCGGGATGTCGGTGGCCGACACCTCGAGCGAGACGACGTTGAGCTCGACGACGTGGATCGTGCCGGGAGCCGACTCGCCCTCGACGTGCACGGGCACGTCGACGCTGACCTTCTCGCCCTGGCGGACGACGATGAGGTCGATGTGCTCGATGATCTGCTTGACCGGGTCGCGCTGGATGTCCTTGACGAGGGCGAGCTGCTGCGTGCCCTCGATGTCGAGCGTGATGAGCGCGTTCGAGCGACGCGTGATGAGCATCGTCTCGTGGCCCGGCAGGGTGACGTGCTGGGGGTCGGTGCCGTGGCCGTAGATGACCGCGGGGATCGCGTCGGCGGCGCGGATCTTGCGGGCCGCTCCCTTGCCGAAGCTGGTGCGCAGGGTGGCGGACAGGGTGTTGTCGTCGGACATGGTGGTCTCCGTTTCTGCAGGCCCTCGGGCCTGGGGTGTGTGGTCGGTGTCAACTCGAACGCGCGTCGCGTGAGGAGGGACCCACAGCCGTGGAGCGACCACCCAGAGGGCGGTCTCGGGACTGAGTGCCTGCCTACCTCGTCGATCACGGATGCCGGGGCATCCCTCGCCGAAGTTCAGCTGCCCAGGTTACACGCGGCCCGGGCGTGTCGCCAACCGGTCGAGGACCTCGGCCACGATCTCGTCGGGGCCGGCCTGCACGTCGACGCTGGTGCCGGGCTCGTCGTCGGCGAGCGGCTCGAGCGCGGCGAACTGCGACTCCATCAGCCCGGGCGGCATGAAGTGGCCCTTCCGGGCCTTCTGGCGCTCGGCCACGAGCTCGCGGACCCCGGTGAGGTGGACGAAGAGGAGGCGGTCGTCGCCCGAGCGGAGGACGTCGCGGTACGAGCGCTTCAGCGCCGAGCACGCGACCACCACGCCGTCGTCGCCGGCCTCGCTGATGCGCCCGGCGACGATCTCGAGCCAGGGCCGACGGTCGTCGTCGTCGAGCGGGTGGCCGGCCGACATCTTGTCGCGGTTGGCCTTCGGGTGCAGGTCGTCGGCGTCGACGAACGGCACGCCGGCGCGCTCGGCCAGCAGCTCGCCGACGGTCGACTTGCCCGACCCGCTCACGCCCATCACGACGACGGGGGGCAGGGTGGAGGTGGTCATGCGGTGTCCTTCCGAGACGGGCGGGTCCCGACCAGCGTAGGCGCGCCTCCCCCCGTCCGCCGGGGGTGCCCGACGGTCCCTGTCAACCGGTGGGCGGCGAGGCATAGTCTGCGGTCCACCGACCTTGAGGAGGCACCGTGACCGAACACGGAGACACGAGCGAGCAGACCGCGCAGGCGAACATCGGAGTGGTCGGCCTGGCCGTCATGGGCTCCAACCTGGCGCGCAACCTGGCCAGCCGCGAGGGCAACACCGTCGCGGTCTACAACCGCTCCCCCGAGCGCACCGACACCCTGATGAGCGAGCACGGCGACGCCGGCTTCGTCGCGTCCAAGTCGATCGAGGACTTCGCGGCGTCGCTGCAGAAGCCGCGCACCGCGATCATCATGGTGCAGGCCGGGAAGGGCACCGACGCCGTCATCGACCAGCTCGCCGACCTCTTCGAGGAGGGCGACATCATCGTCGACGGCGGCAACGCGAACTTCCAGGACACGCGGAGGCGCGAGGCCGCCCTCAAGGAGCGCGGCCTGAACTTCGTGGGCGCCGGCATCTCGGGCGGCGAGGAGGGCGCGCTGAAGGGCCCGTCGATCATGCCCGGCGGCTCGAAGGAGGCGTACGAGACCCTCGGCCCCATCCTCGCCTCGATCGCCGCGGTCGCCGAGGGCGAGCCCTGCGTCACCCACGTCGGCAGCGACGGCGCCGGCCACTTCGTCAAGATGATCCACAACGGCATCGAGTACGCCGACATGCAGCTCATCGCCGAGTCGTACGACCTGCTGCGCCGCGTCGGGGGCCACGAGCCGGCCGCCATCGCCGACGTCTTCGAGGAGTGGAACCGCGGCGAGCTCGAGTCGTACCTCATCGAGATCACCGCCGAGGTGCTGCGCCAGACCGACGCGAAGACCGACGCCCCGCTGGTCGACTCCATCGTCGACCAGGCGGGCTCGAAGGGCACCGGCGTCTGGACGGTGCAGAACTCGGTCGGGCTGGGCGTGCCCGTCGGCGGCATCGCCGAGGCCGTCTTCGCCCGCGCCGTCTCGTCGAAGCCCGACCAGCGCGCCGCCGTGCAGGCGACGCTGCAGGGCCGACCCGAGGTGCAGGAGGCGGGCGACGGCTTCGAGGACGACGTTCAGAAGGCGCTCTACGCGTCGAAGATCGTCGCCTACGCGCAGGGCTTCGACGCGATCATCGCGGGCGCCCTGGAGTACGGCTGGGACATCGACAAGGGCGCGATCGCGAAGATCTGGCGCGGCGGCTGCATCATCCGCGCGCAGTTCCTCAACCGCATCGTCGACGCCTACGAGAAGGACGCGACCATCGCGACCCTGCTCGAGGACGACTACTTCGCCGCTGCCGTGCGCGACGGCGAGGACGCCTGGCGCCGCATCGTCGCCAAGGCGGCGCTGTCGGGGATCCCCGTGCCCGGGTTCGCGTCGGCGCTGTCGTACTACGACTCGCTCGCGTCGGAGCGCCTCCCCGCCGCCCTCATCCAGGGGCAGCGCGACTTCTTCGGCGCGCACACCTACGAGCGGGTCGGCGAGGAGGGCGTGTTCCACACCCTGTGGTCGGGCGACCGCTCGGAGATCGAGACGGAGCCGTCGACGCACTGACGCGCGGCAGGCCGGAGACGCCGGACGGCCGTGGCTGGGTCCAACCCGGTCACGGCCGTTCTGTGGCGCAGGTCCCGGGGTGCCCGGGGGCGCCGTCGGCTGCGCCTCCTGGTTCGACGGAGCCGCTACGCGGCTCCGTCGAACATCGACGTGACCGACCCGTTGTCGAAGACCTCGTGGATGGCCCGCGCGATGAGGGGGGCGATCGGCAGGATCTCGAGCTTGTCGAACTTCTGGTGCTCGGTCAGCGGCAGGGTGTCGGTGACGACGACCGAGTCGATGAACTCGCTGGCGAGGATCTCGGGGGCAGGGTCACTGAACACGGCGTGGGTCGCGGCGACCACGACGCCGATCGCGCCGGCGGCCTTGAGGGCCTCGGCGGCCTTGACGATGGTGCGGCCCGTGTCGATCAGGTCGTCGACGAGCAGGCAGACGCGGCCCTCGACCTCGCCGACGATCTCGTGCACCGTCACCTGGTTCGGCACCAGCGGGTCGCGGCGCTTGTGGATGATGGCGAGGGGGGCGTCGAGCTTCTCGCTCCAGATGTCGGCGACGCGCACGCGGCCCATGTCGGGCGACACGACCGTGAGCGTCGAGTTGTCGAGCTTCGCGCGGAAGTGCTCGAGCAGCACCGGCATGGCGAAGAGGTGGTCGACGGGGCCGTCGAAGAAGCCCTGGATCTGCGGGGCGTGCAGGTCGACGCTCATGATGCGGTGGGCGCCGGCGGCCTTGAACAGGTCGGCGACGAGGCGGGCCGAGATCGGCTCGCGGCCGCGGCCCTTCTTGTCTTGCCGGGCGTACGGGTAGAAGGGGGCGACGACCGTGATGCGCTTGGCCGAGGCGCGCTTGAGGGCGTCGACCATGATGAGCTGCTCCATGAGCCACTCGTTGATCGGGGCCGAGTGCGACTGGATGACGAACGCGTCGGCACCGCGCACGCTCTCGTCGAAGCGGGCGTAGAGCTCGCCGTTGGCGAAGGTGCGGGCGTCGGTCGGGATGAGCTCCGAGCCGAGCTCCGCCGCGATCTGGTTCGCCAGCTCGGGGTGCGCACGACCCGAGACCAGGACGAGTCGGTTCTCCCCGGTGATCTTGATTCCGGACACGTCACTCGCTCTCCGGCCCCGAGGGGCCAACCCGACCGGCTCGCTAGTCGGTCGTTCGTTCGGCGCGAGCGGCGGCCTCGGCAGCCGCGGTGCCGGGGCGGTTCGCCTCGACCCATCCGCTCGCATTGCGCTGAGGAGCGATGCTCAGGGCCAGGGCACCTGCCGGCACGTCCTTCCGGACGACCGTTCCCGCACCTGAGTACGCTCCGTCGCCAATCCTAACGGGGGCGACGAACACGTTGTGCGACCCCGTCCTCACGTTCGAGCCGACCTCGGTGCGGTGCTTCGAGACGCCGTCGTAGTTGGCCGTGATCGTGCCGGCGCCGATGTTCGAGTCGGTGCCGACCTCGGTGTCGCCGATGTAGCTGAGGTGCGGCACCTTCGAGCCCGCGCCGATCTCGGCGTTCTTGGTCTCGACGAAGGTGCCGATCTTGCCGCCCTCGCCGAGCGTCGTGCCGGGCCGCAGGTACGAGAAGGGGCCGACGGAGGCGCGGGCACCGATCACGGCGAGGGTCGCGTCGGTGCGCTTCACGACCGCGCCCTCGCCCACCTCCGTGTCGACGAGGGTCGTGTCGGGCCCGACGACGGCGCCGGCGGCCACGTAGGTCGCGCCCTTGAGCTGGGTGCCGGGCAGCAGCTCGACGTCGGGGCTGAGGGCGACGTCGCGGTCGATCCAGGTGGTCTGCGGGTCGACGATGCTGACGCCCTCGAGCTGCCAGTGCTCGACGATGCGGTCGTTGAGGCGGCGGGCGGCCACGGCGAGCTGCACGCGGTCGTTGATGCCCTCGAGGCGCCAGGTCTCGTCGACCGCGCGGGCGGCGACCTTCTCGCCGGCGCCGGTGAGCAGGCCGACGACGTCGGTGACGTACTTCTCGTTCTGGGCGTTGGCCGAGCCGACGCGGGGCAGCTGCGCGCGGAGGGCCGCGACCGTGAAGGCGTAGGTGCCCGAGTTGATCTCGCGGAGCGCCCGCTCGGCGTCGGTGGCGTCCTTGTGCTCGACGATGCGCTCCACGTCGCCCGAGGCGAGGCGCACGACGCGGCCGTAGCCGGTGGCGTCGGGGAGGACGGCCGACAGCAGCGTCGCGGCCGCCGCCTCCTCACGGTGCTGCTCGAGGAGGCCGCGCAGGGTGCCGTGGTCGAGGAAGGGCACGTCGGCGCTCACGACGACGACGTCGCCGTCGAAGTCGGCGGGCAGCGCCTCGACGGCCTGCTCGACGGCGCGGCCGGTGCCGGGCACGTCGTCCTGGTCGACGATCAGGGCGGTCGGCGTCGTCTCGACGATGCTCGTGACGACGAGGTCGCGCTCGTGCCGCACGACGGCGACGAGGTGCTCGGGCTCGAGCGCGGCCGCCGACTCGAGGACGTGCTGGATCAGCGGGAGGCCGGCCAGGCGGTGCAGCACCTTCGGGGTCGCGGACTTCATGCGCGTGCCCTGCCCTGCGGCGAGGACGACGACGGCGAGGGTGCGTGCGGGCATGGTGCTCCTTGGTGAGGTGGGCGCGGCGTTCACCGCCGATCCTCCCACGCGGGGGCGGCGATCAGCGGGAGCGGACGACCGCGACCGAGCCGGAGACCGCGACGGCGTCCTCGACGAGCGCGACGACGAGGTCGGGCAGGCCGGTCTTCTCGACGACGGCCCTCCGGGCGAGGTAGAAGAGCCAGCTGCCCGCGAGGGCGCCGAGCGCCCCGGCCACGGCGCCGGCGACGCGGTGGCCGTCGCCCGCGGTGGTGCTGATCGCGGCGCCGACGACGGCGCCGGAGGTGGCCCGGCCGAGGAGCGGGCCCGCGCCGACGCGGCTGGGCGTGGCGGGCAGCTTGTCGCCGACGAGTTCACCCGCTCCGGCGGCGACGGCCACGCCGCGGCCGACGGGGCTGCGGAACAGGGCCCAGCGCTGCCAGCTGCCCCGCGCCTCCGCGCTGTCGTGGTGGAGGGCGAGCACGGCGAGGGGCGTGGCGGAGCGCGAGCCGCTGAGGGCGCCGAGCAGGGCGGCCTTCACGAGCGGGCGGAGGGTGGCGGACGTCGACATGGGCGGCTCCTCGTCGTCGGGGCGCGGCGCTGACGCGGCCGGCCGGTGGACCTGGAGGCTACCGACGGAGCCGCACGGCGTCCGCCCCGCCCGGCCGACTCACGGCTCCGCCACCAGGATTCGAACCTGGACCTAACAGCTCCAAAGGCTGTCGTGCTGCCGTTACACCATGGCGGACCGCGCTCGCGCGCGAGGTCAAGTGTGACAGCGCGGTGCAGGCAGGGCAAAGCGGACCGGGTGCCATGATGAGGGGATGTCCGAGCCCGAGCGCACCGAGGGGCGCGACCAGCCCGTGGGGCCCGAGCCCCGCGACGAGGTCGACCGCATCGTCGACGCCTGGGGCCACGAGCGCCCCGACCTCGACTTCGCCCCGCTGCACGTGCTCTCGCGCGTCGACCGGCTCGCCAAGCACCTCGAGCGGGCCCGACGCGACGCCTTCGTCGCCAGCGACCTGGAGCAGTGGGAGTTCGACGTGCTCTCCGCCCTGCGCCGCGCGGGCGCCCCGCACCAGCTCAGCCCGAAGACCCTCCTGCAGCAGACGCTCGTCTCGAGCGGCGCCATGACCAACCGCATCGACCGGCTCGTCGCCCGCGACCTCGTCGAGCGGCGCACCGACCCGCACGACGGGCGCGGGATCCTCGTCACGCTCACCCCGTCGGGCGGCCGCGCGGTCGACGACGCCATCGAGCGGCTCGTCGAGGCCGAACGGGCCCTGCTCAGCGACCTCGACGACCACGACCGCCGCCGCCTCGCCGGGCTGCTGCGCACCCTGAGCCTCACGCTCGGCGGCTAGGCCGCCCGCGCGCGGCCCGAGTGGCTCGCTAGGCGAGAAGCTCGCTGAGCTCCAGCCAGCGGGCCTCGAGCTCGGCGGTCTTCGCGTCGAGCGCCGTGAGCTTCGCCTGCAGCGCCGCGAGGCCGTCGAAGTCGGACTGGTCGGAGGTCGCGAACTGCTCGAGCAGGCCGGCACGGTCGCCGCCCGCCTTCGCCAGCTTGCGGTCGATCGAGCCGAGCTCCTTCTCCGCGTTGCGCTTCTCGGCGCCCGAGAGGCCCGACGCCGCGGCGGCCGCCGCGACCGAGCCGTGGGCTCCCTGGACCGCCGTCGGCCGGTCGGTGGCGCCTCCCTGGGCGTCGGTCACCTGCTTGCGGAGCGCCAGGTACTGGTCGACGCCGCCCGGCAGGTGCCGGAAGGCCCCGTCGAGCACGGCGTACTGCTGGTCGGTGACGCGCTCGAGCAGGTACCGGTCGTGCGAGACGACGAGCAGGGTGCCGGGCCAGCCGTCGAGGAGGTCCTCCATCGCCGCGAGCATGTCGGTGTCGAGGTCGTTGGTGGGCTCGTCGAGGATGAGCACGTTCGGCTCGTCCAGCAGGATGAGCAAGAACTGGAGGCGGCGCTTCTGCCCGCCCGAGAGGTCCTTGATGGGCGTCTGCAGCTGCGCGCTCGTGAAGCCGAGGCGCTCGAGCAGCTGGCCCGGCGTCATCTCCTTGCCGGCCGTCACGTAGGAGGTGCGCTGCCGGCCGATCAGGTCGTTCACCTTCTCGTTCGCGACGGCGTGCAGGTCGGCGAGCTGCTGGTCGAGGATGGCGAACTTGACCGTCTTGCCCTGCTTGACCCGCCCCTCCGTCGGGGCCACGACCCCGGTGACGACCTTCAGCAGGGTGGACTTGCCGGCGCCGTTGACGCCGAGGATGCCGGTGCGCTCGCCGGGCGCGATGCGCCACTCGACGTCGTGCAGCACGCGCTTGTCGCCGAACGAGACGCCGACCTCGACGAGGTCGACGACGTCCTTGCCGAGCCGCGCGGTCGCCATCTGCGACAGCTCGACCGAGTTGCGGGCGGGGGGCTCGTCGGCGATGAGCTCGTTGGCGGCGTCGATGCGGAACTTCGGCTTCGTCGAGCGGGCGGGGGCGCCGCGGCGCAGCCACGCCAGCTCCTTCCGCATGAGGTTCTGGCGCTTCGACTCGCTCGCCGCGGCCGAGCGGTCGCGCTCGACGCGCTGCAGCACGTAGGCCGCGTAGCCGCCCTCGAAGGGCTCGACGACGCCGTCGTGCACCTCCCAGGTGTCGGTCGAGACCTCGTCGAGGAACCACCGGTCGTGGGTCACGACGACGAGCGCGCCCGACGAGGGCGACCAGCGACGACGGAGGTGCTCGGCCAGCCAGGCCACGCCCTCGACGTCGAGGTGGTTGGTGGGCTCGTCGAGGAAGAGGACGTCCCAGTCGCCGACGAGCAGGGTGGCGAGCGCGACACGGCGACGCTGGCCGCCGGAGAGGTCGCCGAGGGTGGCCTCCCACGGGATGTCGCTGGCGAGGCCGGAGATGACGTCGCGGATGCGGGCGTCGCCCGCCCACTCGTGCTCTTCCCGGTCGCCGACGATCATCGCGCCGACGGTCTCGTGCTCGGGCAGCACGTCGCGCTGGTCGAGCATGCCGATGGTGAGGCCGCGGCGGGTCGTCACGCGGCCGTCGTCGGGCTCGAGCCGGCCGGCGAGCACCGACATGAGCGTCGACTTGCCGTCGCCGTTGCGCCCGACGACGCCGATCCGGGAGCCCTCGTCGATGCCGAGGGTGACGCCGTCGAGGACGACCTTCGTCGGGAACTCGAGCCGGAGGTTCTCTGCTCCAAGTAGATGTGCCACCTGAGAAGAGTAGTGCGGCTCACCTGGACCCTCGGTCGCAGGCTCCCTCGGCGCTGGCGTCGCGCGCCGCTCCGCGACGCCTCAGCTCCAGCGCGCCAGCAGATGTGCCACCCGAGAAGAGTAGTGCGGCCCAGCTGGGCCCGCCGTCGCCGGCCGCGGCACGGTCAGCCGAGCGAGGCGACCCACTCGTCGGTGCCGTCGGTGAACTCCTGGCGCTTCCAGATCGGCACGCGCTCCTTGACCAGGTCGACGAGGTCGGAGCACGCGACGAAGGCGGCGGCCCGGTGCGCCGACGCGACCGCGCAGGCCAGCGCGAGGTCGCCGACGTCGAGGTCGCCCACCCGGTGCTGCACGGCGATCGTCACCTCGGGGTGCCGCGCGGCGATCTGCTCGGCGACCTCGGCCATGACGTCGCCCGCCGACGGGTGCGCCTCGTAGTGCAGGGCCGTCACGCCCCGGCCGTCGTCGTGGTCGCGCACCACCCCGGCGAAGGCCACCACCGCCCCGGAGGCGCGGCTCGAGACCATCACGGAGCACTCGGTGGCCGACAGCTCGGTCGACACCACCTCGGCGAGCACGACCCGCCCGCTCGGCCCGCCCGGCACGGGGACGTCGTCGTCGGGGCCGGCCGTCTCGGAGAGCGGGCCGTCGTCGTCAGTCATGTGCGCCTCCGGAGATCTGGTCGAGGGCGTGGTCGACGATCTCGTCGAGCACGGCGAGGCCGTCGCGCACTCCCCCGCGCGAGCCGGGGAGGTTGACGACGAAGGTGCGGCCCGCGACGCCGGCGACGCCGCGGGAGAGGACGGCCGTGGGGGTGGCGGCGAGGCCGCGGCGGCGCAGCTCCTCCGCGACGCCCGGCACCTCGAGGTCGAGCAGGGGGCGGGTCTGCTCGGGCGTGCGGTCGGTCGGCGTCAGCCCGGTGCCGCCGGTCGTGACGACGAGGTCGGGGCCGTCGGCGAGCGCCGCGGCGAGCGCCGCGCCCACGGGCGGGCCGTCGGCGACGACGACCGGCTCGGCGACGTCCCAGCCGCGGGCCTCGGCCCAGGCCCGGATCACGGGCCCGGTGAGGTCGTCGGCCCGGCCGGCGGCGGCCCGGGTGGAGGCCACGACGACCGCGACGCGGCGCACCGGCAGGGTGGTCACCGCGACCAGCGCCCCGAGGTGCCGCCCGACTTCTCGAGCACCTTAACGTCGCCGATCACGGCGAGGTGGTCGACGGCCTTGATCATGTCGAAGAGGGTCAGGGCCGCGACGGTGGCCGCGGTCAGCGCCTCCATCTCGACCCCCGTCACGCCGCGGGTCGCCACGCGGGCGACGACCGTGACGCGGTCGCGGCCGACCTCGAAGTCGACCGAGATCGCGCCGAGCGGCAGCGGGTGGCAGAGCGGGATGAGCGCGGGCGTCTGCTTCGCGGCCATGATGCCGGCGATGCGGGCGGTGCCGAGGGCCTCGCCCTTCGGCAGGGTGCCGTCGCTGAGCTGGGCGACGACGTCGGGCCGTGTCGTGATCACGGCCTGGGCGGAGGCCTCGCGCGTCGTCTCGGGCTTCTCGGTCACGTCGACCATGTGCGCTGTGCCGTCGGCCCGCACGTGGGTGAGGCCGCCGGGCGCCACGGGCGAGGAGGAGGCCGGGCGGAGGCGGTAGTGGTCGTCGGTCATCGCGGGCCCCTCAGTCGTCGAGGGCCCAGACTACGACCTCGTCGCCCGGCTGCACCCGGTCGACCCCGACCGGGAGGTGCACCAGCAGCGAGGCCGCCGCGTGGGCGGAGAGCAGGTGCGAGCCCGGGCCGCCGACGAACCGGACCCGGCCGTCGTCGTCGAGCCGGCCCCGGCGCAGCTGGTGCTTGCCGACGGGCGACTCGGCCGCCTCGGCCATCGGGGCCGACCACGCCCGACGCGGGGTGCCCGCCGACGTCTCGGCCTGGAGCACGGGGCGGAGGAACGCCTCGAACGACACCAGCGCACTGACCGGGTTGCCGGGGAAGCAGACGACCGGCAGGGCGGCCGCCCGGCCCTCGAGCCGGAGACGCCCGAGGCCCTGCGGCCCGCCCGGCTGCATCGCGACCGACGAGAACACGACCCCGGCGGCCTCGAAGGCGTCGCGCACGACCTCGTAGGCCCCGGCGCTGACCCCGCCGGTGGTGACGACGAGGTCGACGTCGTCGGCCGCGGCGGCGACCACGGCGAGCAGCGCCCGGGCGTCGTCGGAGACGCGGCGCACCCGCACGTCGACGCCGACGTCGCCGAGGGCCGCGGCGAGGCTCGCGCCGTTCGCGTCGTGGATCGTGCCCGGCGCGAGCGCCTTGCCGGGCTCGGCGAGCTCCTCCCCCGTCGAGACGAGCAGCACCCTCGGGCGGCGCAGCACCTCGACCGTGGCGAGGCCCGCGGCCGCGACGACCCCCCAGCGGGCGGGCGTCAGCACCGTGCCCGCCTCGTGCAGGACGGCGCCGGCGGCCACGTCGCTGCCCGCCGCCCGCACGAACGTGCCGGGGGCGACGTCGCCGGGCAGCACGACGCGGGCCGCCGTGCCGGGCTCGGGGAAGGCCGCGGGCAGGGCCCGCTCGACGGGCACCACCGCGACGGCGCCCTCGGGCACGGGCGCCCCCGTCATGATCGGCGCGGCCGTGCCGGGCAGGAGTCGCGGGCCCGTCCGCCCCGCGGGGATCGGCTCGACGACGACGAGGTCGACCGGCCCCGCGCCCCCCAGGTCGGCAGCGCCCACGGCGAAGCCGTCCATCTGCGAGTTCGCGAACGGCGGCAGGTCGATCGGCGCGACGAGGGGCGCGGCGAGCACGCGGCGGCGGTACCGCTCGGGCTGCGCCGCGAGGAGGGCGGGATCGACGCGGAGGACCTCGGGGGAACGGTCGGCGAGGGCGTCCCTCACCAGGGCCTCGACGTCGTGGCGGTGCTGCTCGACGGTGCGCACTCGGCTCCTCTCGCGGTGGTCGCCAGTAGCGTAGCGAGCGTGACCGACACGACCGACGCGCACCGCGACTCCTCGACCTCCTCCTCCCCCGCCGGCTCCGCCGCGCCCGACGCCGCGGGCCTGCCCCGCGTCGACGTCGCCGTGATCGGCGGCTCGGGCCTCTACTCGCTGTTCGCCCCCGGCACGGCCACGAGCCACGTCGTCGAGACGCCCTACGGGCCCACCTCGAGCGAGGTCACGGTCGGGCAGCTCGGCGGCAAGACGGTCGCCTTCCTCACGCGGCACGGCAAGGGCCACTCGGTGCCGCCGCACCGCATCGACTTCCGCGCGAACGTCTGGGCGCTCGCGTCGCTCGGCGCGAAGGCCGTCGTCTCGTCGTCGGCCGTGGGCGGGGTCAGCCCGGAGTACCCGCCGGGCACGATGGTCGTCACCGACCAGTTCATCGACCGCACCTGGGGCCGCCCCGACACGTTCTTCGACGTCGCGGGCTCGGTGCAGCACCTCGTCGCGGCCGACCCGTTCGACCCGGTGCTGCGCGCCGCGGCCGTCGCCGCCCTCGAGCAGCAGGGCGAGCCGTTCGCCGCGACCGGCACCTGCGTCGTCATCCAGGGGCCGCGCTTCTCGACGCGGGCGGAGTCGCTGTGGTTCCGCGCCGCGGGCGCGCACACGATCAACATGACGATGTACCCGGAGGTGCCGCTCACGATGGAGCTCGGCATGGGCGCCGTCAACCTGTCGTTCGTCACCGACAGCGACGCCGGCATCTCGCCCGAGGAGGGCACCGACGACGACGCCGTCAGCCACGGCCTCGTGATGGAGCGCCTCGCCGCGGCCCAGCCCCGCATCGTCGCCGCCATCGAGTCCATCGTCGCGGCGCTGCCGGCCGACTACGAGCCGCGCGAGCTGATCCCGGCGGCGGCCGTGGCCGAGGTCCTCGCACGGCCCGTCGCGGCGGCACGGTCGTGAGCGACGCGACCCGCGACCCGTCGGCCCCCGGCCGGCTGCTCGTCACGGGCGGGGCCGGGTTCATCGGCTCCGCGATCGTGGCGCAGGCGCTCGACCGTGGCTGGACGGTGCGCGTGCTCGACTCGCTGCGCCCCGACGTGCACGGCGGGCCCCCGTCGCTCGACCCGCGCGTCGAGTTCGTGCACGCCGACGTGCGCGACGCCGCCGCCGTCGACGCAGCGCTCGTCGGGGTCGACGCCGTCTGCCACCAGGCCGCGAAGGTGGGGCTCGGCGTCGACTTCCAGGACGCCCCCGACTACGTCGACAGCAACGAGCACGGCACGGCCGTGCTGCTCGCGGCGATGGACAGGGCCGGCGTCGGCCGTCTCGTCGTCGCCTCGTCGATGGTCGTCTACGGCGAGGGCAGCTACCGCACGTCGACCGGCGAGACGGAGCGCCCGGCGCCCCGCCGCGTCGCCGACCTCGACGCGGGCGTCTTCGACCCGCGCGACGAGCACGGCGAGCTGCTGCAGCCGCAGCTCATCTCGGAGGAGGCGCCGCTCGACCCGCGCAACGTCTACGCGATCACGAAGCTGACGCAGGAGCACCTCGCCACCTCGTGGGCGCGCAGCACCGGCGGGCGTGCGGCGGCCCTGCGCTACCACAACGTCTACGGGCCCGGCATGCCGCAGAACACGCCGTACGCCGGCGTCGCCTCGCTCTTCCGCTCGTCGCTCGAGCGGGGCGAGGCGCCGCGCGTCTACGAGGACGGCGCCCAGCGCCGCGACTTCGTGCACGTGCGCGACGTCGCGTCGGCGAACCTCGCGGCGCTCGACTGGACGGCCGGGCAGGAGCCCGAGACCTCCCGCGCCTTCAACGTCGGCAGCGGCACCGTGCACACCATCGGCGAGATGGCCGAGGCGCTGGCCCGCGAGGCCGGCGGCCCCGCCCCGGTCGTCACCGGGCAGTACCGCGCGGGCGACGTGCGGCACGTCACGGCGTCGTCGGAGCGGCTGCGCGACGAGCTCGGCTGGAGCCCGAGCGTGTCGTTCGAGGAGGGCATGCGCGAGTTCGCGACCGCGCCCCTGCGGGCGGCCGTCGCGCGCTGACCACCGGGCGCCGTCGCGCGACGCGACGGGCGGCGGTGGGCGGCGCTGTCGGCGGCGCCCCGCCGCCGCCGACAGCGCTGGGCGGACAGGCGCGCACCCCGTTCGGGGCGGCACCGGCCGTTCCCAAGGCGGGCTCTCTACAGTCGGGAGGATGAGCTCTCCCCTGGTCGACGTCGTGCTGCCCTGCCTCGACGAGGAGGGAGCGCTGCCCTGGGTGCTCACGCGCATCCCCGAGGGCTGGCGCGCGATCGTCGTCGACAACGGCTCGACCGACCGCTCCGCCGCCGTCGCGCGCGAGCACGGCGCCCTCGTCGTCGAGGAGTCGCGGCGCGGCTTCGGCGCGGCCGCCCACGCCGGCCTCGAGGCCGCCACGGCCCCGTGGGTCGCCTTCTGCGACGCGGACGCCTCGATGGACCCGGGCGACCTGGTCGCCCTCGCCGCCCCCGTCCTCGCCGGCGACGCCGAGCTGGTGCTCGGCCGCCGACGCCCGACCACGCGCGGCGCCTGGCCGCTGCACGCCCGCCTCGCGAACCTGGTGCTGGCCCGCCTGATGCGCCGCGCCTCCGGCGTCGCCCTGCACGACCTCGGGCCGATGCGCGTCGCCTCCCGCGAGGGCCTCCTCGGCCTCGGCCTCGTCGACCGCCGCAGCGGCTACCCGCTCGAGATGGTGCTGCGCGGCTCGCACGCCGGCTGGCGCATCGTCGAGCTCGACGCCCCCTACGCCCCGCGGGTCGGCCGCAGCAAGGTCACGGGCACGATCCGCGGCACCTGGGTCGCCGTGAAGGACATGTCGCGACTGCTGCGCGAGGTGGGCCGGTGACCACCCTGGTGCTGATCTGCAAGGAGACCCTCCCCGGCCGGGTCAAGACGCGGCTGCACCCGCCGCTGAGCCTCGAGCAGGCGGCCGAGCTGGCCGCCGCGGCGATCCAGGACACGCTCGACGTGCTCCGCGCGCTGCCCGCCACGCGACGCGTCCTGCTCTTCGACGGCAACCGGACGCCGCCCGGCTCCGAAGACCTCGATGTGATCCCCCAGACCAGCGGTGACCTCGACGAACGGCTCGGGGCGCTCTTCGACGCCGTCGACGGCCCGACCGTGCTCGTCGGCATGGACACTCCGCAGATGACCGCCGTCGACCTCGCGCCCGTGCTCGACTCGTGGCGCGACGGTCCCGGCGACGAGGTCGACGCCTGGTTCGGCCCCGCCAACGACGGCGGCTTCTGGGCCCTCGGCCTCGCCCGACCGACCGGCGACCTGCTCCGCGGCGTCCCGATGTCGCGCGCCGACACCGGTGAGCACCAGCTCCGCCGCCTCGCCGAGGCCGGCCTGCGCGTGCGCACCCTGCCCGAGCTCGCCGACGTCGACACCATCGACGACGCGCGCCTGGCGGCCGCCGCCGGCCCCGAGACCCGCTTCGCCCGCCTGCTGCACCGCTTCGAGGAGCCCCGCTCGTGACCATCGCCTCCGACCCCCGCCCCACCTTCGGATCAGGAGGCGCGGAGCCCTACGCCCGCGCCCTCCGCCGTGAGGGCCTGCTGCAGCTCGTCCGCTCCCCCGGCAGCACCCGCGAACGGGGCGGTCGCCCCGGGGACGCCGCCCGGGGCACCGCCCAGGCCGCCTTCGACGTCGCCCGCTGGAGCGCCGACGCCGACGCGGCCGACCTCACCACGATCGACGACGCGCGCTCGGTGCTCGACATCGGCTGCGGCCCCGCCCGGATGGTGCGCGCCGCCGTCGACCGCGGCCTCGACGCCCTCGGGGTCGACGTCTCCGTCACCGCGGTCGCGATGGCCGTGGACGCGGGCCTGCCCGTCGTCGCCGGTTCCGTCTTCGACGCGGGCCTGCCCGGCGAGGGGTCGTGGCACGTCGCCCTGCTGCTCGACGGCAACATCGGCATCGGGGGCGACCCGACCGCGCTCGTGCGCCGCGCCTCCTCGGTGCTGTCGACCGACGGCTCGGTCGTCGTCGAGACCGCTCCCGACGCGCGCGCCGACGTCGTGTACGACGCCCAGGTCGTCGACGAGCAGGGCCGCGCGAGCGCGACCTTCCCGTGGGCCGAGGTCGGCCGTGAGGCCCTCGGGCGCCACGCCGCCGCCGCGGGCCTGCGGGTGGCTCAGACCTGGTCGGCCTCGGGCCGGACCTTCTGTCGCCTGGTCACCGCGAGGTAGACGGCGATCGTCGCGGCGGCGAGCAGGGCGAGCACGAGCCAGAGCAGCCCCAGCCGAGCGCCGTAGTCGAACGGCAGCACCGTGTCGTTCTTGGTGCCCTTCGCCTTCGCGATGATCTCGGGCACGACGACGATCGACAGCACGGCTCCGACGATGACGGTCGTCTGGACGATCGCCAGCACGGCCGGGCGCACCCGGCGACCGGCCCGCCGCACGACGAGCGAGACGGCGACGACGAGCGGCGCGAGCACGGCGTCGTGGACGATCACCGAGCCGATCAGCCAGACCAGCAGCCCGCCGTACCGGGTCGGGTTCACCGTGTCGGTGAGCACGTACCCGCCGAGGCCGATCAGCGCGACGCCGACGACGAGCAGCACGGCCCGGGCGACGCGGACGCCGCGACCGGTCGAGGCCGGCACGCTCGGGGCGGCGCTCGACGCGGTCATCGGACGACCTCGATCCGGCTGAGCCACTTGGTCTGCAGCACGCCGGGGCGGCCGGGGGCGATGACGCGGGCCGGGTAGCCGTGCTCGATGTCGAGGCGGCTCCCGTTCAGCTCGAGGGCGACCAGCGTGGTCGGGTCGGTGGCGTACTCGGGGCCCATCAGCATGATGCGGTACCCGCCCTTCTCCTCGAGGCTCGTGAACTTCAGGCGGGCGTCGGCCGGGGCGCCGACGGCGCCCATCAGGTCGACGAGGCGCACGCCGCGCCAGGCCGCCGTCTGGCTCCAGCCCTCGACGCAGGCGATCGGCAGGCGCTCGTCGCCCTGCCGCATCGCCTCGAGGTCGGCGGCGCTGAACGACAGCTCGCGGTCGCCGTTCGCGACGGTGAGGCGCCAGGCCGGGTCCATCGCGGTCTCGAGGACGCGCGCCGCCGCGGCCGTGCGGTTGATCGGCAGGTCGTTCGGGCCGAGGCCCGCCTGCCGCGGCCCGAAGGCGTTGAGCGGCGCGAGCGCGGCGAACGACTGCCCGGCGGTCAGCACCACGGCCCCGCCGGTGGCGACGCCGACGCCGGTGAAGAAGGCCCGGCGGGAGACGACGGAGGCGCGGGGCGCGTCGTGCTCGTCACGCGCGCCGTCGATCCACCGGGTCACGCGACCGACGAGGCCCGTGGGCTGCGGGGCGGCCGCGGCCTGCCCGCGCCGCGGCTCGGGGGCCGCCTGCCGGGCGCGCAGCTCGCGGGCCGCCGTGAACTCGGCGCGGGCCGGGTCGAGCTCGCGCGACGGCTCGACGAACCGGCCCTCGGCGTCGTAGCTGTCGCGGGCCCGCCAGTAGCGCGTGATGAGCGGCAGCTTCACCGCGATGTGCACCGCGAGCGACCCGATGATCACGAACGACAGGGCGAAGTGCACCTGCTTGAACGGGAACGGCCACGGGTACCACTGGTACGTGTTGAGCAGCCCCGTGACGAGCTGGAGGATCGAGCTCGCGACGAAGAGGGCGATGGAGGCGCGCTCGAGCAGCTGCACCGGGTGCCGCACCAGCGGCGTCTGGAACAGCTGCGGGAAGACCGCGTAGAGCTTGCCGAGCAGCAGCGGGACGCACGCGATGCCGGCCGTGATGTGCACGCCCTGGCTCACCTGGTACAGCCACACGGGCGAGGTCGGGAAGCGCATCCAGGCGGCGGGCTCCTGGAGGAAGTGGCTGTAGAGGCCGGTCAGCAGGCAGACGACGAAGGCCAGCCCGAGCAGCCGCCCGAGCACCGTCGCGGTGCGGGCCGTGCGCGTCGGCGAGGAGGCCGCCGTGCGGAGTGTGTCGAGCAGTCGTCTCATGGGGGCCGTCTCTGCGAGGTGCGGGAACGACCTCCCAGGGCGGAGTCGTCCAGACTGGTCGCGTGCGTACTCTATTCGCGGCCGTGGCCGTCTCCGGATTGGCGGCGACCGTGGCCTGGGGCGTGCTGGAGCTGGGCTTCCTCGAGAAGGACCTCCGCGACTCCTACGTGCTCTGGACGGCCGCGTGCTGGGCCCTCTTCGCGCTCGCCGTCGTGCTGCTGCGACGGGTGCCCCTGCGGGCCGTCACCGCCCTCGTGCTCGCCGGCACGGCGCTGCTCGGCGGCGCCGCCCTCGTGGGCCCGCCGAACACCAGCACCGACCCGGCCCGCTACGCCTGGGACGGCATCGTGCAGGGCGCCGGCACCTCGCCGTACACGTACACGCCCGACTCCGGCGAGCTGCGCGACCTGCGGCCCGAGTGGATCTTCCCGCCCGCGGCCGACTTCACCCGCGACGACGGCACGATCGGCCAGCGCTGCAGCCAGCCCGACCGGCAGATCCACCGCGCCTACGACACCGAGACCGGCGACGTGGTCTGCACCGCGATCAACCGGCCCGAGGTGCCGACGATCTACCCGCCGACCGCCGAGCTGTGGTTCTGGGCGGTGCGCTCGGTGGTGCCCGCCGACGTGGAGTTCCTGCCCTTCCAGCTCGCCGGGGCGCTGCTCGTGCTCGGCACGACGGCCGCCCTGCTCGTCGCCCTGCGGCGCCGCGGGCTCGACCCGCGGTGGGCGGCGCTCTGGGGCTGGTGCCCGCTCGTGCTCGGCGAGGGCGTGACGAACTCGCACGTCGACCTGCTCGGCGCCGTGCTCGTCGTCGTCGCCTCGCTGTTCGTCGCCCGCGGCGCGGGCTGGCGCGGCGGCGTCGCGCTGGGCGCCGCGATCGCGACGAAGCTCATCCCGGTCATCGCCGCGCCCGCGCTGCTGCGCCGCCAGCCGGTGCGGGTGATCGTCGCCTCGATCGTCACCTTCGCCGTGCTCTACGTGCCCTACGTCGTGTCGACGGGCATCGGCGTGCTCGGCTACCTGCCCGGCTACCTCACCGAGGAGGGCTACGAGGACGGCTCGCGCTTCGTCTTCGCCTCGGCGTACCTCCCCGACTCCGTCGCGACGCCCGTGGTCGCGCTCGTGCTGCTCGTCACCGGCGTCGTCGTGTGGGTCAGGACGCCGCCCGGCGACCCCTGGCTCGGCCAGCTCGTGATGATCGGCGTGACCCTCGTCGCCGTCAGCCCCCGCTACCCCTGGTACGCCCTGCTGCTCGTGCCGTTCGTCGCCATGACCGGGCGGTGGGAGTGGCTCGCGATCCCGCTCGCGCTGCTCGTGCGGCAGCTCGAGCCGGGCCAGGCGCTCCAGAGGTCGTCGCTCGCGGCGGCGGTGCTGGTCATCCTGCTCGGGACGATCCTCCGCGCCGGGGCCGGCTGGCTCGACCGGCTGGCGGACCTGGCGGAGGCGGGGGGCCGGCGACTGCGCCACCCGCGCTGGCCGCGGGGCCGGGGCGGGCGTGCCGCCCTCGGGGGCGGGGGCGTCGCGGGCGCCCGGGGCGTCGGGGATGTCGGGGATGTCGGGGGCGTCGGGGGCGTCGGGGGCAGCTCCGCCGGGGCGGCGAGGTCGACCGGGGCCGCCGGGCCGCCGGGGGCGTCGGCCTAGGATCGTCGCATGCCGACCCGGTCACGCGCACCGCGCCTCCTCGCCGCCGCCCTCGTCGGGCTCGGCGTGCTGGCCGCCTCCGCGGGGTGCTCCGCCAGCGACCTCGGTCAGGGCGACGACTCGACCGCGGGCACGACCGCCCCGGGCCGGGCGACGCCCGCGCTGTCGGGCGAGGTGACCGTGCTCGCCGCGGCCTCGCTGACGGAGACCGTCGACCGCCTCGCCGCCGAGTTCGAGGCGGCGAACCCCGGCACGACCGTGACGGTGAGCTACGGCGGCAGCTCGGCGCTCGCGCAGCAGATCGTCTCCGGCTCGCCCGTCGACGCCTTCCTCAGCGCGAGCAGCGCGACGATGCAGACCGTCGTCGACGCGGGGCTCGTCGAGGGCGAGCCGACCACGTTCGCGCGGAACGCCCTCGAGATCGCCGTGCCGGCCGGCGACCCGGGCGGCGTCGACTCCCTCGCCGACCTCGCCGACCCCGACGTCTCGGTCGCGCTCTGCGCCGTCGAGGTGCCCTGCGGCGCGCTCGCCCGGCAGCTGCTCGAGGCCGAGGGCGTCGACGTCGTGCCCGCCACCCTCGAGCCCGACGTGAAGAGCGCGCTGACCAAGGTCGAGCTGGGTGAGGTCGACGCCGCGCTCGTCTACGAGACCGACGTCGCGGCCGCCGGCGACCGCGTGCAGGGCGTCGACGTCGGCGGTGCCGACGCCCTGACGACGGCGTACCTCGGGGCACGCCTGCGCGACGCTCCCGACCCGACCGTGGCCGACGCCTTCCTCGCGTACGTGCTCTCCGACCCCGGGCAGGACGCCCTCGCCGATGCCGGCTTCCGGGTCGGCTGAGGCCGGGGCGGCCTCCGGGGCCGGCTCCGGGGCAGGGCCGGCCTCCGAGGCGGGGCGCGGCGCGGTCGCGACGCGGCCCGGGGCCCGTGACCGCCGCCTCCCGGTGCTCGTGCTCGTGCCCGCGCTCGTCGGCCTCGCGCTGCTCGTGCTGCCCGCCGTCGCCCTGCTGGTGCGGGCGCCGTGGGCGACGCTGGCGCCGCGACTCCTCAGCGAGGGCGTGCTCGACGCCCTGCGGCTCTCGCTGACCAGCGCCCTGCTGGCCACCGCCCTCAGCCTGGTGCTCGGCGTGCCGCTGGCCTGGCTGCTGACGACGAGCGACGGCTGGGCGGCGCCGTGGCGTCGCCTGCTGCGCGCCGTCGTGACCGTGCCGCTCGTGCTGCCGCCCGTGGTCGGCGGCGTCGCGCTGCTCTACCTGCTCGGGCGCCAGGGGCTCATCGGGCGGCCCCTCGACGCCGCCTTCGGCGTCACCGTGCCGTTCACCCTGGGCGCCGTCGTGATCGCGCAGACCTTCGTCGCGATGCCCTTCCTCGTGCTGAGCGTCGAGGGGGCCCTGCGCGGGGTCGACCGGGGGCTCGAGGCCGCCGCCGCGTCGCTCGGCGCGTCGCGCTGGTACGCCTTCCGGCGCGTGACGGTGCCGCTCGTGGCACCGGGAGTCGCGGCGGGCGCCGTGCTCTGCTTCGCCCGCGCCCTCGGCGAGTTCGGCGCGACGATCACCTTCGCCGGCACCTTCCCCGGGCGCACCCAGACCCTGCCGACGAGCGTCTACCTCGCCCAGCAGAGCGACCCCGAGAGCGCCGTCGCGATCTCGCTGCTGCTGCTCGCGGTCGGCGTCGGGGTGCTGCTGCTGCTGCGCGACCGGTGGCTGACGACGGGGGCGCGGTGAGCGGGGGCGCCGGGGCCGCCGAGCTCGGGGCCGGGGCCGGGCTCTCGGCGCGGCTGCACGTCGCGCGCGGGGCGTTCCGGCTCGCCCTCGACCTCGACGTCGCGCCCGGCGAGGTGGTCGCCCTGCTCGGGCCCAACGGCGCCGGCAAGTCGACCGTGCTCGGGGCTCTGGCCGGGCTGCTGCCGGCCGACGGGTCGGCGGTCGTGCTCGACGGGCGGCCGCTGGAGGGCGGCTCGACGGCCGGCGGCCGGGCGGCGCAGGGCCCGGCGCGCAGCGTCCCCGCCCGCGACCGCGACGTCGGCACCGTCTTCCAGGACTACCGCCTCTTCCCGCACCTCACCGCCCTCGAGAACGTCGCCTTCGGCCTCCGCGCGCGGGGCGTGCCGGCGACCCGCGCCCGGGCGCGCGCCCGCGACGAGCTCGCCCGCGTGGGGCTCGCCGACCAGGCCGGGCGTCGCCCCGGCGAGCTGTCGGGCGGCCAGTCCCAGCGTGTGGCGGTGGCGCGGGCGCTGGCGGCCGACCCGCGACTCCTGCTGCTCGACGAGCCGCTCGCCGCACTCGACGCCGGGGCGCGGGCCGAGCTCCGGGCGGCCCTCGCCGAGCTGCTGCGCGGGGTCGCCGTGCCGACGGTGCTCGTGACCCACGACCCGGTCGACGCGGTGGCCCTCGCGCACCGGGTCGTCGTGCTCGAGCGGGGAGCCGCCGTGCAGCACGGCAGCCCGACCGCCGTGCTGCTCGACCCGCACACCCCCTACGTCGCGTCGCTGACCGGCGCGACGGTGTGGTCGCCCGCGGCGGTGCACGAGGGGCCGGGCACGCTGACCGCCGAGCTGCCGGGCGGGGTCGTGCTGACGTCGACGCGCCCGCGGGCCGCGACGGGGCCGCCCCGGGTCGCCTTCCCGGCCGAGGCGCTGGTGCTCTCCGCCCCCGGCCGCGGCGGGGCCGGCCGGGTGGCCGCCCCGGGGGACCTCCCTGCAGGAGGCGCGGCGCCCGCCGCCCTCGCCGCCCGCGTCGTCCGCACCGAGCAGCGTCTCTCGCGGCTGGCCGTGCTGGTGGCCACCGACCGGGGCGGTCACCTCGCCACCGCGGAGGTGCCCCTCGGCGACGCCGACCCCGCCGTGCTGCACGCGGGCGCCCCGGTGACGGTGACGGTCGACCCGGGCCTCGTCACGATCCGCTGACCGACGGGCGTTCCCCGCTGCACCGGGGGCCAGCACCGGCGAGGACACGGACCCGCCGACTCGCCGGGACGACCCCCGACGGCCCCGGGCCGAGCCGGCGGGAGCGCGACCGGGCCGGTCCGCGCCGCGGTCACCGCGCCTCCGGCCTGCGGCGTCCGCGTGGTTCGCCTACAGTCGTCGCATGACGGTCTCGCTCGGGTTGCCAGCCCTCCCCCGGCGCACCGGCGAGGTCGGAGCCGGCAGCGCCGACGCCGGCCTCCCCGCGCGCCCCTCCGCCGACCGGGCCCCCGGCCTGCTCGACCGCTTCGGGCGCGTCGCCAGCGACCTCCGGGTGTCGCTGACCGACAAGTGCAACCTGCGCTGCACCTACTGCATGCCGGCCGAGGGGCTGCCCTGGCTGCCGAAGGACCAGGCCCTCAGCGCCGACGAGATCGTGCGCCTCGTCGCGATCGGCGTGCGCGACCTCGGCGTGCGGCAGGTGCGCTTCACCGGCGGCGAGCCGCTGCTGCGGGCCGACCTCGTCGACATCGTCCGTCGCGTCGCGGCGCTCGAGCCCCGGCCCGACGTGTCGCTCACGACCAACGCGATCGGCCTGGCGCAGCGGGCCCAGGCGCTCCGCGACGCGGGCCTCGACCGCGTGAACGTGTCGCTCGACTCGCTGCACGCCCAGACCTTCACGCAGCTCACCCGACGCCCCTTCCTCGACAAGGTGCTCGCGGGCGTCGACGCCGCGGCCGCCGCGGGCCTCACCCCGGTCAAGATCAACGCGGTGCTGCTGCCGGGCGTCAACGACCACGAGGCCGCCGACCTGCTGGCCTGGGCGCTCGCCGGCGGCCACGAGCTGCGGTTCATCGAGCAGATGCCCCTCGACGCCGACCACACCTGGGAGCGCGACTCCTTCGTCACCTCCCTCGACATCCGCACGCGCCTCGCCGAGCGCTTCGTGCTCAGCCCCCACGCCGCACCGCGCGACGGCGCGCCCGCCGAGCGCTTCGACGTGGTGGGCCACGGCGCCGACGCCGGGCTGGCCGGCACCGTGGGCATCATCGCCTCGGTCAGCGACCCCTTCTGCGGCGACTGCCGCCGCACCCGGCTCACCGCCGAGGGCGGCGTGCGGAGCTGCCTGTTCGGCGACGCCGAGACCGGGCTCCGCGACCCGATGCGGGCCGGGGCCGACGACCGCGAGCTCGCCGACCTCTGGCGCGGGGCGATGTGGACGAAGCCCGCCTCGCACGGCATCGACCGACCCGACTTCGTGCAGCCCGCGCGGTCGATGAGCGCCATCGGAGGCTGACGTGACCCGAGCGACCCTGAGGTTCTTCGCGGCGGCCCGCGCGGCCGTCGGCCTCGACGAGCAGGTCGTCGAGCTGCCCGACGACAAGCGCGCGACCGTCGGGCGGCTGCTCGCCGAGGTGCGGCCGGTCGAGGGCACGTCGGCCGCCGACTGGCGCGACGTGCTGCTGCGCTGCTCGTTCCTCGTCGACGGGCTCACGACCCGCGACCGCGAGCAGCTCGTGGCGGACGGCGACGTCGTCGACGTCATGCCGCCGTTCGCCGGCGGCTGAGCCGGGCGTACGGCGGCGCGGGCTGAGCCGACCGGGCGGGCGGCGCGGGGCGCGGAGTCGGGCGGCGGCTCAGTCGAGCGCCCGGCGGCGCAGAACGAGAGCATCTCGGTCGCCAGCACCGGAGGGCCGGGGCTCCGACCCTCGTTCTGACCGGATCACTCTCAAATTTGAGAAGTGGCGCCGCCCACCGGTCAGCGGGCGAGGACGTCCGTGGCGCGTCAGCCGCGGGCCAGGACGGGGTGCCCCGCCGACAGGCCGGGGACGGGCCGCCTCAGCGACGGGCCGCGGCGTCGGCGCGCAGCTGCCAGCCGAGCATGCCGCCGTCGAGCACGGCCACGTCGAAGCCCTCCCCCGCGAGCAGGTCGGCGGCCGCCCGTGCCCGGGGCCCCCGTGCGCAGTAGACGATCACGGGCACCGCGGGGTCGAGCTCGGGCCGCTGCCGCGTCCGCACGCCGAGGCCGGGCGCCGTGACGTCGCCCGGCAGGTGCGCGAAGTCGTGCTCGTCGGGCTCCCGCACGTCGAGCAGGGTGAACTCCGCCACGCCCTCCTCCCGCGCCGTGAGCAGCTCGGCGAGGTCGTCGGCGCTCACGTCGGGCCCGACCGCCCGGGCCTCCGAGGCGGCGACAGGAGCAGCCGGGGAGGCGGTGGTCACGACCGGGCCCGCCGACGCGCTCGGCTCGACCCGCGACTCCTCGGGGTCGGCCTGCCGCCGGGCCGCGGCCGCGCGCTCCCGCTCGGCCGCCCGGTGCGGAGCCCGCCGCAGCCGGCTCTCGCGCCACGAGCCGCCGAGGGCGTCGAGGGTGACCACGCGGCCGAGGAGGGGCTCGCCGACGCCCGTCAGCAGCTTGACCGCCTCGGAGGCCATGACGCCGCCCACGGTGCCGCAGAGCGGGCCGAGGACGCCGACGTCGGCGCAGGACTCGTCCCAGCCGGAGGCCGGCGGCGCCGGGTGCAGGTCGCGGTAGTCGACGGCGCGGCCGTCGGGGGCGGCGTCCCAGAAGACGGAGACCTGGCCGTCGAAGCGGGAGACGGACCCCCAGACGACGGGCAGCCCCCGGGCCGCGGCCTCGTCGGCGACGAGGTAGCAGGTGTCGAACGAGTCGCTGCCGTCGACGACGAGGTCGTACCCGTCGAGGAGCGACGCGGTCTCCGCCGTGAGCCGCACGGGGTGCACGACGACCTCGACCTCCGGGGCCGCGGCACGGACGCGCTCGGCCGCGACGTGGGCCTTCGGCCGGCCGACGTCGCTCGGCGAGAAGAGCACTTGACGTTGTAGGTTCGAGCGGTCGACGACGTCGTCGTCGACCATTCCCAGCGTCCCCACACCGGAGGCTGCGAGATATTGGACGACCGGTGCGCCCAGCCCACCGGCACCCACGACCAGCACCCGCGCTGCCCGCAGCCGGCCCTGGGCGTCGAGACCGAAGCCCGGCAGGCGGACGCTGCGCGACCAGCGCACGTCGTCCTCCGGGGCGGTGGCCGACCCCTCCGGGCCGGCGGCGGCCCGCGCGGCGGACACCCTGACAGACGACACGAGAGGGGGCAGTGACGACATGGCGGACCTCCTGAGACCAGCCGCGGGCGACGCGGCCGCGCCCACTGTATCCCCGACCACCGGCACCGCCGACGGCACGGCCCCCGGCACCGCCGACGGCCGTGCCGATCGCCCGGCCGGCCGCCCTCGCGGGGCCGTCGCGCGCCTCCTGCACGCCCGTCACGCCGACGCCGTCCTCATCGGCCTGCTCGCGACCGTGGTGTCGGGGGCCTTCCTCGGGGTGCCCTCGGTCTGGTACGACGAGGCCGCGACCGTCGTCTCGGCCACCCGCACCTGGGGCCAGCTCTGGACGATGATCCACACCGTCGACCTCGTGCACGCCACGTACTACGCCTTCATGCACCTCTGGTTCGACGTCTTCCCGTACTCGCCGACGTCGCTGCGCGTGCCGAGCGCCCTCGCGACGGGCGCCGCGGCCGGGTTCACGGTGGCCCTCACGCGCATCCTCGTGGACCGCCGCACCGCCGTCGTGGCCGGCCTGCTGTTCTGCCTGCTGCCCCGCGTCACCTGGATGGGCGGCGAGGGCCGCTCGTACGCCCTGTCGGCGATGTTCGCCGTCGCCCTGACCCTCGTGCTCGTCGTGGCCGCCCGCCGCACCTCGGAGGACGGCGTGGCCCGCACCCGCCGCTCGGTGGCGCTCTGGTGGGTCGCCTACGGGGTGCTCGCGGTCGTCGCCGCCGCGTTCTTCCTCTACCTGGCGCTGCTCGTCGTCGGCCACGCCGTGACGATGATCGTCCGGGTCGTGCGCGACCACCGTGACCAGCGCGACCAGGTGGGGCGCGTCGACGAGTGGGCCCGCACGGGCTCGGTCGTCGTCGTGCCGGCCGGCGCCGCCGCGGGGTCGGCCACGGGGCCGCTCCGCACCGCGACCCAGCTCGGCGGCGTCGTGCGCGACTCGGTGCGCTCGTCGCGCCGCGCCTTCGTCGGGTGGTTCGGCGGCGCCGTCGTGGCCGGCCTCGCCTGCCTCCCGCTCGCCTGGTTCATCTCGGGGCAGAACGGGCAGGTCAGCTGGATCGAGCGGCCGAACTTCGACACCCTGCGCGGCGTGCTGGTGACCCAGTGGTTCATCGGCAACGAGAACTTCGCCGTCTTCGCGATCCTCGCGATGGCGTCGACCCTCGTCGTGCTGGCGCTGCGCCTCGCCCCGGCCGCGCGCGGCTTCGCCGAGGTCGTGCTGCCCTGGCTCATCGTGCCGACGGTCGGGCTCGTCGGCGTCTCGCTGGTCGTCGACCCGCTGTACTCGCCCCGGTACCTGACCTTCGGCACCCCCGCCGTCGCCATGACGATGGCCGTCGCCGTGGCCGCGATCCCCTGGCGGCGCGTGATCGCCCTCGTGCTGCTCGTGGCCGTCGTGCTCACGACCCCCAGCTGGCTCGAGCAGCGCGAGCCCGAGGCCAAGGACTCCGCGGCCTGGGACCAGGTCGCGGCCCTCGTCGCCCGCGAGCGCGCGGAGGAGCCCGCCGGCACCGCGGAGGGACTCGTCTTCGGCCCCGTGCGGCGTCACCCCCACGCCACGTCGCGGATCATCCAGGACACCTACCCGGCCGCGTTCGAGGGCATGTCCGACTTCACCCTCGAGACGCCCGGCGCCGAGACCGACGGCCTGTGGGAGACCCAGCACGACCTCGGCGACGTGCTCGACCGCACGGCCGACCTCGACGTCGTCTGGCTGATCACGAGCGACAAGCAGGACTGGCGCCCCCGCGTCACCGACGAGCTCGGCAGCGTCGGGTTCCACCTCGACGAGGAGTGGTCGCTGACCCGCACGAACGTGCTGCGCTACACGCGCTGAGCGGTGGCGGGCGCCGCCCGAGGCGGCCCTGGTGGCGGGCGCTGCTGCGGGCCGACGCCGCCCTTGCTCCTGCTCCTGCTCCTGCTCCTGCTCCCAGCCTCTCTCCCTCCCAATTTGAGAGTGATCGGCCCGCGCGCGGCCTGGAAGGCCCGGTCTCAGGTCTTGGGAGCACGGATCTCTCTCGCATCGCCGGTCGAGGGGTCGCGGAGTCGCGGGTCGAGGAGTCGGGGGACGGGTCGTCCGGTTCCGATCCCGGCGGCGGAGAAACGGCCAGCGCCAGCCGACGCGGCTCTCAAATTCGAGAGTGATCAGCCCGCAGGCGACCGGGGCAGCCCCGGTCTCGGGGCTCGGCAGAACGGATCTCTCTCGGATCGCCGTCTCGGAGTCAGGCGTCGAGGAGTCGCGGGTCGAGCCGACAGGTCCCGGTCCCGGTCCCGCTCCGGTCGGGCGAGAATGGTCGGCTCCGGCCGGCGTGGCTCTCAGGCCCGCCTCAGTCGGCGACGACGCGGGCGCCGTGCACCGGCCCCGTCGCCCTCAGCACCGTGAGCCGTGCCGCGCTGAGCGCGATCTGCAGCTCGAGGGCGCTGTCGAGGTCGGCGGTGAGGAACGCCACGGTCGGCCCCGAGCCGGAGACGATGCCCGCCAGCGCCCCGTTGCTCTCGCCGAGCTCGAGCACCGCGGAGAGACCCGGCTCGAGGTGCAGCGCGGGCGCCTGGAGGTCGTTGTGCATGCTGTCGGCGAGCATGCCGGCGTCGCCGGCGCGCAGCGCCTGCAGCACCCCGGCGTCGACGACGGGCTGCCGCACCGGCGCGATTTCGCTCTGGTGGCGGCGGCGGTGCTCGTCGAGCTCGCGGTAGACGGTGGGGGTCGAGAGGCCGAAGTCGGCGAGGGCGAGCACCCACTGGAACTGCCCCTTGGCGAGGGCGGGGCTCAGCTCGTCGCCGCGACCGGTGCCGACGGCGGTGCCGCCGGCGAAGGCGAAGGGCACGTCGGCCCCGAGCTCGGCCGCGAGCCGCAGCAGCTCGTCGCGCCCCACGCCGGTCTGCCACAGGGTGTCGCACGCGAGCAGGGTCGCCGCCGCGTCGGCCGAGCCGCCGCCCATGCCGCCGGCGACCGGCACGGCCTTGTCGATGGTGAGGTCGACGCCGCCGGCCCAGCCCGTCGTGGCGGCGAGGAGGCGGGCGGCCTTGATGGCCAGGTTGCTCTCGTCGGTGGGCACGCCGGAGACGTCGACGCCCGGGCCCGCCGAGACGCGCACGGTGAAGTCGTCGGAGTGGCGCGCCCGCACGTCCTCGTAGAGCGAGACGGCCTGGTAGGCGGTCGCCAGCTCGTGGTAGCCGTCGCCCTGCAGGTCGCCGACGGCCAGGAAGACGTTGATCTTGCCGGGGGCACGCGTGTGGACCACGGTCGGGGCGGCCACGGTCGTCATGACTCCCAACCTAGTCAGTTCTGCCGGCCGCTCACGACGCGGAAGGCCTTCGTGAGCTCCTGCTTGACGGGTTCGACCCGCTCGGGCAGGCGGAGCCTGCTGAGGGTCAGGCTGACGGAGCACTTGCCGCCCACCGGCGGAGCCACGGTGAGCAGGAGCGACTCGTCGCTCGGCAGCCGCCAGCGCGCCGTGGGGTGCTTCGCCGAGCGGCTCGTCGAGTCGGGCGGGCCGCCCGCGAAGGCGGCGAAGCGCTCGACCGCGAGGTCGAGCAGCTCGAGCTGGCCGCCGCGCAGGCTACGGCTGACCGACACCGAGAACGTGCCGTCGGCCTGCTGACCGGGGAGGCGCATCCCCCTGGCCTGCTCGTACCGCACGGTGATGCTCTGAGCCCACCAGCCCGGCACCTCGTGCTCGTCGACCAGCCAGCGCGCGATCTGCGTGTGCGACCGCGTCGTGGAGCCCGCCGCGTCGAGGAGGGCGAACCACTGCTCGGCGCTGCGGCCGGTGCCGGCGCCGAGCCGGGCGTCGCTCATGGTCTGCTCGTGGCCGATGACGCCGCGCGGGGGCACGCCTCCCGCGGCGGCTGAGGCTGCGGCGGCAGCGGTCGCGCCGTCGGCGGACCGGCGACCCGACGACGCGCGACGACGCGGCGTCGAGGGGTCGTCGTGGGTGCTCACGGGGTCAGTCTGCCTCGGGAGCGCCCTCGGCGACCGGGGCGGCGCCTCCCCCACGTCCGCTCGCGCGCACGATGCGGAGGAAGTCGTCGACGGTCAGCTGCTCGCCGCGCTCGGTCGGCTCGAGCCCGGCGGCGACCAGCGCCTCGGAGGCGGCCGCCGACGACCCGAAGACGCCCGAGAGCGACTGGCGGAGCATCTTGCGGCGCTGCTGGAACGCGCCGTCGACCAGCTCGAAGACGGCGAGGCGCTCCTGCTCGGTGCCGCGGGGCTCGCGCCGGTCGAACGCGACGAGGATGCTGTCGACGTTCGGCACCGGCCAGAACACCTGGCGGCTGACCTGGCCGGCCGTCGAGAACTCGCCGTACCAGGCCGCCTTGATGCTCGGGGCGCCGTAGATCTTCGAGCCGGGCTCGGCCGCGAGGCGCAGGCCGACCTCGGCCTGGACCATGACGAGCCCGCGCTCGAGCGACGGGAAGTGCTCGAGGAAGTGCAGCAGCACGGGCACGCTGATGTTGTAGGGCAGGTTCGCGACGAGGTGCGACGGCTCGGAGGGCAGCGCGACGACGCGCATCGCGTCGTCGACGATCACCCGCAGGTCGGCGGCCGGCTGCAGCAGCTGGACGGTCTTCGGCAGCTGCTCGGCGAGGCGCTTGTCGATCTCGACGGCGACGACGTCGGCCCCCGCCTCGAGCAGGCCGAGGGTGAGCGAGCCGAGGCCCGGGCCGATCTCGACGACCGACATGCCGGCCGAGACGCCGGAGGCCGCGACGATGCGCCGCACCGTGTTGGCGTCGTGGACGAAGTTCTGGCCGAGCTTCTTCGTCGGCTGGATGCCGAGCAGGTCGGCGAGGTCGCGGATCTCGGCGGGGCCCAGCAGGGTCGAGCGCGACATCAGCCCTCGACCGTCACGGGCTCGTCCGTCCACGAGCCGTAGACCAGCTCGGTGTTCGACGAGATCTGGGCGGCGAGCATCGACACGTCGGTGCCGATCGTCTCGGCCATCGACCGCAGCGTGTGCGGGATGAGGTACGGCGCGTTCGGCCGGCCGCGGAACGGCGTCGGCGTGAGGTACGGCGCGTCGGTCTCGACCATGACGAGGCTACGGGGCAGCTGCACCAGCGCGTCGCGGAGGGGCTGCGCGTTCTTGAACGTGACGGTGCCCGCGAACGAGGCGTACCAGCCGTTCTCGGCGAGGATGCTCGCGAGCTCGGGGCCGCCGCTGAAGCAGTGGAAGACGGTCTTGTCGGGGGCGCCGACCTCGAGCAGCAGGTCGACGACCTCGTCGTGGGCGTCGCGGTCGTGGATCTGCAGGGCCAGGCCGTGCTTCTTCGCGATCTCGACGTGGGCGACGAACGACTCGATCTGGGCGTCGCGGCCCTCCTCGCCGGTGCGGAAGAAGTCGAGCCCGGTCTCGCCGATCGCCCGCACGCGGGGGCGCGAGGCGAGCTCGTCGATCTCGGCGAGGGCGTCGGCCAGCTCGCCGCGGGCGGCGAGGGCGGGCGCCTCGTTGGGGTGCAGCGCGACGGCGGCGAGCACGCGCGGCTCGCGGGCGGCGATCGCGGCCGACCAGCGCGACGTCTCGAGGTCGGTGCCGACCTGCACGACGCCGCGGACGCCGACGCTCGACGCCCGGTCGAGGTGCTCGCGGTAGTCGAGCGAGTTCTCGCCGTCGGCGATCTCGAGGTGCGTGTGGTTGTCGTACACGGGCACGACGAGGGCCTGCGGGCTCGGCGGGTACGTCAGGTCGCGCGTCTGCCCGCCGGACTCGGTGGAGGCGCGGTGGCGGACGTGCGCGGGAGCGTCGCCCCCGGGGGCGGCCGCGTCGCGGTCGGCGTCGCTCACGCCGCCGGCTCCGGCTGCTCGATGCGCGGGAAGAGCCCGGCGGCGAGCGGCACGACGGCCGGCGCGCTCGACCACTCGGCGGCCCGGTCGACCGGCTGGCTGGTCAGCGTGCCCTGGCCGATGGACTCCCACAGCGTGTGCGTCGCGGTCGGGATGAAGGGCGAGAGCAGCACGGTGAGCGTGCCGAGGCCGCGGAGGGCGGTGCTGAGCACCGTCGCGAGGCGCTCGCGCTGGTCCTCGTGCTTGGCGAGGGCCCAGGGCTCCTGCTCGGTGATGTAGCCGTTGAGAGCGTCGACGAGCTCCCAGATCGACGCCAGCGCCTCGTTGATCGCGAAGCGCTCGATCGCGGCGTCGGCCGCGGCCGTCACGCGCAGCTCGGTCTCGCGGATCGCGAGGTCGGCGTCGGTCAGCTCGCCGGCGACGGGGACGACCCCGTCGAAGTAGCGGGTGATCATCGCGACGACGCGGGAGGCCAGGTTGCCGAAGCCGTTCGCGAGCTCGGCCTGGTAGCGGGCCGCGATGTCCTCCCAGCTGAAGTTGCCGTCCTGGCCGAACGTGATGGCGCGCATGAAGTAGTAGCGGAACGCGTCGGCGCCGAAGACGTCGGTGATCTGCTGCGGGGCGATGCCGGTCAGCTTCGACTTCGACATCTTCTCGCCGCCGACGAGCAGCCAGCCGTGGCCGAAGACCGCCTTCGGCACCGGGAGGCCCGCGGCCATGAGCATGGCGGGCCAGATGACGGCGTGGAACCGGGCGATGTCCTTGCCGACGAGCTGCACGGCCGGCCAGCGTCGACGGAACTGCTCGTCGTCGACGCCGTAGCCGATGGCCGTGACGTAGTTGAGGAGGGCGTCGAACCAGACGTAGACGACGTGCTCCTCGTCCCACGGGACCTTGACGCCCCAGTCGAAGCTCTGGCGCGAGATGGAGAGGTCGCGGAGGCCCTGCCGCACGAACTGCACGATCTCGTTGCGCACGGTCTCGGGCTGCACGAAGTCGGGCTGCTGCTCGTAGAGGTCGAGCAGGCGCTGCTCGAAGTCGCTCATGCGGAAGAAGTAGTTGTTCTCCTTCAGCAGCTCGACGGGCTTCGAGTGGATCGCGCAGACCTGCTCGCCCTCGAACGGCCCGGTGCCCTCGACGAGGTCGCCGGGCTGCTTGTACTCCTCGCAGCCGACGCAGTACGAGCCCTCGAACTCGCCCTGGTAGATGAAGCCGTCGTCGTACAGCTTCTGCAGGAACTTCTGCACGCCCGCCTCGTGGCGCTCGTCGGTCGTGCGGATGAAGTCGTCGTTGCTGATGTCGACGGTCTCGAGCAGCGGCTTCCAGGACTCGGTGACGAGCTTGTCGGCCCACTGCTGCGGGGTCACGTCGTGGCTGGTCGCGGTGCGCAGGATCTTCTGGCCGTGCTCGTCGGTGCCGGTCAGCAGCCACGTGTCGTCGCCGCGCTGGCGGTGCCAGCGCGCGAGCACGTCGGCCGCGACCTCGGTGTAGGCGTGGCCGATGTGCGGCACGTCGTTGACGTAGAAGATGGGCGTTGCGATGAAGAAGGAGTCGCCGGCGGGCATGGCCACCATCTTAGGTGCGGCCACCGCCCCCGTGACGCGGCCCGCGCCTCCCCCCGGGGGCCTCCTCAGGGCAGGTGCCGGGCCTCGGCGGCGCGCTCTCCTCGCCTCGCCGGCTGCGGCGGGTCGTCGTCCTCGTGGGCGGGTGCGCGACGACCCGCCCACCAGGACACGGACCCGCCGCACCTGCGCTCGACGGCGTCCCTCCCCAGGACTCGGGAGCGCCGGTCCCTCCGCAGCCCCACGGAAGGACGCCAGGGAGTCGCGGGTCGTCTCCGAGGATCACCTCCGTGGACCCCTCAGACCTGGTCATCGCGACCTCCCGCCAACTCGCCCGTCGCGGCGTCGACCGCAACGCGCAGAGCCGACTCACCCGGAGGGGCGTGCTCGTCCGGGTCGCCCCGGGGGCCTACCTCGAGGGAGACGTCTGGGAGGCTCTGGACACGAGGGGCAGGTTCGTCGCCCGGGCGCGCGCCGTCGTGGCCACCCGCCCCCGAGAACTCGTGGTGAGCCACCGCTCGGCGGCCGTCCTCTTCGGGCTGCCCGTCGTCGGCGGGCTCCCCGACCGGCTCGACGCGCTCCGCACCGAGGTGTCGGGCGGCCGGTCGGAGGCCAGCATCCGGGCGCACCGCTCGACGCTGCCCTGCGACCCCGTGCCGATCGGCGACTTCTGGCTGACGCCCCTGGCACGGACGCTCGTCGACGTCGCCCTCGCGCACTCCTTGATCGTCTCCGTGCCGATGATCGACCACGCCCTCCTCCACGGGATGGTCGAGCTCGACGAGCTGTCGGACGAGCTGGAGCGGCGCCCCCGCCATCCTGGCGCGCGGCGGGCGAGATCCGCGCTGGGGCTGGGCACCCCGCTCTCGCAGTCGCCGCTCGAGTCGCTCGTCCAGGTCAGGTGCTTCGAGGGCGGCTGGCGTCGCCCCGAGCAGCAGGTGCGCCTCCGGCTGCTGACGGGTCGCCGGGCCGAGGTCGACTGCCTGTGGCGCGAGCTGCCGGGGTCGATCGGGCCCGGCCTGGTGCTCGAGGCGGACGGCCGGTACAAGTACGGGCCGGACGCCGAGCTCATGACCGGAGACGAGCACTGGGACGAGAAGGTCCGGGAGGACGATCTCCGGGAGCAGGGGTACGACTTCCGCCGCCCGACCTGGGACCGGGTCTGGAACAGGGCCGCGTTCGAGGCGATGATGCGCGGGACCACCGTGCCGCGGGACTGGTGAGCCGCGGTGAACGCTCGCTGTCGGCCATGGTCGGCGGGTCGACGTCCTCCCCGGCGGTGCAGCACGAACCGTGCGGCGGGTTCGTGTCCCTGTGGGCGGGCGGGCGCTCGCCCGCCCAGGAGGACACCAACCCGCCGCACTGGACAGGCCGGGCCGGCCGGGCGGGGGGCGCCGCGCCCCGGGGGGAGGTCAGGAGGGGCGGGGGGCCCGGGCGCCGAGGGCGGCCTGGTAGAGGTCGCGGCGGGAGAGGCCGGTGGCGGCGGCCACGTCGGCGGAGGCCTCCTTGAGGCGGGCGCCGTCGGCGACGAGCGCCTGCACCTGCGCGAGCCCGGCGGCGAGGTCGAACTCGCGCTCGGGGGCGCCCTCGACCACGACGCAGATCTCGCCGCGCACGCCGTCGGCCGCCCAGGCGGCGAGGTCGGCGGCCGACCCGCGCCGCACCTCCTCGTGCATCTTCGTCAGCTCGCGGCAGACGACGACGCGGCGGTCGGCGCCGAGGGCGGTCGCGACGTCGCCGAGCGAGTCGGCGAGACGGTGCGGCGACTCGAAGAACACCATCGTGCGGCGCTCGTCGACGAGGGCGCCGAGCACCCGCAGCCTGTCGCCCTGCTTGCGCGGCAGGAACCCCTCGAAGCTGAAGCGGTCGGTGGGCAGGCCCGACACGGCGAGCGCCATCAGCACCGCCGAGGGGCCGGGCAGCGCGGTGACCGTGACGCCGGCGGCGGCGGCGGCCTCGACGAGGGGGAACCCGGGGTCGCTGATGGCGGGCATCCCGGCGTCGGTCAGCACCAGGACGTCGGAGGCGCGGGCCAGCTCCACGAGCTCGCCCGCCTTCTCGCGCTCGTTGTGCTCGTGCAGGGCGATGAGCCGCGGGCGGTTCTCGACGCCGAGGGCGCGCATGAGGTGGATGGCCGTGCGGGTGTCCTCCGCGGCGATCACCTCGGCGTTGCGGAGGGCCTCGACGAGACGCGTCGAGGCGTCGCCGAGGTTGCCGATGGGGGTCGCGGCGAGAACGATCACCCGGTCATTCTCCCCCGGCGCGACGGAGCCGCTCGACGCGCCGAATACGATGGCCCGATGACGACCCCGGGCGAGCGCGAGTTCGACGCGCTCCTCGAGGCCGAGGGCGCGCCTCCCCGGGGCCCTGACGGCCTCGCGCAGGGCTCCGCCCCGGGCCTGGGCGAGGCCGGCGAGACCGCCCCGCCGCCGGCGCACGCCCCGCGCCTCACCCGCGTCGACGCCTGGTGGGGCCGGCTGCTCTCGACCCCCGGCCGTCGCACCGCCTGGCGCTGGGGCGGCCCGATCGGCGTCACCGTGCTCGCGGCCCTGCTGCGGCTCTGGCACCTCGGGGTGCCCGGCACGCTCGTCTTCGACGAGACCTACTACGTCAAGGACGCGTGGACCCTCCACGAGCTCGGCTACGAGGGCTCGTGGCCGACCGACTACGACGCCTCGTTCGCGGCGGGCGGCGCCGACGGGTTCCTGACCAGCCCCTCCTTCGTCGCGCACCCCCCGCTCGGCAAGTGGCTCATCTCGCTCGGCATGGCCGCCCTCGGCCCCGGCGACCCGGCGGGCTGGCGGCTCAGCACGGCGATCGCGGGCGTGCTCGCGGTGGCCCTCGTCGCCCTCATCGGCACGGTGCTGCTGCGCTCGACGCTCGTCGGCACGATCGCCGGCTTCCTGATGGCGATCGACGGCCACGCGATCGTGATGTCGCGGGTCTCGCTGCTCGACAACTTCGTCATGCTGTTCGGGCTGCTGGCCTTCGGCGCCGTCCTGCTCGACCGGCGACAGAGCGCCGGCCGTCTCGAGGCCTGGCTGGCGAGGAGGCGCGGTGCCGGTCGGGACACCGCCTGGGGCCCTGCCCTGTGGTCGCGCCCCTGGCTCGTCACCGCGGGGCTGATGTGCGGCCTCGCGACGGCCGTCAAGTGGAACGGCCTCTACTTCCTGGCCGTGTTCGCCGTCTACACCGTCGTCGTCGACGTGCTGGCCCGACGCCGGGCCGGCGTCGAGTTCTGGCTGTCGGGCACCCTCTTCAAGCAGGCGCCGGTGAGCTTCCTCCTCACGGTGCCGATCGCCGTCGTGGCGTACCTGGTGAGCTGGACGGGCTGGTTCGTCACCGGCGGCGGGTACTACCGCGACTGGGTGCAGGAGACCGGCGAGCGCTGGACGGGCGGACTGGCCTGGGTGCCTGACGTCGTGCAGAACTTCTGGCACTACGAGGCCGGTGTCTACGCCTTCAACGTCGGGCTGCAGACGCCGCACGACTACCAGGCGAACCCGTTCACCTGGCTGCTGATGCTCCGGCCGACGAGCATGTACTACCAGGGCACCGACCTCGGGCAGGCCGGCTGCGACGTCGCCCGCTGCGGCGAGGCGATCACCTCGATCGCGAACCCGCTGATCTGGTACGCCGCGGTCGCGGCCTGCCTCTACCTGCTCTGGCGGGTGGTGCGGCACCGCGAGTGGCGGCACGGGGCGATCCTCGTCGGCATCGCGGCGGGCTACCTGCCGTGGCTGGCGTTCTCCGGCCGCACGGTGTTCCAGTTCTACACGATCGCCTTCGAGCCCTACCTCCTGCTCGGCCTCGCCGCGGTGATCGGACTGCTGTTGGGGCGCCGCACCGACGACCTCGACCGTCGCCGCCGCGGCCTCTCGATCACGGCGGGCTTCCTCGTGCTGGCCGTCGCCGTGTCGGTCTGGTGGTACCCGATGTGGACGGCCCAGCAGATGGACTGGGAGTGGATCCGCCTGCACTACTGGATCCCGTCGTGGAAGTAGGCGGCGCCTCCCCCGCCCCCGAGACCTGGTCGAAGCCACCGGCCGGGCCGAGCCCCTCCGGCCGGGCCGCCCGCCGTCGCCTGGCCGCCGCCCGCTGCGAGGCCTGCGGCCACACGTGGACGGCACACCCGGGGGCGCACGAGCCGGTGGTCACGCGCTGCCTCGAGTGCGCCGCGCAGGGCGACGGTGACGCGGCCGACCCCGACGCCGATGTCGAGGCCGACGCCGCCGCGGACGTCGAGCCGTGTCGCCGCAGGGTCCCGCGCCGAGTCCTCCGCCGCGCGTCGGCGCGGAGCCTCGAGAGCTCGGCGCCCTGGCACGTCAAGGCCGCCCACCGGGTCAAGCAGGTCCTGGGCGAGGCCATCGAGGCCGTCGTGGACGGGCTCACGAACCCCTTCTGACCCGTCGCCCGTCCCTCCCCACCCGTCGCCCGTCCCTCCCCACCCGCCGGAGGCGCGGGTCGACTGTGAAGTTCTGTGACCTCCCAGCCGGGGCCGTCAGGGGCAGCGGCTAGCGTGGCCCCATGGCAGATCGTGAGTACGGCTTCCGCACGCGGGCTATCCACGCGGGCAACATCCCCGACGCGGCGACGGGCGCCCGCGCCCTCCCCATCTACCAGTCGAGCGCCTTCGTCTTCGACGACACCGACGACGCCGCGGCTCGCTTCGCCCTGCAGAAGTACGGCAACATCTACAGCCGCCTGGCGAACCCGACCACCGCCTCCTTCGAGGAGCGCATCGCCAGCCTGGAGGGCGGCCTCGGGGCCGTGGCCACCTCGAGCGGGCTGAGCGCGCAGTTCATCACCTTCGCGAGCCTCGCGGGCGCCGGCGACCACATCGTGGCGAGCGCCAACCTGTACGGCGGGTCGATCACGCAGCTCGACGTCACGCTGCGCCGGTTCGGCGTCGAGACGACGTTCGTGCAGTCGAGCGAGCCGGCCGACTACGCCGCCGCGATCACGCCCGCGACGAAGCTGCTCTTCGTCGAGACCGTCGCCAACCCCTCCGGCGAGATCGCCGACCTCGAGGGCCTCGCCGAGGTCGCGCACGCCGCGGGCATCCCCCTCATCGTCGACTCGACCATCGCGACCCCCTATCTGAACCGCCCGATCGAGTGGGGCGCCGACGTGGTGATCCACTCGGCCACGAAGTTCCTCGGCGGGCACGGCACCACCCTCGGCGGCGTCGTCGTCGAGTCGGGCCGCTTCGCGTGGGACACCGAGAGGTTCCCGCTCTTCGACCAGCCGGTGGCGAGCTACGGCGGGCTGAACTGGTCGGGCAACTTCGGCGAGTACGCCTTCCTCACGCGCCTCCGTGCCGAGCAGCTGCGCGACATCGGGCCGGCGCTCGCCCCGCACTCGGCGTTCCTCCTCGCCCAGGGCGTCGAGACCCTGCCGTACCGGATGCGCGCCCACGTCGACAACGCCCGTCAGGTCGCCGAGTGGCTCGACGCCGACCCCCGCATCGAGCGGGTGCGCTGGGCCGGCCTGCCCGAGCACCCGCACCACGAGCGGGCGGCGAAGTACCTGCCCGAGGGGCCCGGCTCGGTCTTCACGTTCGAGCTCGCGGGCGGCCGCGCCGCCGGCAAGACCTTCATCGAGTCGGTCGAGCTCGCCAGCCACCTCGCCAACATCGGCGACGCCAAGACGCTCGTGATCCACCCCGGGTCGACCACCCACGCGCAGCTCAGCGAGCAGCAGCTGGTCGACGCCGGCGTGCTGCCCGGCTCGGTGCGCATCAGCGTCGGCATCGAGGACCCCGCCGACATCATCGACGACCTCGACCAGGCGCTGACCGCAGCCAGCAAGGGAGACCGGTCATGACCGACACCGTCACGACGCAGTTGACCAACGGGCTCACCTGCGAGCTGCCGTCGAGCTCGCCGCTCGCGAAGCTGTTGAAGTCGCAGCGCACCTGGGTCGGGCCGACCGCGAAGGAGCGCCAGGCGATCCTCCGCGAGGCGAAGTCCGTCGCGATCGTGGGCGCGTCGCCCAACGCCACCCGCTCCTCCTACTTCGTCGGCACGTACCTGCAGCAGTCCAGCGACCTGCGCGTGTACTTCGTCAACCCGAACGCCGACACGATCCTCGGCGAGAAGGCCTACCCCGACCTGGCGTCGCTGCCCGAGGTGCCCGACATCGTCGACGTGTTCCGCAAGGCGAGCGACATCGCGTCGGTGGTCGACGACGTCGTGGCGAGCGGCGCCCGCACGATCTGGGTGCAGCTGGGGATCTACGACGAGGAGGCCGCGCGGTACGGCGAGGAGAAGGGCCTCACCGTCGTCATGGACCGCTGCATCAAGGTCGAGCACGCCCGCTTCAACGGCGGGCTGAACCTGATGGGCTTCGACACGGGCGTCATCTCGTCGCGTCGGTCGCGCTGACCCTGGTGCCCCGCGGGGGCTCGAGGAGTTCGCCCCCGGCCTCGACGCCGACCTGCTCGAGCTGATCCAGGCCACCGCCGAGCTCGAGCTGCAGGACATCGAGAGCTTCTCCGGCCCGACCGGGAAGTAGTCGCTCGCCCGGGCCGACCTGCGGGAGTCGCGGGTCGGCTCGGTCGTTCCGCCGGCGGGAGCCGCGGGTCGGCCCGGTCGCGATCGTGACGCGCCGTGAAGGCGCGCCCTGGCCGATGACAGGGGTCGGCAGTACCGTGGCCCGCATGCCTCCCGTGCTGACCTCCCCCCTCGTCTCGAGCCAGTGGCTCGCCGACCACATCGGGGCCGACGAGATGGTGGTCGTCGACGCGTCGGTCGTCTCCGTCGCCGGCCCCGACGGGCGGCCCAGCGGCCGCTTCGTCACCGGGCACGAGCAGTACCTCGTCGGCGGCCACGTGCCCGGCGCCGTCTTCGGCGACCTCGTCAGCGAGCTCAGCGACCACCGGGCCGACCTGCCCTTCACCCGCCCCGACGCCGAGCGCTTCGAGGCGGCGGTGGGCGCGCTCGGCATCACCAACGAGACCACCGTCGTGGTCTACGACTCGTCGGTCGGCCTCTGGGCCGCACGACTCTGGTGGCTGTTCCGTGCCTTCGGCTACGACGACGTCGCCGTGCTCGACGGCGGCTTCACGACGTGGCAGCGCGAGCAGCGCCCGATCGACGTCGGCCACGTCGAGCCGCAGCCCGCGCTCTTCCTCGCCGACGAGCGTCCCGAGCTCTGGGTCGACAAGGCCTACGTCGAGGCCGTCGTGCACGGCGACGAGCAGGCCGCTCTCGTCTGCGGCTCTCCCCGCGCCGAGTTCGCCGGCCACGAGGGCCGTCGCCCGCGGCTCGGCCACATCCCGGGCAGCGTGAACGCGCCCGCCGACGAGCTCGTCGCCGACGACCGGCGCTTCGCCAGCCCCGCGCAGCTCCGAGCCCTGCTCGCTCCCGCCCTCGGCGCCGACCGCGTCGTCGTCTACTGCGGCCAGGGCATCGCGGCCAGCGCCGACGCGTTGGCGCTCACCCTCGTCGGCGAGCGGAACGTCGCGCTGTACGACGGGTCGCTCACCGAGTGGGCCGCCGACGGCGACGCCCCGCTCACGACGCTCGCCGCCTGAGCGGGGGCCTCACCCGACCGCCACCGCGCGTCTGACCGCCGAGTGGTCACGAACTGTCGTTCCCGCGCGCGGGAGGAGCCGATCGTGACCACTCGGCGCCGCCGGCCTAGAGCTGCTCGGCGAGCTCGCGGTCGAGCTCCTCGATGCCCGTGACGGGCAGGCGGCAGACGAAGTCGTGGCAGAGGTACGCGGTCACGTGGCCGCGCACCGCCCGACGACCGGCGAACAGCTCCAAGCCGGCGTCGGCGAGCGCCTCGGCGGCGTCCTCCCCGACGACGCCGACGAGCACGCCGGGTCCGAGGGTGCGCCGCGCCCGCTCCCCGAGGTCGAACGCGGGCACCAGCGTCGTCGTGTCCTCGACAGCCGCCGCGTCCGCGCCCGCGTCCGCACCCGCCACGACGGCGGGCTCGACGACGACCAGCTGCGTCGACGGCGCGGCGAGCTCGGCGAGCAGGGCGAACGTGGTGCCGAACGCGACGGGAGCGTCGAGGGCCCGGGCCGCGCCGGGGGCGACGGCGCGCTCCGCGGCGGACCGCCACCGCGCCTCCCCCGTCATCCGGTGCAGGGTGAGGGCGGCGGTCGCCGTGGCGCTGAGCCCGGAGGGGTAGGCCCCCTCGGAGGGGTCGGCCGCCAACGCCGTGCCGTGGCCGCGCAGCACCGGGTCGGCCCCCTCGGGCGCGGCGAACGGGACCGCGGCTGCGGGGTCGTCGACGAGGGTTCGCTCGAGCAGCTCGCGGGCCGCGACCGCGTAGCGCGGCAGGCCCGTCGCGAGCGTCAGCTGCAGCAGCCCCTCGGCGAACATGCCGTGGTCCTCGAGGGTCGCGACGGCCGTCGAGACGCCGGACCCGGTGGAGGCGCGGAGCAGCCGCCCGTCGCGGGTCACGTGCTCGTCGAGCAGCAGGTCGGCCGCCGCCCGGGCCGCCGCGACCCACTCGGGCCGGTCGTGCCGCGCGCCGGCCTCGGCCAGGGCGGCGATGGCGAGCCCGTTCCACCCGGTCAGCACCTTCTCGTCGACGGGCGGGGCCTCGTGCCGGCGGCGCTCCTCGGCGTCGAGGGCGTACCAGCCGCCCTCCACCCGGCGGCCGTCGATCGTGCTCTCCGAGTCCTGGGCGGAGGCGAACGCCCCGCGCGGGGTCCGCAGCCGACCGAGCAGCACGTCGGCGATGCCCGTGGCGACCGACAGCGGGTCGGGAGCGGTGCGGGCGGCGGCGGCCGCGCCTCCCGCGGGCTGCTCCGCCGACGACGACGTCTCTTCGACCAGGCCCGGCTCGAGCAGGGCCAGGCGCGAGTACGCCGTCAGCAGCAGCGCGTTGTCGTAGAGCATGCGCTCGTAGTGCGGATCGTGCCAGTCGCGCCGGGTCGAGTAGCGGAAGAACCCGCCCTCGACGGGGTCGCGCAACGGCGACGCGGCCATCGCCCGCAGGGTCCGCGAGACGAGGGCCAGGGCGGCCCGGTCTCCCCCGGCGCCCAGGCCGAGCAGGGCCAGCTGCGCCGGCGCGACCGGGAACTTCGGCGCGCCGCCGAAGCCGCCGTGCTCGACGTCCTCCGCCGCGCCGACCCGGGCGGCCGCGTGCCGGAGCGCCTCGGTCGACGGCAGCGGCGCGTGCGCGGCCGGAGGCGCGGGCTGGGCCGCGAGGGCCGCCGCCACGCCGCGGGCGGTCGCGTCCACCTCACCGCGACGGGACGTCCAGGCCTCGGTGACGGCGTCGAGCACCTGCCGGAAGGCCGGGTGCCCCTGCACCGGCTGCGGCGGGAAGTAGGTGCCCGCGAAGAACGTGCGGCCCTCGGGCGTCGCGAAGACGGTGAGGGGCCAGCCGAGCTGCTCGGTGAAGGCCGAGGCGGCGGCGAGGTAGCTCGAGTCGACGTCGGGGTGCTCCTCGCGGTCGACCTTGACGGCGACGAAGCTCTCGTTGAGGTGCGCGGCGAGCTCGGGGTCGCTGAAGCTCTCGCGGGCCATCACGTGGCACCAGTGGCAGGTCGCGTAGCCGATCGAGACGAGCACGGGCACGTCGCGGCGGGCGGCCTCGTCGAAGGCCTCCTGGCCCCAGGGCCACCAGTCGACGGGGTTGTCGGCGTGCGAGCGCAGGTACGGGCTGACGGCGTCGGCGAGTCGGTTCGTCATGTGCCCCACGCTAGGCGCGTGCGGGCGGGGCGTCCCGCCGCGGCCGCCTCTCGCTCGCCGGAACCACCGACTGATCAAAGAACCACCCAACGACGTGGTTGTTTGATCAGTCGGTGGTGTCGGGGCGGCGGAACCGCCGGGATCGACGGCGACGGCGAAAGCAGCCGCAGCAGCGGCGGGGAGGGGGACGGACTGCCTACGCTCGCGCCGGGACGGCTCGCTGCGCGGGCCCGTCGTAGTGCGACAGCGGCCGGATCAGCGAGTTCGCCTCCCGCTGCTCGATCACGTGGGCGCTCCAGCCCAGCACCCGGGCCGCGACGAACAGCGGCGTGAAGACCGGGGTCTCGAAGCCCATCAAGTGGTAGGCGAAGCCCGACGGCCAGTCGACGTTCGGCTTCAGCCCCTTGCGGTCGAGCACGCCCGCGGCCAGCGCGTCGTACACCGCGGCGAGCTCGTCGACCCGGGTGTCGCCGGAGGCGCGGGCACGGTCGACGAGGCCGGCCAGCGCCTCCTCCATGGTCGGCACGCGGCTGTCGCCGTCCTTGTAGACGCGGTGCCCGAAACCCATGATCTTCTCCCGGCGGGCGAGCGCGGCGTCGAGCCAGGCGAGGGCGCCGTCGGCCCCGCCGTCGTCGGCGACCCGTTCGAGCAGCTCGAGGGCGGCCTCGTTCGCCCCGCCGTGCAGGGGGCCCTTGAGCGCCCCGACCGCCGCGACGAGCGCGGAGTGCAGGTCGGAGAGCGTCGAGGCCACCACGCGCGCGGTGAAGGTCGACGCGTTGAACGAGTGCTCGGCGTAGAGCACCATCGAGGTGTCGAGGGCCCGCACGTCGACCTCGTCGGGCTCGCGGCCGAAGACGCGGTGGAGGAGGTCCGCCGACCAGCCGAGGTCGTCGCGCGGGGGCACCGGAGGCAGGTCGTGGCGGCGCCGCTGGTCGTAGGCGATCACGCCGGGCAGCGCCGCGAAGACCCTCGTCGCGAGGCGCCGCGCGGCGGCCGGGTCGTGCACGCCAGGGGCGGTGCTCGGCTCGGGCTCGGCGGCGCCCAGGGCGCTGAGGGCGGTGCGGACGACGTCCATCGGGTGCGCCGAGGTGGGGATGAGGTCGATGACGTGCTGCAGCCCGGGCGCGAGCGGCCGCGCGGCCCGGAGCTCGGCGTCGAAGGCGACGCGCTGCTCGGGGGTCGGCAGCTCGCCGTGCAGCAGGAGGTGGGCGACGTCCTCGACGTCGCAGCGGGCCGCGAGCTCCTGCACGGGGTAGCCGCGGTAGAGCAGCGACCCGCTCGTCGGGTCGACGGACGACACGGCCGTCCGGTCGACCACCACCCCGGCGAGGCCCTTGTGCAGCTCGGGGGCGGACGCCGCCGCGGGGGCGGTGAGGGTGTCGCTCATGGTCACTCCTTCGTGAGGTGAGGCGGTGCCGGCGACGGTGCCGGCGACGGTGCGGTGGTGCGGTGCTGCAGGTGCTGCGGTGCGGTGGTGGTGTGCTGCGGTGGGCGGGCGCTGCCGCGGCGCTCAGCGCTCGACGGTGAAGTCGAACACGTCGCCGTCGAAGGCCGAGTAGCCCTCGTAGTCGATCAGGTCGTACAGGTCGGCGCGGTGCTGCATCCGGTCGAGGAGGCGCGCCTGGGTGCCCCTCTCGGCCAGCTCGTCCAGGCCGCGGGACGCCTCGCCCATCGCGAGGCGCAGCAGGCTCACGGGCCAGATGACGATCCGCACCCCGGCGTCGCGCAGCTCGTCGACGGTGTGCAGCCGCCCCTTGCCGAACTCGGTCATGTTGGCGAGCACGGGCACGTCGACCGCGGAGGCCACGGCCTCGAACTCGGCGAGCCCGGTGAGCGCCTCGGGGAAGACCGCGTCGGCCCCCGCGTCGACGAGGGCACGCACCCGGTCGACGGCGACGTCGAGCCCCTCGAGCGCCCGGACGTCGGTGCGCGCCATGACCAGGAAGTCGGGGTCGCGACGCCCCTCGACCGCCGCCCGCACGCGCTTCACGGCCGTGTCGAGGTCGACGACCTGCTTGCCGTCGAGGTGGCCGCACCGTTTGGGGTTCACCTGGTCCTCGACGTGCAGGCCCGCGACTCCCGCGTCCTCCAGGGTCTGCACGGTGCGCGCCGCGTTCATGGGCTCGCCGAAGCCCGTGTCGGCGTCGACGAGCGTCGGCAGGTCGGTCATGCGCGCGATCTGGCCGGCCCGCTGGGCGACCTCGGTGAGGGTGGTGAGGCCGATGTCGGGCAGGCCGAGGTCGGCGGCGACGACCGCGCCCGAGACGTAGACGCCCTCGAAGCCCTTGCGCTCGATCAGGCGTGCGCTGAGCGGGTTGAACGCCCCGGGCAGCCGTAGCACCTCGTCGGTGCCGCGCAGCCGCTCGCGGAACAGCCGCCGCTTCTCGGCCGGGGCCAGCGTCGAGTACAGCATCAGAACAGCCCCTCGGGCGACGCGGCGTCGACCTCGCGCAGGCTGCCCTCCGGCGGCGTCACGGTGAGCCCGGCGAGCTCGTCGGGGCGCAGGCTCCGGAGTCGCGGGGCCAGCTCCAGGAACCGCTCGACCTCCTCGTCGGCGAGCACCCCCTCGGCGAGCGTGCGGAACTTGCGCACGTAGTCGGCCCGGGCGAACGGCCGCGCGCCGAGCGGGTGCGCGTCGGCCACGGCGATCTCGTCGACGAGGCTCGACCCGTCGACGAACTCGACCTCGATGCGCCCGCCGAACGCCTTCTCGGCGGGGTCGACGGAGTGGTACCGCCTCGTCCACTCGGCGTCCTCGGCGGTGCTGATGCGACTCCACAGCTCCACGGTGTCGGGGCGCTGCGCGCGCTCGGGCGCGTAGCTGCGCTCGTGGTGCCACGCGCCGTCCTGCAGGGCGACGGCGACGATGTAGGGGATGGAGTGGTCGAGCGTCTCGCGGCTGGCCCGCGGGTCGTACTTCTGCGGATCGCCCGCGCCCGAGCCGATGACGACGTGCGTGTGGTGGCTCGTGTGCAGCACGATGCGCCGCACGGCCGCGGGGTCGCGCAGCTCGGGCCGCTCACGGCCGAGACGGCGGGCGAGGTCGATCCAGGCCTGCGCCTGGTACTCGGCGCTGTGCTCCTTCGTGTAGCTGTCGAGGATGGCCCGCTTCGACTCGCCCGGGGCCGGCAGCGGCACGCTGTACCGGGCCTCGGGGCCGTCGAGGAGGCGCGCGATCACGCCGTCCTCGCCCTCCCAGATCGGGCTGGGGCTCGTCTGGCCGCGGAGCGCGCGGTCGATCGCCTCGACCGCCTGCTTGCCCGCGAAGGCCGGGGCGTAGGCCTTCCAGGTCGAGATGAGGCCCTTGCGCGACTGCCGCGTCGCGGTCGTCGTGTGCAGCGCCTGGGCGATGGCCTGGGCGGTGGTCTCGACGTCGAGGCCGAGCAGGGCTCCGATGCCGCCGGCCGCGCTCGGGCCGAGGTGGGCGACGTGGTCGATCTTGTGGGCGTGCAGGCTGATCGCTCGGGTCAGGTCGATCTGCAGCTCGTAGCCGGCCACCAGGCCGCGGAGCAGCTGCTCGCCCGTGGCGCCGACGTGCTGGGCGACGGCGAGCACGGGCGGCACGTTGTCGCCGGGGTGCGAGTACTCGGCGGCGAGGAAGGTGTCGTGGAAGTCGAGCTCGCGCACGGCCACGCCGTTCGCCCAGGCGGCCCACTCGGGCTGGACCCGCCGGTCGGGGTCGAGGCCGACGACGGTCGCGCCCTCGTGGCGGGCCGACCGGTGCTGCAGCCGCGCCGCGGCCTGGGCCCGGGCGGCGACGACGGGTGCGCGGTGCAGGCTCGCGGCGGCGACGGCCGCGTTGTCGATCACGCGGTTGACGACCATCTCGGCGACGTCGTCGTCGACGGCGACCGGGTCGACCGCGACCGCGGCGAGGCGGTGGGCCAGCTCGTCGCGCCGCGCGAGCGGGTCGTCGGACCGGTGGACGTGCACGTCGTTGAGCATCACGACGCTCACTCTAGGCGTCGGGCACCGGGGCCTGTCGAGGGGTCGCGGGCGGGGCGGGCGGGGTCGCGGGAGGCGCGGGCGGGGTCGCGGGAGGCGCGGGCGGGGCTCCGGGCGCGGCCCGCCCCGCCCGCGGCCCCGTGACGACCGCCACGACGCCGACGAGCACCAGCGCGAGGCCCAGCCAGCCGAGCGGCGTCAGGCGCTCGCCCACGACGACGACCGCGAGCAGGGTGGCGACGACGGGCTCGAGCAGCGTGACGGTGGTCGCGCGGGAGCTCGACACCGTGCGGAGCCCGCGGCCGAAGAGCAGGTACGCGATGAACATCGGGCCCAGGGCGAGGTACGCGTGCACGCCGACCGATGTCGCCGACTGCACGATCGACCCGCCCGTCGCGAGCAGCACCGGCACCAGCAGCACGGCCCCGACGCCGAACTGGGCGGCCATGGCGCCCCGCGACGGGTGCCCCTGCTGGATGAGCCGGCCGGCGGTGTAGGTGTAGGCCGCGTAGGCGAGGCCCGCGAGCAGGCCGAGGGCGACGCCGCCCACGAGGCCGGCGCCCGGGGCGAGGGCCTCGCGGGGGTCGGGCCCCGCCCCGGCGACGACCGCGACGTCGGTCGGCGGCTCGGCGTGGCCGACGCTCGCGAGGAGCGCCACGCCCACGACGGCGGCCCCGGCGGAGGCGAGCCAGCGCCGCTCGAGGGGGCGGCGCCGGGCGGGCGGGTCGAGCAGCCGCTCGAGCAGCGCGGCGAACAGGGGCGCCGTGCCGAGCGAGACGACGTTGCCGACGGCGACGCCGGCGAGCGACATCGAGCTGTAGAACGCGAGGGGGTAGACGGCGACCCCGACGGCTCCGGGGGCGATCCAGCGCCAGCTGCCCGCGCCTCCTCGGAGCACCGCCGCGGCGAGGCGCGGGGCCGTGAGTGCCAGCAGGAGGCCGCCGACCGTCATGGTGGCGGCCCCCGTCGCCAGCGGGCTGACCGTCCCGCCGACGAGGCTCGCGGCCGTGCCGGTCGTGCCCCAGAGCAGGGCGGCGAGGACGATGGCGATCACCGTCGTCATCGTAGGGCGCGGGCACCGCGAGGGTCTGCCCGTGACGCCGTGGCGCAGGGGCGTGCGGAGCGCCGCCCCCGGACGGCGGGGGCGCGGCTGTCAGGAGGCGCGGGTCGGCTCCTCCTCCGCGCTGAACCGGTCGACGAGGGCACGCTTGAGCACCTTGCCGCTGGGGCCGATCGGCAGGGCGTCGAGCACGTGGACGACCCGCGGGAACTTGTACGCGGCGATCTCGTCGGAGACGTGGGCGATCAGCTGCTCGGGGGTGGCCGTGGCGCCGGGGCGGAGCACCACCGCCGCCTCGATCTCCTGCCCGTGCACCGCGTGCGGCACGCCGAACACGGCCGCCATGGCGACGTCGGGGTGGGTGGCGAGCACCTCCTCGACCTGCCGCGGGTACACGTTGTAGCCGTTGCGGATGATCATGTCCTTCGTGCGGTCGACGATCGTGAGGTAGCCGTCGTCGTCCTTCGTGCCGAGGTCGCCGGTGCGGAACCAGCCGTCGACGATGGCCGCGGCCGTGTCGTCGGGGCGGTTCAGGTACCCGTTCATCAGGTTGTGGCCGCGGATCACGAGCTCGCCGATCTCGCCGTGCGGCAGCAGGACGATCGCGTCGGCGGAGCCCGGGTCGGCGATCTCGACGTCGACGCCCCAGATCGGCGTGCCGATCGTGCCGGGGCGTGGCGGGCGGCCGACGTGGTTGAAGGTGGCGACCGGGGAGGTCTCGGTGAGGCCGTACCCCTCGTGGATCGCAGCGTCGAAGACGGCCTGGAAGCGCTCGAGGACGGCGAGCGGCAGGGAGGCGCCGCCCGAGATCGCGTACCGGAGCGCCGGTCGTGCCTCGGTGCGCGTCGCGGCGTCGAGCAGCGCCATGTACATCGTCGGGACGCCCATGAAGATCTCGCAGCCGTGCTCGACCATGGCCGCGAGCGCGCCGTCGCCGTCGAACTTCGGCAGCATGACGATCGTGGCCCCGGCCCGGAATCCGGTGTTCATCGTGCAGGTCTGCCCGAAGGTGTGGAAGAGCGGGAGCGCCCCGAGCAGCACGTCGCCGCGGGTCATGTCGAAGGTCGTCATGAGGTTGGTGTTCACCTGCTCGAGCAGGGCGAAGTGCGAGCCCTCGGCCCCCTTGGGCTGGCCCGTCGTGCCGCTCGTGTAGAGGATGGTGGCGGTGTCGAACGGGTCGCGGGGCACGTAGGTGTCGAGCGGCTCGCTCGCCTCGGCGAGCGCCTCGAGGCGGTCGTGCCCGGTGCCGTGCGGGTCGACGGACGAGGGAGGCGCCAGCACGGTCACGACGTCGACCCCGGCGAGCGCGGCGCCGGCGGCGCCCTCGGCGAGCAGCGGCGCGGCGCAGACGAGCATCGTCGCCCCGCTGTCGCGGAGCACGTACTCGATCTCGTGCTGCTTGAGCAGCGCGTGGACGGGCACCGCGACGGCGCCGAGGGCGAGGGTCGCGTAGTAGACGCGGGGGAAGTCGGCGACGTTGGGAACGAGCATCGCGACACGGGAGCCCTCGGTGACGCCCTTGGCGCGGAGCGCGCCGGCGTAGGCGAGGGTCTGCGCCCACAGCTCGGCGTAGGTGGTCCGCTGGTCGCCGACGATGACGGCGACGTCGTCGGGGAACCGCCGCGCCGACTCGGCGAGGACAGCGGCGACGGAGGCGGTGGCGCGGGTGGGTGCGGTGCTCCGGTCGCCCGGGGCGCCGGGGCCGGGGCGGGCCCCGGTGTCGGAGCCGGGGCTCGGGCTCGGGCTGGTGCTGGTGCCGGTGCCGGTGCCGGTGCCGGTGCCGGTGCTGGTGCTGGCCGGGGTCTCCGTGGTGCTGGTCATGGGTGGTCTCCGTCTCCGTTGACGTGCGAGTTCCTCGGATCATACGTCTGCATCCGTCCACCGCAGGGGCGAGTGTCAGGTGGCCGGCGAGGTGCCTCAGGTGAGGCTCGCCGGCCTCGTCAGGTGAGGCCGGCACCGCCGTCCGTCTCCTCGGCCCACTCGCTCCGGCCGACGCCCCGCCGGGCGAGGTCGCGGGCACCGCGTCCCTGACGCAGACGAGCGGGGCGGTGGTGCACGTCGTCGAGCAGAGGTGCGCCGTGGCGGGCTCCGACGTCGGTGGTGAACGCCGTGGGAGGGAGCGACGCGGTGAAGCCGAGCTCGCGGAGCGGCTGGTGCTCGTCCCACACGCCCCGCAGCCCCGAGAGCGCGGCGTCGACGCGGTCGAGCCAGTCGGGGCGCAGGGCGTGCCAGCGGGTCGGGCCGTCGACGACGACGTCGGTGAAGCCGGCGCGGCGCAGGGTGACGAGGTGCCGCGAGACGGCCGACCACCCGATGCCGAGGGCTTCGTGAGCGAGCGAGGCGAGGTCGCCGGAGCTGTGCTCGCCGACGCAGAGCTGCTCGATGATCCACACCTCGACCGGGTCGGCCAGCACCTCGAACGGAGTCCGCGAGCGCCGCCAGCTCGGAGCCCGCTGCGCCTGCTCCCGCCCGCGGCCCCGGCCCCGGCCCCGGCCCCGCTCCTGCTCGGCGCCGAGCTCCCCCGCCGCCGCCTCCGTCGGGAGCCCGTCGTGCCCCGAGGAGAAGTCGCCCGCCAGAAAAGCCGATCCACTCCAGAGTGGAGCAGCCCCCTCCGGCTGCCCCCACGACCGCGCTCCCTCCTCCCCCGCTCCTCCACTCCAGAGTGGAGCAGCCCCCTCGGGCGTAGTGGGCTCCGCGGGGGATGCTCCCGTCGCACCTCCACTCCAGAGTGGAAGACGAACCCCCGACTCACGCTGCGGGTCAGACCCCGCTGCCTCACTCCCGAGGGGAGGAACCTGCTCCGGCCCCTCGTCGGTGCCAGGACCCACGTCCTCGGCTGCTCCACTCCAGAGTGGAGCAGCACCCTCAGGCCCCTCGTCAACGCCCAGACCCATGTCCTCCGCTGCTCCACTCCAGAGTGGATCGACGTTCTCGGCGACCGACTCCGCCGTGCTCACCCGAGCCACCTCCGCGTCCGCACGGCCGGCCGCCGCCGCCCCCGCTCCTCCACTCCAGAGTGGATCGACGTTCTCGGCGACCGACTCCGGGCGCAGCCGCTCGTCGGCCGCCCCGGCCGCCCCGGCCGCCCCGGCCGCCGCGGCCGCCCCGGCCGCCGCGCAGGCGACGTCGCGGCCGGCGTCACGGCCGACGGCGCGACCCATCGCAGCCTCGCTCACGTCACACCCCCTCGGGGCGCGGGTGACCGAAGGGCAGGCCCAGCGTCCCCTCGGCGACACGGCGGGCGTGCCGCCGCCCGGCAGGCGAGAGCCGGAAGGCCTCGGCCACGGCCCGACGTGCCTCCGCGGTGCTGCGCGTCGCCCAGGCCGCGTCGATCGCGGCGACCGCGTCGGTCGCCTGCTCCGAGTCGCCGGCCTCGTCGAGGGCCCGCAGCACGTCGACCACGCTGTCGAAGGCCGCCGCCAGCTCGTCGTGCGTGCAGCCCCGCCACGCCGGCTCGGCTCCGCCCCCCTCGACCCGCATCGCGAACCCCGCGTCGACCATCGAGGCCAGCCGCGACGTCACCGCCTCCTCCGTCGTGTCGAGACGGTCCAGGGCCCCGGTGACCAGCGCCTCCCGCGAGACCGCCCCGCCGCCGCCCCCTCCCTCGGCGAGCAGGTCGAGCAGGTAGACGCCCACGGGGTCCGTGGCGATGACGAGGGGAGCAGAGGCGAGACCGGTGACGTTCATGGGGCGAGCGTGCCGCGGCGGCCGACCCGCGACTCCTGCCCCTCGACCGGCCCGGGGAGGACGCCCACGGCGAACGACCTGGGGAGGGCTGGCCGCGAGCCCCCGTCCACAGCCCCCGCGGCTTACCATGGGGGGCTCATGTCTGCCGCTCCCCTGCCTCCGCTCACGATCTCCTACCCCGCCGAGCTGCCCGTCAGCCAGCGGCGCGACGACATCGCCGCCGCGATCCGCGACCACCAGGTCGTGATCGTCGCCGGCTCGACCGGCTCCGGCAAGACCACGCAGCTGCCCAAGATCTGCCTCGAGCTCGGCCGCACCAGCATCGGCCACACGCAGCCCCGACGCATCGCCGCCCGCACCATCAGCGAGCGCATCGCCGAGGAGCTCGGCCAGGAGGTCGGCGGGCTCGTCGGCTACCAGGTGCGCTTCACCGACAAGGTGTCGAGCGACACGAAGATCAAGCTGATGACGGACGGGATCCTGCTCAACGAGATCCACTTCGACCGTGACCTGAAGCGCTACGACACGATCATCATCGACGAGGCGCACGAGCGCAGCCTCACCATCGACTTCCTGCTCGGCTACCTCAAGCAGCTGCTGCCCCGCCGCCCCGACCTCAAGCTGATCATCACCAGCGCCACCATCGACCCCGAGTCGTTCTCGGCGCACTTCGACGGCGCCCCCATCGTCGAGGTCTCCGGCCGCACCTACCCCGTCGAGATCCGCTACCGGCCGCTCGTCGCCGACGACGCGGCCAGCACGCGCGGCGATGACGACGACGACCTCGACGAGCTCGACGAGGCCCCGCCGCGCCGCGCCGCCGCGCCCGCACGCTCCCCACAGAAGAACGCCCCCGCGCCCGCGAGGGCGGACGACAAGGACTACCTCCAGGGCATCAACGAGGCCCTCGACGAGCTCGCCCGCGAGTCGAGCGGCGACGTGCTCGTCTTCCTCAGCGGCGAGAACGAGATCCGCGACGCGGAGGACGCCATCCGGGGCCGGAACCTCCCGCACACCGAGGTGCTCCCCCTCTACGGCCGGCTCAGCGCCGCCGACCAGCACCGCGTCTTCCAGCCCAGCACCACCGCCGGCACGAGACGCCGCATCGTCCTCGCGACGAACGTCGCCGAGACCAGCCTCACCGTGCCCGGCATCAAGTACGTCGTCGACGCCGGCACCGCCCGCATCAGCCGCTACTCCACGCGCGCCAAGGTGCAGCGCCTCCCCATCGAGGCCATCTCGCAGGCGAGCGCGAACCAGCGCTCCGGGCGCTCCGGGCGCACGAGCAGCGGCATCGCGATCCGTCTCTACAGCGAGACCGACTTCGAGAAGCGGCCCGAGTTCACCGAGCCCGAGATCCTCCGCACGAACCTCGCCGCCGTCATCCTGCAGATGATCTCGCTCGGGCTCGGCGACATCGCGGCCTTCCCCTTCCTGCAGCCGCCGGACTCCCGGGGCATCAAGGACGGCCTCGACCTCCTCCGCGAGCTCGGCGCCGTCACGCAGGGCGGTCAGATCACGCGCGTCGGCAAGCAGCTGACCCGCCTGCCGATCGACCCCCGCCTCGCCCGCATGGTGGTCGAGTCGAAGACGCAGGGCACCACGCGCGAGGTCATCGCGATCGTCGCGGCCCTCAGCATCCAGGACCCCCGCGAGCGCCCCCTCGAGCGCCGCGCGCAGGCCGACGAGAAGCACTCGCGCTTCCGCGACCCCAAGGGCGACTTCCTCACCCTGCTCAACCTCTTCGACTACTTGGAGGACAAGCAGAAGGAGCTCAGCGGCAACGCGTTCAAGCGCCTCTGCCGCGACGAGTTCCTCAACTACCTCCGCGTGCGCGAGTGGCAGGACGTCTTCCGCCAGCTCTCCCGCGCCGCCCGGCCGCTCGGCCTGCACGTCGGCGAGCGCAGCGCGAACCCCGACGGGGTGCACCGCAGCCTGCTCGCGGGGCTGCTCAGCCAGATCGGCCTGTTCGACCCGCAGAAGAAGGACTACGTCGGCGCCCGCCAGACGCGCTTCGTGCTCTTCCCCGGCAGCTCGCTCGCGAAGAAGCCGCCGGTCGCGATCATGAGCGCCGAGCTCGTCGAGACGAGCCGGCTGTTCGCCCGCGTCGCGGGGGTCATCGACCCGGCCTGGGCCGAGCCGCTCGCGCCCGACCTCGTGAAGAAGAGCTACGGCGAGCCGCACTGGGAGAAGAAGCAGGGCGCCGTCGTCGCCTACGAGCGCGTGACGCTCTACGGCGTGCCGATCGTGCCCCGCCGCCGCATCCAGTTCTCGCGCATCGACCCGGGCTATGCCCGCGAGCTGTTCATCCGGCACGCGCTGGTCGAGGGCGACTGGGAGAGCCGTCAGGCGTTCGAGGCGAAGAACCAGCAGCTGATCCGCGAGCTGACCGAGGTCGAGGAGCGCACCCGCCGCCGCGACATCCTCGTGGACGGCGACGCCGCGTTCGAGTTCTTCCAGCGGCGCATCCCCGCCGACGTCACGAGCACCCGCGACTTCGAGGGCTGGTGGCGCACGGCGAAGCAGCAGACCCCCGACCTCCTCACCATGACCGCCGCCGACCTGCTCGGCGACGACGAGCCCGACGTCGACGAGGCGGGCTTCCCGAGCACGTGGCGGCAGGGCGACCAGACGCTGACCCTGCGCTACAAGTTCGAGCCGGGGGCCGACGACGACGGCGTCACGGTGGTCGTCCCCCTGCCGCTGCTGGCGCGCCTCCGCCCGGTCGGCTTCGACTGGCAGGTGCCGGGGCTCCGCGACGAGCTGGTCACGGCGCTGATCAAGTCGCTGCCGAAGCAGATCCGCAAGAACGTCGTGCCCGCCGCCGACTGGGCGTCGAAGATCACCGCCGAGCTGCCCGCCGAGCCGCCGGCCGACGTCGACGAGCCGTTCACCGCGACCGTCGCCACCGTCATCCGCACGCTCACCTACACGCCCGTGGCCGTCGACGACTTCGACCTCGAGCGCGTGCCCGCGCACCTCCGGGTCAGCTACGCCGTCGTCGACGAGCGCGGCCGCACGGTCGGCGTCGACAAGCGGCTCGACGTGCTCCAGGAGCGCCTCAGCGACGACATGCGCGAGAGCGTCGCCCGCGTCACCCAGGGCCAGGGCGAAGGAGGCGCGGGTCGCTCCCGACGCGGCCGCGGCGGCCCGCAGGCGGTCGCCTCGGGCGCCCCCGCGGCGAACGCCATCGAGCGCTCCGGCATCACCAGCTGGGACTTCGACGAGCTGCCGACCGTCGTCGACACGAAGCACGGCGACACCGTCATCCGCGCGTACCCGGCGCTGGTCGACGAGGGCACCTCGGTGGCGATCCGCCTGATGGCGACCCCTGCCGACCAGGCGCTCGAGACGCCCCGCGGTGTCCGCCGGCTGCTCATGCTCGCCGTGCCGAGCCCGGTGGCCTACGTGCAGCAGCACCTGACGGCGCCCGAGAAGCTCATCCTCGCCACGAGCCCGTACCAGAACACCGCCGCGCTCTTCGCGGACTGCCTCGTGGCCGTCGTCGACGACGTGCTGCACCGGGTCAAGCCGGACGGCCAGCTGTACACGAAGAAGGAGTTCCTCACCGTGCGCGACCGGGTCTCGGCCGCCGTCATGGACTCGATGTTCCAGACCGTGTCGCTCGTGGCCCGCACCCTCACGGCGGCGCGCGACGCCGACAAGGCGATGAAGGCGGCGACGAACATGTCGCTGCTGGCCGCCCTCACCGACATGCGGCAGCAGCGCGAGCGGCTGATCTACCCGGGCTTCGTCTCCGCGACCGGGCTGCAGCAGCTGCAGCGCGTGCCCGTCTACCTCGTCGGCGTCACGCGCCGCACGGCGAAGCTGCTCGAGGCGCCGGCGCGCGACCGGGCCTGGCTCACCGAGGTGCAGCAGGCGACGGAGCGGTACGAGGCCGCGGGCGGCACCTTCCCGCCCGCCGCCACCGCGCCTCCGGCACTCGTCCGCGCCCGGTGGCTGCTCGAGGAGTTCCGTGTCAGCCTCTTCGCGCAGGACCTCCGGCCGAGCGAGAGCGTCTCGCTGCAGCGCATCGTTAAGGTGCTCGCCTCGGCCTGACCGCCCCCGCCCGGGCCCCGGGCGGGGGCGCGCGCGGCCCCCGCACTAGCCTGGGCAGATGCGCGCGACGGTGAAGGACGTGGCCGCCCTCGCGGGCGTCTCGCCGAAGACCGTCTCGAACGTCATCAACGGCGTCGTCCGGGTCGCCCCCGACACCCGTGCCCGGGTCGAGGCGGCCCTCGCGCAGCTCGACTACGTGCCGAACCTCAGCGCCCGCGGGCTGCGCAACGGCCGCACCGGCGCGATCGCCCTGGCCTTCCCCGACCTGACGACCCCGTACAGCGCCGAGATGTCGCACTGGTTCGTCGAGGTCGCCCACGAGCGCGGCTGGTCGGTGCAGCTCGAGCAGACCGGCGTGCGGCCCGAGCGCGAGCGCGAGCTGCTGCTGCGCGGCCGCGAGCACCTCGTCGACGGCCTCGTGCTCAACCCGGTCAGCCTCGGCGAGAGCGCCATCGTCGGCGCGGAGGACCTCCCGCCGGTCGTCGTGATCGGCGAGGTCGAGCAGCACCTCGTCGACCAGGTGCGCGTCGACAGCGTCACGGCCGCCCGCGACATGACCGAGCACCTGATCGCCCTCGGCCACCGGCGGATCGCCGTGCTCGGCTGCCCCGGCGACGGCTTCGACTCCGCCACGGCCCGGGCGCGCACGCTCGGCTGGTCGCAGGCGATGGAGGCAGCGGGGCTGCCGGTCGGCGACGACCTGCGCTGGGCCTGCCGCGCCTGGGAGCCGGAGGCCGGCGCCGCCACGGTCGCCGACGCCCTGGCCCGCCGCGAGGCCCCCGACGCCCTCTTCTGCTTCACCGACTCGCTCGCCATCGGCGCCGTCCACGCCCTCTGGAGCGCCGGCCTGCGGGTGCCCGACGACGTCTCGGTCGCCGGCTTCGACGACATCGCCGACGGCCGGTTCACCCGCCCGCCGCTGACCACCGTCCGCCTCGACAAGCGCCTCTTCGCCGAGCGCACCCTCGAGCTGCTCGCCGCGCGCATCGCCGACCGCGAGCGGGCGCCCGAGCTCGCGGTGATCCCGCACGAGGTGGTGCCCCGCGCGAGCACGGCCCGCCGGGCACCTCGCTGACGACGCCCGCCGCCCGCCGTCGCCCCGCTTCGCTTTCTGGATGGCGGCTGCCCGTCCGCTGTCAAGCGGTCACGAGGAGTCGCGGGTCGGCCTACCGTCGCACTTCCGTGCACGAGACCGAGAGGCGCCGCCATGTCTGCTGACCAGTACGCATTCGAAGACCCCACCCAGAAGTTCGCCGACATCACCCCGAAGGCCCAGTACCTCGAGGGCGCCGGCACCGACGAGGAGCTCTCGTCGCCCGCCGACCACGGCGAGGAGACCTACCGCGGCTCGGGCCGCCTCGAGGGCCGCAAGGCGCTCATCACGGGAGGCGACTCGGGCATCGGCGCGGCCGTCGCCATCGCCTACGCCCGCGAGGGCGCCGACGTCGCCATCAGCTACCTCGCCGAGGAGGAGGAGGACGCGCAGAAGATCGTCGCCCTCGTCGAGGCCGCCGGCCGCAAGGCCGTCGCCCTGCCCGGCGACATCACCGACCGCGAGTTCTGCACGCAGCTCGTCGAGAAGGCCGTCAGCGAGCTCGGCGGCCTCGACATCCTCGTCAACAACGCGGGCAAGCAGCAGCACGTCGAGGACTTCCTCGAGCTCGACGACGAGAACTTCGACGAGACCTACAAGACCAACGTCTACGCGATGTTCTGGATCACCAAGGCCGCGCTCCCCCACCTCGTGCCCGGCTCGACGATCATCAACACGACGTCGATCCAGGCGTACCAGCCGGCCCCGATGCTCGTCGACTACGCGTCGACCAAGGCCGCGATCAACACCTTCTCCAAGGGCCTCGCCATGCAGCTCGCGCCGAAGGGCATCCGCGTCAACGCGGTCGCCCCCGGCCCGATCTGGACCCCCCTCCAGCCCGCCGGCGGACAGCCGTCGGACGCGCTGCCCGACGTCGGCAGCCAGACCGCCCTCGGCCGCTGGGGCCAGCCCGCCGAGCTCGCGCCCGCCTACGTCTTCCTGGCGTCGGGCGAGTCGAGCTACGTCGTCGGCGAGACCCTGCACGTCGACGGCGGCATGCCCACGCCGTAGGTCGCACCGCTCTGCCGGAGGGGCCGCTCGCGCATCGTCGCGGGCGGCCCCTCCGTCGTCGGCGGGCGGCCCCGGGGAGGCGCCGGTCGCCTCCGGATCGACGCTTGCGTTCGCGTTACAACGATGTAATGCTGTCCGCAGTCGACGCATCACGAAGGAGTGACCACCGATGACACCCCCTGAGCCCCTGTCCGGCCCGCCCCGCCCCGGCGGCCCCGCCCGCACCGGCCTGGCCGGCCTCTCCCGCCGCAGCCTCCTCCTCGGCGGCGCTGGCATCATGAGCGTGCTGGCGGTGGGCAGCCTGGCGGGCTGTGCGCCCGGCGCGACCACCGCCTCCGGAGCGGCCGTCGAGCAGCTGAAGTTCTGGCATCTGCTGAGCGGGGGCGACGGCATCAAGATGTCGGCCCTCGTCGACCAGGCCAACGAGCAGAACCCCGAGTTCCACGCGACGCAGACCGTGCTCGCCTGGGGCACGCCGTACTACACGAAGCTCGCCATGGCCTCGGCCGGCGGCCGGGCGCCCGACGTCGCGATCATGCACGCGTCGCGCGTGCCGGGCTACGCGCCCGGCGGGCTGCTCGACCCGTGGGACATCGAGAAGCTCGCCTCGTACGGCCTGCGCGAGCAGGACTTCGCCCCCGCGGTCTGGAAGGCCGGGTTCAACGGCGACCAGCTGTACTCGGTCGCCCTCGACTCGCACCCGTTCATCCTGCTGTACAACACCGACATCGCCCAGCAGGCCGGGGCCCTCGGGCCCGACGGCCGCCTCGTCGACATCAGCAGCCCCGAGCAGTTCCTCGAGGTCGCGGCCGCCATGCAGGCGGTCACCGGCAAGCACGGCGCCTCGTGGGGGTACCTCAACGACGGCGCCCAGCTCTGGCGCATGTTCTACACGTTCTACAAGCAGCAGGGCGCCGACATGGTGCTCCGCGAGGGCGGCACCGTCGAGTACGACGAGGCCGCCGCGGTCACGGCCCTCGAGTTCATGCAGACGCTGACCGACGGCACCGCGATGGCCACCGCGAGCGACATCCAGTCCGGCATCGCCGAGTTCGTCAGCGGCGAGAGCGGGATGCTCTTCACCGGCGTGTGGGAGGTGCCGAGCGCCGAGGCGGCCGGGATCCCCTACGACGCGAGCATCATCCCGACCCTCTTCGGCACGCCGGCCGTCTACGCCGACTCGCACGCCTTCGTGCTGCCGCGGCAGAGCCAGGTCGACGACGCGAAGCGGGAGGACGTCTACAGGATGGTCTCCACCATCCTGAAGGACAGCATCTCGTGGGCCGAGGCGGGTCACATCCCCGCCTACGGCCCGGTCGTCGACAGCCCCGAGTACGCCGCGCTCGTGCCGCAGTCCCACTACGCCGAGGCCGCCCAGTACCTCAACTACGACCCGCCGGCCTGGTTCTCGGGCTCCGGGTCGGACTTCCAGACGTACTTCCTCGACAGCATCCAGTCCGTGATCCTCGCGAAGGACGACGCGGCCGCGGGCATGCGCGCCTTCGTCGCCCGGGTGGAGACGCAGCTGTCGCGACCGGCCCCCGTCTGAGCCGGCCCGCGCCTCCCCGTGCTCCGCCCCTCCCGCCCCACCTCCCTGCACGACGACGAAGGAGTCGATCTGTGACGACCACCACGGTGACCGCCCCGGCGGCCAGCGCCGACCGCGCGGCCTCGCCCGCCCGCACCCGCACCCGGGTGCGCACCCGCTCCGGCGGGCCGAGAGACACCGGGATCGGCTGGGGCTTCGCCGCCCCGTTCACGATCCTCTTCGCGCTCTTCCTCGTCTGGCCGCTCGTGCACGGGTTCTGGCTGAGCCTCACGGGCCAGAGCCTCACCGGCCAGGGCGGCGAGCTGATCGGCTTCGCCAACTACGCCGAGGCCTTCGCCGACGCCGCGATGTGGCGCTCGATGCTCAACACGCTGTGGTTCACCGTGCTCAGCACGATCCCGCTCGTGGTGATCGCGCTCGTGCTGGCCCTGCTCGTCAACACCGGCCTGCCGGGCCAGTGGCTCTGGCGCCTGAGCTTCTTCCTGCCCTACCTGCTGGCGTCGACCGTCGTGTCGCTGTTCTGGATCCAGCTCTACAGCCCGACGCTCGGCCCGATCAACTCGGCGCTGGCGACGGTCGGGCTGCCGCAGCCCGCCTGGCTGCAGGACCCCGACACGGCGATGATCGCCGTCGTCGCCACCACCGTCTGGTGGACGGTCGGGTTCAACTTCCTGCTCTACCTCGCGGCGCTGCAGAACATCCCCGACCAGCAGTACGAGGCGGCGTCGCTCGACGGTGCGGGCCGCTGGCGCTCGCTGGTGTCGATCACGATCCCCCAGCTCGGCCCCACCACCGGCCTGATCGTCATCCTCCAGGTGCTCGCGTCGCTCAAGGTCTTCGACCAGATCTACCAGATGACGAACGGCGGCCCGGCCGGCACGACCCGCTCGACCGTGCAGTACATCTTCGAGACCGGCTTCACCGGCTACCGCTTCGGCTACTCCAGCGCCATCTCGTACATCTTCTTCGCCGTCATCGTCGTGATCTCGATCGCGCAGTTCGCGGCCACGGCCCGCAACCGCAAGGGAGCCCAGAAGTGACCGCACCGGCCCTCGCCCCCACCGACGACCTCCGCGCCCCGACCGCCCGCCGCGGCCGCGAGCGTGCCCCGCACAAGCCCGGCCAGTCGCGCTTCGGCGTGATGAGCGTCGTCAGCATCGTCATCCTCGTGGTGATGGCCGCGCTGTGGCTCATCCCCTTCCTCTGGTCGCTCGCCACCTCGTTCAAGAGCGAGGCCGACGCCGCGGCGACGCCGCAGACCTGGCTGCCGGCCGGCGGCTTCACCCTCGACGCGTACCGGGCGATCCTCGACCAGGGCAACATCCCGACCTGGCTCTTCAACAGCCTGTTCACGTCGATCGTCATCACGCTCATCGTCGTCGCGACGTCGGCGCTCGTGGCCTACGCGTTCTCGCGCCTCGACTTCCGGGGCAAGAAGTGGCTGTACGTCGCGACGATCGCCTCGATCATCGTGCCGCCGCAGGTGCTGATCGTGCCGCTCTTCTACCAGATGCTCGCGTTCAACATGGTCGACACGTACTGGGGCATCATCCTGCCGCAGGCGATCGCGCCCGCCATGGTGTTCGTGCTGAAGAAGTTCTTCGACCAGGTGCCGATCGAGCTGGAGGACGCCGCCCGCGTCGACGGCGCCGGGCGCATCAGGGTCTTCTTCACCATCCTGCTGCCGCTCTCGCGGCCCATCCTCGGCGCGGTCTCGATCTTCGTGTTCATCGGCGCGTGGAACAACTTCCTCTGGCCGTTCATCGTGACCAACGACGCGTCGCTGCTCACCCTCCCCGTCGGCCTCCAGACCATCAAGAGCGCCTACGGCATCCAGTACGCCCAGAACATGGCCGCGGCGATCCTCGCGGCCCTGCCGCTGATCCTCGTGTTCCTCTTCTTCCAGCGCCAGATCATCAAGGGCATCTCGACCACCGGGTTCGGCGGGCAGTGACTCCCCGCTCGACCGGCCCCGCGCCTCCCCCGCTCCCCCTCCGACCGTCCCCCCGCCAGATCGCCGTCCCCCATCACCAGGAGATAACCGCATGAGCACCGCCCGCATCACCGTCGACCGCGAGTTCGTCGTCGGCCCCGTGCCCCGCCGCCTGTTCGGCTCGTTCGTCGAGCACATGGGCCGGTGCGTCTACACCGGCATCTACGAGCCCGGCCACGAGACCGCCGACGAGAAGGGCTTCCGCCACGACGTGCTCGAGCTGACGAAGGAGCTCGGCGCCACCGTCATCCGCTACCCCGGCGGCAACTTCGTGTCGGGCTACAACTGGGAAGACGGCGTCGGACCGGTCGACCAGCGCCCGCGCCGCCTCGACGGCGCGTGGCACACGGTCGAGACCAACGCCTTCGGCCTGCACGAGTTCGTCGAGTGGAGCGCGCTGGCCGGCACCGAGGTCATGGAGGCCGTCAACCTCGGCACCCGCGGCGTCGACGCGGCCCGGGAGCTCGTCGAGTACGCCAACCACCCCGGCGGCACGGCCCTCAGCGACCGCCGCATCGCCAACGGGGCGAAGGACCCGTTCGACATCAAGCTCTGGTGCCTCGGCAACGAGCTCGACGGCCCGTGGCAGATCGGCCACAAGACCGCTGGCGAGTACGGCCGCCTCGCCCAGGAGGCCGCCAAGGCGATGAAGTTCGTCGACCCGACCATCGAGCTCGTCGCCGTCGGCAGCTCGGGCCGGAACATGCCCACCTTCGGCTCGTGGGAGCACGAGGTGCTCACCCACGCGTACGACGAGGTCGACTACGTCTCGATGCACGCGTACTACCAGGAGCACGACGGCGACGCGACGAGCTTCCTCGCCACGGCCGTCGACATGGACGCCTTCATCGAGGAGGTCGTCTCGACCATCGACGGCGTCAAGGCCGCGGGCAAGCACCGGAAGCAGGTCGACATCTCGTTCGACGAGTGGAACGTCTGGTACCAGACAGGCCTCGACACCGACGACCAGCCCCACAACGTCTCGAAGGGCTGGGTCGAGCACCCGCGCCTCATCGAGGACCAGTACAACGTCACCGACGCGGTCGTCGTCGGCACCTTCCTCAACTCGCTGCTGCGTCACGGCGACCGGGTGAAGATCGCCAACCAGGCGCAGCTCGTCAACGTCATCGCCCCCATCCGCAGCGAGCAGGGCGGGCCGGCCTGGCGCCAGACGATCTTCTGGCCGTTCGCCCGCATGGCCGCGCTCGCCCGCGGCGAGATCCTCCGCACCGTGGTGACGAGCGACAAGATCGACACCCCGAAGTACGGCGACGCCGACCTCGTCGACGTCAGCGCCACCTGGGACGAGGAGTCGGGGCGCGTCGCGTTCTTCCTCGCCAACCGGGGACTCGAGGAGGCGGCGGACGTCGAGGTCGCCCTCCGCGGCTTCTCGGGCGCCCGCGTCACCCGGGCCGAGCTGCTGACCGTGCCCGAGGGCGGGGACCGCTTCACGAGCAACACCGAGCAGGCGCAGGACGCCGTGGGCCTCGTGCCGCTCGAGGGCGTCAGCGTGGACGGCGGCGTCGCCCGTCTCACGCTGCCCGCCCTGTCGTGGGCCGTCGTGGAGCTCGAGGTCGGCACGGCGTAGGGAGCCCGCCGACCCCGGGAGGGGACGAGGGCCGGTGCCGGGGCGTGAGCCCGGCGCCGGCCCTCGGCCGTGGGGCGTCGGCCGGGGATCGTCGGACGGGGGCGCTACTTGCGGCGCGGGAAGAGCCGGGAGATGGAGTCGCGCACCGACTCCTCGATGGTGTCGCTGAAGGTGTTCGAGAACGACAGCGAGTCGGCGGCCGCGCTGGCCGCCGTCATCGAGCGGATCACGGCCTCGCCGTGGTGGGCACGGGCGGCGCGGACGGTGTCGAAGGCGAGGCCCTGCGAGGCCGCGAGCTTCTCCAGGAGCGCCAGCCGCGCCTCCTCGCCGAGGCCCGCCCCGGCCGCGAGGGCCCGGGCCGCGTCGTCGTCGACCCCGTCGGCGACCCAGCGGCCGGCGCGCTCGGTGAGGTCGGCGGCGGCGACCAGGCCGATCATGCGCTTGGCCTCGTCGTCGCGGATCTCGGAGCGGGCGACGGCGATGTCGCGAGGGGGCGTGTCGGGCATGCCGACCAGGATATCTCGGCGGTCAGCTGTACAGCCGGGTGGGCACGGTCGCGTCGAGCTCGGCGGTGCGGAGGTCGACGTCGGCGTCGAGGGCGGCGCCGCTCAGCGACTCCTCGATGCGGCGCTTCTCGGCGGTGCTCGAGCGGATCAGCGGCAGCCCGCGCGCGATGGCGTTGCGGATGCGCTCCTGCAGCAGGGGCGCCGTCACGCGCCGGTCGGTGAAGTCGCTGGCGTGCGCGTAGACGCCGAGCGGGAGCGTCAACGCCTGGAAGAAGCCGAAGAGCGGCCGCAGCGAGTGCTCGAGGATGAGCGCGTGGCGCTCGCTGCCGCCCGTGGCGGCGAGCAGCACCGGCACGTCGACGAGCGCGTACTGCTCGACGAAGTCGAAGAGGTGCTTGAACAGGCCCGTGAAGGAGGCGCGGTAGACCGGCGAGGCCGCGATCAGCAGGTCGGCCCCCTCGATGGCCCGCAGCTCGCGCTCGACCCGCGCGTCGAGCTGGTCGCGGGTGAGCGCCCCGGCGAAGAGCGGACCGAGCTCGCTGACCCGGATGACGTGCCGCTCGATCGGCATGACCAGGGCGAGCTCGTCGAGGATCGCGTCGACCAGGGCGTCGGTCTTGCTGGGCGTGCTGAGCGTTCCCGACACGGCGACGACGCGCAGCGGAGGTGTCTGAGTCATGACGACCATGCTCGCCCCTCCCCTCGTCGTAACGTTCGCGTGTGACGTTCTGAGTCGTGCGACAGTGACCTGGTGACGCATCACCTACCTGCCTCCGCCTCCGCCCCTGCCGACCCGGCCGACGTGCTCGCGCTGCACGCCGCCTCCTTCGGCCTGGCCGCCGACGTCTACGAACGCGGCCGCCCCTCCTACCCCCGCGAGGCCGTCGAGTGGCTGCTGCCGCACGGCGCCCGCGACGTCGTCGACCTCGGGGCCGGCACGGGCAAGCTGACCCGCGTGCTGCTCGAGCAGGTCGACGAGGTCGTCGCCGTGGAGCCGAGCGAGGGCATGCGCGAGATCCTCGAGCGCGTCGTGCCGCGGGCCCGGTCGCTCGCGGGCAGCGCCGAGAGCATGCCGCTCGCCGACGACTCGGTCGACGCCGTGCTCGTCGCCCAGGCCTGGCACTGGGTCGACCCCGTGGTCGCCGTGCCGGAGGTCGCCCGCGTGCTGCGTCCGGGCGGCACCCTCGGGCTGCTCTGGAACATCCGCGACGAGACGGTGCCGTGGCTCGCCGCCCTCAGCCGCGTGCTGAACCAGCCCGCCGAGCGCGACATGCAGTCGGAGGCGCCCGTCGTCGGGGCGCCGTTCAGCGAGGTCGAGCGGCACGACGTCGAGTGGGTGCACGAGCTGGAGCGCGACGAGTTCCTCGCGATGATCGCCTCGCGCAGCTACGTCATCACCCTGTCGGACGACGACCGCGCGCAGGTGCTGCGCGACGTCGGCGCGCTGCTCGACACGCACCCCGACACCCGGGGCGTCGACCTCATCCGCCTGCCGTACGTGACGCGGTGCAGCCGGGCCGTGCTGCTCGGCTGAGCCGCGGCACGGGCGCTGCCCGTACGGTGGGGTCATGACCCCGGAGGCCCTGCTCGTCACGGTCGACCACGTGTGGTCGGGCCGCTGGCGCGGGCCGTCGGTCGTGCGGGCCACGCGCGAGGGGCTGCACCTCTTCGGCAGCCCCGACCCAGCGACCTCGGCGGCGCTGCCGCACCTGCCCGGCACGCTGCTCTCGCCCTTCACCGACTCGCACGTCCACCTCGGCCTCGTCGACCCGACGCAGCTCGGGCCGGGCGGCATCGCCCGGGTGCTCGACCTCGGCTGGGACCCGGACGAGGCCTCCCTCTGGCCCGAGCACGGCCGGATGGACGACGCCTGGCCCGAGGTCCAGGTGGCGGGCGGCCTGCTCGGCGCCCCGGGCGGCTACCCGAGCCGCGCCGGCTGGGCGCCCGCCACCGCCGCGGTGCCGATCACGAGCACGGTCGACGCGCACCGCGAGGTGCGACGGATGCGCGACCTCGGGGCGTCGGTGATCAAGGTCGCGCTCAACGGCGACGTCGGGCCGGTGCTCGACCGGGCGCTGCTCGAGGCGATCGCGGAGGCCGCCGACGACGTGCAGCTGCTCACGGTCGCCCACGTGCAGGGCCTCGGGCAGGTGCGCCGTGCCCTCGACGCCGGCCTGCTGCGCTTCGCGCACACCCCCTTCAGCGAGGTGCTGACCGACGACCTCGTCGACCGTGCCGCCGACGGCACGTGGATCAGCACGCTCGACATCCACGGCCACGGCCGGGGAGGCGCGGATCACGAGATCGCCGTCACGAACCTCACGAGGTTCCGGGCGGCCGGCGGGCACGTGCTCTACGGCAGCGACCTCGGCAACGGCGACCTGCCCGTGGGGGTCAACGAGCGCGAGCTGCGGGCGCTGCAGCGCGCGGGGCTCGGCCTCGACGAGCTGCTCCGGGCGCTCGGCAGCGACGACACCCTCGACGCGGGCAGCGACGGCCGCCACTGGTCGCGCCGGGCGTCGTGGATCCCGGCCGCGCCGCCGGGCCCCGACGGCGACGCTCCCGCGTGGCTGGCCACCGCCTCCGTGCTCACCCCCGACACCCTGCTGGAGAAGACCCGATGACCGACGCCTCCCCCACCTCGCCCGCCCCCGGCGCCTCGCCCGCCTCCCCCGCCGGCGCCGACGACCTGCCGGCGGCGCCGCACGACGCGGCCGACCCGCTCGCCGCGCTGGTCGCGAGGTTCGTGCCCGCGGGCGACGTGGTCTCCTACCTCGACGGCAACTCGCTGGGGCGGCCCCTGCTCGCGACGGGGCCGCGCGTCGAGCAGCTGCTGCGGCACGACTGGGGCATCCGGCTGATCCGTTCGTGGGACGAGCGCTGGATGGCGCTGCCCACCGAGGTCGGCGACCGCATCGGCGCCGTGGCGCTCGGCGCGGCGCCCGGGCAGACGGTCGTCGGCGACTCGACCACCGTGCTGCTCTACAAGGCGATCCGGGCGGCGCTCGCGGCGCGGCCCGGTCGGCACGAGATCGTCATCGACGACGACCAGTTCCCGACCGACCGCTTCGTCGTCGAGGGCATCGCGCGCGAGCGCGGCGCCGTCGTGCGCTGGGTCTCGGTCGACCCGGCCCTCGGCGTGACGCCCGAGCTGCTCGCACCGGTGCTGGGCCCCGACACGGCGGTCGTGCTGGTCAACCACGTGTCGTACCGGTCGGCGTTCGTCGCCGACCTCGAGGCGATCGCGACCGCGGTGCGGGAGGCGGGGGCCCTGCTGGTCGCCGACCTCTGCCACTCGGTGGGCGTGGTGCCGATGCAGCTCGACGCGTGGGGAGTGGACATCGCGGTGGGCTGCACCTACAAGTACCTCAACGGCGGGCCGGGGGCGCCCGCGTTCCTCTACGCCCGGGCCGACCTGGTCGCCGAGCTCGAGCAGCCGATCCAGGGCTGGATGGGCGCCGCCGACGTCTTCGCGATGGCCGACGGGTACACGGCGTCGCCGGGCATCCGACGCTTCATCAGCGGCACGCCGCCGGTGGTCGGGATGCTCGCGATGCAGGACATGCTCGACCTGGTCGACGAGGCCGGGGTGGAGGCGGTCCGTGCCAAGTCGGTCGCGCTCACCGAGTACGCGCTCGAGCTCGTCGACGCGTGGCTCGTGCCGCTCGGCGTCGAGGTCGCGAGCCCCCGCGACCCGTCGCAGCGGGGCAGCCACGTGATGATCCGGCACGCGGCGTTCCGCGAGGTGGTCGCGACGCTCTGGGAGCAGGGCGTGGTGCCCGACTTCCGCAACCCCGACGGGCTGCGCATCGGCCTGTCGCCGCTCTCGACCAGCTTCGAGGAGGTGCGGGTCGGCCTGGCCGCCGTGCGCACCGCCCTGCAGGAGCAGCAGGCCGCCCCGGCCGCCGCCTCCGCCCCCGAGCCGGGCCCCACCACCCCCTGAAAGAAGCGGAAATCAGACAACTCGCGTGCCGCTTTAGTGCGATCCCCGAGCAGCCTGAGATCTCTCTTGCCCCTCATGTCTAAGCGGAGCCGTCCCCGGTGGCTCTCGAAGAGGGCGCTGCACGCAACTCTTCTCTTCACAAATAGCCCTCGAGCCGAATGGATTGGGCTTACCAAGTGCAACCCAACAGTGGAATGGTCGGCGGCGCATTCGCCGGGCCGGGCGGGTTAGAACCAGCAAGTTGAGAAGGTCTTTCCGTTTGCACCGAGCCGAGATTAGGCGCATGATTAGGGGGATCCCGCCGTGCAGGAGACGCGCTCAGCAATGACGGAGATGGGCGTCGACCTAAGTCGACGCCCATCTATAGTGAGTGTTCATTTGGGCTGTTGGCGCAGCCTCTTTGACTACGGGATGAGGTGCCTGAAAGCGCACTCTCCCTTGCGTGCGATGCACGGCGGGAACGTACTTCCCACTTCGAAGCGAGTCACGTCCCCGTACTGATCGGCCCAGTTGCCGTCTTCGGGGACGCGCTGTCCGGTCTTCCAAGACCCTGACGGGCCTTTAGGGCGGTGGTGTGTCACGTCGGATTCCTCCTTTCATGCTTGTGGATGAACCGCGTAGGAGGTCCTGCACGGTGGTTCTGACAGATCCAAAGCGAATCTGCAAAATCTGAGGCATTGAAGGCGCGGAAGACCGTTGCACGAAAGGGGCCCCGGTCAAAGACTGGGGCCCCTCTCGACTAGAAGTCCCAGTCCTCGTCTTCCGTGTTGACGGCCTTGCCGATGACGTACGACGAACCCGACCCGGAGAAGAAGTCGTGGTTCTCGTCGGCGTTCGGCGAGAGGGCCGACAGGATCGCCGGGTTCACGTCGGTGGCGTCCTTCGGGAACATCGGCTCGTAGCCGAGGTTCATCAGCGCCTTGTTGGCGTTGTAGTGCAGGAACTTGCGGACGTCCTCCGTCAGGCCGACGCCGTCGTACAGGTCCTGCGTGTACTGGATCTCGTTCTCGTAGAGCTCGAAGAGGAGGTTGAAGGTGTAGTCCTTGATCTCCTGCTTGCGCTCCTCGGAGGCTCCTTCGAGGCCCTTCTGGAACTTGTAGCCGATGTAGTACCCGTGCACGGCCTCGTCGCGGATGATGAGACGGATCAGGTCGGCGGTGTTGGTGAGCTTCGCCCGCGACGACCAGTACATCGGCAGGTAGAAGCCGCTGTAGAACAGGAACGACTCGAGCAGCGTCGAGGCGACCTTGCGCTTCAGGGGGTCGTCGCCCGTGTAGTAGTCGAGCACGATCTGTGCCTTCTTCTGCAGGTTCGGGTTCTCGACCGACCAGCGGAAGGCGTCGTCGATCTCGGGGGTCGACGCGAGGGTCGAGAAGATCGACGAGTAGCTCTTGGCGTGCACCGACTCCATGAACGCGATGTTCGTGTAGACGGCCTCCTCGTGCGGGGTGATCGCGTCCGGGATGAGGCTGATCGCGCCGACGGTGCCCTGGATGGTGTCGAGCAGCGTGAGGCCCGTGAACACGCGCATGGTGAGCTGCTGCTCCTCCGGCGTGAGGGTGTTCCACGACTGCACGTCGTTCGACAGCGGGATCTTCTCGGGCAGCCAGAAGTTGTTGACGAGTCGGTTCCAGACCTCGACGTCCTTGTCGTCCTGGATGCGGTTCCAGTTGATCGCACTGACCGACTTGATCAGCGGGATCGACTTGCCGGTGGCGTGCACCGGGTCGCCGGCGACGCTGTTGATCTTGTCGGTGATGGTCATGTCGTCTCTTCCGTCGTGTGGTGCCGTGGTTCTCAGTTCAGGAGGCGGGGGCCGGTCGTCGAGACCGGCCCCCGCCGGGTGCCGCGCCGCAGGAGCGGCACGGCGACGAGCACTAGAGCATGCAGCTGACGCAGCCGTCGACCTCGGTGCCCTCGAGCGCGAGCTGGCGCAGACGGATGTAGTAGATCGTCTTGATGCCCTTGCGCCATGCGTAGATCTGCGCCTTGTTGATGTCACGGGTCGACGCGGTGTCCTTGAAGAACAGGGTCAGCGAGAGGCCCTGGTCGACGTGCTGCGTCGCCGCGGCGTAGGTGTCGATGATCTTCTCGGGGCCGATCTCGTACGCGTCGGTGTAGTACTCCAGGTTGTCGTTCGTCATGAACGGCGCCGGGTAGTAGACGCGGCCGAGCTTGCCTTCCTTGCGGATCTCGATCTTCGACGCGATCGGGTGGATCGACGACGTCGAGTGGTTGATGTACGAGATCGAGCCGGTCGGGGGCACCGCCTGCAGGTTCTGGTTGTACAGGCCGTGCTCCATGACGCTGGCCTTGAGGGCGAGCCAGTCGGCCTGCGTCGGGATCGCGACGCCGGAGGCGGCGAACAGACCCGCGGCGCGCTCGGTCGCCGGCACCCAGGCCTGCTCGGTGTACTTGTCGAAGAACTCGCCGGAGGCGTACTTGCTGTCCTCGAAGCCGCCGAAGGTCACGCCCCGCTCGATCGCGATGGTGTTCGAGGCCCGCAGGGCGTGGAACAGCACCGTGTAGAAGTAGATGTTCGTGAAGTCGATCGCTTCTTCGCTGCCGTAGTGCACGCGCTCACGAGCCAGGTAGCCGTGGAGGTTCATCTGGCCGAGGCCGATGGCGTGCGACTGGTCGTTGCCGACCTCGATCGAGCGCACCGACTGGATGTGGCTCATGTCGCTGACGGCGCTGAGGCCGCGGATGGCCGTCTCGACCGTCTTGCCGAAGTCGGGGGCGTCCATCGCCAGGGCGATGTTCATCGACCCGAGGTTGCAGGAGATGTCTTTCCCGATCTCGTTGTACGAGAGGTCCTCGTTGAACGTGGTCGGGGTGTTGACCTGCAGGATCTCCGAGCACAGGTTCGACATGTTGATGCGGCCCTTGATCGGGTTCGCCGCGTTGACGGTGTCCTCGAAGACGATGTAGGGGTAGCCCGACTCGAACTGGATCTCCGCGATCGTCTGGAAGAAGTCGCGGGCCTTGATCTTGGTCTTCTTGATGCGGCCGTCGGCCACCATCTCGCGGTACTTCTCGCTGATCGGGACGTCGCCGAAGGGGACGCCGTAGATCTTCTCGACGTCGTACGGCGAGAAGAGGTACATGTCCTCGTTGTTCTTGGCGAGCTCGAACGTGATGTCGGGCACGACGACGCCGAGGGACAGCGTCTTGATGCGGATCTTCTCGTCGGCGTTCTCACGCTTCGTGTCGAGGAACCGCATGATGTCGGGGTGGTGCGCGCTGAGGTACACGGCCCCCGCGCCCTGACGGGCACCGAGCTGGTTCGCGTAGCTGAAGCTGTCTTCGAGGAGCTTCATGACGGGGATGATGCCCGACGACTGGTTCTCGATCTGCTTGATCGGGGCGCCGGCCTCACGGATGTTCGAGAGCGAGAGGGCGACGCCGCCGCCGCGCTTCGAGAGCTGCAGCGACGAGTTGATGCCGCGCGAGATCGACTCCATGTTGTCTTCGATGCGCAGCAGGAAGCAGCTGACGAGCTCGCCGCGCTGGGCCTTCGCCGTGTTGAGGAAGGTCGGGGTGGCCGGCTGGAAGCGGCCGCCGATGATCTCCTCCACCAGGTCGATCGCGAGCTGCTCGTCGCCCTGGGCGAGGCCGAGGGCCGTCATGACCACCCGGTCTTCGAAGCGCTCGAGGTAGCGCTTGCCGTCGAACGTCTTGAGCGTGTACGAGGTGTAGTACTTGAACGCGCCGAGGAAGGTCTGGAAGCGGAACTTCTTCGAGTAGGCCAGGTCGTTCAGCTTCTCGATGAAGGCGAAGTCGTACTGCTCGATGGTGGCGAGCTCGTAGTACTCGTTCTCGACGAGGTAGTCGAGGCGCTCGCGCAGGTTGTGGAAGAAGACCGTGTTCTGGTTGACGTGCTGCAGGAAGTACTGCTTCGCCGCCTCGCGGTCCTTCTCGAACTGGATCTCGCCGGACGGACCGTAGAGGTTCAGCATCGCGTTCAGGGAGTGGTAGTCCATCCCGGAGCTGAGACCCTGCCCCGGGGCGGCGATCACTTCGAGGTCATCGACTGCTGTGTCCAAAATTCTTCCAATCCAGTTCTTACGGCTGTGACGTCGTCGGGAGTCCCGAAGACCTCGAATCGATAGAGGAGGGGCACGTCGCACTTGGCGGCGACGATGTCGCCGGCCAAGCAGTACCCCTCACCGAAGTTCGTGTTGCCCGCGGCCACGACGCCCCTGATGAGGGAGCGGTTGCCCTCGTCGTTGAGGAAGCGGATGACCTGCTTCGGCACGGCGCCCCGGCCCTCGCCCCCGCCGTAGGTCGGCAGGACGAGCACGTAGGGGTCGCTGACGTGGAGCGGCTGTTCCGAGGGGAACAGCGGGATGCGCTCGGCCGGCACGCCCAGCTTCATGACGAAGCGGTGGGTGTTGCCGGAGACGCTCGAGAAGTAGACGAGGTTCGTCATGTCAGGCGAGCCTCCTGTCTCGTCGGCGACCGCGGCCCGGGAGGCGCGGGTCAGGAGATGCGGGCGGCCAGGCCGGCGATCTTGTCGGGGCGGAAACCGCTCCAGTGGTCGTCGTCGGCGATCACGACGGGGGCCTGCAGGTACCCGAGGGCCTTGACGGTCTCGAGCGCGGCCTCGTCGGCGGTGACGTCGAGCACCTCGTACTCGATGCCCTTGTTGTCGAGCGCACGGTAGGTCGCGGTGCACTGGACGCAGGACGGCTTGGTGTAGACGGTGATGGCCATGGGATCCCCTGTGTTCTGGTCGGCTCGGGAGCCGGGTGGTGAGCGGCGCGGACGCCGTGCGGTGGGCTTGTGGGGCCTGCGGGCGTGGTGCCCGTGGCGACTGTTCGATACTACATCTAGTGGCCGGGGGTTGCCCCCGCAACTAGATGCGGTGTTACACGCCTGTAGTTCGCCGGACCGAGTTCTCCACAGGGAACCGCACACGTTCTGCACAGAACGAGCCGGGTTCTCCCCGGTTCTGGGCCGTTCTCCACATGTTCGTCCCCACCACCGACATCGCCGAAGGGGTGTCCCCAGTTCGGGGCCCCGGCGTGTCGCGGCGAGTCGGCGGAGGGCTGTCGAGGGCCTCCGGGCGTCCGTAGACTCGACTCCTCGTGAGCACCTACACCTCCCTCCTGAAGACGCCGGGCGTCGGCCGCATCATCGCGGCGCAGCTGACCGCGCGCTTCCCGTTCGGGATGCTCTCGCTCGCGTTCCTCCTCCACGTCGAGCACGTCCACCACTCGTACGCCGCGGCCGGCCTCGTGCTCGCCGCGACGAGCATCGGGCAGGCCATCTCGGGCCCCCTGACGAGCCGGTGGATGGGCCGCTGGGGCATGCGCCCCGTCCTGCTGCTCACCCTCGTCGTCTGCTTCGTCACGATGGTGACCTTCACGCTGTACGACTTCTCCGTGCCCGCCTTCATGGCGCTCGGCTTCGTGACCGGCCTCAGCGTGCCTCCCGTCCAGCCCGCGGTGCGCACCATCTACCCGAAGATGGTCAACTCGTCGCAGCTGACCCCCCTGTTCTCCCTCGACGCCTCCGCCCAGGAGATCATCTGGGTCGCCGGCCCGGTCATCACCACCTTCGTCGGCACGCAGGTCGGCACGCAGGAGGCCATCTGGCTCGCCGCCGTCTTCCTCGTCGGGGGCGGCGCCTGGTTCATCGCCTCGCCCGAGGTCGGCCGGGTGCGCATCCCGCGCAGCAAGCGCGCCTTCGGCAAGGTGCTCGCGCGGCCGACCGTGCTGCTGGCCACCGCCTCCGGCTTCCTCCTCATCGGCGCCTGCGCGGCCGTCGAGGCCGGGGTCGTCGCCCTCTTCGGCGAGGGCAGCGCCGACTCGGGCATCGCCCTCGCCGTCTTCGCCCTCGGCTCGCTCGTCGGCGGCCTCGCCCTCGGGCACGTGCCGGTGGGCCCGTGGGCGCTGGCCCGCCGCCTCGCGATCGTCTTCGTCGGCATGACCCTGGCCGTCTTCGTCAGCGGACTGCTGCCGCTCAGCGCCGCCCTGCTCGTCGCCGGCGTCGGCATCGCCCCGGCCCTGGCCGTCATGTTCGCGATCGTGTCGTCGAGCGTGAAGTTCAGCGACACGGCCGAGGCCTACGGCTGGGCCGGCACCGGCCAGCTGATCGGCTCCGCCCTCGGCTCCGCGATCGCCGGCTTCTGGATCGACCGGATCGGCGGCCAGGGCGGCCTGCTCGTGGCCGCCGTGTTCGCGTTCGTCGGGGCCGTGGTGGGCGCCGTCTTCCACCGCTCGCTGCCCGATCTGCGCGGGCGCGACGCGAGCCCGCTGCCCGACACCGAACCGGTGCCCGTCCAGCCCAGCTGACCCGCGACTCCGGTGCCATGATCGAGGGATGGCCCCCACCGACACGCCCACCCTCGCCCTGAACGACGGCACCACCATCCCCCAGCTGGGGCTCGGCGTCTACAAGGTGCCCGACGACGAGGCCGAGACGGTCGTCGCGACGGCGCTGGAGGCGGGCTACCGCCACCTCGACACGGCGTCGTTCTACGACAACGAGGGCGGCGTCGGCCGGGCGATGCGCGCCTCGGGCGTGCCTCGCGACGACGTCTTCCTCACCACGAAGGTGTGGAACACCGACCACGGCTACGACGAGACCCTGCGCGCCTTCGACCGCAGCCTCGAGACCCTCGGCACCGACCACGTCGAGCTGTACCTCATCCACTGGCCGGCCCCGACCCAAGACCGGTACGTCGAGACCTACCGCGCCCTGGAGCGCATCCGGGAGGAGGGGCGGGCCCGCTCGATCGGCGTCAGCAACTTCCAGGTGCACCACCTCGAGCGCCTGCTCGGCGAGACCGACGTCGTGCCCGTCGTCGACCAGGTCGAGGCGCACCCGTGGCTGCAGCAGCACGAGGTGCGGGAGTTCGCCGCGGCGCACGGCATCGTGACCCAGGCCTGGTCGCCGCTGGCCCGCGGCAGGATCCTCGACGACCCGACCCTGCTCCGCCTCGCCGAGCGGCACGGCGTCTCGACCGCGCAGGTCGTGATCCGCTGGCACCTGCAGCAGGGGCTCGTCGTCATCCCGAAGTCGGTGACGCCGGCGCGCATCCGCTCGAACATCGACGTGTTCGGCTTCGAGCTCGACGACGACGACCTCGCGGCGGTCGCGGCGCTGGACTCCGGGCAGCGCACCGGCTCGCACCCCGACACGAACGGCTGAGCCGGAGGCGCGGGTCGAGGGGGCGGCGCCCGCTCGCGTACCGTGGTGGGCGCACATCTCGAGCAAGGAGCACCCATGACGATCGTCGCCGCCGCTGACGGATCCGCCCTCGGCAACCCCGGCCCCGCCGGCTGGGCCTGGTACGTCGACGACGACCGCTGGGCCGCCGGGGGCTGGCCCCGGGCCACGAACAACCAGGGTGAGCTGACCGCCGTGCTCGAGCTGCTGCGCGCCACGGCCGGCACCGACGAGGCCATCCACGTACTGTGCGACAGCCAGTACACGATCAAGGCCTGCACCGAGTGGATGCCGGGCTGGAAGCGCAAGGGCTGGCGCAAGGCCGACGGCAAGCCCGTGCTCAACGTGGAGATCCTCAAGGAGCTCGACGCCGCCCTCGCGGGGCGCTCTGTCACCTTCGAGTGGGTGCGCGGCCACGTCGGCCACGAGATGAACGAGGCCGCCGACGTCCGCGCCCGCGGCGCCGCGACGGCGTTCCAGAACCGCAGCGACGTGCCGAGCGGGCCGGGCTGGCCGGGTGCGCCGGTCGCGACGACCTCCCCGGTCGCCGCTCCCCCGGAGCCGCCGGCGACGCTCTTCTAGGTCGCGCCCCGNGACAGCCCGCCGTCGACCACGAACTGCGCGCCGGTGGAGAAGGCCGAGTCGTCGGAGGCGAGGTGCAGGGCGAGGCCCGCGACCTCCTCCGGCATGGCCAGGCGGCCGCGCGGGCTCATCGTCTTGAAGGCGTCGAGCAGCGCGGGCTGCGCCTCGACCTGGCGCCGGAAGAGCGCGGTGTCGGTCGGGCCGGGGTGCAGCGAGTTGATGCGGATGTCCCAGCCCTCCTGCGCGGCGTGCGCGGCACTGGAGCGGGTGAGACCGACCAGCGCGTGCTTGCTGGCGGTGTAGGCCGCGTCGTCGCCGAAGCCGAGGAAGGACGTGGCCGGGGCCAGGTTGATGATCGACCCGCCGGACGACGCCGGGTTCGCGCGCATCTGCTCGATGGCGAAGCGCGTGCCGAGCATCACGCCCGTGACGTTGACGGCGAAGACCCTGTTCCAGCTCTCGAGCTGCGTCACGTCGATCGACTGGCCCGAGACGATGCCCGCGTTGTTGACCAGCACGTCGAGGCGCCCGTAGTGGTCGGCGATGCGGTCCATCACGCGCTTCCAGTCGCCGCCGTTCGCGACGTCGTGCTGGATGAACTCCGCGCCGGCCTCCGCGGCGACGGCCGAGCCGTCGAGGATGTCGGTGGCGACGACGCGCGCCCCCTCGTCCGCGAAGCGGCGGACGATGGCCTCCCCGATGCCCGAGGCGGCTCCGGTGACGATCGCGACTTTGCCGGACAGACGGGACATGGGTCCTCCTCGTGGAGCGGAGCACGGTGGTGCTGCGGGCGGTGCGTCGGAGGGTCGCTCCGGGGTGGCCGACGGGGTGCCGCGGCCAGCGACGATGCTACTCCTCGACGACCGTCGACCGGGCCCGGTCGGAGGCGGGACCGACGGCCGTGACGGTGACCACCGCCTCCCCGCGCTCGTCGCTCGAGGCCAGGTCGACCACGGCCGAGATGCCCCAGTCGTGGTCGCCCTCGGGGTCGGCGAGCACCTGCCGCACGCGCCACACGCTCGGCAGCTGCTCGACCTGGAGCATGTGCGGGCCCCGCGCGTCGGTGTCGGTGCCGATCGTGTCGTACTCGTCGAAGTAGCGGTCGAGGGCCTCGCCCCAGCGGTCGACGTCCCACCCCGACGACGAGTCGAGCTGGCCGAGGGCCTCGGCGTCGTCGCGGGCCATCAGCTGCACCCGACGGAACATCTCGTTGCGCACCGCGATGCGGAACGCCCGGTCGTTCGCCGTGAAGCGGCGGAGCACCGGCGGCACGATCTCGTCGTGGGCCTCGACCTCGCGGGGGTTCAGCATCTCCTCCCACTCGTCGAGCAGGCTCGAGTCGACCTGGCGCACCAGCTCGCCCAGCCACTCGATCAGGTCGGCGAGCTCGTCGGTCTTGGCCTCGTCGGGCACCGTCTGCCGCAGGGCGCGGAACGCGTCGGAGAGGTAGCGCAGCACGAGGCCCTCCGACCGGGCCAGGCCGTAGAAGCCGACGTAGTCGCCGAACGTCATGGCCCGCTCGTAGAGGTCGCGCACGACCGACTTCGGGCTGAGGGCGAAGTCGCCGATCCAGGGCTGCGACGCCGCGTAGGTCTCGAAGAGCGCCGTGAGCAGCTCGTCGAGGGGCTTGGGGTGCGTGACGTCCTCGAGCAGCTCCATGCGCTGGTCGTACTCGATGCCCTCCTGCTTCATGGCCGCGACGGCCTCGCCGCGGGCCTTGAACTGCTGCTGCGAGAGGATCGGCCGCGGGTCGTCGAGGGTCGCCTCGATGACCGAGACGACGTCGAGGGCGTAGCTGGGCGACTCGCGGTCGAGCACCTCGAACGTCGCGAGCGCGAACGGCGAGAGCGGCTGGTTGAGCGCGAAGTTCGCCTGCAGGTCGACCGTGAGGCGGATGGTCGGCGCGGCGCCGTCGACGCCGGGCTCCTGCACGACGACCTCCGCGGTGCGGAGCGTGCGGTAGATCGAGATCGCCTGCCGGGCCATCGCGTACTGCTTCGCGAGGGGCTCGTGGTTGTCGAAGACGAGCGACCGGACGTTCGCGAAGACGTCGCCGCCGCGGCCGATCACGTTGAGCAGCATCGCGTGCGTGACCTGCAGGTGCGACACCAGGGGCTCGGGCTCCGCCGCGATGAGCTTGTGGAAGCTCGGCTCGCCCCACGAGACGAAGCCCTCGGGGGCCTTCTTGCGCACGATCTTGCGCTTCTTCTTCGGGTCGTCGCCGGCCTTCTCGATCGCCTTGAGGTTGTCGATCTCGTGCTCGGGCGCCTGCAGCACCACGGTGCCGGAGGTGTCGTAGCCGGCCCGGCCCGCCCGGCCCGCCACCTGGTGGAACTCGCGGGCGCTGAGCTGGCGCATGCGCGTGCCGTCGAACTTCGTCAGCGCGGTCAGCAGCACCGTGCGGATCGGCACGTTGATGCCGACGCCGAGGGTGTCGGTGCCGCAGATGACGCGGAGCAGGCCGCGCTGGGCGAGCTGCTCGACGAGACGGCGGTACTTGGGCAGCATGCCCGCGTGGTGCACGCCGATGCCCGAGCGAACGAGCCGGCCGAGCGTCTTGCCGAAGCCGGTGCTGAACCGGAACCCGCCGATCAGCTCGGCGATCTCGTCGCGCTGCTCGCGCGTCGCGACCTTGATGCTCGACAGCGCCTGCGCCCGCTCGAGCGCGGCGGCCTGCGAGAAGTGCACGACGTAGACCGGGGCCTCGCCGGTGGAGAGGAGCTCCTCGACGGTCTCCTGCACGGGGGTCTGCGCGTACGAGTAGTGCAAGGGCACGGGGCGCTCGACGCCGGTGACCCGAGCGACGGGCCGGCCCGTGCGCCGGGCGAGGTCGTCGGTGATGCGCGTCACGTCGCCGAGCGTCGCCGACATCAGCAGGAACTGCGCCCGGGGCAGCAGCAGCAGGGGCACCTGCCAGGCCCAGCCGCGCGACTGGTCGCCGTAGAAGTGGAACTCGTCCATGACGACCTGGTCGACCTCGGCGTCGGGCCCCTCGCGGAGCGCGAGGTTGGCGAGGATCTCGGCGGTGCAGCAGATGATCGGGGCGTCGTGGTTGACCGACGAGTCGCCCGTCACCATGCCGACGTTCTCGGCGCCGAACAGCTCGACCAGCGCGAAGAACTTCTCGCTCACGAGGGCCTTGATCGGCGCCGTGTAGTACGTGCGCCGCCCCTGGCTCAGCGCCACGAAGTGCGCTCCCGCGGCGACGAGCGACTTGCCGGTGCCGGTCGGCGTGCTGAGGACGACGGAGGCGCCCGAGACGAGCTCCATCATGGCCTCGTCCTGCGCGGGGTACAGGGGCAGCCCCCGGCTCTCCGCCCACTCGACGAACGAGGTGTAGGCGACGTCGGGGTCGTACGAGGACGCTCCCGGGGTCGCGGGCAGCAGAGCGGCGAGCGGGGCGGTGGGAGCGGGCGACATGGTGAGTCGATCCTGCCCCATCGACCGGGCCCGCGCCTCCGCCCGGGGCGGGAGAGCCGTCACGGGGCCGGGGGGCGACCCCGTGACGGGCCCTCGCCACGGACCCTGAACCGCCCCGAGGTGAGGACTCCTCGATGGTGCCACGAACGTTTCGGTTCGGCAAACGACCGAGGGAGGCGTGACGCCCGGAGACGAGACACGCCCCCGTCGACGAGCCGGGCTCGGACAGGGGCGTGTCACCGCGCCCACGACGTCGGCCAGCTCGAGTTCGGATCAGGAGAGCCCGAGCGACCGGACGCCGCACGACGGGCGCGGGATGCCCCGGTAACCAGCCGGGCGCACGAACCCTACCGTAGCGTGAGGCTCGGGCTCCGGGAAGGGTGGCTGGGGGGTGATCGTGGGCCGGGGCTCCCGGCCTAGCGCAACGGGATGTGCCCGCCCAGCGCGTCGTCGACCTGCTCGACGGCGCCCTCGCGGGCGGCGTCGTCGGCCTCGGAGGCGCCGTGGGCGTCGACGGGGGCGGGGTCGTCGCCGTGCACGGCGGCCGCGTCGGTGCGGTCGTCGAGGTCGCGGTCGGCGGGGTCGGTGCTGCCGGTGATCGGGTCGGTGCTCATGGCGGTCCTCTCGCTGTCGGTGGTGGCGGGGCCGGGGCCGCGCCGTCCTCGTCACGGTACCCGCGCCTCCCGCACGGCCCCCAGCGACGCCGGGCGGCGCCGGACCCTGTGGGCCCTCCGCACCCCGACACGGTATGAACGAGGAGGCGCACCGCGCGCCCTCGAGACCCTCCCCAGGAAGTGCAGACGATGTCGTCACCCGCCCCCTCCCCCGCCCCCCTCCGCGTCGCCGTCACCGGCGGCAGCGGCAAGCTCGGCCGCGCGGTCGTCCGAGACCTCGCCGAGCACGGCTGGGAGGTCGTGCTGCTCGACCGCGTCCCGAGCCCCGACCCGGTGCCCGGCGTCACCTTCGTGCAGGTCGACCTCTCCGACTACGGGCAGGTCGTGCAGGCGCTCACGCACGTCGACGACCGCTACGACTCGATCGACGCCGTGGTGCACCTCGGCGCGATCCCCGCCCCGGGGCTCGTGCCGAACGCGACGCTCTTCACGAACAACGTGACCGGCAGCTACAACGTCTTCGCCGCCGCCCGCGCCGCGCACATCCGCAACGTCGTCTGGGCCTCGAGCGAGACCCTGCTCGGCATCCCCTTCGACCTCGACCCGCCCTACCTGCCCCTCGACGAGGAGTACGCCGTGCGCCCCGAGTCGTCGTACTCGCTCGGCAAGGCCCTCGACGAGGAGATGGCCCGGCACTTCACCCGCTGGGACCGCCAGCTGAAGATGATCGGCCTGCGCTTCTCGAACGTCATGGACGACGGCGACTACGAGGACTTCCCGTGGGACGAGACGCCCGAGGCGAAGACCTTCAACCTGTTCTCGTACATCGACGCCCGCGACGGCGCCCAGGCCGTCCGCCGCGCGCTCGAGAGCGACCTGGTCGGCTACGAGGCCTTCATCATCGCCGCGACCGACACGGTCATGAACACGCCCACGGCCGTGCTGGCCGACCGCTTCTGGCCCCAGGTGGAGCGCCGCGCGGCCGTCGAGGGCACCGACTCGCTGCTCAGCAGCGACAAGGCCCGCGACCTGCTCGGGTTCGTGCCGGAGTACAGCTGGCGCACCTGGGGCGACCGGGTCGGCAAGCAGGACTGACCTCGGCGGCGGCGGCCGCGGCGGCCGCGACCGCGGCCGCGGCCGCGACCGCGGAGCGCGTGGCACGACGGGCGAGTCCGACCCGACCGGGCGTCCGTCGACGCCCGGGTCGGTCGGACCCGCCCGTCGTCCGTCTCAGGGCCGCAGCATCCCCGTCGTCACGAGCTCCCGCACCTGCGGCAGCAGCTCGGCGGTCAGCGCGGACTCGTCGGCCTCCAGCAGGTGCGCGAGCGCCCCGACGATCGCGCCGACGCTGAGCTCGCCGTCGCAGGCGCCCACCAGGGCCGAGAGCGCGGTGCCCGAGTCGACCCGCCGGGCGAAGCCGCCGCCCTGCACGAGGGTGATCACGGTGGGGTCGTCGTTGCCGGGCCAGTAGTGGCGCTCCTCCGTGACGTCGCCGGCGACCGTCAGTCGGGTCGCGAGCAGCGCCGCGTCGTCGAGGCCGCGCAGCACGTCGACGGCGTCGAGCGTGGCCGCGAGGTGAGCGCCCAGCCCGACGTCGTTCGAACCGAGGCCCCCGAGGAGGCGCTCGGTGCGCACCAGGGGCACCGCGCCTCCGCCCGGGGGTCGCTGGAGCGTCACGTAGCCGAAGCCGACCTCGACGACGCCCCGGGCCTCGAAGTCGCCGAGCCAGGCCTCGTAGAGGCGCTCGAAGTCGTCGGTGCCCGGGCGGGTGCCCCCGTCGCGGATCCAGGTCTCCGCGTAGGCCGCAGGATCTTGCACCTCGCGCTCGACGACCCAGACGTCGAGGGGCACGTCGCCGCGCGAGGCCCAGTCGGCCACCGAGTACGCCCCCCGCTTGCCGGCCGCGGCGCCCGCGCCTCCGGTCTCCCAGTTGCCGAGCAGCTGCGCGACGCCGCCGGGGGCGAGGTGGGCCCCGACCTGCGCCACGACGGAGGCGACCAGGTCGTCGCCGACCATGCCGCCGTCGCGGTACTCGTACTCGGGCACGCCCGGGGCCCGGGGCGTGATGACGAAGGGCGGGTTCGAGACGACGTGGTCGAACGTCTCGCCGGCCACGGGCTCGAACAGGCTGCCGAGGCGGAACTCGATGCCGTCGACGAGGTTGAGCGCGGCGTTGAAGGCCGCGAACTCGAGGGCCCGCCGCGAGATGTCGGTGGCGACCACGTGGCGCGCGTGGCGGGCGACGTGCAGGGCCTGGATGCCGCAGCCGGTGCCGAGGTCGAGCGCGCGGTCGACGGTGCCGGGCGTCATCAGGCCCGCGAGCGTGGCCGAGGCGCCGCCGACCCCGAGGACGTGGTCCTCGCGCAGGGCGCCGCCGAGGGCGAGCTCGCCGAGGTCGGAGGTGATCCACCAGGAGGCCTCGCCGGCCGCGTCGACGAAGGCGTAGGGGCGCAGGTCGACGAGGGCGGCCACCTCGCCGCCGGGCCGGCGCTCGACGAGCCCGAGGGCCTCGGCGCCGTCCACGCCGAGCGTCGGCAGCGCCTCCGCCAAGTCGTCCGCCGGCTGTGGCACGCCCAGCACGAAGGCCAGCGCGAGGGTCGCGGCCGGCCGGAGCGACGGGTCGCGGTCGACGCTGCGGAGCAGGGCACGGCGAGCGGCCACCCGCTCGCCGCGGAACAGGGCCGCGCCGGCGGCGGCGCCCCAGGCGTCGGCGCTGCCGAGCCGGTCGACGGTGAAGTCGGCCGACGAGAGGTCGGAACGCAGGCGGGCGAGGAGGTCGGCGTCGGTGGAGAGGAACGGCACCCGACCATCTTGCCCCGCGGCGGCCGCGGCCCGGGACAGGGCCGCCGCCCGGCCCGGGAGCGGCGCCGGTGCTTCGGCGCACGCCGCGGGGGCCGCGGGGGCCGCGGCGGCGGCCGCCTCAGCGGGAGCAGGCCCCGTTCGTCAGCCCGGCCGCGGCGCGCGTGCCGGCCGTGCGGCAGGCGACGACGGTGCCGACCGCGCCCTTCTGCACCCAGACCTCGTAGCCGGGCACGCCGCCGAGCACCGTGTTGTCGCGGAAGGCGTTGCCGCGCCCCCAGCCCGAGATGACGTGCACCTGGAAGGCGTCGAGCTTCGTGCCCGTGCCGGAGTTGGCGGTGACGAGGTAGCCGTCGCCCTTGACGTCGACCCACGAGTCGGCCGAGTTCTCGCCCGACCGGCCCGCGTCGCGGAAGACGTTGCCGCTGACGACGCCGCCCGTGGTGCCCTCCTTGAGGTCGATGCCCTCCGCCGCCGTGTCGGAGATGGTGTTGCCGATGATCTGCGCGCGGTCAGAGCGGTCGGGGGTCGACGACGAGCCCATGACGCTGCCCCAGTTGCTGACGGCGCTGCCGACGTAGATGCCCTCGCCGAAGCCCGCCTTGCGGAGCCCGGTGTCGTGCACCGACGAGCCCCGGACGGTGACGTCGACGCTGTTCGTGCGGAGGTGGACGCCCTCGTCGCCGATCCGCCCGACGTCGACGCCCTCGACGACGGTGCCGCTCGAGCCGTCGAGCACGATGCCCTTCTGGGCGGTCTGCACGCTGAGCCCCGAGACGATCCAGCGATCGCCGGTCACGTGCAGGCCGTAGCCCTTCGAGACGCTGCCGGTGGTCAGCACGGCGGCCCGGGAGCCGGTGAGGCGGATCGGCTGGCTGGCCGTGCCGTCCGCCGCGGCCCGGAAGGTGCCGGTGTACGTGCCGTCACGGAGCGCGATCGTCTGGCCCGGCCGCGCCGCCGCCAGCGCCGCGGTGAGGCCCGCCGAGGTCGACACCGTCACCGTCGTCGCTGCCGGCGTCGCCACGGGCGACGTCGAGGACGCGGGAGGCGCGGGCGAGGCCACCGGGGCCGGCGCGGGGGTCGGGGCGGGGACCGGCGCGGGAGCCGGTGCCGGCGCGGGCGCGGGAGCCGGTGCCGGCGCGGGAGCCGGTGCCGGCGCGGGTGCAGGTGCAGGTGCGGGCGACGGCACAGGTGCAGGTGCCGCCACCGGCGCGGCGACGGCCGCCGCCCGCACCGTGAACGGCACCTCGACGGCCTGGCGTCCGCCGACCGCGGCGTCCTCCCAGCGCACGTCGAGCTCGTGGGCGCCCGGGGCGACGGCGATCGGGAAGGCGTAGGGCGCGACCTTGTCCTGGCCGAGGTAGCTCCCGTCGACCTTCACCTTGACGACGGAGCCGGCCGGGGCGTCGACCCCGAGCGTGAAGGCCCCGGTGGTCAGCGTGGCTCCCGCGAGCGGCACGCCGTCGGCGGTCGCGACGGACGTCGAGGCTGCGTGCGCCGCCTCGGGCACGGTGACCGTCGCGGCCACGGTCAGCAGCACGGCGGCGCCCGCCACGGTGCTCGTCACGGCCAGTCTCCTGGTGGTGGTCGTTCGTCCCATCATCGTCTCCCCGGTGTCGGTGGTGGTGGCCGACGGCACGCGCGGGGAGCGCCCCCTGCGCCCGGCAGGGTGGCCGTCCGGCGGTCGTCGACGCGCCCTCGGCGCTGATCCGACCATCCCATGCGGGCCCCGGAGCGTCTCCACCCCGTTGGCGGGTCAACCGCCCGCAGAGCGCCCCCAGAGCTGGGGGGCCGCGTCGTCCGACCTCACCCACGACGACGACGTGCCGCCCGCCCCGCGAGGGGACGGACGGCACGGAGCAGGTCGCGACGGAGCGTCAGTTCGTGAAGACGGCCGCGTCGTAGTCGTAGCCCGGAGCGATCTGGTAGACGAGCTGGGCCGGGTCGCTGACGGAGTAGACCTCCTGCCAGGTGGCGGACTGCCCGGCGGGCACGGTCGTGCTCGGCGAGCCCATGAGCCCCTGGGCCGAGTCGAAGACCTGGCTCGCCTCGACGCCGCCCGACGACACGCTCGAGTAGGTCTCGATCGGGTCGTAGTTCGCGCCGGTGTCGTTCTGCACGGTGACCGTGAACACGACGGCGGCGGCCTGGTCGGCGCCGGCGGCGGTCTCGCTCGGCGTGAAGGGCTGCGGGGCCGAGACGCTGACCGAGATGCCGTCGTCGTACGACCAGACGTCGCCGAAGACGGCGTTCTCGCTGGCCGCCTCCTCCGAGGCGTCGTCGGTCGACTCGGTGGGCTCCGTGACGCCGGGGTCGCTCGAGCCGCCCGTCTCGCCGGAGCTCTCGTCGATCGAGTCGCGGACGCTGCCGGCGGCCACGAGGCCGACGACGAGCACCGCGACGGAGACCAGGACGGCGAGGCCCGAGAGCGCCGTGCCGATGATCGCGAGGAGGCGCGAGCCGGTCTTCTTGAGGAGCGCCACGATGCCGAGGGCGAGGCCCACGAGGCCGAGCACCCCGCCGAAGACGATGATCGAGAGCAGCAGGCCGACGCCGCCGAGCACGACGGAGGCGATGGCGAGACCGTTGCCGCCGGCCGGCGACGACGGCTGGCCGCCGTAGGGGGCGTAGGGCTGACCCGGCTGGCCCGCCTGGCCGTAGTGAGCCTGGGGAGCGCCGTACGCGCCCGGGGGCGTCGTCTGCGGGGCTCCGTAGGCCGGCTGCGGCGCCGAGCCGGGGGCGCCGCCGCCGCCGGGGGCCTGCTGGCCCGAGCCGGGGTAGGCGCCGTAGCTCGGGGGCTGCGGCACCGAGGGGGGCCCAGCGGCGGCGGGGTCGTACGGGTCGGACGGCTTCTGCGGATCGCTCATCCCACAGAGTATGCCGTGCACCAGACCGCTCCGTCTGCCCAGCTCCCCCCGCGCCCCCCTTCTGGGGCCACGAGCTCCCGCTCCACCCTCGCCGGGCAACACCGCGAAGCGCCCCGCCCCCTGCCCAGCACGTCCCCACCCGCCAGGAAGGCCGCACAGCGGCCCCGCCACCCGTCCACCACGTAGTGCACCCGCCAGGAAGGCCGCGAAGCGGCCCTTCAGTTGTTCTGACAAGAGGAACGGAATGCAGAAAGGCCCGCCAGAGGCGGGCCTTTCTGCATTCCGTGGAGCTAAGGGGATTCGAACCCCTGACCTTCTCATTGCGAACGAGACGCGCTACCAACTGCGCCATAGCCCCGGAAACTGCTCTGCAACGATAGCACCACCGTGGCGTGGTCCGTGAATCGGGCGGAGCGGCGGCGCGTCAGACGGCGCGGCGGCGCTGCAGGGCCTCGTCGACGCGGAAGGTCGACTCGCCGAGGTCGTCGATGATGCCCATGCGGGCGAAGCGGCTCGGGGCCGTCGGGGTCGGTGCGGGTGAGGGGGCGGCGGCCTCCGCGGCTCGGGCGTCGGCGACGGCGCGGCGGGCGCGCTCGGCGCGGGCGGCGGCGGCCGAGCCTGTGTCGGTCGCGCGTGCGGCGCTGAGGGCGCCCTCGGCCCGGGCTGCCTCGCGGAGGGCGTCGTGCTGGGCGCGCTGGGCGTCGCGCAGGGCCCGGACGGACCGCTCCGACTCGGAGCGCAGCTCCGCGGCCGGGCTGGCGGCGGCGGGCGCGGCCGGGGCAGCGGCGGGCCGCTGGCGCCCCCGGCGCAGGTACAGCGGCGCCGGCACGGCCACGGGCGTCCACGACCGCGAGGCGGGCGCGGCGTCCTCCGCGGGCGCCGACGTGAATCCGTCGGAGAAGTCGCGCAGCGGCTGCGCCTCGCCGGCGGGCGTCACCACCCGCTGACGACGGGCCCGTGCGCGCGAGACGGCGGCGAGCTGCGAGAGCACGGCGACCGAGCCGGCCCCGAAGACGAGGCCCGCGACGGCGAGCAGCCAGGCGCTCGCGAACGAGGCGACGCCCACGACGACGGCCAGGCCCGACGCCACGAGCACGAGGGTCGAGACGAGCCGTGAGCGGCGCAGGCGGCGCGCGGCGAGGGCGGGGTCGTGGTCGGCGGCCCGGAGCACCGGGGCGGCCGCGGCGAGCTCGCGGGTCAGCGCGCGCTGGCGGGCGGCCTCGTGGGCGCGGCGCAGCGCCTCCCGCTTGCCCTCCTCCTGTCGGAGGATGCGCTGCGCGTCGGCGACGGACCGGGCGTTCGCCTCGATGCGCACCTCCTCGGGCAGCTCGGCCGTCTGGGCGAGGATCCGCAGGGTCTGCTGGAGGCGCACGGCGTTGCGCTCGGTGGCGAGGTACTCCTGGCGCCGGTGCCAGGTGGGCACGAGGTAGACGAGCCAGAGCACGGCGACGAGCGCCAGCACGACGCCACCGCCCCACGACTCGAGTCCCATGGTCACGAGGGTATGAGCGACGACGCGCCGCGGGGGCGCACCGCGCAGGTGTGTCGGTGCGGATCTGCCCCGAGGAGTCGCGGGTCGGCTACCAGGGCAGGCTGCGGGCGGACTCGGCCAGCGCCTCCGGCGGGACGCTGCCCTGCCCGGGCGGCACGAGCCCCTCCCGCCATCGGCGGAGGACGCCGCCGGGCACCTCGTCGGCCACGAGCGCGAAGCAGAAGTGGTCGCGCCACATGCCGTTGATGTGGATGTACCGCCGGCGGAGCCCCTCGTAGCGGAAGCCGAGCTTCTCGACGACGCGGAGGCTCGGGCCGTTCTCGGGGCGGATGCAGATCTCCATCCGGTGCAGCCCGAGGCTGCCGAAGCAGTGGTCGGTGGCCAGGGCGACGGCGGTCGGCGTCACGCCGTGGCCGGCGGCGGACTGGGTCACCCAGTAGCCGATGGTGGCCGAGCCGAGCGACCCGTAGGCGATGCCGCTGACGTTGAGCTGCCCGACGAAGCGCCCGTCGAGCTCGATCGCGAAGGGCAGGCCGAGGCCCGCCCGGGCGTTGATCTGCAGGGAGCGGATGCTGCCCCGCACGTCGTGGCTGGTGAAGCCCGACGGGTTCGTGGCCTCCCACTGGCGGAGCCAGGAGCGGTTCTCCGAGAGCGCCGCGTCGAGGTCACGGGTGTCACGCAGACGGAGGGGCCGGATGGTGGTCCGCCCCTCCGTCAGCGTGGGGATGGTCGTCACGCGATGGGTCTCTTTACTTCTCGAGACCCGCGGTGAACTCCTGGAGCCACGGGCGGAGCTCGCCGCCGATGTCGTCGCGGTCGGAGGCGAGCTGGACGATCGCCTTGATGTAGTCGAGCTTGTCGCCGGTGTCGTAGCGGCGGCCGCGGAAGACGACGCCGTAGACGCCGCCCGTCCACTCCTCGGCGCTGGCCATCTTCATCAGCGCGTCGGTCAGCTGGATCTCGCCGCCCTTGCCCGGCTCCTGCTTCTCGAGCACGTCGAACACCTCGGGGCGGATGACGTAGCGGCCGATGATGGCCAGGTTGCTGGGCGCCTCGCCCTGGGCGGGCTTCTCGACCAGGCCGGTGATCTTCACGACGTCGTCCTCCGCGGTCTCCTCGACCGTGGCGATGCCGTAGAGGTGGGTCTGCGACGGGTCGACCTCGAGGAGGGCGACGACGGTCGCGTTCTTCGTGCCCTGGACCTCGATCATGCGGGTCAGCAGCGGGTCGCGGGCGTCGATGATGTCGTCGCCGAGCAGCACGGCGAAGGGCTCGCGCCCGACGTGCATCTTGGCGCGGAGCACGGCGTGCCCCAGGCCGAGCGGGTCGCCCTGGCGCACGTAGTGCATGTCGGCGAGGTCGGTGCTCTGGTTGACCTTGGCGAGCTTGTCGTGGTCGCCCTTCTTGCGCAGGGTCTCCTCCAGCTCGCTGACGTGGTCGAAGTGGTTCTCGAGCGCGTTCTTGTTGCGGCCGGTGATCATCAGCACGTCGGTCAGGCCGGCCGAGACGGCCTCCTCGACGACGTACTGGATCGCCGGCTTGTCGACGACGGGGAGCATCTCCTTAGGCATGGCTTTGGTGGCGGGCAGGAACCGAGTTCCGAGGCCCGCGGCGGGAATGACTGCTTTCGAGATCGTGAAGCCCATGCCGGTCAGCGTATAGGGCGCGGCCCTCTCGCGGGGGGCACATCTGCGACCGTACGATGGGGGACATGACGGACGAGGTCGGCGACGCCAAGCGAGCCCTGCGAGCCGAGCTGCGACAGCGCCGCCGGAACCGCACCAGCGCGGAGCGCGAGGAGGCCAGCGCGGCCCTCACCCGGCACCTCGTCGACCTCGCCACGGGCCTCTCCGCCCGCTCCGTCTCGGCCTACCTCTCGGCGCCCGACGAGCCCGACACCCGCCCCTTCCTCAACTGGGCGTTCGCGCACGACGTCCGCGTGCTGTTCCCCGTCTCCCGCCCCGACGGCCTGCTCGACTGGGCCGTGGGCGACGGCGAGTCCGAGACCACCGGCCTCTTCGGCCTGCCCGAGCCGGTCGGCGAGGTGCTCAGCCCGATGGCGATCAACGACGTCGACCTGATCGTCGTGCCCGCCGCCTGCATCGACCGCGAGGGCATGCGCATGGGCTGGGGCCGCGGCTACTTCGACAAGACCCTCGGATCGATGGAGAAGCGCCCCCCGGTCTATGCTGTGGTGTTCGACTCCGAGTACGTCGAGTCGGTGCCGCGCGAGCGGCACGACCAGGCCGTCGACGGCGTCGTCACCCCCTCCGGCATCCACGAGTTCTGACCCGCGCCTCCCCGCGCCGGGCCGGGCCCGGGTGCCCGCCGCCCCGTCTCCGTCGCACCGTGAGGAATCCGTGCCCACCTACTCGTACCGCTGCACCGAGTGCGGCAACGCCTTCGACGTCGTCCAGTCGTTCACCGACGACAGCCTCACCGTGTGCCCCGTCTGCTCCGGCGTGCTCCGCAAGGTGTTCAGCCCGGTCGGCGTGACCTTCAACGGCTCGGGCTTCTACCGCACCGACTCGCGCAGCTCGGGCGCGAAGGGCGGCAGCGGCAGCTCGTCCGGCTCCGCCGAGAAGACCAGCTCGACCTCGTCCTCCGACAAGGGCGGCTCGTCGTCGTCCGACAAGGGCGGGTCGTCGTCGTCCGGCTCCGGAGGCGCGTCGTCGTCGAGCGGGCCGGGCACGTCGTCGAGCGGGTCGTCGGGCTCCTCCGGGGGCTCGACCACTGCCTCCTGACCCGGGCCCGTGGTTAGGTGGTCCCCCGGGACGACCGTTCCGACCACCGACCGAAGGAGCATCCCGTGAAGGGATTCAAGGAGTTCATCCTCCGCGGCAACGTCATCGACCTCGCGGTCGCGGTCGTCATCGGCGCCGCGTTCACCGCCATCGTGACCTCGCTGGTCACGAACGTCTTCAACCCCCTGATCGGTGCGGCGTTCAACGCGTCCATGCTCGACGACGCCCTCGTCGTCTCGATCCCGACCGTCTCCGGCGACACCGCCGAGCTCCGGTTCGGCGCGGTCATCGGGGCACTGATCAACTTCGTCGTGATCGCCGCCGTCGTGTACTTCGTGCTCGTGCTGCCGGTCAACAACCTGCTCAAGCGGACCTTCGCGAAGCAGCAGGCCTCCGAGCCGGCCCCGGTCGACGTGCCGCCGACCGACGTCGAGCTGCTCAGCGAGATCCGCGACCTCCTGCGCCAGACCGTGACGCCCGCGGGCGCCGGCGCGTCGCACGGCAGCCACGCGGCCCCGACCGGCTCCGTCCCGGTCGTCGGCGAGGGCAACGGGCCGCTCGGCAGCCGCTGACGCCCCTCCTCCCCCGGCGACACGACGCCCCCGACCAGACCGGTCGGGGGCGTCGTCGCGCGCGGGCGTCACGGGGCCGTCAGCAGCCGCGCCTCAGCCCCAGTGCGGCGGCACGTCGTCGCGGAGCTGGCGGTCGTTCTCGCCCGAGGAGCGGTCCGGAGGCGCGGGGGCGGGGGTCGGATCGCTCCCGGGCACGGGGTCGGTGGTGACCCGGCGCCCGCCCCGACGCCGCACCACGAGCGGTGCCCCCGCGACCGCCTCGAGGGCGGGGCCGGCCTCGTCGGCCGGCACCGCGCCTCCGGCGGGGGCCTCGCGGTCGCTCACGGCGCTCAGCCGCGGTTGACGTGCTGGCGTGCGGGCACGCTCGGCACTTCCTGCGTGCGGGCGGAGTCGATGCCGAGCACCTCGGCCACGCGCTGCGCCACCGAGTCGGGGTCGGTGAAGAGCTGGAACGCGTGCACCCGCACGTAGTGCCAGCCGAGGCGGCGGAGCGTCTCGGGGCGGGCCCGCAGCGACTCGCGGAGGCTGGTGCGCGACAGGGTGGTGTCGGTCTCGATCGTCACGCAGACGCCGTCGTGCGCGGCGACGAGGCCGAGCTTGCCGCGGTGGCCGAGGGCGACGGGGATGCCGCGCGCCTCGAGGCGGCGGGCGAGGTCGACGAGCATCGGGTCGGAGTCGTCGGGCACGTGCTCGGCGGCGGTGCGCGCCTGCACCTCGGTGAGGATCTCGGAGAGCGCGATCGTGCCGTGGCCCATCCGGCCGCCGTCGATGTCGGCGGGCTGGAAGCAGGTCACGATGACCATCGAGCGTCGGGCACGGGTCATCGCGACGGCGAGCAGACGCTCGCCGCCGGGCTGGCCGAGCGGCCCGAAGTCGCTGAGGACGCGGCCGTGCGGGGTGCGGCCGTAGCCGATCGAGAAGACGACGTGGTCGCGGCTCTGCGCGACGGCCTGCTCGAGCGTCGCCACCATGAACGGCTCGCTCCGGTCGCCGACGACGAACTCCGTCAGGTCCTTGTGGCCCGACACGGCAGTGAGCACGGCCTGCTGCACGCGCACGGCGTGCTTCGCGCTGGCCGTGATGACCATCAGCGACTCGGAGGGGCGCGTGCGCGCGTGCTCGAGCACGAGCGACACGACGCGGTCGACCTCGGCGTCGACGCTCTCGACCGCGCCCGACTCGGGGTCGGGCACCGCGGTGCCGCCCGAGACGTAGTCGAGCGCGATGCTGCCGTGCCCGAGGAAGCTGCCGGCCCACGGTAGCGACTCGATGCGGCCGCCGTAGAACCGGCGGTTGACGAGCTCGGCGAGGTCTTCTCCGCCGGCCCGGTAGCTGCGGGTCAGCGACAGCGTCGGCAGCAGGGTCGACAGCCGCGCGAGGGCGCTGTCGGCGTGCAGGGCGTCGAGCTCGGAGTCGTCGTGGCGGGGCGGCTGCTTGCCCGGGGTCACGGCGACGTCGAACTCGGAGGGGGTCTGCGTGACCGGGTCGCCGAAGGCGACGGTCTGCTTGCCGCGGCGGATCGCGCCGACGTTCTCGGCGATGGTCGTGGCGCCCGCGTCGACCAGCACGACGGTGTCGAAGGGCACCGTGTCGGCGATCGTGTGCACCTCGTAGGGCGAGGCGAGCCACACCGGCGCGACGGCGCGCGACAGGTGCGGCGCCGCGTCGTGCAGCAGGCGCGCGGTGACGTGCCGCTGGCGCAGCAGCATCTTCAGCGCCGAGGCCTCCTCGGGCCAGTCGACGAGGCCGATCTTCCAGTTCTCGGCGAGCTGCCACCCGAGCAGCTGGGCGCTGCCGGCGGCGTGCGCCTCGTCGACGAGGCGGAAGTCGGCCTCGAGGCGGTCGAGCATCGCCGTGTTCGCGCCGAGCAGGGCCCGGTCGGCCTCGAGCAGCGACTCGAGCGCCGAGCGCCACCACGCGAGCTCGAGCTCGGCGGCGACCTGCTGCTCGGGCACGTGGCGCTCGGCGAGGTCGGTGATGAGCGGCGTGAGCTCGAGGTCGCGGAGCGTCGTCATCAGCTCGGTGCGCTCCTGCAGGTTCTGCAGCACGTCGCTCTCGGCGGCCAGGGCCTCGAGGCGCTGACGCAGCTCGACGACGCCGATCTGGGTCAGGCCCTCGTCGCCGGCGAGGCCGAGCGGACCGTCGAGGCGCTCGAGGTCGTGCGAGACCTGCTGGTGCAGCACGTGCGCGTCGGCGATGCCGGTCGGCACCTCGGGCGGCGTGCCCGCGGCGACGTAGCGCTGCCACATGATGCGCTGCTGCTGGATGCGCTGCAGGGCGCTGTGCAGGTCGGCGATGTGCACGCCGGGCCGCACGTACTCCTTCGCGAGCTTCTTGAGGCGGCGGCGGTTGGCGCTCGACATGTCGGGCGCGTCGCGCTTCGGCGCCGTCGCCGCGACGAGCTCCGCCACCGAGCGGTCGAAGACCACGGGCAGGAACTTGTCGAGGGTGTCGCGGATCTCCGTGAGGAGGCGCAGGTAGACGCCCAGCTCCGCGACCGACTCGTAGGGGCGCATCCGCGTGCTGCCGATGACCTCGTCGGCGCGCTCGAGCAGCCGGGGCAGGTCGCGGTGGTGCAGCGACTTCGCCAGCTGGTGCGCGTCGCCGGCCCCGAAGGAGTCGGTGAACCGGGAGCCGTACCAGGGCGAGTCGCCGGGGCCGTAGCGGAACTCGCCGAGGTTGGCGGCGTTGACCATGGTCTCGGCGACCCGGCGACGGCCCTCGACCATCGCCTCGACGCTGCGGCGGCTGAGGCGGGCGGTCGTGGCCGGGGCGGCGGGCAGGAGGGCGAGGCGGCTGAGCTCGGTGAGGCAGTCGAGCACCGAGACGCGGAGCTCGGGGTCGCGGCGGCTCAGCGCGCCGCGGTAGTCGACCAGGACCTTCCGCAGGCGCACGAGGGCGTCGTCGACCTCGCCCATCTGCGGGTGGGTGGCCTTCTCGTCGCGGGCGATGGCGCGGATGACGTCGCGGCGCAGGGTCGTCGGCGCGACCGCGACGCCCGGCAGCCCGATGTCGGCGAGGCGGGCGGTGATGCCGCGGAGCGTCGCCCGGCGGGGGCTGACGACCAGCACGCGCTTGTTCTGCGAGACGAGCCGGCCGACGGCGTTGACGATGGTCTGGGTGCCGCCGGTGCCGGGCAGCGTCTTGACGACGACCGAGTTGCCGGCCGCGATCTGCGCGACGACGTTCTCCTGCTCGGGGTCGGCGTCGAGCAGCAGGGTGTCGGTCTCGGGGCTGCGCTCGTCCTGCGGCGTCGCGGTCGTCGGGCGGTACGCCTCCTCGACCTGGCGGAGCGCCATCGGGTTGCCGGCGAGGGCGTCGAGCACCGGGTGGTCGAGCTGGCGCGCGTCGAGGGCCATCTCGGTCGAGACCTCGGCGAAGGTCGAGACCACGAGCCGGGGCTGGACGGTGAACCAGTCGAGGTGAGCGGTGAGGCCGCGGAGGCGGTCGATCACGGGGTTCGGCGTGAACGACCCGTCGCGGCCGGCCAGCGCCACGAAGGCGTCGGCGTCGAGCGAGATGTCGAACTGGTCGTGCAGGGCGTCGGCGAGCGCGGGGTTCAGCACGGGCTCGCCGAGCAGGCGGACCTCGAAGTCACGGCCGTGACGGCGGATCGCCAGCGGGCGGAGCAGGACGGGGGCCCGGAAGTCCTCGCCGGCGAACGACCAGGCGGCCATGCCGATGGCGAGGTGGACGGCGTCGATGCCGCGGACCGTCGCGAGCTCGAGCCCCTTCGCCGCGATCTCGCCCGCGGCGACGCGCGCCGTGCGCAGGGCGAGGTCGTCGCGGATGAGGCTCGAGAGCAGGGTGGTCTTGCCGGTGATGAACTGCGCGAGGCCGCCGGGGTGCGTCGTGCTGAGCTCGATGCGCGCCCGCTGCTCGTCGCCGAAGTGCAGGAGGGTCGACGATCCGCCGACGCTCGAGAGCGTCCGCCGCCAGCCCTCGCGGATCGGCTCCGCGGCGTTGCCGACCTCGAGGCCCGGCCTGCCGAGGCTCAGGGCGCCGGGGGCCACGACCCCGGGCGCACTCGTCGGGGCGACGACAGGACTGGTCCCGTCGTCGCCGTCGTCATGCTGTCTGTCGGGTCGCCACACACGGCCACCTTAAGCTGCTTTGCCCGACATGTCGGGGAGGACGGGCGGACGGTCAGGCACCCCGACCCCCGTCGAGGGCACGGCGAGCGACACCCGTCCGGCAGCTCGACGACATTGCGCAGCACGCTCGTCGTGCTGCGCGACACCCGCAGTACATGACGATGCTTCGCGCATCATGCTCGACAACATGCGTTCGCGGTACATCCCGCACCGCCCTGTGGACAACTCGGTGACGATCTACATGGATGCAGTACCGTCTACACATCACCGGCTCCCGCGCACGGTGACGAAGACACCATCATCACGACATCGCACACTGGAGCCCCCATGCCCTTCGAGCAGAAGTACACCGACGAGACCCGCGAGAAGTCGCTCGCCCGAGTGCTGGAGCGGCGAGAGGCCGAGCCGGGCAACCGCTCGATCATCCGCGAGACGGCCGAGGAGTTCGAGGTCGGCGAGCAGTCGCTGCGCGGCTGGATCCGGGCCCACGAGAAGGCCAACGCCCCGGCGCCCGTCGAGCCCGAGGTCGCGGCGGAGGCCGCCGAGGCCGACGAGAGCCTCGAGGAGGCCGCCGCCGTCGCCGCGCCCCGCCGGGGCCGCCCCCCGGGCTCGGGCAGCGCCGCGACGAGCGACCGCATCAGCGAGCTCGAGGCCGAGGTCGCGCAGCTGCGCGCCGACCGCGAGGCCCTGAAGCGCGCCATCGCCGTCATCGTCGCCGACTAGCAGCGGGTCAGCCGGCACAGCAGGTCAGCCGGCACAGCAGGTCAGCCGGCACAGCAGGTCAGCGCGGCCGCCGGGCCTCCGAGGGGGGAGGAGGCTCACCGGCGGCCGCGCTGATGGATCCAGTGTGACAGCTGAAATGTCGCATGTCAAACGGCGCGACGCGCCTCGATGTCAGCGCCCTCGGTCGTCAGGGGCGTCGGTCGTCATAGGCGTCGGTCGTCAGGGACGTCGCTCGGGTCGCCGACCGCCACGGGCCGCGCCGGGTCGGACGACCAGGCGCTCCACGACCCCGGCCAGAGCGCCGGGCGGGCCCCCGCCAGGGTGAGCGCCAGGGCCGCGTGCGCCGCGGTCACGCCCGAGCCGCAGTACACGGCCACGTCGCCCTCGAGGTCGACGCCCGCCTCCCGGTAGCGCTCCGCGAGGGCCGCCGGCTCGAGGAACGTCCCGTCGGGCCCGAGGTTGCCGGCCGTCGGCACGCTCAGCGCGCCGGGCACGTGGCCCGCCCGCGGGTCGACCGGCTCGACGTCGCCGCGGAAGCGCTCGGCGGCGCGGCTGTCGACGAGCGCGCCGTGCTCCGGCCACTCCCCGGCCTCCTCCGTGTCGACGACGCCGAGGCCGTCGCGCCCCGCCCCGATCGGCTCGAGCACCACGTCGCCGGGCACGGGCGTCACCTCGCCCTGCTCCACGGGCAGGCCCGCGGTGCGCCAGGCCGCCAGCCCGCCGTCGAGCAGGCGCACGTCGGCCACCCCCGAGACGCGCAGCAGCCACCAGGCCCGCGCCGCGGAGAGCCCGCCCAGGTCGTCGTAGACGACGACGGCGTCGCCCCGGCCGAGCCCCCACCGTCGCGCCGACGCCTGCAGGTCGGCCGTGCCGGGCAGAGGGTGCCGCCCGTCGATGGCGGCCCCGTGGCCCGCGAGCTCCGAGTCGAGGTCGACGTAGACCGCCCCCGGCAGGTGCCCGGCGCGGTGGTCGTCGCGGCCGTCGGGGCGGTCGAGCCGCCACCGGACGTCGAGGAGTCGCGGGGCACGCGGGCCCCGGAGCTCGCGCTCCAGCTCGGCCGCGGTCACGAGGGGGTGCACGGTGGTCTCCATGCGCCGAGGCTACCCACGCCGTGCCCCTAGGCTCGGCACGTGTCCGTCGCCCCGACCACCCCGCCCCCGTCGCCGTGGGAGTCCGTGGCCGGTGACCTGCTCGACGGGCTGCACCCGCGACTCCGCCCGTACTTCGCGGCGATCCCGGCCGGCTCGGTCGGCGTCGGCCACGGCGTCCTCGACCGCGTGGGCACCCCGCGGCGCTGGCTCTGGCCGGCGCTCGCCGTGCTCGGCCGGCAGGGCGTGCTCTTCCCCGTCTGGCAGCACGACGTGCCCTTCGGCGTCGTGAACACCCCCGGCGTCGACCCCGCCGGCGACGTCGTGGTGGGCGCGGTGCGCACGTTCGCGTTCTCGGACGACCCCGACTCGCACCGGAGCATGGTCGACGCGATCACCGCGGGGCCGGGCGGCCTCGTCGACCATCTGGGCACGCGACGCCGCTGGTCGGCCGACCTCGCCGTGGCCGTCGTCGACGGCGGGCTCGTGCTCACGTCGGGGGCGCTCGCCCTGCGCGTCGGTCGCCGGCACCTCCCGCTGCCCCGGGCGGTCTCGCCGCGCGTGACGCTGCACGAGGCCTTCGACCCGGCGGCCGGGCGCCAGCGCGTCTCACTGACGCTCGACGCCCCGGTCGTCGGGCGGATCTACGAGTACTCCGGACACTTCGACTACCGGATCGAGCCCCGCGCCGCGGCGGCCGACCGCCACCCAGGGGGAACAACACCATGACCGAGCACGTCGTCCTCGCCGGGGCCTCCGGCTTCATCGGCCAGCACCTCGCCGCCGCGTACCGCGCGCGCGGCGCCCGCGTGAGCACCGTCGGGCGCTCCGGCTCCGACGCGAGCTGGGGCGACACCGCGGGCATCACGGCCCTGCTCGAGGGCGCCGACGTGCTCGTGAACCTGGCCGGCAAGAGCGTCGACTGCCGCTACGGGCCCGAGAACCGCGCCGAGATCCTCCGGTCGAGGGTCGAGACCACGCGGGAGCTGGCGGAGGCGGTGCTCGCGTGCACCGCGCCTCCCGCGGTCTGGTTCAACTCGTCGACCGCGACGATCTACCGCCACGCCGAGGACCGCCCGATGACCGAGTCGACCGGGCAGGTCGGCACCGGCTTCTCGGTCGACGTGGCGACGGCCTGGGAGCGCGAGTTCTTCGCGCCCGACCTGCCCGCGACGCGTCGGGTCGCGCTGCGGATGGCGATCGTGCTCGGCGACGGCAGTGCGCTGGTGCCGCTGATGGGGCTGGCCCGCGCCGGCCTCGGCGGGCCGCAGCTCGACGGCCCGTGGCCCGCGACGCGGGCGCGGCTCGCGGCCGGCACGCACCACCGCGAGGGCGCCGGCGGCGGGCGCCAGAAGTTCAGCTGGATCCACGTCGACGACGTGCTCGGCAGCATCGAGTGGCTGCGCGAGCACGAGGAGGTCGACGGGGTCGTGAACCTCTCGTCGCCGAACCCGACCGACAACCGCACGATGATGGGCATCGTCCGCCGCGCGGTGGGGATGCCCGTCGGCCTGCCGGCGACGCGGTGGATGCTCGAGCTCGGCACGGCCGTGCTGCGCACGGAGACGGAGCTCGTGCTGAAGAGCCGGTGGGTGCTGCCGGAGCGCCTGGTCGAGGGTGGCTACGAGTTCACCCACCCGCACCTCGACGAGGCGGTCAAGGGCGTCGTCGCCGACCGGCGGCAGCGGATCGGCGGCCGCGGGTAGCTCCGCCCGCGACCCGGGGGCCAGGGCGCCCGCCTCCTGCCTGCGGCTGCGCCTGGGCCCGCGCCTACTGCCTGCGCCTAGAGCTTCGCGGCGAGCTCGGGGTCGGTGGGCTCGACGAGGTGGCTGCCGTCGGGGAAGACCACGACCGGGATCTGCGTGCGACCGCTGATCGCGTACGCCCGGTCGGCGCCGTCCTCCACGGCCTCGACGTCGACGTAGTCGTACTCCACGCCCTCGCGGTCGAGCAGCGCCTTCGAGCGGCGGCAGTCGCGGCACCAGTCGGCGCCGAACATGAGGATGCGGTCGGGGGTCTGGTCGCTCATGCGGGCGAGCCTATCTGCGGAGCGTGGGGGCGACTCCCCCTGTTCGCACGGGGCGGAAACGCGCCCGACACACGGCGCTGCTAGGAATCTCGCATGCCCACGACGCCCCTGCCGACCTCCCTGCTGCCCGGCCGCCTCCTCGAGGTCCGCGGCGCCGTGCGCGTCGTCGTCGACGAGTCGACCGAGACCGCCGACAGCCTCTGGGTGCGGGACGGCGTCGTGGTGGCGCCCCCGGGCGAGGACGCGCTGCGCGGCGGGCACGACGTCCTCGACGCCGGCGGGTGCGTCGTCACGCCGGGGCTCGTCAACGCGCACCACCACCTGCTGCAGAGCGGCTTCCGCACGCTGCCCGGCACGCGCCACGTGCCGATGGCCGAGTGGCTGCCCGCGATGGCCGCGGCGTACGGCTCGGCCGTGATCGACCCGTCGCTCGTCGCGGCGACCACGGCCGTCGGGGTCGCCGAGGGGCTGCTCGCGGGCGTGACGACCGTCGCGGACCACCAGCTCAACTGGCCCGCCGCGCCCGGCCTCGGCGGGGGCGCCCCCGGCAGGGCCGCCCTCAGCGGGGCCACGGCCGACGCCGCCGTGGCCGACACCGTCGCGATCGCCCGGAGCATCGCGGAGACGGCCCGGGGGCTCGGCGGGCGCCTCGTCTTCGTGAGGGGCTCGGCGCGCGACGACCCGCAGCGCGCCGCGGCGTCGGCCGAGGCGATCGTGCAGGGGCTGCTCGGGGCGGAGGGGCCGGTGCCGCGGGGCGGGGTGAGCGCCGACGGGATGCTCCAGCTCGCCGTCGGGCCGGCCGGCGTGCACAGCGACGGGCGCGAGACCTTCGAGCTGCTGGCCGAGGTCGCGGCCCGCCACGGGCTGAGGAGGCGCACGCAGGCGAACGAGCAGGTCGACGTCGCGATCGCCCTCGAGCGCTGGGGGCGTCGCCCGCTCGACCTGCTCGACGAGTGGGGCTGGCTCGCCGACGACGTCACGATCGCCCACCTCTGCGCGGTCGACGCGGGCGAGGTGGTGCGGCTGGCGGCGGCCGGGGTCACCGCGACGCACGCCCCGGGGTGCGACCTGCCGATGGGCTGGGGCGTGGCGCCGGTCGCGGCGCTGCGCGCGGCGGGGGTGGTCGTCGGGCTCGGCACGAGCGGCGGCGGGAGCAACGACGCGGGGCACCTGCTGGCGGACGCGCGGCTCGCGATGCAGGTCGCGCCGCTGGCGCCGCGGCCGGCGGGCGCCGGGGGCGCGGCGGGCGCTGCGGGCGCTGCCTCGTCGCCGACGCTGACGCTGACGGCCCGGGACGCGCTCGGGCTCGCCACCTCCGGCTCGGCCGCCGGGCTGGGCCGCCCCGAGCTCGGCCACCTCCGGCCCGGTGCCGCCGCCGACCTCTGCCTCTGGGACGTCTCGGGGGTCGCGGACGCCGGGGTCGCCGACCCGGTCGCGGGGCTGCTCTGGGCGAGCCCGGGGCGGCGTCCGCGCCACGTGCTCGTGGCGGGCCGCCCTGTGGTGCGTGACGGGCGCCTCCTCGGGGCCGACGAGCGCGAGCTGGTCGCGGCCCTCCGCGAGCGCGTCGGCCGCTAGCCGGCCACCGGCCGCCCTGACCGCTGGCCCCTGGCCCCTGGCCCCTGGCCCCTGGCCCCTGGCCCCTGGCCACCCTGACTGCAGAACCCGACCTGCGCCCGTCCGACGCGACTCCCCCACCCGCAATTGCCGACCGAGGCGCCTCTGGCGCATGGAATACCCGCCACCAGAGCCTCTCTGGGGCCCGATCGGTCGGCATCTGCAGGAGCTGAGCCACGCGTGCCGGACGCCTGGTCGGCATTTGCGGGCGCGAGGGGAGGCGCGGGTCGAGTCGGGACGGGAGGCGCGGGGCGGGAGGCGCGAGGCAAGCCGGGGCGGGAGGCGGGGCGCGCGGGCGCTACAGGTCGAGGACCAGCCGGGGGCAGGCGGCCCGCGAGACGCAGGGGAACATGCGGTCGCCGGCGGCCTGCTCGTCGGGCGTCAGGATCGAGTCGCGGTGGTCCACCTCGCCCTCGAGCACGGGCGTCTCGCAGGTGCCGCAGGTGCCCTCGCGGCAGCTCGACAGCACCAGCACGCCGGCCTCCTCGACGACGTCGAGCACCGAGCGGTCGGGCGGCACCGTGACCGTCAGGCCCGAGGCGGCGAGCTCGACCTCGAACGACTCGTGCCGCACCGGCTCGCCGACCTCCTTCGGCTCGAAGCGCTCGACGACGACCTGCCGCCCGGCACCGGCCGCCTCGACGGCCGAGACCAGCCGCTCGGGCCCGCAGCAGTAGGTCGTCGTGAACGCGGCCATCCCGGCGAACAGGGCGTCGACGTCGAGCCGGTCGCCCTCGTCGGCGGCGTGCACGTGCAGCCGGTCGCCGTGCAGCTCGGCCAGCTCGTCGAGCAGGGCGAGGGAGGCGCGGCTGCGGCCGGCGTAGTGGATCACGTACTCGACGCCCGCACGCGCCGCCGCGCGCGCCATCGCCGAGATCGGCGTGACGCCGATGCCGCCCGCGACGAACACGTACGAGGTGCCGCGACGGGGCTCGAACTCGAAGTGGTTGCGGGGCCCGGCCAGCCGCACCGCGTCGCCGACGGCCAGGGAGTCGTGCAGCCAGGCCGAGCCTCCTCGTCCGTCCGTCTCGCGCAGCACGCCGACCCGCCAGGTGGGCGCGTCGGGGTCGCCGCAGAGCGAGTACTGCCGCACCTCGCCGCCGGGCAGGGCCACGTCGACGTGGGCCCCGGGCTGCCAGCGCGGCAGGGGGCGGCCGTCGGGCGCGGCGAACTCGAAGAGCTCGACCCGGTCGGCGGAGCGGGTGCGGGCCGTCACGACGACGTCGAGGGCGGTGTCGGGCAGTCGGGTGGGGGCGGTCACAGGGTCTCCGGTCTCTGCTTGACGACGAACAGGCGGTAGCCGTCGTCGTCGACGGCGGCCCAGCGGTGGGCGGTGCCCCCGACGTAGTAGAGGGAGTCGCCGGGGCCGAGCACGTGCACGCCCTCGTCGCCGAGCTCCACGCGCAGGCGACCGGCGAGCACGTGGACGAACTCGTCCTCCGCGTGCTCGAAGAAGTCGCCCGGGTCGCGGTTGTAGCCGGTCATCTCCATCGGGTGGAAGGCACGGTCGCCGTGCGTCAGCAGCCGCGCCGAGGCCTGGCCGTAGCGCCCGGTCGAGCCCTCGGCCGCGGCGACGTGCACGACGCCGGGCTGGTCGCCGGGGCGGTCGTCGTCGGCCGCGGCGAGGATCTCGACCTGGCTCGTGCCGAGCGCCCGCGCGATGCGCTCGAGCGAGACCAGGCTCGGCCGGGCGAGCCCGCGCTCGAGCTGGCTGAGGAAGGGGTGCGACAGCTCGGCCTCGCCGGCGAGCTGCACGAGGGTGAGGCCCCGGGCCCGGCGCAGCCGCCGGATGCGCGAGCCCACGGCGAGCGCCTGCGGGTCGACGGGCGCGGCGGCGGGCGCGGCGGGCACCGCGGCGGGTGCGGCGGGCGCGGCGGGCGCGGCGGTCACCGCGGCGGGCCCCGGGGCCGATGCCGGCGCCGGGGTCGCTGCCGACTCGGCGGCGGGGGCCACGGTGTCGAGGTCGTCGAGGGACGTGACGGGAGCCTCCTGGATCGGGTGGACAGACGAGGTCTACCACGGCGGTCGGACGGCCCGGCCCGCAATTAACACGGCGAAACGGCCGCGTCACGTGCCCGAAACGAGCCGTCCTTAGATTGAACCATGTTGATGCGATCAACATTCTGCACCCTGCACCGTCCGGCCCTCCCACCCGAGGGGCCACCGGCCGACAGACCCGAGGACGACCCGTGAGCCGACTCCCCCGCCCGATCTCGCTGCTGACCGCGGCCACCCTGCCCGACGGCTCGGTGGTCGACGTCGTCCTGGCCGGCGACACGGTGGAGGCGGTCCTCCCGGCGGGCACGGCGGCACGGGCCCCCGAGGCCGAGACCCTCGACCTCGCCGGCCACCTGCTGCTCACCGCCCCCGCCGAGCCGCACGCCCACCTCGACAAGGCCCTCTCCTGGGACGCCATCCGGCCCCCGATGGGCGACCTCGAGCTCGCCATCGCCTCCTGGCGCGTGCACGCCGCGACGATGACCGTCGACGACGTGGCCGACCGCGCCCGCCGCCAGCTGCTCGCGATGCTGGCCCAGGGCACCACCGCGGTGCGCACCCACGTCGACGTGCTGCTCGGCACCGAGGCGACGCGCGGGGCGGAGGCGCTGGTGCGGGTGCGCGACGAGCTGCGCGACCTCGTCGACGTCGAGATCGTCGCCCTCGCCTCGCAGGACAGCCCCGACCGCGACGTCGAGGCCGTCCTCGACCTCGGCGTCGACCTCGTCGGCGGCGCCCCGCACCTCTCCCGCGAGCCCGAGCGCGACCTGCACCGCCTGCTCGACATCGCCGAGCGCCGCGGCGTCGGCGTCGACCTGCACACCGACGAGAGCCTGCACGGGCCCGACACCCTGCTCGCCCTCGCGCGCCGCGTGGAGGACTGGACGACGCCGGTCTCGGCCGGCCACTGCGTGCGCCTCGGCAGCATGCCCGCCGCCCAGCGCGACGAGGTGGTCGAGGCGGTCCGCCGTGCCGACGTCGGCGTGATCGCGAACCCGATCACGAACCTCTACCTGCAGGGGTGGGAGTCGCCGGTCGCCACGCCCCGCGGCCTCACCGCCGTGCGCGAGCTGCTCGACGCCGGGGTGCGGCTGGCGGCCGGCGCCGACAACGTGCGCGACCCCTTCAACCCCCTCGGCCGGAGCGACGCCCTCGAGACGGCGATGCTGCTCGTCGTCGCCGGCCACCTGACGATCGACGAGGCCTGGCACGCGGTGAGCGACGGGGCGCGGTCGGTCATGGGCCTGCCCGTGGCCGGAGCCGTGGCGGGGGCGCGGGCGGACCTGCTGGCGATCCGCGCCTCCTCGCTGGCGGAGGCCGTGGCCTCGGCGCCCGCCGACCGCACCGTGCTGCACGCCGGCCGCGTCGTCGCCGAGAGCGTCGTCACGCGGCACGTCGCCGCCCCCGCCGCCGAGCGCGCCCGGAGCGCCGCCCCCACCGACCGCACCCTCACGGAGACCAGGTGACCCGCATGACCACCACCGCCACCCCCCGCCCGAGCGCCCCGGCGCCGACGACCGTCGGCACGCTGCTCGACTTCCGCGACGTCGCCATGCGGTTCCCGAACGGCACGGTCGCGCTCGAGGGCGTCGACCTCACCGTCGACCGCGGCGAGTTCGTCACGGTCGTCGGCCCCTCGGGCTGCGGCAAGTCGACCCTGCTCCGGATCGCCTCCGGCCTGGAGAGCGCCTCGGCGGGGCGGGCCGAGGTCGACACCGACCGCATCGGCTACGTCTTCCAGGACGCGACCCTGCTGCCGTGGCGGAACGTCCGCGACAACGTCGAGCTGCTCGCCGAGCTGAACGGGGCCTCGAAGGCCGACCGGCGCCGCGCCGCCGCCGAGGCCATCGACCTCGTCGGCCTGTCGGGCTTCGAGACGTCGCTGCCGAAGGAGCTCTCGGGCGGCATGAAGATGCGCGCCTCGCTCGCCCGGTCGCTGACCCTCGACCCCGAGCTGTTCCTCTTCGACGAGCCGTTCGGCGCCCTCGACGAGATCACCCGCGAGCGCCTCAACGACGAGCTGCTGCGGCTCTTCGTCGAGAAGTCGTTCGCCGGCCTCTTCATCACGCACTCGGTCTCCGAGGCCGTCTACCTCTCCACGCGCGTCATCGTCATGTCGGGCCGGCCCGGCGGCATCGTCGGCGAGTTCGACGTGCCGTTCCCGATGCCCCGCGACCCCGACCTGCGCTTCACCCCCGAGTTCGCCGAGCTGGTCGGCGAGGTCTCGCACGCACTCCGAGAAGGGCACCGCTGATGGCGATCGACACCCGGGTCTCCCCCGCCGAGCCGAGCACGGCGCCCGCCGCGCAGCCCCGGCTGACCGGCCCCCGCGCCCCGCGCCGGGCCCTGACGCCCCGCGCGGCGCGGACGCGCGACGTCGTGCTGCCGATCGTCGTCTTCGTGGCGCTGATCGGCGTCGGCTACCTGATCGCGCTGTACTACGACCAGGTGCGCGGGCTGCCCTTCCTGGTGCCGTACCCGCACCTCGTGCTCAACGCCGTCCTGCTCGACGCCGACTTCCGCCCCGACCTGCTCGAGGCGCTCGGCAACACGACGCTGATCGCGGTGATCGGCCTGGCGATCGCCATCGTGATCGGGGTCGCCTGGGCGGTGCTCATGGTGCAGGCGCGCTGGATCGAGAGCGCGCTCTTCCCGTACGCGGTCGTGCTGCAGTGCATCCCGATCCTGGCGCTCGTGCCGCTGATCGGGTCGCTCTTCGGCTACGAGATGCCGTCGCGCATCATCGTCACGGTCATGTTCGCCCTCTTCCCGATGGTGTCGAACACCCTGTTCGGCCTGCAGTCGGTCGACAAGGGCCAGCGCGAGCTCTTCCAGCTGCAGGGCGCCTCGCGCCTCACCCTGCTGACCAAGCTGCGGTTCCCCGCCGCGCTGCCGTCGATCTTCATCGGCCTCCGCAACTCGGCCGGGCTCTCGGTGATCGGCGCGATCGTCGCCGACCAGTTCTTCCAGCGCGGCGACGGCGGCCTCGGCGTCCTGATCTCGGTGATGAACCAGCGGCTCAACGGCGCCGAGATGTTCGCCGCGATCGTCGTCGCGAGCGTCCTCGGCGTCGTGGTCTTCGTCGCGTTCGGCTGGCTCGGCCGGGTCGCGACGGGCAAGTGGTTCACGGCGAACTAGCCGGCCACCGACACGACCGCGGCGGACCGCCCGGTCGACCCGCGCCTCCGGCGCTCCCCCTGCCTCCCTCTCTCTTCCCCTCCGCACGTCCCCTCCCACACCTCCCCTCACCGTTCCGCCCACAGCACAGCACCGCTCTGCCCGCTCCCCTGCTCCACCCCCTGACAGGAGAACCCCATGCCCCGCACCTCCCGCACCCTCACGGCCCTCGGACTCGTCGTCGTGACGGCCGCCGCCCTCTCGGCCTGCTCCGCCGGGCCCTCCGACGACGCCGCGCCCCAGGCCGCCGCGAGCGGCTCGGGCGTCGACCTCTCGGGCGTCTGCCCCGCGACCGTCGTGATCCAGACCGACTGGAACCCGGAGGCCGAGCACGGCCACGCGTACCAGCTGCTCAGCGACGACTACACCGTCGACGCCGACCAGAAGACGGTGACGAGCGACCTCATGGCCGGCGGCCAGCCGACCGGCGTCAAGGTGGAGATCCGGGCCGGCGGCCCGGCGATCGGCTTCAACACCGTCACCTCGCAGATGTACCAGGACGACGACATCACCATGGGCTACGTCACCACCGACGTCGCCGTGCAGAACTCGGCCGACCTGCCGACCACGGCGGTCTTCGCCGAGAACGACATCTCGCCGCAGATGATCATGTGGGACCCGGAGACCTACCCCGACGTGACGACGATCGAGGAGCTCGGGGAGGAGCTGGCGAAGGACGACGGCGTCGTGCGGTACTTCTCCGGCGCCGCCTACATGGACTACCTGATCGGCAACGACATCCTCCCCGAGGGCGTCACCGACGGCAGCTACGACGGCACCCCGTCGAAGTTCGTCGTGTCGCAGGGGAAGGACGCCCAGCAGGGCTTCGCCACGGCCGAGCCGTTCGTCTACGAGAACCAGGTCTCGGCCTGGGGCAAGCCGCTCGAGTACCAGCTGATCAACGACACCGGCTACCCGATCTACCCCGAGGCCATGGCCGTCAAGACGGGCGACCTCGAGGAGCTCAGCCCCTGCCTGGAGAAGCTCGTGCCGGTGCTGCAGCAGGCCGACGTCGACTACTTCGCCTCGCCCGAGGCCACGAACGAGAAGATCGTCGACCTGGTCGAGCAGTACGACACCGGCTGGGTCTACGACGCCGACGTCGCCGCGTACGCCGTGAAGCAGATGAAGGCGCTCGGCATCGCGACCGACGGCGACAACGGCTACGTCGGCGACATGGACGAGGAGCGGATGCAGAAGATCATCGACCTCGACACCGAGATCTTCGAGGCGCAGGGCTCGACGCTGAAGGAGGGCCTCGCCCCGAGCGACCTCTACACGAACGAGTTCCTCGACGACTCGATCAGCCTGGGGTTCTGAGCCGTGCCCGACACGCGGACCGCCACCGGTGCCGGCGGCACCACCGGCACAGGCACCACCGCCTCCGCCACCGCCGCCCTCGAGGCCGAGCTGCGCGAGCTGCTCGGCGACCGCGGGGTCTCGGTCGAGCTCGCCGCCCGTGAGAGGGCGAGCCTCGACGGCTCGCGCCTCTCGCCGGTGATCAGCGAGCAGCTGCCCCTCGGCCTCGCCGACCTCGTCGCCTACCCCGCCGACGCCGAGCAGGTCGCGGCGGTCGTCGCGGCCGCCGTGCGGCACGGCGTGCCCGTCACGCCCCGCGGCAAGGGCACCGGCAACTACGGCCAGGCGATCCCGATGGCCGGCGGCCTCGTGCTCGACCTGACCCGGGCGCGCGCCGTCGTCGAGGTGGGGGTCGGCTGGATCACCGCCGAGGCCGGCGCGACGATGGTCGCCCTCGAGCAGGCCGCCGCGAAGACCGGGCAGCAGATCCTGATGTACCCGTCGACCGCGCAGTCCACCATCGGCGGCTTCCTCGCCGGCGGCTCCGGCGGCACCGGGTCGATCAAGCACGGCTCGAACAGCTCCGGCTTCGTCACGGCGCTCGACGTCGTGCACGCCGTGCCCGACGCCCGGCTCGTGCACGTGGAGGGCGACGACGCGCAGCCGTACGTCCACAACTACGGCACGGCCGGCGTCATCGCCCGGGCGACCGTCGCGCTCGAGCCGCTGCAGGACTGGCGCGGGTTCTTCGCGAGCTTCGACCACTTCGAGCAGGCCCTGTCGCTGATCCGGCCGTTCGCGGCCCTCGAGCCGACGCCCCGTCTCGTCAGCGCCGACCTGCCGACGCTCGCCGACGCGCTGCCCGACGACCCGGGCATCCCCGCCGGGCGCGTCAGCCTGCGCGCCATCCTCGACGCCGCCACCGTCGAGGAGGCCACCCGGATGGTCGAGGAGGCGGGGGGCCGCGTCGAGGACGTGCGGGAGGGCCCCCAGACCGCCATGAAGATCAGCATGATGTCGTACAACCACCCGATCGAGTGGCTGCAGAAGGCGTACCCCGACACGTACTTCCACGTCGAGGTCTCGGGCGACGCGCTGGTCGACCGCATCGACGAGGTGCACGCGGTCTACGAGGGCGGCATGCTGCACATCGAGTCGCAGCACGGGCGGCCGATCGGCATGCTCGCCGGCGTCTACCGCTCGGCCGCCGAGGTGTACGCGGGCTTCGCGAAGCTCCGTGCCCTCGGCGTCGGCTACCACAACCCCCACCAGTGGTACGTGGACTTCGAGCCCGAGCGCACCCGCGCCCTGGCCGCGACGACGGACCCCGAGGGGCTGCTCAACCCCGGCAAGCTCGTCGACCCCGCGACGGTCGGCGGGCCCGACCCGGGCGTGAAGGGCGGCCACGGGGCGCCGGGAGCGGTCGGCGTCGACACCGGGGCGAAGGTCTCGTGAGCGACCTGCGGCCCCGGCCCCGCGTCCGCTCGCGCTCGCGCGACCTCGTCGAGCTGAGCGGGCCGGCCCTGTCGGCCGCGCTCGGCGAGGACAGCATCGTGGTGCTGCCCACCGGCGCGATCGAGCACCACGGCCCGCACCTGCCGCTCGCCACCGACTGGCTGATGGCCGACCTGATCAGCCGGGCGGTCGTCGAGGAGGCGGCGGCCGGCGGGCAGGACGTCTGGCTGCTGCCCCCGCTCGCCTACACGAAGTCGGACGAGCACCACTGGGCCCCGGGCACGGTCTGGCTCACGGCCGAGACCCTGCTGCGGACCGTCGTCGACATCGGCCGCTCGGTCGCGGCCACGCCCGCCCGGACCCTCGTCTTCTACAACGGGCACGGCGGCAACATCGCGCTGCTGCAGGTGGCCCTCCGCGAGCTGCGGCGGCGCTTCGGTCTCCGCACCTTCCTGATGGGCACCGGCATGGTGGCGGGCGACGGCGTGAACGGGCCCGACGAGCACGGCTTCGGCGTGCACGGCGGGCACAGCGAGACGTCGATGATCCTGCACCTCCGGCCCGACCTCGTCGACATGGGCCAGGCCCGGCGGTGGATCCCCGACCACCTGCTCGACACCGAGTACGTGCGCTTCAACGGCGGCCCGGTGCACTTCGGCTGGACGAGCGACGACTTCGGGCCGGACGGCGTGGTCGGCGACGCCAGCGGGGCGAACGCCGCCTGGGGCGCCGAGCTGCACGCCACGGCGGTGCGGAACGGGGTGGCCCAGCTCGCCGAGATCGCGCGCTTCCGGCACCGGCCGCCGGGCGGGCCCGCCGCGTGAGGCTGCCCGACGAGGCCTGGGCCGTGCTCGAGGCGTGGCTGCCGCCCGACGACGACCCCGACCGCCCCCAGGTGACCCTGTCGACGGTCGACGCCGACGGGGGCCCCGACGCCCGCACCGTGCTGCTCTCGTCGGTGGCCCGCGACGGGCTGTCGTTCCACACCGACGCGACCAGCCGCAAGGTCGCCCAGATCCGGGCGAACCCGCTGGTCGCCGTCACGGCGCTCTGGCCCGGCTTCACGCACCAGCTCGTGGTGCGGGGCCGGGCCGAGCCCGCCGACCCCCCGGCCGTGGCCGCGGCGTACGCCGCCCGCTCGCCCTACCTGCAGCAGCTCGCCTGGCTCAACACCCACGACTTCGCCGCGCTGCCGCTCGCCGAGCGGCGCGCCCGCTGGGCCGCGGCCGAGGCCGAGAGGGAGGCGCGGGTCGCCACCGCGGGAGGCACGGGTCTCGAACCGCCCCCGACCTGGGCCGGCTTCGTCGTGCGCCCCACCCGCGTGACCGCCTGGTCGAGCGCGCCCGACACCGCGAGCCGTCGCGAGGAGTGGGTGCTCGGCGACGGGGGCTGGGCCCACTCCCACCGCGCCGGGTGAGCCGGCCCGCCCCGCGGTGCTGCGTCGGGCTCGCGGTGCTGAGCCGGGCTCGCCCGGGCCCCGCCGCGGGGCTGCCAGACTCGTACCGCCCCACGAAAGGACCGCCGTGACCGACACCGCCGCACCCCCCGCCCCCGAGCGCGCCAGCCGGAACCCGGTCACGCGCCTCCGCCGTGACCAGGCCCGCACGCACCTCGTGATGATGCTCGCGCTGACCTTCACCACCGGCATCATCGACGCCGTCGGCTACCTCGGCCTCGACCGCGTCTTCACGGCGAACATGACCGGCAACGTGGTCATCCTCGGCATGGCGATCGCCCAGGCCGACGGGCTGCCGATCGTCGGCCCCGTGGTCGCCCTCGTGGCGTTCCTCGTCGGCGCGGCGGGCGGCGGGCGGCTGCTGCGCGGCAGCCGGAAGGGCTGGTCGGGCCGCAGCACGGTCGCCTTCTCGGTCACCGGCGGCGTGCTCTTCGTGCTCGGCCTCTCGTGCTTCTGGGTGCTGCCCGAGGAGGGGTCGCCCTGGGCCTACACGATCACCGGCCTGCTCGGCGCGGCCATGGGGCTCCAGGCCGCGGCCGCCCGCAAGATCGCGGTGGCCGACGTGACCACCGTCGTCGTCACCTCGACCATCGTCGGGCTCGCGTCGGAGTCGAAGCTCGCCGGCGGCGACGGCAAGAACTTCCCGCGGCGCGTGCTCGCGGTGCTGATGATCCTCGTCGGCGCGGGCGTCGGGGCCCTGCTGCTGCAGGTGCACATCGGCGTCGGCATGGGCGCGGCCGGGGGCCTGACGCTGCTCGTCGCGCTGACCGGGCACCTGATGCGCGAGCGGGTGAAGGCGGCCGAGGCGGTCGCCGCCGGGGCCGAGGGGGCGCCCCGTGGCTGACGCGGTCGCCGACGACCTCGCCGGGGACCTCGTCGGGGACCTCGTCGTGCGGGCCGAGCGCGTGCTCGTCGACGGCGCCTGGCGGGCCGCGTCGGTGCACGTCCGCGACGGGGTGGTGGTCGCGATCGGGTCGCTCGACGCCGTCGCCGCGCGCCCGGGCGGCCCCGACGTCACGCTGCCGGCCGACCAGGTGCTGATGCCCGGGGTGGTCGACAGCCACGTGCACGTCAACGAGCCGGGCCGCACCGAGTGGGAGGGCTTCGCCTCCGCCACCCGGGCCGCTGCCGCCGGCGGCGTCACGACGATCGTCGACATGCCGCTGAACAGCGTCCCGCCGACCACGACCGTCGCCGCCCTCCAGCTCAAGCGCGCGGCCGCGGCGCCGCAGTCCGTCGTCGACGTCGGCTTCTGGGGCGGCGCCGTGCCGGGCAACCTGGGAACGGGCGACCTCCGGGCCCTCCACGACGCCGGCGTCTTCGGATTCAAGGCCTTCCTGTCGCCCTCGGGCGTCGACGAGTTCCCGCACCTCACGACCGAGCAGCTGCACGCGGCGGCCCGCGAGCTCGCGGCCTTCGACGGCCTGCTGATCGTCCACGCGGAGGACCCGGGCGAGCTCGACGCCGCCGCGGCCGGTCTGCCCGAGGGGCCCGCCGGAGGCGCGGTGTACGACGACTTCGTGCGCTCCCGCCCCGAGGTGGTCGAGACCACCGCGATCGAGCACGTCGTCGAGGCCCTGCGCGAGACCGGCGGCCGCGCGCACGTGCTGCACCTCTCGTCGGCGGGCGCGCTCGACACCATCCGCGCGGCCAAGGCCGAGGGCCTGAGGCTCACGGTCGAGACCTGCCCGCACTACCTCACCTTCGACGCCGGCTCGATCGCCGACGGCGCCACGCAGTTCAAGTGCTGCCCGCCCATCCGTGACGAGGCGAACCGCGAGCTGCTCTGGGCCGCCCTCGTCGACGGCACGATCGACGTCGTCGCGTCCGACCACTCGCCGTCGACGCCCGAGCTGAAGTTCGCGGGCGACGGCGACTTCGGCCTCGCCTGGGGCGGCATCGCCGGTCTCGAGCTGAGCTTCCGGGCCGTCTGGTCGGGGGCGCGGGCGCGCGGCGTCCCGCTCGAGCGCGTGCTCGGCTGGATGAGCAGCGGCACGGCCGACCTCGTCGGGCTCGGCCGCGGCTCCGGGGCGTCCCCGGCCAAGGGCCGCATCGCGGTGGGGGCCGCGGCCGACCTGGTCGCCTTCGCGCCGGAGGAGCCCTTCACCGTCGACGTGACGGCGCTCGCGCACCGCAACCCGGTCTCGGCCTTCGACGGCGCGGAGCTCGTCGGGCTCGTCGCCGCGACCTGGGTGGGGGGCGTGCGCGTGACCGACGCCGCGCCTCCGGCCCGGTTGCTGACCCGCCCCTGAGGCGGGGCGCACCAGCGGGAACGCTGGGGTGCTGTCAGCGCGCCGGTGGCGACGCGGGTGCCCGCACGGGTGCTGACTCGAGCGCGCGACGGGCGACCTGTTCGGGCAGGTCGGGGTGTGCCGCGCCGCGCGCTCGCGTCGCTCTCTGGTGCTCCGGGTGCACCAGGCCTGGCGTCTCGGGTGCGTCAGGTACCTCGATGGTAGCGCCCCCGATACTCTCCGGTATGCACCCCGGTGACCCCCCTTCCGGGGGTCACCCCGGCGCGTGCCCGACGGGGCGCCGGAGCCCGCTAGGGTGGCGGTCATGGCGACCACGGAACGAGAGCGGACCTCACGACCGCCCCGCGCCGAGGTGCGCGAACGGCTGCTCCAGGCGGCCTCGACCCTCTTCTCGCAGCGCGGCGTCCACGCGACCACCCTCGACGACGTCGCGAAGGCCGCGGGCTTCAGCAAGGGGGCGGTCTACTCCAACTTCGAGTCGAAGTCGGACCTCGTCATCACCCTCCTGACGCAGGAGACCGAGGGGGCCCTCGGCGCCCTCGAGCACATGATGCTGCCGGGCACGCCGCTCTCCGACCTCCCCGCCGCCGTGCGCGACGCCTTCGCGCCCTACGCGCAGGTCACGGCCGACGACTTCACCCTGATGAGCGAGTTCCGCGCTCAGGCCCTCGCCGACGAGGCCGTGATGGCGGCCTTCGTCGACCGGCGGCGGGCGGTGCTCGACACGCTGCGCGGTCTCGTCGACGTCGTGCTGCAGGGCCAGGCGCGACAGGTGACCGGGCTGTCGTCCGACACGCTCGCCCGGCTGCTCATCGACGTCGCGCTCGGCTCGGCGTTCGACGCCCCCGCCACCGGCGAGGTCGGCCCGGGCGAGGTCATGGCCGAGGTGCTCGCGGCGCTGACCCGCACCGCCTGAGGCGCCCCGCCTGAGACGCCCCGACCGAGCCGCCTCGCCTCAGCGTCGAGTCGGCGGGTCCGTGTCCTCGTGGGCGCGCTCGTTCGTCGAGTCGGCGGGTCGGTGCCCTCGTGGGCGGGTCGGCGGCGACCCGCCCACGAGGACGGCGACCCGCCGCACCGGCGAGGACGCCCCGGCGGGGACGCCCGGCGGGGCTCAGGCGCCGGCGCCCTCCGTGCCGGCCCGCTGCTCCAGCTCGGCCAGGTCGGCGTAGAGCCCGGTGACGTCGCCGACGCGGGTGCGGCCGGTGCGCGGGTGCTCGGCCAGCACGGCCGCCGCGAAGAGCGCCACGAGGCTCATCGCCGCCGCGTAGCTGTCGAACGGCGAGGGGCTGTCGACCGGGCACTCGAGGCGCACGGCGACCTCCGCCGCGCGGGCCGACGCGTCGCCGACGAGCACGACGGGCACGCCGCGCTCGGCCAGCGAACGGACGACGCCCGAGAACCCGGCCGGCCGTCGCCGGAACCCGACGAGCACGACGACGTCGCGCGGGCTCAGCCCCACGAGCTCCTCCCCGACCGACTGGCCCGGCTGCGGGGCGAGGCGCACGTCGTCGCGCACCTGCACGAGCTGCTGTCGCAGGTGCATCGCGACGGGGTAGCTGTTGCGGAACCCGACGACCACGACGCGCTGGGCGTCGGCCACCAGGCGGGCGGCGTCGGCGAGGCGGCCGTCGGCGAGGCCGTCGAGCATCCGCTGCAGGTTGCGCTGCTCGGAGGCCGCGTGGGGGGCGAGGTCGCCGGAGGCGGTGGTCGGCCCGACGGGGACGCCCCGGCCGCGCGCGGCGCGGGCCTGCTCGCGCACCTCCTGGGCGTCGGTGAACCCGAGACGGCGGAACAGCCGCGACACCGTCGCCTTCGACACCCCGCTCTGCTCGGCGATCTCGGTCGCCGTGACGACCGCCAGGTCGTCGAGGTGGTCGAGGATGAAGTCGGCGGCGCGCTGCTCCTGCGGGCTGAGGGCTCCGTAGCCGGAGTCGATCCGGTCGCGGATGCCGCCCTCGGCCGGGGCGGCCGGAGCGCCGGTCGGCACGGGACCCGCCGGCTCGGCGACCGCGTCCGCGCTCGCGCTCACGCCGCCTCCGCCGTCCGGGCCGCCAGGGCGCGCACCGCGGCCTCGAACGCGTCGAGCGCGACCGCCACGTCGGCGAGGCCGACGATCTCGTCGGGGTGGTGGCTGATGCCGCCGGCCCCGCAGCGGACGAAGAGCATCGCCCAGTCGGTGAGCTCGGCGACGGCCATCGCGTCGTGGCCGGCCTTCGAGAACAGGGTCATCGGGTCGGCGTCGCCCGTCGCCGCGATGCCCTCGCGCACGACGTCGCGGAGGGCGGGCGAGGCGACCACGGCGGGGGCGCTGTGCGTCTCGCGCGCCTCGACGGTGAGGCCGCGGCGCTCGGCGACCTCCGCGGCCTCGGCGAGCACCGCCTCCCACACGGCGTCCCGCTCGGCGTCGTGCTCGCCCCGCAGGTCGACGCTGGCCTCGACCAGGCCGGGGATGACGTTGACCCCGCCCGGGAACGCCTGCAGCCGGCCCACCGTCGCCACGCAACCCGCGTCGCGGGCGAGGCGCTCGACCGCGAGCACGATCTCGCTGGCGCCGGCGAGCGCGTCGTGCCGGCGATGGAAGGGGACTCCCCCGGCGTGCCCGGCGACGCCCGTGACGGTGAGCTCGAAGCGTCGTGCCCCGGCGATCGACGAGACGACGGCGAGGGCCCGGTCGGCCTCCTCGAGGTAGGGGCCCTGCTCGATGTGCGCCTCGAGGTAGCCGACGAGCGACCCCCGGGGAGGCGCGGCGTCGGCCACGGCCGCGGGGTCGAGCCCGAAGGCGGTGAACGCGTCGCGCAGCGCGGTGCCCTGGTCGTCGACGAGCTGCCACCACGCGTCGTCCCAGGTGCCGGCGAGCGCGCGGGAGCCGAGCAGGGCCGTGCCGAAGCGCGTGCCCTCCTCGTCGCCGAACGCCGCGACCTCGACCGCGACCGGCAGGCGGGTGCCCTCGCGGTGCAGGCGCTCGACGACGGCGATCGCGAGCAGCACGCCGAGGACGCCGTCGTAGCGGCCGGCGTCGGGCACCGTGTCGAGGTGCGAGCCGAGCAGCACCGCGGGTGCGCCCGGCGTCCCGGCCTCGTATCGGCCGCGCTGGTTGCCCGCGGCGTCCTGCCAGGTCGTCATGCCCGCGGCCTCCATCCAGCCGGCGGCGATCGCGTTGACCCGGGCGTGCTCCGGGCTGAGGTAGACGCGCGTGATGCCGTGGGCCGCGCTGCTCTCCCGGGCGAGCTCGTCGCACCGGTCGAGGATCGTCTGCGCGTCGGAGCCGGGCGTGCCTGCGGGGCTCACGCCGCGCCTCCCGCCTGCTCCGCGCCTCCGGCCGTCGCCGCGGCCAGGGCCGCGACCCGGTCGGCGTCGGCGTACACGTCGTAGGCGGCGTCGACCCCGCCGCCCGTCGCGACCCGGGCGCCCGCCCGGCGCAGCACCGACTCGAGCGCCGAGAGCGTCGTCAGCACGGTGTCGCGACGGGCGTTGTAGCCCATCGTGCCGATGCGCCAGACCTTGCCGTGCAGCGGCCCGAAGCTCGTGCCGATCTCGAGGCCGAAGTCGGCGAGCAGCTGCCCGCGGACCGCGTCGCCGTCGACCCCGTCGGGGATCTCGACGGCGACGACGTTGTTCATCTTGTGCTCGACGTCGCCGAAGACGCCGAGGCCGAGCCCACGCACCCCGGCGAGCATCGCCGCGCCGTGCAGGCGGTGCCGCTCGACGGCGGCGTCGAGCCCCTCGTCGACGACGAGCCGGGCGCACTCGCGGGCGCCGTAGAGCATCGTCGTGGCCTCGGTGTGGTGGTTGAGCCGCTGCGGGCCCCAGTAGTCGAAGATCATCGCGAGGTCGAAGTAGTTCGACGCGATGCGCCGCTCGCTGGTCGGGTCGCCCGCGCTGCGGATGCCGGCCTCGACGGAGGCGCGGGCCCGGATGCGCTCGACGGCCCGGTCGGAGAAGGTGGCCGGGGCCGAGCCGGAGGGCCCGCCGAGGCACTTCTGCAGCCCGGCGGTGACGGCGTCGAGGCCGAGCGCGTCGGCGTCGAAGGCGTTGCCCGCGATCGAGGCCGTGACGTCGGTGTAGAAGAGGACGCCGTGGCGGGCGCAGACCTCGCCGAGCCCCTCGAGCGGCTGGGCGATGGTCGTCGAGGTGTCACCGTGCACGACCGCGAGCAGCGCGGGGCGCGTCTCGACGATCGCCCGCTCGATCGCCTCGGCGGTGAAGACCTGGCCCCAGGGCACCTCGATCGTGTGCACCTCGGCGCCGCACCGCCCGGCGATCTCGACGAGCAGGTGGCCGAAGCGACCGAACACGGGCACGAGCACCCGGTCGCCCGGCTCGATCAGCGAGACGAGGGCCGCCTCGATGCCGGCCCGGGAGGTGCCGTCGACGAGCACGGTCTGCTCGTTGCCGGTCTGGAAGACCTGGCGGTAGAGGGCCTGGGTCTCGTCCATGGTCGCGGTCATCCACGGGTCGTACTGGCCGACCAGCTGCGCCGACATCGCCCGCAGCACGCGCGGGTCGGCGGTGATCGGGCCGGGGCCCATCAGCAGGCGAGCGGGCGGGTCGATCGACTGGAAGGCTCGTTTCATGCCGCCATCGTACGCAACCCGTGTTTCAGGGGTGTTGCCGTGCGGGCGGGGGCGGCGGCGAGGCTGCGAGGATCGGGGCGTGACCGAGCCGACCCGTGCCCCCTCGTCGCCCTCCGGCGTACCGGCGGGCAGCGCCCCCGGCGGCCGGGTCGTCGGCGTGCTCCTGGCCGCCGGGGCCGGCACGCGAGCGGGGCGGCCGAAGGCGCTCGTCCGTGACCCCGACGGCACGCCCTGGCTCGAGCGGGGGTGCGCGGCGCTGCTCGACGGGGGCTGCGACGTGGTGGTCGTGGTGCTCGGCGCGCGGGCTGGCGAGGCGCGCGGTCTCGTGCCGGCCGACCCGCGCCTCCTCGTGGTCGTCGCCGGCGACTGGGCCGAGGGGCTCGCCGCGTCGCTCCGCGCGGGGTTGGCGGCCGCGGCGGGGCCGGAGGTCGCCCGGGCGCTGGCCGACGCGGCGGGCGGTGCGGGAGGAGGAGCCGAGGAGGCGCGGTGCGCGCTGGTCTCGCTGGTCGACCTCCCGGGGCTGCCGCCGGCCGCGGTCGCGCGGCTGCTGGACGGCGAGGGCGCACGCTCGGCGAGCGCCCTGCGGCAGGCGGTGTTCGGAGGCCGCCCGGGGCACCCCGTGGTGATCGGTCGCGACCACTGGGCGCCGCTGGCGGCCACGCTGCACGGCGACTCCGGCGCCCGGAGCTGGCTGCACGCGCACGGCGCCGAGCGCGTCGACGCCTCCGACCTGTGGGACGGCGCCGACGTCGACCGCCCCGCCTGACGGCGAGCGCGACGCCGTCGCGCCCCGAGGCGACTCGTCCGGGGCCCTCCGTGGCGCTGCGGGCCCCGGACGAGTCACCTCGATCGCCCCGACGGCGCCGCCGCCGCCGCGCCTCAGCCGACGAGCGACGCCGCCAGGTCGACGAGCGCGAGGTCCGAGCCGCGCGGCCCCACCAGGCAGAGCCCCACCGGCCCGCCCGCGACGCGCAGCATCGGGGCCGAGACGGCGGGGCGCCCGGTGACGCCCGCGAGGCAGGTGAGGCGGAGCGTCGCCCCGCGCACGCGGTCGACCTCCTCCGGCGAGGCGTCGAGCCGGGGCGCCGACGACGAGGCCGACGGCAGCACGAGCACAGCGTCGCCGAGCACCGCGTCGAGGGCGCGACGGGCCTCCGCCAGGCCGACCCGCGCCTCCTGCTCCTGCTCGGCGTCGACGCTCGCCCCGACGGCGAACCGCGCCGCGACGTCCGGGGAGAGGACGCCGGGGTGCGCCTCGATCCACCGCCCGTGGCTGCGCCAGGCCTCGGCGGCCTGCACGACCCGGAACAGCTCGAACAGCGTGTCGAGGTCGCCGACCGCGACGGCCGCGAGGCCGGACAGCCGCCCGTCGTCGACGAGCGCGTCGACGACCCCGGTGAAGGCCGTGGCGACGTCGGGCTCGACCGCGGCGAGCACCCGGGGATCGACGACGACCGACGGCCCCGTAGCCCCCGAGGGACCCGACCGCGCGCGCCCCGCCGACCCGCCGGGCGCCGCCCCCAGCGACGCCTCCGCCGCTGCCCGCAGCGTCGCCGGGTCGCGCGTCAGCCAGCCCACCGTGTCGAAGCTCGGCGCCAGCGGCAGCAGGCCCTCCCGCGGCACGGCGCCGTGCGACGTCCGCAGCCCCCAGAGCCCCTGGTACGAGGCGGGGACCCGCACCGAGCCTCCCGTGTCCGTGCCGAGCCCGACGTCCGCCTGCCCCAGCGCGACCGCGGAGGCGGGGCCGCTCGACGAGCCGCCCGGCAGCGCACCCGGCACGGCCCCGTTGGGCGGGGTGCCCCACGACCCGTTGCGGCCGGCGACGCTGTACGCGAACTCGTCGGTCTGGGCCAGGCCGGCGACGCTCGCCCCGGCGGCGAGCAGCAGCTCGACGGCCGGGGCCGAGGCCGTCTCGACCGGCTGCTCGGCGAGCCAGGCGGGCACGCCCGCGCCGACCGCGTGCCCCGCCACGGCGAAGAGGTCCTTGACGGCGACGGTCCGCCCCGCCAGCGGCCCCGAGGAGGCGCGGGCCGGCACCAGGGGCCCGCTCACCACCCGCCACACCCGCGTGTCGACCGCGGGGCGCGGGGCCTGCACGTGCGCGGTCGCGATCCGCCACGGCTGCCCGGCCCCGCGCCTCCACAGCTGGGTGACGACGCCGCGGCCGCCGCCGGTCGGTGCGTTGACAGTGACCACGACGGCCGAGCCGGGGTCGAGCACGCGCACGTGGCACTCGTCGACGCGACGGGCCGGGGCACCGCCCCGCCGGGCCCGGAACGCCGTGATCGCGTCGTGCCCGACGAGCACGCCCTGCGCGTCGACGCGGACGCTGCCCGGGCCCGGCTCGAACGCGTCGGCCAGTGCCGCGGCGTCGTCGCGGCGCAGGGCGTCCTCGTAGGCGACGACGGCGTCGAGCAGGCCCTCGGGCAGCTCGCCGCCCTCGAGGGTGGTGATCGACAGCGGGGCGGCCGGCAGCGGGGTGACCGGCTGCGGGGCGGGAGCGGTCTCGTCAGGCACGGGCCGCCTCCTCGCGGTCGAGCCGCGTCGCGGCGCGGTCGCCGCCCACCAGCGGGACGCCGGCGAAGTCCGCCTTGCGCACCCGGGCGTGCACGCCCTTCACGAGGTCGACCACCTGCGAGATGTCGAAGTCGGTGGCGGCCGAGAGGTAGGCGTAGGCCAGCGACTCGTCCATGCCCCAGCGGGCCCGCAGCAGGGCGATCGCCGCGCGGACGCAGGCGCGCACCGCCTCGTCGAGGTCGGCGTCGAGCCCCGTCGGCACGAGGTCGTCCACGGTCTCGCCGAGCGGCCCGGCGAGCTCGCCGAACATCGCGAGCGCGTCGTCGCGTCGCACGAGGTCGAGCTGCACGGTCACGCGCAGCGACGCCTCCATCGCGGTCAGCGCGACCTCGCCGTCGCCCTGGGCGAAGTGGGGGTCGCCGACGTAGACGAGCGCGTCGGGCACCTGCACGGGCAGGTGCAGCGTCGTGCCGGCCGTGAGGAGAGCGATGTCGACGTTGCCGCCGAAGGCCCCGGGCGGCACCGAGTGGGGGCGCTCGGCGCCCGCGGCGGCGACGCCCATGATGCCGAGGAAGGGCCGCAGCGGGAAGCGCACGACGTGCTCGCCCCCGGGCACCACCGGCAGCGTGCCGATGAGCGAGCCGTCGGGCTCGACGTCCACCGCCGCGAAGACGCTGACCGGGCCCTCCTGCAGCGGGTACTCGCCGGCGAGGGCCCCGCGCCCGTGCCGGTTCGAGACGACGCCGTACGGCACGCGCGGCAGGGCCTCGACGAGCGTCACGCTGAGCACGTCGCCCGGCTGCGCCCCGCGCACCGCGACCGGGCCGGTGACGAGGTGCGGCCCGTCGACGAGCGGGTCGCGGCCGTGGGCGTCGGAGGCGGCGATCGCGACCGCGTCGCGCAGCACGTCGTCGGCGGCGACGCCGTGGGCGGCGAAGAAGCGCACCGGGTCGCGGCCCTGGTCGTCGAGCACGCCCTCGTGGCTGACCGTGTCGATCGTGACGCGCGTGCCCGGCTCGACCGTCAGCACCGCCGTGTCGGCGGCGCAGGGCAGGCGGCCCCAGAGCGTCGTCTCGGGCGTCGCGGGGAGGTAGTGGCCGGCGGCGACGGGGCCCTCCCCCGGCTGCAGGGGCCAGGCCGGGCGGGGCGGTGCGGCGGACGCGGCGGGTGAGACGGCCGCCGCGGCGGGCGGGGCGGCGGGCGGAGGAGCGGGGGCGGGGGCGGGGTGCACGGCGACGGCCTCTCTGGTCGCGCGGGGCCCGTGGCGGCCCCGGGTGACTCCCGACCCTAGGCGACGAGCCGTCCCTCCCGAGGGCCGTCCTGAAACAATCCGTTCACAAACGGCCCATCGTGAAACACGGCGTTCACACGAGCGTGTGAGGATCACGGCCATGGCGATCATCCTCGGCGACAACCAGTACGGCAAGGCGGAGTCCCGCCTGGTGCGCATCGTGCGCGACTCCCCCCGGCACGAGATCCGCGACCTCAACGTGACGACCGCGCTCCGCGGCCCGTTCGAGGCCGCCCACCTCGCCGGCGACCAGTCGGCTGTGCTGCCCACAGACACGCAGAAGAACACCGCCTTCGCGTTCGCCAAGTCCCACGGCGTGCAGTCGGTGGAGGGCTTCGGCCTCGACCTGGCGCGCCACTTCGTCGCCGACGTGGGCCCCGTCGTCGGCGCGCGCGTCGAGATCGAGGAGTTCGCGTGGGCCCGGGCCGTCGTCGACGGCGTCGAGCACGACCACACCTGGCTGCGCACGGGGCAGGAGGTCCGCACGGCCGCCGTCACGGTCGACGCCGACGACGAGCACGTCGTGGCCGGCCTGAAGGAGCTCGTGCTGCTGAAGTCGACCGGGTCGGAGTTCGCCGGGTTCCTCACCGACGAGTTCACCACCCTGCCCGAGACCCACGACCGCGTGATGGCGACGGCGCTCGACGCGAAGTGGCGGCTCTCCGGCGCGGCGGCGGCCGACCCCGACCGCGACTGGGACGCCCTGTACGCCTCGGTCAAGACGCTGATGGTGCGCGAGTTCGCCACCCTCCAGTCGCTGGCGCTCCAGCAGACGCTCTGGCACATGGGCAAGGCGGTGCTCGAGGCCCACCCCGAGATCGCCGAGATCCGCCTCAAGGCCCCCAACAAGCACCACTTCGCCTACGACCTCGACCGCTTCGGCCTGTCGAACGACAACGAGGTGTTCTGGGCCGCCGATCGGCCCTACGGTCTGATCGAGGCCACCCTCACGCGCGACGACGCCGCCCCCGCGGGCGACGCCTGGCGGGCGTCGGCCGGGCTCGCCTGAGCCCCGTCGCCGTGGCCACCCGACCCGCACCGCCCGCCGCCCCCGCGGCACCCGACCGAGCAGGAGGCGCCGTGAGCGCAGAGAGCACCACACCCGTCACCCGAGCGACCGCCACCGAGGCCGACGACGCCCGCTGGCTCGCCCGCACCATCGAGCTCGCGGTCGAGAACGTCGCCGCCGGCGGGGGGCCGTTCGGCGCGCTGATCGTGCGCGACGGCGAGCTCGTGGCCGAGGGCCAGAACCGCGTCACGGCGAACCTCGACCCGACCGCGCACGCCGAGGTCACGGCGATCCGCGCGGCGTGCCAGGTCGTCGGCGACTTCTCGCTCGCCGGCGCGACGCTCTACACGTCGTGCGAGCCGTGCCCGCTCTGCCTCTCGGCGTCGCTCTGGGCACGGGTCGACCGCGTGGTCTACGCCGCCGACCGCCACGACGCGGCCCGGGGCGGCTTCGACGACCTCGAGTTCTACGAGCTGTTCGGCCGCGACCGCTCCACCTGGGATCTCCCGGTCGTCGCCGCGCGCCCCGACGACGCCGCGGCGCCGTTCGAGGCCTGGCTCGCCCACGACCACCGCACCGACTACTGAGCGCCGTGCGAGGGCCCGTCACCGCCGGGGGCGCCCGGCCCCCGGTCGCCCGGCCCGCGGTCGCCCAGGCCGGCGGGTCAGCTGCCGCGGTACGTCGTGAAGGCGAACGGGCTCAGCAGCAGCGGCACGTGGTGGTGGGCCGACGCGTCGGCGAGCTGGAACTCAAGCACGACGCGCGGCCAGAAGGAGTCGCGGCCCGCGGCCTCGAAGTACGCTGCGGTGTGGAACGTGAGCCGGTAGACCCCCGCGACCAGCGCCTCCGGCCCGAGGTCCGCGACGCGACCGTCGGCGTCGGTGACTCCCTGGCCGAGCAGCGTGCCCGCCTCGTCGGAGAGGTCGACGGCGACGCCGGCGGCCGGGCGGCCGAGCGCCGCGTCGAGCACGTGCGTCGTGACGTGGCTCACGCGGCGGGCTCCCGCGGCGACGCGGTCTCGCTGGTGCGGCCGGTCTCGGCCGTCGCGGCGGCGAACATCTGGCGCAGCCGCAGCGCGGCGATCTCGACCAGCTGCTCGCCCACGACCTGCTTCTCGGTCTCGTCGTCGAGCTTCAGCCGACGCTCGAGCTCGTCGACGATCTCGGCGCGGCTGCGCCCCGCGGCGCGGATGAGGAAGACGCGGCCGAAGCGCTCCTCGTACGTGGCGTTGCCCTCGGCCAGCGCCTTGGCGAGCTGCGGGTCGTCGGTCTGCGCCGACGCCTCCTGCTCGCGTCGGCTGAACTCCTGCGCGGCGCCCTCGCCCGTCGGCGCCTCGCCGATGCGCGGGTGGTGCGCCATGGCCTCGTCGACCTCGGCCTCGCTGAGCGGGCTGCCCGCGGCCGTGGCGGCCCCGACGAGGGCGTCGACGTCGTCGAACGGCGCGGCCGCGGCCACCTCGTCGACCCAGCGCTGCACGGACAATGCGGTGGCCAGCCGCTCGCGCAGCTCGCTCTCGGGGAGGTCGATCATGGTCGCCACTGTACTGACCGCGACCGGGGGGCGGGTGCCGTCGTGGACCTGATCACCGTGCGCGAGGTGCGCACCCCGACGACGCGGGGCGAGGTCCGCTTCGGCCCCGGCGAGCTGCCCCTCGGCGGCGGCACCTGGCTGTACTCCGAGCCGCAGCCGGGGCTGACCGGCCTCGTCGACCTGACCACCCTGGGCTGGGCCCCGCTCGAGGTCGTCGGCGACGTGCTGAGCATCGCGGCCACGTGCACGCTGGCCGAGCTGACGCGGCTGCCGGCGGAGCCCGGCTGGACGGCGCACCCGCTCGTGCGCCAGTGCGCCGAGAGCCTGCTCGCCTCGTTCAAGATCTGGAACACGGCGACGGTCGGCGGCAACGTCGCGACGAGCCTGCCCGCCGGCGCGATGACGTCGCTGCTCAGCACCCTCGACGCCGTGGCCGTCGTCTGGACCCCCGACGGCGGCGAGCGCCGCGAGCCCGTGGTCGAGCTCGTCACGGGCGTGCGCGAGAACACCCTGCGCCACGGCGAGGTGCTGCGGTCGCTCGAGGTGCCCCTCGGGTCGCTGCGCTCGCGCACCGGGTTCCGCCGCGTCGCCCTGAGCCCCCTGGGCCGCTCGGGAACGCTCGTCACGAGCCGCACGGCGCCCGACGGCGAGTGGGTGCTCACCGTCACGGCGGGCACGACGCGCCCCGAGCAGCTGCGCTTCGACGAGGTGCCCGGCGAACGGGCCCTCGCCGACGCGCTCGCCCGCGTCGACACCTGGTACGACGACCCGCACGGCGCCCCCGACTGGCGACGGCACGTCAGCGCCCTCTTCGCGCACGAGCTGCGGGCCGAGGCGCTGTCGCCCGCCCCGACGCCGCCCGCGCGGCCCTTCGTCCACCGACCGGGCCCGGCCCGGTCGACCGGCACCCCGACCCGAGGAGGCACGGCGTGAGCACCCCAGGAGCAGCCAGCGGCGGCGGCGTGACCGGCCCGGCGACCGCCAGCGAGGCGGCCGTGCCGAGCCGCGCCTCCGGCAGGACGGTCTCGTTCGAGGTCGACGGGCGACCGGTCGACGCGCCGGTGGCGCCCGGCCAGGTGCTGCGCACGGTGCTCCGCGAGGCCGGCGTGCACTCGGTGAAGAAGGGCTGTGACGCGGGCGACTGCGGAGCCTGCTCGGTGCTCGTCGACGGCGAGCCCGTGCACTCGTGCATCTGGCCGGCGCACCGCCTCGACGGCCGCGCCGTCACCACGGCCGCCGGCCTCGGCACGGTCGAGCACCCGCACCCCGTGCAGCAGGCCTTCGTCGACGCCGCGGGCTTCCAGTGCGGCTTCTGCACCGCGGGCATGGTCGTGACCGCGTCGACCCTCACCGAGGCCGACCACGACGACCTGCCCCGGCTGCTCAAGGGCAACCTCTGTCGCTGCACCGGCTACCGGGCGATCGGCGACGCGATCTGCGGCGTCGCCAACACGACGACGCCGGCCGCGGGCGCGGCCGTCGGGCAGTCGACGACGGCCCCGGCCGCCCTCCGGGTCGTGACCGGCGGCGAGGAGTACACCCTCGACTTCCGCTCGCCGACGAAGCTGCTGCACCTCGCCGTGCTCGGCAGCCCCCACCCGCACGCACGCGTCGTGTCGATCGACGTCTCGGCCGCCGAGGCCATGCCGGGCGTGCACGCCGTCCTCACGCACCACGACTCCCCCGCGACGCTGTTCTCCACCGGCCGCCACGAAGACCGCGAGGACGACCCCGACGACTCGCTCGTGATCGACCCCGTGCTGCGGTTCCGCGGCCAGCGCGTCGCGGCCGTCGTGGCCGAGTCGGTGCGCGAGGCGCGTCTCGCCCTCGACGCCGTCGTCGTCGAGTACGAGCTGCTGCCCGCCGTCTTCGACCCCGAGCAGGCCCGGCGCCCCGGAGCCCCGCTGCTGCACGGCGAGAAGACGAGCGAGGTCTCGCGCATCGCCTTCCCCGAGCGCAACACCGTGGCCGCGATGCACGGCGAGACGGGCGACGTCGAGGCCGCGCTCGCCGCCGCCGACGTCACCGTCGAGGGCACGTGGCGCACGCAGCGGGTCAGCCACGCGGCGCTCGAGACGCACGCCACGCGGGGCTGGCTCGACGACGACGGGCGCCTCGTGCTCCGCACCTCGAGCCAGGTGCCCTTCCTCGTCCGGGACGAGGTGGCGCACGTCTTCGGCCTGCCGCAGGAGTCCGTCCGGGTCTTCACCAAGCGGGTCGGTGGCGGGTTCGGCGGCAAGCAGGAGCTCTTGACCGAGGACCTCGTGACGCTCGCCGTGCTGCGCACCGGCCGGGCCGTGCAGTACGAGATGAGCCGCGACGACGAGTTCACGGTCGTGCCGACCCGGCACCCGATGCGCGTGCGCGTGCGGCTCGGGGCCACCCGCGACGGCCTGCTCACGGCGATGCACGTCGACCAGCTGATGGACACGGGCGCCTACGGCAACCACGGCATCGGGGTCATGTACCACTCGGTGCACGAGTCGACCTCCGTGTACCGCTGCGCGAACAAGCGGGTCGACGCCGAGAGCGTCTACACGAACAACCTGCCGTCGGGGGCGTTCCGCGGCTACGGCCTCGGCCAGGTCGTCTTCGGCGTCGAGTCGGCGATGGACGAGCTGGCCCGCGAGCTCGGCCTCGACCCGTTCGAGCTGCGCCGCCGCAACGTCGTCGTGCCGGGCGACCCGATGGTCGTCACCGACCCCGACGAGGAGACGGACCTGCTCTACGGCAGCTACGGCCTCGACCAGTGCCTCGACCTCGTCGAGCGGGCCCTGGCGACCCCGAGCGACGACCCCGCGGTGGCCGCCGCCGACGTCGTGCCCGAGGGCCCGAGCTGGAGCGTCGGCACCGGCATGGCCCTCGCGATGATCGCGACCATGCCGCCCCGCGGCCACTTCGCCGACACGTCGGTCGCGCTGCGGCCCGACGGCGGGTACGACGTGGCCGTCGGCACGGCCGAGTTCGGCAACGGCACGACCACGGTGCACGGCCAGCTGGTCGCGACCGTGCTCGGCACCACGCCCGACCGCGTGACGATCCGGCAGAGCGACACCGACGTGGCGCGGTACGACACCGGCGCCTTCGGGTCGGCCGGGGTCGTCGTGGCCGGCAAGGCGCTGCTCGCCGCGGCGCAGAAGCTCAGGGCCGCGATGGTGGAGCGGGCGCTCGACCTCACCGGAGGCGCGGCGTCGGTCGTCGACGGAGGCCCGCTGCCCGAGGTGGTGACCGGGGGCGTCGTCGTGACCCGCGCCTCCCGCACCCCCGGGGGCGACCCCGAGCACGTCGTCGTCGACGCCGGGCAGCTGCTCGCCGCCGGTCCGCTCTCGGCCGACGGCAGCCACGACGGCACGCCGCGCTCGGTCGCGTTCAACGTGCACGCGTTCCGCGTCGCCGTCGACCGGTCGACCGGAGAGGTGCGCATGCTGCGCTCGATCCAGGCGGCCGACGCCGGCACCGTGCTGAACCCCGAACAGCTGCGCGGGCAGGTCGAGGGCGGCACCGCGCAGGCGATCGGCACGGCGCTCTACGAGGAGGTCCTGCTCGACGAGGAGGGGCGGGTCACCACGACCGCTCTCCGCAACTACCGCGTGCCCAAGTTCTCGGACGTGCCGCGCACCGAGGTGCTCTTCGCGGCGACCCACGACGACCTCGGGCCGCTCGGCGCGAAGTCGATGAGCGAGGCGCCGTACAACCCGGTCGCCCCGGCGCTCGCGAACGCGATCCGGGACGCCCTGGGCGTGCGGCCGCACGAGCTGCCCATGTCGCGCGACCGGCTCTGGCGGCTCGCGCGGGGGTGAGCGGGCGTGGCCGGGCGCGGCGGGGGCTGAGCGGGCGCGGCCGGGGGTGAGCGCGCGCGGCCGCTGGCCTACAGTACGGAGCACCATGCGCATCGCCCTCGCCCAGATCATCAGCACCGCCGACCCGGCCGCGAACCTCCGGGAGGTGGAGCGCGTCGCCGAGCTCGCCGCGGCCGACGGCGCCGAGCTCGTCGTCTTCCCCGAGGCGACGCTCTGCGCCTTCGGCGGCGCCGACCTCGGCACGGTCGCCGAGCCGCTCGACGGCCCCTGGGCGTCGTCGGTGCGGGGTCTCGCCGCCCGGCTCGGCACGACGATCGTCGTCGGCACGTTCACGCCCGGCGACGACGGCCGGGTGCGCAATACCCTGCTGGTCGCAGGGCCCACGCCCGGCGACGGGGCCCACTACGACAAGGTGCACGTCTTCGACGCCTTCGGCTACGCCGAGTCGGAGTCGGTGCAGCCGGGCGACCGGGCCGTCACCGTACGGGTGGCGGGCGAGACCGTCGGGCTGGCCACCTGCTACGACGTGCGCTTCCCCGCGCTGTTCCTCGCGACGGCCGCGGCGGGCGCCCGCGTCAGCCTCGTCTGCGCGTCGTGGGGCGCGGGCCCCGGCAAGGTCGAGCAGTGGCGGCTGCTCACCCGGGCCCGGGCCGTCGACACGACCACCGTCGTCGTGGCCGTGGGCCAGGGCGACCCCGCGACGCAGGGGGTCGAGCCCTCGGGCGGGGCGCCCACCGGGGTCGGGCACAGCGTCGTCGTGTCGCCGCTCGGCGAGGTTCTCGTCGAGCTCGGCGCAGCGGCCGAGCTCCGCGTCGTCGACGTCGACCTCGCCCAGGTCGACGCCGCCCGCGGATCGCTGCCCGTGCTGGCGAACCAGCGCTTCGCGGTCGCGAGCGGGCCGCAGGGCTGACCCGCGCCTCCGGACCGGCCTGTCGCTCGGCGGTTCGAGAGCGCCCTCGGGGCCTCGAGGAGGGTCCGCCGCCACCGCTGATCCACTCCAGAGTGGATCAGCGGTAGGCGTGGGTGCTTCCCGGGCGACGGGACCCGCAGGTCGGCCGCGGCAGCGCCAGCTCTGGCCGCTCTGGCCGCGCTCCGGCGCCCTGACCCGCTACGGCGCGCTGGGCGACTCGACGACGAGCTCGCCGCTGACGATGCTCGCGCGCACCGCGTCGAGCTCGGCCTGCAGCTCGGCGGGGACCGACGAGGCGAGGTCGTGGAACGGCGCGATGTCGACGCCGCCGTTGTCGAGCGTGCCGACGTAGGGCTCCGCCGTGAACGAGTCGTCGGTCGACGAGACGGCGATCTGCTGCACGGCCTGCTCCGTGTCCTTGATCACCGAGGTGAGCATGATGGGCCGGTACTCCTCGGGGAGCGTGTCGTAGCCGTCGTTGTCGACCCAGATCACCGAGACGCCGCCCGCGTCGAGGGCCGCGGAGGCGGCGCCCTCGCCGACCTGCCCGGCCACCGGCATGATCACGTCGGCGCCCTGGTCGATCAGCGCCTGCGCCAGCTGCTTGCCCTTGTTGACGTCCTCGAAGTCGCCGGTGAACGACCCGTCCTGCGCCTCCTTCGACCAGCCGAGCAGCTCGACCGCGGTGCCGTGCGCGGCGTTGTAGGCGTCGACGCCGTCCGAGAAGCCGTCCATGAACAGCGTCACGGGCGGCTGGTTGCCGCCGCCGAAGGTCGCCACCGCGCCGGTCTTGCTGACCCCGGCCGCGAGGTAGCCGGCGAGGTACGAGGCCTGCGCCGTGTCGAACAGGATGGGCTTGACGTTCTCGCCCTCGACGCTCTCGTCGACGATCGCGAAGTCGATGTCGGGGTTCGCGGCGGCCTGCTCCTGCGTCGCCGCGGCGAGCTCGTAGCCGACCGTCAGCACGAAGCCGCAGCCCGAGCCCACGGCCTGCTCGACGTTGGGGGCCAGGTCGGTCTCGCTCGTCGACACGAGCACCTTCGCGTCGATGCCGTCCTCGGCCTGGGCCGCCTGGAGGCCCGCCCAGCTCGACTGGTTGAACGACCGGTCGTCGAGGCCGCCCGAGTTCGTGACCATGCGGGCGCAGTGCGTGCTGTCGGTCGCGGCGACGTCGTCGCTCGGCGCGGACGCGCAGGCGCTGAGCAGCACGAGGGCCGACAGGCCGACGACGCCCCCGAGGAGGCGCGAGGGGCGACGAGCGGACGACGCGCGGGCCGGGGCGGCGGGGCGGACGACGGCGGCGGGGCTGCCGGTGCGGGCGGGGCGGACTGACACGACGGGGAGACCTCCGGGCTGGGGGATGCTGCAGGGGTGAGCAGCATCATGGCACCGATCGGCCGCCGTGCCGCCTCCGTGACGCCGACGCGCGCGCCCTCGAGGGCGGGGCGTGACGTCAGCGCGCCCCGCCGACCCGGTGCACCAGCATCGCCAGGTCGACCCGCCCCTCCACCTCGAGCTTCTCGTAGACGTGGCCGACGTGCGTCTTCACCGTCGCGAGCGTGATGAACAGGTCGGCCGCGACCTGCGCGTTCGTGAGGCCGCGCGCCACCGCCCGGGCGACCTCCGCCTCCCGCTCGGTCAACCGCTCGAAGCGCTCGACCTCGCCGACCACCGCGGCGGCGTCCACGCCCGTGCTGGCGACCGGGCCCGCGCCCTGCCCCGCTCCTGGCCCCGCTCCTGGCCTCGCTCCCCCGCCGCGCCCGGCCGCCACCTCGATCACCCGGTCGAGCACCGACGGCGAGAGCGTCGACCGCCCCTCGGCGGCCGCGTGCACGGCGGCGACCAGCTCGGCCGGCGGCGTGTCCTTGAGCACGAAGCCGCGGGCACCGCTCCGCAGCGCCCCGAGCACCATGTCGTCGGCGTCGAAGGTCGTCAGCACGAGCACCGCGAGGTCGGGCCGCCGCCGCAGCTCGCGGGCGGTGGCGTCGAGTCCGTTGCAGCGCGGCATGCGGATGTCCATCAGCACGACGTCGGGCCGGGTGCGGGCGATGACGGCCTCGGCGGCCAGGCCGTCCTCCGCCTGGCCCACCACCTCGATGCCCGGGTCGCCGCCGAGGAGCAGCAGCAGGCCCTCGCGCACCAGGCGCTCGTCGTCGACCACGACGACGCGCACGGGGGCCGGCCCCGGGGAGTCGCGGGTCACCTCGTCCACGGCAGCCGCGCCTCCACGGTGAACCGGCCGTCGGCGTGCTCGACGGTCAGCGAGCCGCCCGCCAGCCGGGCCCGCTCCTCCAGGCCCGTCAGGCCGTGGCCCCGGCCGGGCACGCTCAGGCCGTCGCCGTCGCCGTCGCCGTCGCCGCCGCCGCCGAGGCCGTCGCCGCCACCCGTCGCGCTCGTGGTCGGGTTCTCGACCCGCACCCGCAGCTCGCGCCCCGGGCGCCCCGAGAGGCTGACCGTCACCGGCTGCCCCGGTGCGTGACGGCGCGCGTTCGTGAGGCACTCCTGCACGACGCGGAAGGCGTGGCGGGAGGTCGACGTCGGCAGCGCCTCCAGCCCGCGGCGCGTGTCGTCGTCGACCCGCAGCGTCACCGCGGCGCCGGCCGCGCGGGCCTCGTCGAGCAGGCCGTCCAGGCCCGCCAGCGTCGGCTGGGGCGGCACGGCCGCGGCGCTGGCGGCGGTGTCGTCGGAGTCGGGGTCGCCGTCGGGGTCGGCGTCGGGCCCGTCGCCCCCGCGCGCCCCGTCGCGCAGCACGCCGAGCACCTCGCGCAGCTCGGTGAGCGCCGCCCGGGCGTTGTCCCGGATGACCCCGGCCGTCGCCCGGGTCTCGGCCTCGCCGAGCCCCTCGCGGTACTCGAGCGCCCCGGCGTGCAGCGCCACGAGCGAGAGCCGGTGGGCGAGCACGTCGTGCATCTCGCGGGCGATCCGCGTGCGCTCGTGGTCGCGGGCCTGGGCGAGGCGCAGCGACTGCTCCTCCTCGGCGAGGCGGGCCCGCTCGCGGAGCGAGCGCAGCAGCTCGCGGCGGCCCCCGACGTAGAGGCCCACGGCGACGAGGAGGGCGACGACGAGCGCCGAGACCGCGACCAGCTGCCAGAGGGGCGTCGCTGCCGAGGCCTGCGTGACGATGCGGTCGCCGAGCACCGACGCCCCGACGAAGACGACCGACACGAGGCCGATCTCGACCGGGCGACGACGGGTCGCCAGCGAGACGGTGGCGAGCACCGCGGCGCCGATGCCGAGCGCGGAGGCCCCGCAGAGCGCCACGGCGACGAGGGCCACCACCAGGGGCGCGTGCCGCCGGAAGGGCACGAGCACGAGGGCGGCCGACCCGAGAACGAGGTCGAGCAGCACCAGCAGCGTGAAGCGGGGCTCGCCGAGGCCCTCGGACACCGCGGGGTCCGAGAACCAGACGACCACGAAGAGCAGGAGGCCCACGACCGCGGCGACGACCCAGCGCCAGGTCTCCGACCAGAGGCGCGCCGCAGCGCCCGGGCGGTCGTCGTCGACCGGGCGGCCGACGTCGGCGGGGCTCAGGGGCGGGCTCGCGGGGCGTGCTGTCGCGGTCATGCGGCGAGCCTACGGAGCGGCCCGCGGGCCCCGGATCGACCGAAGGTCGGAGATCCCGGCCCCGCGCCCGTGCCGGTGCCCGGCGTCATCCGGTGTTCTGCAGCCCCGCGGCGATCCCGTTGACGGTGAGCAGGAGGAGGCGGTGGTCGGCGTCGGCCGGGTCCTTCTCGACCGCGCGGCGGATGCCCCGCAGCGCCCGCAGCTGCAGCAGCGACAGCGCGTCGACGTACGGGCTGCGGAGGCGCACCGAGCGCTTGAGCACCGGTCGCCCCTCGAGCACCTCGGCGTGGCCGCTGACGCGGAGCACCCACTCGCGGGTCAGCGCCATCTCGGCGAGCACCCGGTCGGCGAGGTCGGTGCGCTCGGCCAGGCCGAGGTACTCGCGGGCGATGTGGTCGTCGGTCTTGGCGAACGACAGCTCGACGTTCTTGATCATCGTCGTGAAGAGCGGCCACGACGCGTACGCCTCGCGCAGCAGCTCGACGTCGCCCACCGCGGCGAGGGCGGAGCCGAGGCCGTACCAGCCCGCGAGGTTGATGCGCGCCTGGGTCCAGGCGAACACCCACGGGATCGCCCGCAGGTCCTCCAGCGACTCGACCGAGAGGCCGCGCCGCGCGGGGCGGGAGCCGAGCGCGAGCAGGCCCACCTCCTCCATCGGGGTGACCGTGGCGAACCACTGGGCGAAGCCGTCCGCCTTGACGAGGCCGAAGAAGGCCTCCTTCGAGGCGGCGTCCATCGCGCTCGCGAGCGGGGCGAAGCGCTCCGCCGCGGCGGCGTTGCGCGCGGCCGTGGCGGGGCTCGACGCCTGCAGGGTCGCGGCGGCCATCTGCTCGATGTGCCGCGCGGCGATGGTCTTGTTGCCGTAGTGCGCCAGGATCACCTCGCCCTGCTCCGTGATCTTGAACCGCCCCTCCACCGATCCGGGCGGCTGGGCCCGGACGGCCTCGTGGGCCGGCCCGCCGCCGCGGCCCATCGAGCCGCCGCGGCCGTGGAAGAGCGTCAGCACGATCCCGTTGCGCTCGGCCCACTCGGCGATGCGCGCCTGGGCGTCGTACAGCGCGAAGCTGGCGCTGACCGGCCCGACGTCCTTCGACGAGTCGGAGTAGCCGAGCATGACCTCGAGCCGACGGCCGTTCGCGGCGAGGCGACGCTGCACGGGCTCGGTCTGCAGGGCCTCCTCGAGGATGCGCGTCGACGCCTCGAGGTCCGCGAACGTCTCGAAGAGCGGGATGACGTCGAGCACGGGTGCCGCCTCGGCCGAGCCGAGCGCGAGCTCGGCCAGCTCGACGACGTTCGCGAGGTCGGCTGACGACTGCGTGAACGAGACGATGTAGCGCGAGGCGGCCTGGCGCCCGAAGCGCTGCTGCAGCTCGGCGACCACGCGGAACACCTCCAGCACCTCGACGGTGGTGGGGCTGAGCTCGCCGCCGGCCCGCGCCTCCTCGAGGGCGTTCCGGTGCACCTGCGAGTGCTGGCGCACCTCGAGCTCGGCGAGGTGGAACCCGAAGGTCTCGACCTGCCACACGAGGTTCTGCAGCTCGCCGTTCGCGGCGCGGTCGGCCCCCGCGGCCCGCAGCGAGCGCTGCACGGTGCGGAGGTCGTCGAGCAGCTCGTCGGGGCGGCCGTAGGCGAGGGGCTCCTGGCCGAGGCGGGTCGCCTCGAGGCGGGCCGCGACGAACAGCAGCACGCGGCGGTGGCTCTCGTTCGGCGAGCGGATGCCGATGCGCGAGGCGACGTCGGGCTCGAGCTGCCGCTGCTGCTCGGCGAGCGCCACGAGGCCCTCGTCGCCGGGGGTGTCGGCCTCGTCGAGGGTGAGGGTGCTGCCGATGCGCGTGGTCGCGCGCTGCAGGCCGATCAGCACGTGCTCGGAGGCGATCTCGGCCGCGGCCCGCGTGACCTCGGCGGTGACGTGCGGGTTGCCGTCGCGGTCGCCGCCGATCCAGCTGCTGAGGCGCATGAAGGCGGGGGCGCGCACCGGCTCGCGACCGGCGCCGTCGCCCTGGAGGCGGTCGTCGAGCAGGCGGTAGACGGTCGGCACGACCTCGAAGAGCGTCTGGTCGAAGACGTTCATCGCGGTGCGGACCTCGTCGAGCGGGGTCGGGCGCGTCGTGCGGAGCGGCGAGGTGCGCCACAGCGTGTCGATCTCCTCCAGGAGGCGGCGCTGCGTCTCGGCGCCGGTCACCTCGTTGGCGGAGATGTCGCGCTCGGCGAGCAGGTCGCTGATGCGGCGGATGGTCGACGCGACGGCGCGGCGGCGGGCCTCCGTCGGGTGCGCCGTGAAGACGGGCTGGAAGCGCAGCTCGGCGAGGCGCCGCGACGCCTCGTCGGCGCCGAGCTCGTCGACCAGCCGCTCGACGGCGGCCGGCAGGGAGTCGGGGCCCGAGCCGCGGCGCGTCAGCACGCGCACGCGGTGGTGCTCCTCCGCGAGGTTGCTGAGGTGGAAGTAGCAGGTGAAGGCGCGGGCGACCTGCTCGGCGCGCTCGTGGTCGAGCGACTCGACGAGGTCGCGGGCGCGGGCCCTCGCCACCTCGTCGGTGTCGCCCTCGTAGGCGCCGATCACGGCGGCGCGCAGGGCCTCGACGTCGGCGAGCAGCTCGGGGCCGCCCGCCTCGGTGAGCACGCGCCCGAGGAGGCTGCCGAGGAAGCTCACGTCGGCGCGGAGGGCCGCGTCGACCTCGCCCCGGACGTCGTCGCGGGAGGTGCCGTCAGGGCGTCGGGGGGTCTCGGTGTCCGTCACGCGACCATTCTGTGGCACGCGGGCGGAGTGTGACGAACATCGGGGGCCCCGGGGTCGCCCTAGGGTGGCGGCATGACCCCCGAGCCCTCCGCGAAGACCGTCCAGCTGCGCCGCTACGACCTGGTGCCGGGGGTGCTCGACGACTTCCTCGCGTGGTTCCACGCCGAGATCGTGCCCGTGCGCACCGCCCAGGGCTTCACGGTCGAGTTCGCGTACGCCGACCGCGAGGCCGAGCAGTTCACCTGGGCGGTCAGCGTGCCCGGCGACGCCGCCGCGTTCACCGCCCTCGAGCAGACGTACCTCGCCAGCGAGGGCCGGGCCGCGGCGTTCGCCGGCCAGCCGACCCGCGTCGCCGTCTCGCACGTGCGCCTGGTCGAGACCGTCGTCGAGGCCGGCAGCCGCCCGTAGCCGCGCCCGCCCCGCGGCGGCGGGCGTCAGGCGGCGGAGACGCCGACCATCGCCGCGCTGCGCTCCCACAGGCCGCGCGAGAGCTCGCGGTCGCCGGCCTGCGCCGCGACGCGGCCGGGGGCCTTCAGGCGGTCGAAGTAGTTGCCGCTCGGGGCGGGCACCGAGGCCGCGGCCGCGAGCCGGACGAGGGGCTCGGCGCCCTGTTCGGTGCTGATCGCGAGGTTCTTGGCGAGGCTGACGACGGGGCCGCCGCCGCCGAAGCTCGAGGCGACGAAGCCGGGGTGGAAGGCGAAGGCGTCGACCGCGGTGCCGCGGAGGCGGCGCGCCAGCTCGCGCGTGAAGAGCACGTTCGCGAGCTTCGACGTGCCGTACGCCCGCATGCCGCCGAGCCAGGGGCCGCGCGAGCTGTCGAGGTCGTCGAGGTCGACGCGGCCCATCAGGTTGCCGGCGCTCGACGTCTGGACGATGCGGACGGCGCCCGGCGGGACGTCCTGCGCGGTCTCGGTGAGGCGCGGCAGCAGGATCGAGGTCAGCAGGAAGGCCGCGAGGTGGTTGCTCTGCAGCGTCGTCTCGAAGCCGTCGCCGGTGGTGCCGCGCTCGGGCATCAGGCCGCCGGCGTTGTTCGCCAGCACGTGGATGCGCGGGTGGTCGGCGAGCAGCTGCTCGCCGAGCGAGCGCACGGCGGCGAGGTCGGTGAAGTCGGCGAGGTAGGCCTGGCCGCCGACCTCGTCGGCGACGCGGCGGGTGCGCTCGGCGTTGCGCCCGACGACGGCGACGGTGGCGCCGAGGCCCGACAGGGCGACCGCCGCCGCGCGGCCGATGCCCGAGCTCGCGCCGGTGATCACGACCGTGCGGTCGTCGAGTCGGGCGGGGGCGGGCAGCGTGACGGTCATGCCGTGCACGATAGCCGCGCGCCCCCCGCCCCGCCTGGGTGCGGGAGGAGGGGCGCGGGGCGGAGCGCGGGAGGCGCGGTGCGGCTAGCGGCGGCGCTTCCGGTCGCGCCAGGCTCCGGTCGACCAGAGCGCCCAGGCGATCAGCAGCGGCTGGCCGAGCAGGCGCAGGCCGCGCTTGGTGTCGGTGTCGAGCCCGAACGCGTCGCGGTGGTGGATGAGCTGCGCGATGTTGCCGGGGAAGATCAGCGTGAAGAAGATCGCGGCGACCCAGCCGACCGTGACGCGACGGCCGCGCAGGGCGATCAGCGCGGCGCCGAGCGAGATCTCGGCGACGCCCGAGGCGAGCACCGTGACGTCCTCGCTGAGCGGGACGAACTCGGGCACCTGCGCGCGGAAGTCCTCGCGGCCGAAGGTGAGGTGGCTGGTGCCGGCGAAGACCAGCGCGGAGCCGAGCAGCACCCGGCCGATCGTGCGGGGCACCGAGGTGCGGGGGAGCTTGCGCGAGGTCATGGTCGGTCCGTTCGGTCGGTGCGGGGGGAGTCGGGGTGCGGGTCGGTGTCGCCCACGGCGCCGTCGAGCGGGGCGACGGGCGCGCCGGTGGCGACGGCGGCGGCGGTGGCGGTCTCGCCGGCGGCGGACGTGGCGGCGGGCGCCCCTGCGGTGCGGCCCCGCGCCTCCGCCTCGAGCCGGTCGGCCTCCTCGCCCGTGACGGCCTCACCGCGGGCGACCATGCCGGCCACGTCGCTGAGGGCGATCTGCGGCAGGAAGAGCGCGAGCACGAACGCCACGGCGATGAACGGGATGAGGTAGGCGAAGACCGGCGCCAGCGCGTCGGCGTAGCCCTCGACGACCTGGCGACGGATCGCCTCGGGCAGCTCGTTCAGGGCCGCGGGGTCGAGGGTCGCCGTCGACTGCGCGGCGTCGCCCGCCGAGGCCCCGGCGCCGGTGAAGACGCTGGTGAGGTTCTCGGTGAGGCGGCTCGTGAAGAGCGCCCCGAAGATGGCGACGCCGAGCGCGGCGCCCACCTCGCGGAAGTAGTTGTTCGTGCTGGTCGCGGTGCCGACGTTCGCGGCGTCGACCGAGTTCTGCACGACGAGCACGACGACCTGCATGATCAGGCCGAGGCCCGCGCCGAAGACCAGCAGGAACACGCAGATCAGCCACAGGGGGGTGTCGGCCGTGAGCGTCGTGAAGAGCGCCATCGCGATGCCGGTGAGCACCGTGCCGACGATGGGGAACATCTTGTAGCGACCGGTCTTCGTGATCAGGTTGCCCGAGATGATCGAGGTGCCGATGAGGCCCGCCATCATCGGCAGCAGCAGCAGGCCGGAGACCGCCGCGGAGGCGCCCGACGACATCTGCAGGAAGGTCGGCACGAACGCGATGGCCGAGAACATGCCGATCCCGAGCACGAAGCCGACGGCCGTGGCGAGCACGAACACGCGGTTGCGGAAGAACGAGAGGGGGATGATCGGGTCGTCGGCCCGCGACTCGACGAGCACGAAGAGGCTGACCGCGACGAGCACGCCGGCGCCCCACAGCCAGGTCTCGGGAGCGCCCCAGCCGTGGTCGGCCTGCCCGCCGAACTCGGTGAAGAAGATGAGGCAGGTGGTGGCCGCCGAGAGCAGCACGACGCCGAGCCAGTCGACCTTCTTCGTGGCCTTCTTGCTGGGCAGGGTCAGGGCCATCCAGGCGATGACGAACGCGGCGACCCCGACGGGCACGTTGATGTAGAACGCCCACTGCCAGGTGAGGTGGTCGACGAAGAAGCCGCCGAGCAGGGGGCCGCCGATGGCCGACAGGCCGAAGACGGCGCCGAGCGGGCCGAGGTACTTGCCGCGCTCGGAGGCGGGCACGATGTCGGCGATGATCGCCTGCGACAGGATCATCAGCCCGCCGCCGCCGAGGCCCTGGATCGCCCGGAAGACGACGAACATCCAGAAGTCGGTGGCGAAGGCGCAGCCGATGCTCGCGAGGGTGAAGATCGCGATGGCGACGAGGAAGAGGCTGCGCCGGCCGAGCACGTCGCCGAACTTGCCGTAGATCGGCATGACGATGGTCGTCGCGAGCAGGTAGGCCGTGGTGATCCAGGCCTGGTGCTCGACGCCGCCGAGCTCGCCGACGATGGTCGGCATGGCCGTGGAGACGATCGTCTGGTCGAGGCTCGACAGCAGCATGCCGGAGATCAGCGCGCCGAAGATGATCCAGATGCGCCTCTGGGTGAGCAGGAAGGGGGCGTCGGCCCGCTTCTCGGTGGTGGTCGTCATGCGGGTCGAGGCGCCTCTCGGTCGGTGGTGCGGAGCGGGGGTGTCACGGGGGCGGCGCCGGCGGCCAGCAGCTCGCGGGCGAGCCGCAGCTGCTCGGTGAGCACCGCGTCGAAGCGCTGGGCCTGGTCGCCCTGAGCGGTGAAGAAGACGGCCATCGAGCGCTGCGCGAGGCCGGTCATCAGGGTCACGACGACGTCGACGCGGGGGTCGGAGACGTCGAGGCCCTCGTGCGCGGCCACGGCGGCGGCGATGCGCCGCTGCTGCTCGTCGCCCTGGCGCATCACGCTGCCGAGCAGGCGCGGCTCGCGGTCGAGCGCGGCCTTGAACTCGGCGGCGCGGGCGCGGGTGAGGCCGACGTGCTGGATCCGCTCGACGAGCATCGCCGACAGGTCGTCGAAGGTCGTGGCGAACGGCGGCAGCGCCGGGTCGCGGCGGGTCGCGGCGTAGGCCTCCAGCGGCTCGTCGTCGTCGTCGAGGGCGATGCCCACGACCACGTCGTCCTTCGAGGCGAAGTGGTTGAAGAAGGTGCGGCGCGAGATGCCGACCGTCGTGCAGAGCTCGTCGATCGTGAAGCCGGCCAGGCCCTCCGCGGCGGTGAGCCGACGGGCCTCGGCCACGAGCTCCGAGCGCACGCGCAGCCGCCGGAGCGCGGCCTTGCCGAGCGCCTCGGGGCCGCTCTCGATCGTGCTGTCGGTCACGGGTGCCTCCTCTCGGTCGTCGCGGTGCGGGCCGGCGACGTCGCCGAGGGCGGGTTGCCCGACGAAGAGAATTGCACCCTGGGAAGCAGAGTGCAACTCTCAGCAGCTGAGAGATCGCCGAGACGGCCCGGCCACGCAGAGGAGGCGCGGTGCCGGTCAGACCGGCACCGTGCCTCCCACGGTCGCTCCCCCGCGCTCGCGGGGCCCGGGCTAGGCCCGGTGCGCGCCGTCGCCGTCGTGCGACGTCGCCGTCACCGGCGCGTCGACCTCGGCGTCGGCCGCGACGTGCGAGTGGTGCTCGTCGGCCGTGTGCGCCGCCGCCGGGTGCGAGCGCTCGAGCGAGGCGCCCTCCACGTCGACGTCGGGCAGGACGCGGTCGAGCCACTTGGGGATCCACCACGCGGCGTCGCCGAGCAGGTGCATCACGGCCGGGATCAGCAGCAGGCGGACGACGAACGCGTCGACGAGCACACCGAGCGCGAGGCCGAGGCCGATCGACTGGATCATCACCGAGTTCGAGAAGACGAAGCCGGAGAAGACCGCGGTCATGATCAGGGCCGCCGCGATGACGACCGTCCGCCCGGCGTGCACGCCGCGCTGGACGGCGAGGCGGGCCGGGGCACCGTGCGCGAACGACTCGCGCATGCCGCTGACGAGGAAGAGCTGGTAGTCCATCGCGAGCCCGAAGAGCACGCCGACCATCAGGATCGGCAGGAAGCTCAGGATGGGCCCCGGGTCGTGCACGCCGAAGACCGGCGCGAGCCAGCCCCACTGGAACACCGCGGTGACGCCGCCGAAGGCCGCGAACAGCGACAGCACGAAGCCGAGCGTCGCCGTGATCGGCACGAGGATCGACCGGAACACGAAGATCAGGATGATCAGCGACAGCCCGACGACCACGAGCAGGTAGAGCGGCAGCGCCGAGGCGAGCTTCTCGCTGACGTCGATGTTGCCCGAGGCGTTGCCCGCGACGCCGAGCGCGGAGACGCCCTCGACGTCGAGCCCGCGGAGGTCGCGGACGAGCTGCTCGGTCGACTCGCTCGACGGGCCGCCCTGCGGGATCACCTGGAAGGCGAGGGTGCGGTCGTCGTCCGAGGCGCCGATCGGGGCCACCGCCACGACGTCGTCCTCGCCCTTGATCTCGGTGCCGATGCGCACCTGCTCGGCGACGAGGTCGTCCTCCGAGACGGCCTGGTCGAGGTCGGCGACGACGATCAGCGGGCCGTTGACGCCGGCGCCGAACTTGTCGTCGATCAGCTTGTACGCCGTGTAAGCGCTCGAGTCGACGGGCTCCGACGAGCCGGCCGGCAGGCCGAGGCGCATCGACAGCGCGGGGATCGCGACGATCAGCAGCACGGCGACGCCGGCGACCAGCGTGAGCACGGCACGGCCGGTGCGCATCGGCGAGGTGGGCACCTTCACCGGGCCGGTCTGGCCGACGCGGGCGCGCACCTTCTTGGTGAGGATGCGCATGCCGACCAGGCGCAGCAGCGCCGGGGTGAGCGTGACGGCGATGAGGATGGCGACGAAGACGCAGACCGCGCCGACGGTGCCCATCAGGCCGAGGAAGGGGATGCCCGTGAGGTTCAGCGCCAGGAGGGCGATGAGCACGGTCGAGCCGGCGAAGACGACGGCGTTGCCCGAGGTGCCGTTGGCGAGCCCGATCGACTCCTCGAGGGGCACCCAGTCGCGCAGTTGCTGCCGGTGGCGGTTGAGGATGAAGAGCGAGTAGTCGATGCCGACCGCGAGGCCGAGCATCACGCCCAGCACGGGGGTGACCGACAGCATCTCGACGGTGCCCGAGAGGGCGAGCGAGGCGAGCACGCCGACGCCGACGCCGATCAGGGCGTTGACGAGCGGCAGGCCGGCGCCGATGAGGGTGCCGAGCATGACGAAGAGCACGATCGCGGCGATGACGACGCCGCCGACCTCGCCCGGGCCCAGGATCTCGGGGATGCTCGCGGCGATGTCGTTCGACACCTCGACGTCGACGCCGGCGATGTCGGCGCCCTGCATCTCCTCCACGAGGGCGTCCTTCGACTCCGTGGTCACGAGGTTGAGGGCCTTGTCGAACTGGATGCTGGCGACCGCGGTCGTCTCGTCCTTCGAGACCTGGCGGATCTCCTCCGCGAGGGCGAGCAGGTCGGCGCCGTCCTCCAGGGTGGCCGACTGCGTCTCGAGCTCGGTGCGGCTGGCGTCGAGCGTGGCCTGCTGCTCGTCGATCTGCTGCTGGCCCGCGGTGATCTGGGCCTGCTGCGCGTCGAGCTGCGCCTGGGCGGCGGCGAGCTGGCCCGCGGCCTCGGCCTGGGCCCTCGCCGCGTCCAGCTGCTGCTGGCCGGCGGTCAGCTGCGCCTGCGCGGCGTCGATCTGCGCCTGCCCGGCCTCGAGCTGCGCCGTGCCCGCGTCGATCTGGGCGCGCCCGTCGGTGACCTTCTGCGCCTGCTCCGCGAGCTGCGCCTGGGTGTCGAAGGGGTTCGTGGTGCCCTTGACGTCGTCGAGCTCCTCCGTGCGGGTGAGCAGGTCGGCGATCTCGGTCTTCTGCTCGTCGGTGAACGCCGAGTCGTCGGAGGTGGTGAAGACCACCGAGCCCGAGCCGCCGCTCGCCGCCGGGAACTTCTCCGAGAGCTCGTCGCTCACCGCCTGGGTCGCGGTGCCGGGGATGCTGACGGCGGAGGTCAGCGTGCCGCCGAACAGCGCGAAGGCGCCGCCGGCGAGGCCGAGCACGACGACCCACGCCACGATCACCAGCCAGGCGCGTCGGGCCGCGAGGCGGCCGAGTCGGTAGAGCAGTGTCGCCATGGTGGTGGTCCTCCAGGTGGGGCGGTGGTGGCCGTGCGGTGGTGGCCGGGGTGCGGTGGGCCTCGCGTCGTCGGGAGGAGGGGCGGAGCAGCCGGGGTGCGGCGGGTCGGGGGGCGCCGGGTCGGGGCGCCGGGGGCGGTCGGTGCGGGTCAGGGCCCGTCGGGGCCGCGGGCCGCCGGGTAGCCCGTGCGCACCGTCTCGACCAGCCGGTCGAGCAGCTCGCCCCAGACCGCCCGCGACGCGTCGTCGAGCGCGCCGTCGGTGCGGCGCACCCAGTGCACAGCGATCACGGCGATGCCGTGCATCAGCGAGCTGACGAGCAGCTCGACGTCGAGGTCGTCGACCTCGGAGCTTCGGCGGGCCGCGTCGGCCGAGAGGTGCTCGGTCGCCCGCGAGAAGACGTCCTGCATGACGTTCGGCTCGCCCGGCCCCTCGCTGCCGCCCTCGAGCACGCGCCAGAGGTAGGCGATCACGGCCGGCAGGTCGATGCTGCGGAGGGCGAGCGTGACCTCGTCGAACAGGGAGGCGCGGGTGAGCACCGCGGCGGGGGTCGCCACGGCCGCGGTGGCGGTCTGGAACTCCTCGACGGCGTTCGTGATGGCGACGGTGCCGAGGGTCAGCACCACCTGGTCGAGGCCGGAGAAGTGGTTGAAGATCGTGCGGCGCGACACGTCGGCGCGCTCGGCGAGCTCGTCGACGCTGAACCTCGGGGCGCCCCGCTCGGCGATGAGGGCGTCGGCCGCGTCGAGGATCGCCTGCCGGTGCCGCGCCTTGAGGGCGGCACGTCGGTCGAGGGCGGGAGCGGCGGTCACGGTGATTACACTAAGTGCACCCACGCACTCGGTGCACCCTGCTCTGGGCGCATTCCCAGGCCCCCCCTGAGCCCCGGGCCGTCGTCAGGGCCGGAGCCGCCGCGCGAGGTACGGCGCCGTCCGGCTCGCCGTGCTCGCCGCGACCTCGCGCGGGGTGCCGCTCGCGACGACCTGCCCGCCCGCGTCGCCGCCGCCCGGGCCGAGGTCGATCACGTGGTCGGCCGCCGCGACGACGTCCATCGCGTGCTCGACGAGCACCACGGTGCCGCCGGCGTCGACGAGCCGCTGCAGCTGGGCGACGAGCAGCTCGACGTCGGCCGGGTGCAGCCCCGTCGTCGGCTCGTCGAGGAGGTACAGCGTGTGGCCTCCGCGGGCGCGCTGCAGCTCGGTCGCCAGCTTGATGCGCTGCGCCTCGCCGCCCGACAGCTCGGGGGCCGGCTGCCCGAGCCGCAGGTAGCCGAGGCCCACCTGCCGCAGGGCCTCGAGCGCCCGGGCGGCGGCGGGCACCTCGGCGAGGAAGCCCGCGGCCTCCTCGACGGTCATGCCGAGCACGTCGGCGACCGTGGCGCCGTGCCAGGTGACCTCGAGCGTCTCGGGCGCGTAGCGCGACCCGTGGCACTCCGGGCACGGCGCGTACGAGCCGGGCAGGAAGAGCAGCTCGACCGAGACCGACCCCTCGCCCTGGCAGACCTCGCACCGGCCACCGACGACGTTGAACGAGAAGCGGCCGGCGCCCCAGCCCCGGGCCCGCGCCTCGTCGGTGGCCGCGAAGGAGGCGCGGACCGCGTCGAAGAGGCCGGTGTACGTCGCGAGGTTCGACCGCGGGGTCCGCCCGATCGGCTTCTGGTCGACCTGCACGACGCGGTCGACGCCGGGGTGCTCGACCGCGCGCTCGGCGACGACGTGGCCGACGAGGGTCGACTTGCCGGAGCCGGAGACGCCCGTGACCGCGGTCAGCACGCCGAGGGGCACGTCGACGTCGAGCGCTCGGAGGTTGTGCCGCGTGACGTCGCGGAGCTCCAGCCACGCGGCCGGCGTACGCGGCTCGCGGGGGGCGGGGCGCGCCTCCTCGGCTCCCAGGAAGCGGCGGGTCACCGACGCCTCGACGTCGGCCAGCCCGGCGACCGGGCCGCTGTAGAGCACCTCGCCGCCGCCGGCCCCGGCGGCGGGCCCGACGTCGACGACCCAGTCGGCGCGGCGCACGACGTCCATGTCGTGCTCGACGACGAAGACGCTGTTGCCGCTCGCGACGAGCTGCTCGAGCACCTCGACGAGGGGCTCGGCGTCGGCCGGGTGCAGCCCCGCGCTCGGCTCGTCGAGCACGTAGACGACGCCGAACAGGCCCGAGCGCAGCTGCGTCGCGATGCGCAGGCGCTGCATCTCGCCGGGCGAGAGCGTCGGGGTGGCCCGGCCGAGGCTGAGGTAGCCGAGGCCGAGCTCGGTCAGCACCTCGACCCGCGCGAGCAGGTCGCGGCTGATCGCGACCGCGACCTCGGTGCGCTCGCCCGACGACGCCCGCGACGTCGCGACGCCGGCGTCGGTGATCGCCGCGATCGGCCGCAGCAGCTCGGCGACCTCGGTGAGCGGCAGCGCGTTCAGCTCGGCGACCGTGCGGCCCGCGACCGTCACCGCGAGCGCCGCCCGGGTGAGGCCGGTGCCGCCGCAGAGCGAGCACGGCCCCGACTCGACGAACTGCAGCACCTTCGTGCGCTGCGTCTCGCTCTGCGAGTCGGCGAGGGTGTGCAGCACGAACTGCCGCGCGCTCCAGAAGCGGCCCTTGTACGGCTTGGCGACGCGGTCGCGCTGGGGCTGCACCTCGACCACCGGCTGCTCCTCGGTGAAGAGCAGCCAGTCGCGGTCCTCCCGCGACAGCTCCCGCCACGGCCGGTCGATGTCGTAGCCCAGCACGGCGGTGACGTCGCGGAGGTTCTTGCCCTGCCAGGCGCCCGGCCACGCCGCGATCGCGCCGTCGCGGATGCTCAGCGACGGGTCACGGACGGCGGAGGCCTCGGTCACCTCGTGCGCCACCCCGAGGCCGTGGCAGCGCGGGCACGCGCCGGCCACGGTGTTCGGCGAGAACGAGTCGGACTCGAGGCGGTCGGCCCCCTCGGGGTAGGTGCCCGCTCGCGACCACAGCATGCGGACGGAGTTCGACAGCGTCGTGACCGTGCCGACCGACGAGCGCGAGCTGGGCGCGCCGCGGCGCTGCTGCAGCGCGACGGCCGGCGGCAGGCCCGTGATCGAGTCGACCCGGGGCGTCGACCCCTGCGCGATCAGCCGGCGGGCGTAGGGGGCCACCGACTCGAGGAACCTCCGCTGCGCCTCGGCGAACACGGTGCCGAAGGCGAGCGACGACTTGCCCGAGCCGGAGACCCCGGTGAACGCGACGATGCGGTCGCGGGGCACGTCGACGTCGACGGCCCGCAGGTTGTTCTCGCGGGCGCCCCGCACCCGCACGAAGCCGTCGACCGGGTCGGGGGCGGACGAGGAGGCGCGGGTGCGGTCGGCAGGCATCCGGTCGATGGTAGGCGGCCGGTCCGCGGCGGGGCCGGGGAGACTCCCGGGCAGACCACCTTGTCTGCCCGGGCGCGCGTGGCTAGCGTGGGGGGACGACGCCCGAGGCGTCGGGCACGAGGCAGCACCGCTGCACACCGACTCGTCGCCGGCGACACCGGATCAGGGAGACAGCACGATGGGCGAGACGACGCAGGGCGGCTCGGGGCGCACGAGGGCGCGCGGCGCCGGGGCGACGTCGTGAACCCGGCCGGGCGCCTCCTCCTCTCCCCCGCCCTCGCGGCCCGGTACGCCTGGCTCTGCGCGCGGTCGACGACGACGCCGCGGCCCCGCGACGTGCCCTTCGGCGCCGGGGCGGGCCTCGACCCCGACCGGGTCCTCATCGTGGGCGCCGGCCCCGCCGTCGGCTGGGGCACGAGCTCGCACTCCGTCGCGCTCCCGGGCCGGCTCGCGCGGCGCCTGGCCCGCCGCACCGGCCGGGGCTCGCACGTCGCGGCCCTCGCCGACCCGACGCACCGGGTGCCGTCGCTGCACACCGTGCTCGGCGACGCCTTCCTCGAGAACTGGGACGTCGTGGTGGTGACGCTCGGGGCCGCCGAGGCGATGACCCTGCGGTCGCCCCGCGCCTGCGCCCGCGACCTCGACGGCCTCGTGTCGGCCCTGCTCGAGCGCACGAGGCCGTGCGCGAGGGTGGTCGTCGCCTCCACTCCCCTGGCCGACGCGCTGGGCACGTTCGGCGTGCAGCCGACGGCGCTCGCCGAGCGCCACTCGGCCCTGCTGGCCGAGGTCTCGGCGGGGGTCTGCGCCGAGCACGCCCGGGTCACCCACCTGACGCTGCCGGGAGGGGGAGGCGCGGAGCCCGTCGACGACGACCGGTCGCCGGGGCGCGCGGAGGCCACCGCCGAGCTCTACGAGACCTGGGCGGAGGCGCTCAGCGAGCACGTCGCGCCCCTGCTGCACGCCCAGCGGGCGCGCATCGACTCGCCGCAGCGGGCCCGGAGCCGCCCGCAGCCCGAGCCGACGCGGCTCGAGGCGATCGCCGCGTCGGGCGTCGTGCAGCCCGAGCCGGAGGCGGCCTTCCAGCAGATCACCGACCAGGCCAGGGCCCTGTTCGAGACCGACGGCGCCGCGTTCAACCTCGTGCTCGACGACCACCAGTGGAACGTCGTGAGCACCCTCGGCTCGAGCACGGCCGTGCCGCTCAGCGAGTCGTTCTGCGCGACGACGGTCGACGCCGACGAGCCCTTCGTCGTGGCGGACGCCTGGCAGACGACCCTGACGGTGCCCCGCAACGACATCCGGTTCTACGCCGGCTACCCGGTGCACACCGCGGAGGGCATCCGCATCGGGGCGCTCTGCGTCTTCGACCCGGAGCCCCGCGACGTGCGGGGCCTGCCGCTCGACGCCCTCCGCGAGCTGGCCCTCGACATCGAGCGGGAGCTCTGGCGCCGAGCCGCCTAGCGCGCCGGGTCGGCCGGGGCCGGCGCCGTGGTCGCGGGGGCGGCGGTCGCGGCCACCGTCGGGGCTGCCGCCGACGCCGCGTCGGCCTCGGCGCCCTTCTCGGTCTCCTTCTTGAAGATGCTGATCGACTGGCCGAGGCCCTTCGCGAGGGCCGGGAGCTTCGTCGAGCCGAAGAGCAGCAGGACGATGCCGAGGATGATCAGCAGGTGCATTCCGCCGAGGTTGGCGAGCATGGGGACTCCTTGGGTCGTGGGGCGCCCCGGAGGTCCCGGGTCGTGCCGCACCGTAGGCCGTGCCGGACGGTCGCCCGACGAGCCGGCCCCGTCGCCCTCGCCGAGGCGCCCCGCGATGCCACCCCCGCCTCCACCCCGCCGGTCACCCGGTCTCACGTCGGTGAGGAGGAGATCTCACCTCCGGCGTGATGAGTGTGATATTTTGTGTTCCTGCACTGGATATCTTCCACAGGAGAGGCCCCCATGTCACCCACGTCCACGCTCGCCGAGCACCGCTCCCCCGACCAGGGCCTCCGCGGTCGCCCCCGCACCCGCCGCCACGTGCTGCGCCGCGAGGGCGTCTCGGAGGCCCTCAGCCGTGCGGCGGAGGCCTCGGTCGTCGTGGTGCGGGGGCCCGCCGGCGTCGGCAAGACGACCGCGGTCGCGGCCTGGCTCGACGAGGCGCCCGTCAGGGGCGCCTGGTGGACGGTCCGGGGCGACCAGGCCGTCGCCGACGTCTGGGCCGGCGTGGCCCGCCTGCTCGACCCGGCCGCCGGCGACCTGGGCGGCGCCCCCCTGGCCGCGCTCGACGAGGCGCTCGGCGGCGCCGCCGGGCCGGTGACGGTCGTGCTCGACGACGTCGACCGCCTCGACGACCCGCGGCTCGCGGCCGACGTCGAGCGCCTCGTGCTGCGCCACGACCACCTCCACGTCGTGCTGGTCGGCCGGGTGCGGACGACCTTCGAGCGCGCCGCCGGCGCCGACCTCGACGTCGAGCTCGTCGCCCCCGACGTCTTCGAGCTCGACCGGGGCGAGGTCGCGGCGATGCTCACCGCCCGCGGGGTCTGCTTCGACGACGCCGCGCTCTCGCTCGTCGACGACGCGCTCGGCGGCTGGGCCGTCGCCGTGCAGCGCCTGGCCCACGAGCTGGCCCTGCAGCCGCGGCGCCTCTGGCGACGTCGGGACCTCGCCCCGCTGGTGGCCCGGCTCGAGGGCGAGCTGACCCGCGACGTGTCGACGGAGGCGGAGTCGCTGGTCGGGGCCGACGCGCTCCGGGCCGCCGCCGAGCTCCCCTTCCTCTCGCCCGAGCTGCTCGAGGCCGTCACCGGCGACCACGACGCCGCGGCCGAGCTGCTCGACGTCGTCGAGCGGTCGGGCGTCGGCGGGTGGACGGTCGTCGGCAGCACGCGGCACCTCGTGCTGGTGCCGGTCGTCCGTCGGGTCCTGCTCGAGCGCCGGGTCGACGAGGCCCAGCGGCAGGAGGCCCGGCGCGTGCAGGTGGCCGGTGCCCGCCAGCTGCTCGACGACGGCGACGCCCGGGAGGCCCTGGGGCTCGCGGCCGCGGCCCACGACTGGCCCCTGCTCGGCGAGGTGCTCGAGCGGCACCACGCCGAGCTGACCCGCGACCACGCCGACGAGGTCCTGTCCGTGCTCGAGACCGTGCCGGAGGCGTCGCTGCGCGCCGACCCGTGGCTGCTCTGCCTGCTCGGCAAGCTCTCGGCGTTCCGCGGTCGCAGCTGGCTGGCCGCCGCGGGCACCCTCGCCGCCGCCGACACGGCCGCGCGCGAGCTGCAGAAGGACGCGGGCCCCACCGGCGCCCTCCGGCTCGCCGCGGTGCGCATCGCGGCGCTGCGGCGGGCGGGCAGCGTCGGGAGGGCCGCGGCCCTCGCCCGACGCACCCGCGAGTCGATGGCCCAGCTCCGGGTGCCCCGCACCCCCGAGCTCGCGCGCCGACTGGCCGACGCCCACCTGCAGATCGGCCTCTCGCTCTTCCACGAGGGCGCGTACGACGAGGCGCTGCTCGAGTTCGGCGCGGTCGGCCGCCTCGACGAGGCGACCGACCCGGTGCGCCTGCGGGCCCTCGGCACCGCAGCCCTCGTCCACGCCCTCGACGGCCGGCTGGGCGAGGCGCGGGCGCTCGTCGTCGCGGCGGAGGGCGACGAGCGCTGGTCGGACTGGCGGCACACGGTCTGGGCGCTGCCCGCCCACCTCGCGGCCGGCGTCGCCGCGCTCGACGCGGGCGACGACCGGGAGGCCCGGCGCCGCATCCGCACGGCGGCGAGCATGCCGGCCTCGGTGGAGGAGTGGCCCGTCGTCGCCTGGCTGACGGCCCTGCGGCACCTGGCCCACGGCGACGGGGCCACCGGCTTCAGCGTCGTCCGCGACGCGGAGGCCGCGCACCCGCAGGGCGTCGCGAGCAACCACCTGCACGGGCTCCTGACCGCCCTGAAGTCCGACTTCCTCCTGCTCTCGAAGCAGGCGCGCTCGGCCCTCGGCGCCCTGCGGCCCTTCGTCGACGGCCGCGAGTCGGTCGCCGGGGCGCACGCCCGCGCGCTGCTCTTCGCGGGCGCGGCGGCCGACGCCCGGGTCGTGGCCGACCGCATGGTCTGGCGGGGCCGGCTCGCGCCCCGCCCGCAGCTCGAGCTGCAGCTCGTCCGGGCGGTCGCCAGCGGCCGGGTCGGCGACCTCGACGTCGCGCGGACGGCGCTCGAGCAGGCCGTCTCGGTGTCGGCCCGCCACGACCTCCGCCTGCCGTGGTGGCTCGTCCCCGCCGAGGAGCTCCGCTCCCTCGCCCGGCAGACGGGCGTCGACCTCGACCCCGTGCTCGCCGACGCTCCCCGCATCTACTCGAGCGGCCTCACCGTGCCGAAGCTCACGCGACGCGAGGCCGTCGTGCTCGCGCAGCTGCGCGGCGCCGGCTCCGTCGAGGACATCGCCCGCACCCTCGGGGTCTCCCACAACACCGTCAAGAGCCAGGTGCGGAGCCTCTACCGCAAGCTCGGCGTGAGCACCCGGCCGGCGGCCCTGCGCGTCGCCTACGAGTGGCGGCTCCTGGCCCCCGTGAGCCGCGAGCAGGCGGCCACGGCCTCCTAGGCCCGCTCCGCCCGCTCGACCAGCCCCTCGGCCAGCAGCTGGTCGACGAAGGCCGCGACCTGCTCACGCACCGCCGCGGGGTCGGCCCCGGGGTTGTCGGCGAGCGACGCGTCGACGAGGTCGTCGACCGCGGCGACGCCGTCGAGCCGCGCCCAGAGCTCCGCCGCCGTGCCCTCGAGCCGGCGGAGCGCGCTGCGGTCGAGCTGGGCCACGACGAGCGCGTCGCCGTCACGGGCGACCGCCACGCGCGGTGACACGCGGACGACGAGGCGGCCGTCGACCGTGGGGGCTCCGCGGCGGGCGGGGCCGCCGGAGGCTCCGGGGCCGTCGGCGGCCGGGGCGACGCGCCCCTCGCCGGGCCCTCGGCCGGTCCCCTCGCCGTCGGTCATCCGGCCATCCTCCCACGGCGGACCGGCCGCGGCACCCGGGGTGTCATGCGACATGTCACCCCGGTGAAGGGCGGGGTGACATCTCGGGGGCCGCGGCCCGTCGCGACGCCCGACCCGCGCCTCCCGGGGGTGACGGCGCTGCCTACGGTGCACGCCTCTGACACCGACCCCGAGGAGCTGATCACGGTGCCACGCCCCGAGACCCGACCCGCCGCCCACCGCCTGCCCTGGGCCACCGCGACCGAGCCCGCCGAGCCCGCCCGGGCGGACGGCCCCTTCGAGATCGTCGTCGTCTGCCGGGCCAACGAGGCCCGGTCGCCGTTGATCGAGAGACTGCTCGGCGCGGAGCTCGAGCGCCTCGCCCCCGGCGACTTCCGGGTCACGAGCTGCGGCACCCGGGCCCGGGTCGGCGCCGGCGCCGCGCACGGCACCCTCGAGCTGCTCCGGTCGCACGGCATCGACGCGGCCGACCACCGTGCCCGGCAGCTGACCCCGGCCGAGCTCGACGACGTCGACCTCGTCGTCACGGCGGAGCGGAGCCACTCCGACCGCGTGCTCGACCTCGCGCCCGGACTCCTCAAGCGCACCTTCACCTTCCTCGAGCTGGCCGGCCTCGCCGTGCACGCCGAGACCGGGGCCCTCCAGGGCCGGGCGTTCGTCGAGCGGGCCGCCGCCCTCCGCGCCGGCCTCGCCGACGTCGACGGCCACCGCGCCGACCTCGACGACCCGGTCTCGACGGTGCCGGGGGCCTTCGAGCTGCTCGACCTGCGCACGCAGGACGCGGTGTTCGTCATCGCCCGGGCCCTCGCGGGTGCGTCGTGACCGGCACCGTGCCGCCCCGCGACGAGGCCGCCCCGGTGACCGACGGCCTGGCGCTCGTCTTCCCGGAGAACGCCGGGGAGCCCGTGTCGCTGCCGCCCCGGCGGCGGCGCAGCCACCAGCCGCACGCGTCGTCCTCCCGCCCGGGGCCTCGCGGCTCCGGAGGCTCCCGCAGCACCGCGGGCTCCCGGGCCGAGGCCCGGCCCGGCCGACGGTCTCCCCGGAGCCCCCGTCGCCGACGCGCCCTCCGCCGCCTGTCCGCCGTGCTCGTCGTCCTCGTCGGGCTGCCGCTGCTGGCCGGCGCCCTCGTGCAGCTCGGCTGGCGGTCGGGCGTGACCACCTTCGAGGCCGATCCCTTCCCGTCCGGCAGCCGACCCGCGCCTCCGGCCGACGGGGCCCTCAACGTGCTGCTCATCGGCTCCGACAGCCGCGACGGCGACCTCGACCCGGTCGACGAGGCCGGGCCCACGGGCCAGCGCTCCGACACGATGATGCTCGTCAACGTCTCCGGCGACCGCCGCGAGGTGACCGTGGTCTCGATCATGCGCGACCTCTGGGTCGACGTGCCGGGCCACGGCGAGGCGAAGGTCAACGCGGCCTACGCCTGGGGCGGCGCGCCGCTGCTCGTGCAGACGGTCGAGCAGCTGCTCGACACCCGCGTGGCCCACGTGGCCCTGGTCGACTTCGAGGGCTTCGCGTCGATGTCGACGGCGCTCGGCGGCGTCGAGGTCGACTCCCCCGTCGCGTTCAGCAGCCGCAACGTGCCGGGCCACGACTTCGCCGCCGGCCCGAACGTCGTCGCCGGCGAGCGGGCCCTGGCCTTCGTCCGCGAGCGGTACGCGTTCGCCGACGCCGACCACCAGCGCGTGCGCAACCAGCAGGCGTTCCTCCGCGGCGTCATCGACGGGCTGCTCCGCGACGGCCTCGCCGACCCCGGTCGCCTGGCCTCGTTCGTCAGCACGACGACCCGCTGGGTGACGGTCGACGCGGGGCTCGGCCCCGCCGAGACGACCCGCCTCGGCTACGAGCTGCGCGGCGTCCGGGCCGACGACGTCGCCTTCTTCACCCTCCCCACCGCCGGCGGCGGCGTGCGGGGCGGCGGCCAGTCCGTCGTCCTGCCCGACGAGGCGGCGACGACCGCCGTCTCCGCCGCCATCGCCGACGACGACCTGCGCCGCTGGAGCGACGCGGCAGACCTCACCCCGGAGCGACCATGACCAGCACCCTCCCGGGCCCGACCACCACGGGCCCCGCCACGACCGACCCGGCCGCCACGGGCCGGGCCCGACCCGCCGAGCGACCGGCCGTCCGCCCCGCCAGCCGGCCCGCCGAGCGCCCCGACGACCGCGCCGACGACCGCACCCCGCCCCGGGGGCCGGCACCGCGACTCCCCCGACGTGCGCTGCCCGTCGTCCCGATGGCCGTCACCGAGGCGGCCGCCCTGCTCGTCGCGACGTCCGCCGCGCAGCTCGCCTGGTTCGGGCGCGGCCCCCAGGGGCTCGCGATCGGCGACGGCGGCGTGGGCTACGGCACCGTCTCGGTCGCGCTCACGGCGGCCTGGACGCTGCTCCTCCTCGTCGCCCGGGCCGACGTCCGGCCCGACGACCTCTTCGCGAGCGGCGCCGCGGCGTTCCGCGACCTGCTGCGCGCGACGGTGGTCGTCGCGGTCGGCGTGAGCCTCTTCTCCGCGGCGACGCAGACGCAGATCTCCCGCGGCTGGCTGCTCGTCGCCGTGCCCGCCGGGCTGGCCGTGCTGCTGCTGAACCGGCTCGCGTGGCGGGCGCACGTCCGGTCGCTGCGGGCCGCTCGGCGCCTCGGCACGCGCACCGTGGTCGTCGGCACGGCCGCCGGCGTGGCCGGCCTCCGCCACGTGCTCGCCCGTGACTCGTCGTCGGGGCTGGACGTGGTCGCGGAGGTCGTCCTGGACGACCTCGACGACGCCCCGGTGGCCCACGTCGCCCGCACCGCCGAGCTCGTCTCGCTCGTCGAGCGACGGCTGGCCGCCGAGGGAGCCGAGGGCGTCGTCGTCGTCGGCAGCGGGCTCGTCGGCGACGAGTTCGTGCGCCGCCTCTCGTGGGCCCTCGAGGGCACCGACGTGCAGCTGATCGTGTCACCGCAGGTCGGCCCGGTGTCGAGCCGGCGCCTGCAGCCCGTCGCCGTCGGCGGGCACCAGCTCATCCGCGTCGACCGGGTCCAGCTCGGCGGGCGCCAGTCGGTGCTCAAGCGCCTGATGGACGTCGCGCTCTCCGCCGTGGGCCTCGTGGCCCTCGCGCCGCTCCTCGCCGGGGTGGCCGCGGCGATCCGCCTGACCTCGCCCGGCCCCGCGGTGTTCCGCCAGACCCGCGTCGGCGTCGACGGCGCCGAGTTCACCCTCTACAAGTTCCGCAGCATGGTGACCGGGGCCGACGCCCTCGTCACGGCCCTCGTCTCCGACGACGACGACGCCCGCGGCCCGCTCTTCAAGATGCGCGACGACCCCCGGGTCACGCGGGTCGGCCGCGTCATCCGCCGGTTCTCGATCGACGAGCTGCCGCAGCTGGTCAACGTGCTGCGGGGCGACATGAGCCTCGTGGGACCCCGCCCGCCGCTGCCGCGCGAGGTCGCGGCCTACGACCGCACGGCCCACCGTCGCCTGCTCACCCGCCCCGGCCTGACCGGAGCGTGGCAGGTCAGCGGCCGCGCCGACCTCGACTGGGAGGAGGGGCTCGTCATCGACCTCCTCTACGTCGAGAACTGGACCCTCTCGGGCGACCTCGCCATCCTCGGCCGCACCGTCGGCGCCGTCCTCCGAGCACGGGGGGCCTACTGATGTCGCTCCTCACCGCGCCCCTGCTGCGCGTCGGCGCCCGGGGCACGCACCTCGACGGGCAGCCGCTCTTCCGGGGCGGCCCCGACGAGCTCCTCGACGAGATGGAGGCGCTGGTCGCCTCGGGCGGCCGCCACCTGGTCATGACCCCGAACGTCGACCAGGTGCTGGCCCTCCGCACCGACCCGCGCACCGCCGCCGCGCACCGTGCCGCCTCCCTGCGGATCGCCGACGGCGCCCCCCTCGTCGGCCTCGCCCGTCTGCTCGGCGACCAGCGCATCCAGCGGCTCACGGGCGCCGACCTCCTCGGCGACGTCGTCGCCCGGGCGGCGCGGAACGGCTGGCGCGTCGCGATCGTCGGGGGCGCCGCGGGCGTCAGCGACGACGCGGCGGCCAGGCTGAGGGCGTCGTCGCCGGGCGTCCGGCTCGTCACCGTGCCCTTCCCGTTCGTGCGCTCGGTCGACGACGCCGGGTGCCGAGCCGTCGCCGACGCACTGCGCGTCGAGCGGCCCGACGTCGTCTTCGTCTGCCTCGGCTCGCCGAAGCAGGAGGCCTGGTTCCTCGAGTGGCGCGACCGCCTCCCCCCGGGCGTCTACGTCGGCGCCGGCGCCGCCGTCGAGTTCGCGGCGGGCACCCGGGCGCGTGCCCCGCGCCTCGTGCAGCGCCTCGGCGGCGAGTGGCTCTGGCGGCTCGCCCAGGAGCCGCGCCGCCTGGCGCACCGCTACCTCGTGCGCGGCCCGGCCTTCGTCGGCGTCGTGCTGGGCTCGCTCCTCGCGGCCCGCGGGCGGCGCTCGTGAGCGCGCCCCGGGTCACCGTCGTCTCGGCCGTGCACCGGCCGGGCGCCCACCTGCCCGCCTTCCTCGCCCGGCTCGACGGCTGCCTCGCCGAGGGCGCGCAGGTCATCGTCGTCGACGACGCCTCCGGCGACGGCACCGGGGAGGCGCTGGTCACGTGGGCCGCGTCGCGCCCGTCCGCCGTCGTGGTCGTCGCCGACGAGAACGCGGGCGTCGCCCGCAGCCGGAACCGGGCGCTCCGTCACGCCGTCGGCGACTTCGTGTGGTTCGTCGACCACGACGACGAGTGGGAGGACGACGCGCTCGCCGTCCTCACCGCCGCCACGGGCGACGACGACGGCGACCCCGTCGACGTCGTCTGGTGCCGGGCCGACCACCGACGGGCGGCCGGGGTGCCCGGCAAGGTCGTCGACGGCCTCGTGGAGCGCCGGACGGTGACCGGCGACGTCGCCCTCGCGCTCCTCCTCGACCGACAGGTCGACGGGTTCCTCTGGTCGAAGCTGCTGCGACGCCGGCTGCTCGGCGACGCGCCCTTCCCCGAGCTGACGTCGCAGAGCGACGTCGCGGGGGCGGCGGCGGTGCTGGCCCGCGCCTCCCGGGTGCGGTTCGTGCCCGAGGTGCTCTACCACTGGACCCACCGCCCGGGGTCGATCACGCGGGTCTCGACGCCGCGTCTCGCCAACCTCGAGCGGGCCCACGACCTCGTGCTCGCGGCGGCCGGGGCGCGGGGCGGCGCGGCCGCCGACGAGCGCGTGCGCCAGCGCTTCACCACGACCTTCCTCTGCCTGGCGCTCGTCGCCCTGCCCGTGCGCCTCGGCGCCCCCGCGGCGGTGCGCCGCGACGGGCTCCGCCGGGCTCGACGGGCCCTCGGCGGCGTCGACCTCGGCGCCGTGCGACGACGCGACCCCCTGGCCTGGGGCGTGCTCCGGGGCGCCCTCGTGGCACCCGCCGCGACGACCGCGGCGCTCCGCGTGCTGTACGCCGCGCACGACGCGCGGGGCCGGGCCCGGCTCCGCTCCGGGCTCCGGCGCGGGCCCGCCGCGCCGGCACGCCGCGCGGTCCACCCGGGGTGAGACCCGGGGTGAAAGCCCCGTCGGCCCCGGTGCCCGTCTGCCCCGTGCCCCCGGGGATCGGCGCGCGGCCAGCCCCCGGAGCCCCTCGCCACGCGCGGTAGGAACGACCCGGCGCCCGCCTCCGGACGCCCTCCGGCCGCCGGCCGGCACCCGCCCCGCGACACCAGCAGCACCGCCACCGCGACAGGAGAAGCCCGTGGACCGACCCGACACCGAGCCCCGCCCCAGGACCCTCGACCTGCAGGACTACCTGCGCATCGTGCGGTCGTACTGGCTGGGCGCCTTCCTCATCGTGCTGCTCGGCGTGACCGCCGGCGCCGGCTGGACCCTCACCCAGACCCGCGTCTACGAGTCGAGCGCGTCCGGCGTCGTGCAGGTCGCCGCCGGCGGCGACGCCAACCTCGCCTTCGCCGCCGACCAGCTGGCGAAGTCGCAGGCGCAGTCCTACGTCGAGCTCGGCGGCTCGCTCGCGGTGGCCGAGTCGGCCGCGGCGGCGCTCGGCGGAGCGGCGTCGCCGGCGTCGCTGCTCGGGCGCGTGACCACGTCGCTGCCCGAGGACACGGCCATCATCACCGTGACCTCCCGCGGCTCGACCCCGGCCGACGCCGCGGCGCTGACCGACGCCTGGCTCGCCGCGATGGGCGAGCAGATCGCCGCGATGCAGGAGGAGAGCACCGACACGGGCGGCTCGGCCACGTCGTTCGTCGCGCTCTCGTCGGCGTCGGTGCCGACGTCGCCCGCGTCGCCGAACGTGGAGGTGGCCCTCCTGCTCGGCGGGCTCTCCGGCCTCATGCTCGCCGGCGTCTACCTGCTCGTCCGCAACACGCTCGACCGCCGGATCCGCTCCGCGGCCGAGGTGGAGTCGCGGTTCGGCGTAGGCGTGATCGGCACCATCCCGCAGAACGACGCGCTGGCCGAGCACGGCGGCCTCGTCGCGGCGCTGCCGAACGCCACCGCCGACGACCGCCACGTGAACTTCGCCATGTCGGAGGCGCTGCGCGAGCTCCGCACCAACCTCGCCTACGTCAAGGTCGACGCGCAGCCGCGGGTGATCGTGATGACCAGCCCGCAGCCGGGCGACGGCAAGTCGACGCTGGCGGCCAACCTCGCGGAGTCGCTCGCCGTGTCGTCCGACCAGCGGGTCGTCGTCATCGACTGCGACCTGCGCCGGCCGACCCTCTCGAAGGTGCTCGGCGTCTCCGAGGGCGCGGGCCTCACCGACGTGCTCTCCGGCCGGGCGCAGCTGCACCAGGTCATGCAGCAGACGGAGGCCGCGTCGAACCTCTGGGTCGTCGGCGCGGGGCGCATCCCCCCGAACCCGAGCGAGCTGCTCGGGTCGCAGACCTTCCAGGACCTCGTCTCGACCCTCGCCGAGCACGCGACCGTCATCCTCGACGCTCCCCCGGTGCTCGCCGTCACCGACGCCGTCGTGCTGGCCGCCAAGGCCGACGGCGTGCTGATGACCGCCTCCGCCGCGCGCACCACCTTCGACCAGCTCGACCGGGCGCTCCAGCTCGTCACGCGGGGCGGCGGCGACGTGCTCGGCGTGGTGCTGAACCGCGTGCCCACCAAGGGCCGCGACGCCCGCGAGTACGGCTACTTCGGCGGCAGCTACTACTACTACGAGGGCGACGTCGGGACGGGCGGGGCCGTCGGGGCCGGCGCGGGCTCCGGCACGGCGCCCGCCTCCCGCGAGGCCGTGACGGCCCCCGCGCCCGTGGTCGCCCCGACGCCTCCTGCGGCCCCGGCCCCGGCCCCGGTCCCGGCCCCGGCTGGTGCCGCGGCTGCTGCTGCCGCTGCTGCTCCCGGTGTGGCGCCGGCTCCTGCCCGGGTCCCCGCTTCACCCGCCTCGCCCGCGGCGCCCACGTCCCCCGCGGTGCCCGCCTCCCCCGTCGAGGCCCCGGGCGGCGCGCTCACCCGTCGCGAGATCCGCGAGCGCGAGCGCACGCGGTGACCGGGCCGGCCGTCGTCGTGGCCGCCGCCCCCGTCGTCGAGCTGGCCCACGCCCTCGTCGCCGACGTGGCCGGCGGCGTCGGCCTGCGGGCCCTCGTCGTCAAGGGCGACGGGGCCGCCCACCACGGCCTCCGGCCGCCCCGCGTCAGCGCCGACGTCGACGTCCTGCTCCGCGGCCGGGACGACGCCGCCCGGTTCGGGGCGGAGCTGGCACGACGGGGCTGGCGCACCCGCCCCGCCGACGCCGACCTCACGGCCTTCCCCCGCCACTCCGACACCTGGTTCCACCCGGGCTGGAGCTGCGACCTCGACGTGCACCACCGCTTCCCGGGGCTCGACGACGACCCCGGGGCGGCGTTCGACGCCCTCTGGGCCCGCCGCGTGGTGCTCGACCGGGCCGGCCGCGACGTCGCGGTGCCCGGCCGGGTCGACACCCTCCTCGTGCTGGCCCTGCACTGCCTCCGCAGCCCCTGGGTCGAGCGCCACGCCGACGAGCACGACCGCCTGGTCGAGCACGCGCGGGCGCTCCCCGTCGCGGAGCTCGTCGACGCCGCGCGTCGCCTGCGCGCCCTCGCGCCGCTGCGCCCCTTCGTCGAGGAGGCCGCGGGTCCGCTCGACCTCGCCTGGGGCGCCCCGTCCGCCGAGTGGCGGCTGCGCACCCGGTCGGCCTCGCCCCTGACGCGTCGGCTCGTGGCCTTCCGCGACGCAAGCGCCCGCGAGCGGCTGCACGCCGTGCGCCTCGCGCTGCTGCCGCCGCGGGCGACCCTCGTGAAGGACGGCCTCGGCGCCGATCTCCGGGGCGTCGACCTGCTGCGCGCCTACGTCGTGCGCTGGGCGCGGGGCCTGCGCGGGCTGCCCACGGCCTGGCGCGACGCGCGGCACGGCTGAGGCCCCGGCGACCGCCTCAGGCGACGAGCGCCGGGCGGCGGTCCTCGCGGGCCGGGTCGTCCTCGACGCTCGCGTCCTCGCGGTCCCGGCCCTGCTGCTCCGCCCGGTCCGACGCGGCCAGCGCCGCGGCGCCCGGCAGGGCGAAGAAGAGCGACATCAGCACGCCGACCCCGAGCCAGACGACGAGGTCGAAGGAGGCGCCCATGCCGAGGAAGAGCACGACCACGGCACGGGTCAGGCGGTCGCCGCGGGCGAAGGTCACCACGGCGACGAGCAGGAAGACCGACAGCCCCAGCACCCCCGTGGTGCCGAGCAGGTACACGTAGAAGTTGTCGACGACCTCGAGCCCGAAGGTCAGTCGGATGTGCCCGTCACGGAACAGCCCGACCTCGCTGCCGAAGCCGGTGCCCCAGAGCGACTCCGCGAGCGGCCGGGCCAGCAGGGCGGGCACCGCCTGCACCGACTCGAGGCGGTGCACCCACGAGCCCGAGGCGAGCAGGTCGTCGACGATCTCGGAGAGGCCGAGGTCGAGCAGCAGCACCCCGCTGCCGACCACCGCCGCGATCGCGACGTTGCGCAGCCAGGCGGCGAGCCTCGACCGGAGGAGCAGGTGCACGCCGACGGCCACGACGAGGCAGGCCGCGATGCTCCTCGTGCCCGAGAGCAGCACGCCGCCCGCGCACACGGCGAGCAGGGCCCACCGGGCCCGGCGGGAGAGCTGCCACGGGTCGGCCCAGACGAGGAGGACGGCGAGCCCCTCGAGCAGGCCGAGGATGATCGGGTGGCCGAGGGTGCCCTGCACGCGGTCGACGGCGTCGCCGAGGAAGGGGTTGAGGCGCGTGCCGCCGCGGAGGCCCCACAGCAGCGGCTCGCCGACCGCGAGCTCGGCCAGGGCGATGCCGACCTGCACCACCGCGACCGCGACCACGGCGCCGAGCACGAGGTGCACCTCCCGACGGGTGAGCTGGCCGGCGACGAGCGCGACGACGACGGCGAGCCCGAAGTACGCGACGAGGCGGGGCACCGAGTACGTCCCCGCGACGAGCGCGCCCACGGCGAGCCAGGCCCAGAGACCGGAGACGAGCAGGAAGGGCACGCCGCCGACGCGCCGCTCGAGGCCGCCGCGCGCCAGGGCCACGAGGAGGAGCACGGCCGAGAAGACGAAGCCGGCCACCCACGCGGCGGGCGGTGCGCTGTTGTTGCCGACGGCCACGACGACGGCGACGGTCACGGCGAGGGCCGCCGCGCGGACGCACCAGGCGGGCACGACGAGGAGGAAGACGGCGAGCACCAGCAGGCCGGCGCTCGCGAGCAGGAGGAGGGTCATCAGCATGGGGCGGTCTCCGTTCGGGAGGGGCCATCGCACCACGTCGCCCGGCCGCCGCCGGGCCCTCCGCCCGCCTCCGCGGGGCCGGGCGGCGCCCCTTCCACCCCGCGCTTCGCCCGGGGTGAGTCCCGGGATGAAGCGCCGTGCCCCCGCCCCCGTCAGAGCCCGGGGGGACCGGGGGAGGCGGTCGTCACGCCCCGCAGGATCACCGGGTGTCGATCACCCGAGGAGGACCCGTGACCCGCTCTGCCGCCCACCCGCCGACCCCGCACCGTCTCGACGTGCAGGGCCTCCGGGCCCTCGCCGTCGTCGCCGTCGTCGTCGCCCACGCCACCGACCGGCCGAGCGGCGGGTTCACCGGCGTCGACGTCTTCTTCGTGGTGAGCGGCTTCCTGATCACCGAGCTCCTCGTCCGCGAGCGGGCACGGACGGGGACGATCTCGCTCTCGATGTTCTACCGCCGCCGGGCACGGCGCATCCTGCCCGCCGCCCTCGTCGTGCTGGCCGCTACGGTCGCCGCGACGTTCGCCCTGTACGGCTCGGGCCGCGGCGGCGTCGTCCTCCGCGACGCCGCCGCCTCGCTCGGCTTCGTCGCCAACTGGCGGTTCGCCGCCACCGGCACCGACTACTTCACGGCCGACGGCCCCGTCTCGCCGCTCCAGCACTTCTGGTCGCTGGCGGTCGAGGAGCAGTTCTACGTCGTCTGGCCCCTGCTCGTGATCGGCGCCGTCGCGCTCGCGACGCGTCGTCGGCGCGGCGAGCTGGGCCTGCGGGCGCGCCTCTACGCCGGAGCGGCGATCGCGGTCGTGGCGGGCGCCTCCTTCGCGGTGGCCCTCGTGCAGTCGGCGTCGTCGCCGACCGTCGCCTACTTCTCGACCGCCACGCGAGCCTGGGAGCTCGCCCTCGGCGCCGGCCTCGCCCTCGCCGCGCCCGCCGTCGGCCGTCACCTGCCGGGCTGGTCGCGCCCCGCCCTGGGCTGGGCCGGAGTCGCGGTGATCGTCGTCGGCTTCGCCACGGTCAGCGAGTCGGCCGGCTTCCCCGCCCCGGGCGCGCTGGTGCCGACCCTGGGCACGCTGCTCGTGCTCGCCGCCGGCATCGACCACCCGCAGCGCTCGCTGGTCGTGCTGACGAACCCGGTCTCGCGCGCGGTCGGCGACGCGTCGTACTCGATCTACCTCTGGCACTTCCCCGTCGTCGTGCTGTTCGCGCCCTACCTGCGCTTCCTGCTGGGCGACGCCGCTCCCGAGGCGCTCGTGACGACGCTCGTGCTCCTCGTCACCGCCGTGCTCTCGGCCGTGTCGCACCGCCTCGTCGAGCAGCCCGTGCTGCGCAGCTCGTGGCTGCTGCCCTCGACGGACCGCCGCCGGAGCGGTCGTCGCGCCGCCGCCTCCCGGCGCTCCCGGCCGCTCGTCGTGGCCGTGGCCGCGACGGTCGCCGTGCTCGCGGTCACGGGCACGGCGATCGCGTCGTCGGGCGGTGCGCCGGCCGACTCCGCCGCGCCGACCGCGGCCGTCGTGCCCGCCCCGCCCGAGGGCGAGGGGGGCGGCGCCCCGGAGGCCGGTGCCGCCCAGGCGCAGCTGACGGCCGAGATCTCCGCCGCGCTCGACGCCGAGAGCTGGCCCGAGGCGGTCGCCCCTGCCGCGGAGAGCGGCCGCGAGGGAGCCGCCCCGGGCAACGCGGGGCGCTGCGGGTCGGTGACGCTGCTGCCCGCCGCGGAGTGCACCTTCGGCGACCCCGACGCTCCCCGTCGGGCCGTGCTCGTCGGCGACTCGATCGCCCAGGCGTACGTGCCCGCCCTCGCCGAGATCGTCGGCACCGGGGAGTGGTCGCTGCGCATCGTGTCGATGTACGCCTGCCCGTTCGTCGACCTCGAGCTCTCGGACGACGCCGCCCGCGCGGCGGCCTGCCGCGACCGCCGCGAGACCGAGTACCGCGTGGTCGAGGAGACCCGGCCCGACGTCGTCTTCGTCGGCAACACCTTCACCCGCGAGGTCGACGCCGCCACCGGCCGCCAGGCCACCCTCGGCGCCTGGTCGGGCGCGTTCCGGTCGATGCTCGAGCGCCTCGGGGCCAGCGCCGGCCAGACCGTCGTCCTGTCGCCTCCCCCCGCCGGCTCCGACGTCCGGGAGTGCTTCAGCCAGTTCGCCGGGCCCGAGGCCTGCGTGAGCCGTGTCTCCGCGTCGAGCTGGCCCTCCATGGCCCAGGACCAGGTCGCGACCGCCGAGGCGGTCGGCGCCGTCTTCGTCGACGTGCGCCCGTGGTTCTGCGACGCGCAGGGCTCGTGCCCCGCCTTCGCCGGGGACACCCTGACGAAGAAGGACGCCCTGCACCCGACGAGCGACTGGATGCGCAAGATCACCCCGGTCGTGCGGGAGGCGCTGGTCGCCGAGGGGGTCGTCGGCCTGTGAGCCTCCTCGCCGCCGCCCCCGCCGCGCCCGCCGCCCCGCGCCCCGCACGCCCCGCCCCGCACCTCGCGCTCCGCTTCCGCCCCGACGTCGAGGGGCTCCGGGCGCTCGCCGTGCTGCTGGTGCTCGCCGACCACCTCGTCGGCGCCCCCTCCGGCGGGTTCGTCGGCGTGGACGTCTTCTTCGTCCTCTCCGGCTTCCTCATCACCGGGCTCCTGCTGCGGGAGGCCGAGACCACCGGTCGCGTCGACCTGCTGGCCTTCTACCTGCGGCGCACCCGCCGCATCGTGCCGGCCGCGCTGCTCGTCGTGGTCGTCACCGTCGTCGCGTCGGCCCTCGTCCTGCACCGCGTCGGCGCCCTCCGCGTGCTCGGCGACGGGGTCGCGTCCGTGCTCATGGTGCAGAACTGGCACCTGGTGCGGCGCGGGGTGAGCTACTTCGGCGGCGACGGCACCGGCTCGCCCCTGCTGCACTACTGGTCGCTCGCCGTCGAGGAGCAGTTCTACGTGCTCTGGCCCTGGCTGTTCGTGGTCTGGGCCTGGTCACGTCGGCGCTCGCGACGGCGCACCGCGGCCGGGTCGACGACGCCCCGCCCGGGCACCGGGCGCAGCGTGCTGCTGGTGGTCGTGCTCGCGGCGACCGCCGCCTCGTTCGGGGCCTCCGTCGCGGAGACCGAGCTGCGCCAGGGCTGGGCCTACTTCTCGTTCCAGTCGCGCGCCTGGGAGCTGGGCGTGGGGGCGGCCGTCGCCGTGGCGGCCCCCGCCCTCGCCCGGGCGGGCCGGGCAGGGCGCACCGTGCTCTGGTCGGGCGGCCTGCTCGCGATCCTCGCGTCGGCCGTGCTCGTCGGCCCCGAGCACGCCTTCCCCGGCGTCGCCGCGCTGCCGGTCGTGCTCGGCACCGCCGCCCTGCTCGCGTCGGGAGGTGCCTCCGGCGGGCGGCGCCTCGCCCCCGTCGTGCTGCTCGACAACCCGCCGATGCGCTGGCTCGGCCGCGTCTCGTACTCCCTCTACCTCTGGCACCTGCCCGTGTTCGTCCTGCTCTCGGCCGTGTGGCCCGACCGCGGCCTCGCCGTCGCGGGGCTCGCGGCCACGCTGTCGGTCGGCCTCGCCGCCCTCACCCACCGGTTCGTCGAGCAGCCCCTCCGCCACGGCGCCGTCGGTCGGCGTGGCCGCTCGGCCGACCCCCGGGCGGAGTCGCGGGCCGAGTCGCGCGCGGAGGCCCGGACGGAGGCGCCGCGCCGGTCGCACGGCCTCCTCGCCGGGGCGACGGTGGCGGTGGCGGTGCTCGGCCTCTCCGCCGTGCAGCTCGTCGGCCCGGCGACGTTCCCGCTGCCCGCGCGGGCTCCCGCGGAGCGTGCCGCCGCCGCGCCGTTCCCCGACGAGGCCGCCCTGCGCGCCGCCGTGCAGGAGGCGGCGGACGCGGAGGGCTGGCCGGCCCTCTCGCCGTCGCCGGACGACGTGTCGTGGGCCGACGGCGCGGCCGCCTCGGCCGGCCCCGGCTGCCTCGTCGACCCGGTGGGCGCCTCCCCCCGGTCCGTGGCGGAGGCCGCGGCGGCCTGCACCGCGGGCCCCGAGCACGCCGAGCGCACCGCCGTCGTGCTCGGCGACTCCATCGCGACCAGCTGGCTGCCGGGGATCACCGGCGCGCTGGTGCCGGAGGGCTGGCGGGTGGTCGGCCAGGGCCTGCAGAGCTGCCCCGCCGTCGACGTGCGCACGACCGACCGGCTCGAGCGCGCCTCCTTCGCCGACGACTGCGCGGCCGCCCGCGACGCCGCCGTGGAGCGCGTGGTCGCCGAGGCCCCCGACCTCGTCGTGCTGTCGAGCTCCCTCGGCGCGTACCAGCGGCTGACCGGGCGGGGCGACGAGGCCGACGCGGCGGGAGCCTGGCGGGAGGGCACGGCCCGCACCGTGGCCGAGCTCGCGGCGGCCGGCGCGACCGTCGTCGTGCTCAGCTCGCCGCCCGAGTCCGCACCCGCCGCGGAGTGCGCCGTGCGCCCCCGGGGGCCCGCGACGTGCCTCAGCACGCCCTCCCGCGCGTGGGTCGACAAGACGGCCGCGGAGCAGGAGGCCGTGGCCGGCCTCGCCGACGGCTCGACGCCCGGGGCGCCGCTGCGCGCCCGGTTCGTCGACACGGCGCCCTGGACGTGCACGGACGAGCTGCGCTGCCCGGCCTTCGTCGGCGACGGCCTGGTCAAGGTCGACGCCGGGCACCTCGCCGAGCGGTGGTCGGCCTCGCTGGCGCTCGTCCTCCGGGCGGCCCTGCTCGACGGGGCGGGGGACGCCCGGTGAGCGGGCTGACGACGGGGCCCGACGCGGTCGGCCCGGCCGGCGACGAGGGCCCCGGGGCGCCGCTCCGCGTGGTCCACGTGCTCGACTCGTTCACAGCCGGCGGCGCCCAGGCGGTCGCCGTGCAGCTGAGCGCCTGGCTCGCCGCACGCGGCGCCGAGGCGCACCTGCTCGGCGTCGACGGCCCGCTGGCCGCGGACGCCCGGCGGGCCCTCGGGCCCGCGCGCGTGCACGTCCACCCCGGGACGGTCGCCGTCGGGGGCTCCCTCGGGCGCTTCGTCGCGGGCCTGCGCGCACTCGACCGGGCCTGCCGGGAGGTCCGCCCCCACGTCCTCCACGCGCACCAGCGCCGCGAGGCCCTGCAGTGCCTCCTGGTCGGCGCCCGGCACGGCGTGCCCGTCGTCGAGCACGCCCACACCTACCTGCCCCGCGCCGGCCTCCGGGCGTTGTCGTTCCGGAGCGCCGCCGTGTTCGCGGTCAGCGACCACGTCGGGGCGATGATCGCCGACCGGTTCGGTCGTCGGGACGGCGTCCTCGTCGTCGGCAACGCACCGGCCCGGACGACAGACCGGCCCGTGCTGCCCGTCCCGCCGCCGGGCGGCCGCCCCCTGCGGATCGTCGGCCTGGGCCGGCTCGTCGAGCAGAAGGACCCGCTCCGCTTCGTCCGCGTGGTGGCGGCGGCGGCCCGGGTCGTCGACGTCGAGGCGGTGTGGCACGGCGACGGTCCCCTGCTCGACGAGGCCCGGGCGCTCGCCTCCCGCCTCGGGGCGCCCGTCGTCTTCGCCGGCCACGCCGACGACGTGCCGGCGAGGATCGACGCGGCCGACGCCCTCCTCATGACCTCGGCCTGGGAGGGGCTCCCCCTCGTCGTGCTCGAGGCCTTCGCCCGGCACCGGCCGGTCGTCGCGACGGCGGCCTCGGGCGCGCCCGGCGCGCTGGGCGACGGCCGCGCGGTGGTCGTGCCCGACGACGCCGACGACGAGACCGCGGCCCGCCTGCTGACCACCGCCCTCGCCGACCGGACGAGGACGACCGAGCAGGTCTCCCTCGCCGCCGGGTGGCTGGCGCGCCGGGCCACCCCCGACGCCGTCTTCGGCCCCGTGCTGCGGACCTACGATGAACTGCGGCGCCGCGCCGCACCGAGAGGGCGACGACCGTGAGCCACCAGACCGACCCCGCCCTCCTCGACGCCCTCGACGCCCTCGACGCCCTGACCGTCACCGCGATCGGCTGCCGGGTGGTGGTCGGGCTCGTGGGCCTCGACGCCGGGCAGCGCGCCGACCTCGCGACGTCGTGGGCGTGGTGCGAGCCCGTCCTCGAGCGTCGACCCCGCTCGGAGTGCGACGCCGTGGCCGTGCTGCGCGGCGACGGCGACGACGACGCCCCGGCGGGCGCCGACTCCGACGCACACGCCGACGCGCCCGCCCTCGTCGTGGCCGACGCGCTCGACCAGCTCACGGAGACCGTCACGACCGTGGTCACGCAGCTCGCCATCGACCAGCGCCGCGACGACCTCCTCCTGCTGCACGCGGGCGGCGTCGCCGACCCCGTCACGGGCGCCGTCGTCGCGTACGTGGCCCCGTCCGGGCACGGCAAGACGACCGCCTCCCGCGCCCTCGGCCGCACCCTCGGCTACGTGACCGACGAGACCGTCGCCGTCGACGACGACGGCCTGGTGGTGCGCTACCCCAAGCCCCTCTCGGTGCGGGGCCCGGCCGCGCCGGGGGCATCGCGGCCCAAGGCGCAGGTCTCGCCCGACGCGGCGGGGCTCCGACGCGCTCCCGACGGGCCCCTGACGCTCGCGCGCGTCGTGCTGCTCGACCGCGACCCCGCCGCGACGGAGGTGACGGTCGGCCCGATCGGCCTCGCCGAGGCCGCCGCCCGGCTCTTTCCGCAGATCAGCTACCTCGGCGCCCGCGCCCGCCCGCTGCGCCGGCTGCAGGCCCTGCTCGAGCGCACCGGCGGCCTGCTCGTCGTGCGCTACGCCGAGGCAACGACCCTCGAACCGGCCGTGCGCGAGCTGCTCGCCGTGTCGGCACCGGCCGCGACGCCGGGGGGCGAGGGCCCCGGGGAGGCGACGGTCGGGCTCGACGCGCACCGCGCCTCCCCGGGGGCGCCGGGCCCGACGCACGGCGGGGGCGTCCTCGTCGCGACGGCGGTGGACGACTGGGTGGCGGACGCCGGCTCCGTCGTGGTGCTGCACCGCGACTCCCTGCGGACCCTCTCGGGCATCGGCGTCGCCGTGTGGCACGCGGCCCGGGCCGGCCGCACGCTCGACGAGTCCGTGGCCGCCGTCGTGCGCGAGCACGGCCTGCCGGGCGACGGGCCCGAGGCGGTCGCCCGGGCCCGCGAGCTCGTGCTGGCCGCCGTCGCCGAGCTCGTCGCCGCCGGCCTCGTGCGTCAGCGCTGACCGGGCGGCCGCGACCGCGGCCCCGTCAGCGTCAGCGTCAGCGTCAGCGTCAGCGGCCCCGTCAGCGTCAGCGTCAGCGTCAGCGGCGAGCGCCGCGGCGACGCCCGACGGCCGCCGTCACGGCCGCGGCGAGCGCGTCGTCGAGCCCCCGGAACTCGGCGCGCACGTAGGCGTCCAGTCGTGCACGGGCCCCGCCGACCGCGCCCGGGCGCCGGTCGGCCAGACCCTCGACCACCCGCGCCAGCGCCTCCGGATCGGCGGCGGGCACGGTCACCAGCTGTCCGCCGACGAGGTCGCGGAGCTCGTCGAGCGCCGCGCTCTCGCGCGTGACGACGACGCGCCCGGCCGCGAGCCCCTGCCAGACCTTGTTGGCGATCACCGAGCCCGCCTTCTCGGAGTCGCCGAACAGGCCGAGCACGACGTCGTGCTCGCCGATCAGCTCGCCGAGGCGCTCCGGGCTCGTGGCCGGCAGGAAGGCGACGCGGTCGCCGACGCCGAGCTCCGCCGCGAGGGCCGCGGCGTCGGCCTCGCCCCCGGCCCGGTCGGCGCTGCCGACGACGGTCAGGGCGACGTCGGCCCGTCGCGTCGCCGCGACCCCGCGGACGATCGTGGGCACGCCGTGCAGGGGCAGGAACGACCCGTAGAAGAGCAGGCGGAGGCGCGGGTCGGCCCTCAGGGGCCGCTCGCGCGCCCAGGTCGGCGCTCCCACCGGCAGCGACAGGACGGTCGCGCGCGGGTGCCGCCGGCCGAGGTGCTCGGCCCGCACCCGCGTGTCGACGAGCGCGACGTCGGCGGCGCGGACGGCGACCCGGTCGACGAGCGCCCAGAGCAACGCGCGCGGAGACCACGGGGCCCGGAAGCCCTGGTCGCCCACGAGGGTCTCGTGCTTGCCGATGAACACGTCGACGACCAGGGGCAGGCGGCGCACCCGGGCGACGGCCCACGCCGCGGCGACGAAGTCGAGCGACATCTCGGAGACGAGCACGACGTCCGCCGCCCGCGAGCGCACGACGAGCGCCCGGAGGTCGACGAGGTGGCGTCGGGGGCCGCGCGCCCGCTCGTGGAGGTCGACGCGGTGGCCGCGGGCCTCGAGGTGCTCGCGCACCCGCACGTTGCGGGGGTAGCCCGGGTCGTGGACGCGCCACTGGAGCACCCGGAGCCCGGCTCCGGTCGCCGCGCCGTGCGCGTCGCCGCCCGCCCCCGCGGCGCCGAGGGCGCGCGCTGCCGAGCGTCCGCGCCGCTCCGCGACGGCCCGCCCGAGCGACCGCAGCTGCACGACGAGCACGGCCGCCTCGGCGACCACCTCGCCCGCGAGGGCACCGACGACGCCGCCCTGGTGGCCCAGCAGCAGGATGAGCGGAACGCCGACGAGCGCCCCGACGAGCGCGCTCCGCGCGAGCCCCCGCACCTCCCCCACCACGACGAGCGCGATGCCGCCGACCGCCCGCGACAGGCTCACGACCACGACGAGGGTCGCGCTGATCGCGGCCTCGCGGTGGCCGAGCGTCGCGACGCCGGAGAACACGACGGCCGACAGCCACGGGCCGGCCACGGTCAGCACGACACCCGCCGCGGCCCCGACCAGGCCGTTCACGACGATCGCGACGCGGGCACGGTCGAGCCGGTGCTCGACGCCGGCCGGGGCCCCGACCCAGCCCTGGAGCGCGTTCGGCACGGCCTGCAGGCCGGAGAGGAGCATGCGCTGCAGCCGCTCCGCCGCGGCGAAGACGGCGGTCACCGAGGTGCCCGCCACCGCGCCGACGAGCACCACCGGGAGGGCGATGTAGGCGGCGCTCAGCGCGCGCCCGGTGAGCGCGTGGCGCTGCCCGGCGAGGGCGCCGAGCACGCGCCGGGGCGTCAGCCCGGCCGCGTGCCGGGGCCGCACCCCGACGACCGCGAGCCCGACGACCGGGCAGACGACCGAGGGCAGCAGGCACGCGGCGACGAACCACCAGAGCGAGCCGCCGAGCGACACGGCCAGGGCCGCGACCACCATCGCGGCGATGCGCGGCCCCGCCTCGACGGCGAGCACGAGGGACGGGCGCCCCGTGCCGATGAAGAGCCAGGTGGCGTTGAGGCTGCTGAGGGCGCCGCCCGCCGCGATCAGCAGCGCCTCGACGGGGTGGCGGGGCACGAGCAGGGCGACGGCGAGGGCGACCACCGCGAGCGTCGGCACCGCCGCGACGAGCTTGGTCGCCGTCACGAGCGCGAGGAGGCGACGGCGCGCCTCCGGGCCCTGTCGCGCCGCCCGCTGGGTGCCGGTGAGGCCCCAGCCGAGCTCGACGACGACGGCCGCGGCGGCGCCGAGCGACTGGGCCACCGCGACGCTGACCCACGCCCCCTGCCCGAAGGCGGCCGTGATCGCGGGGAGGACGAGCAGGGGCGCGACGGCGGTGAGCAGCGGCAGGGCGACGAAGCCGCCGAGCCGGGCCGCGGCGGACGAGACCGGGCCGCGCGCCCCTCCGCGCCCGGGAGCGGGCGGGTGAGGTGCAGGAGGCGCGGCGGGCGCGGGACGGTCGGCGGCGGTCGGGTCGGGCATCGGGGCACCTCGGTCGGGGACGGTCCTCGGCGGGACGGGACGGAGCAGGACTCCCAGGGTGCGACTCCCCCGTCGCGCGCCCGGGGGGCTCGGGCCTGGCCCCGCGGCCCCGGCCCCGCGACCTCACCCCGGCCTTCACCCCGGGACGCCGCGAGCCCCCCACCCGGGTCGGGCAGGGGGCTCGGGTCGCGCCGAGGCCGCGGTGGCGGCGGGTCGGCGGGGAGGGCGGCCTACGCGGGCACGGTGCCCGCGAACAGGTGCGTGCTGCCGTCGGGGGCGCCGCCGATGGCCGTGGCCGGTGCGAGGGTCGCCGACGCGCCCGTGCCGAGCAGCCAGGCCCCGTCGTTGTCGGTCGCGATGTACGAGTGGCCCCACACCTGCCCGGTGCTCGTGACCATCGTGTAGGCGATCTGCGGGTCCTCGCCGGCGCGGTAGGCGCTGGCGGCGGTGATGGCCGTGACCTGACCGGTCGCGGCCTCGGCCTTGCGAGCGTTCGGGTCGAAGCCGCCGCCGTACGACCAGGCGCGCCAGAGCTGGCCGTCCTTGGCGTAGTAGTGCACGCTGCCGGTCGCATTGCCGCCGATGGCCGTGGCGGGTCGCACGCCGGGCTGCACGCCCTCGTCACGGAGCTCCCAGGGCGTCTCGTTGCCGGCGGTGTCGGCCATGGCCCAGAGGGCACCGCCCGCGGTGACGGCGGTGGCGGCGATCTGTCCGGGCATGTCCGGATGGAACGCGGCGGCGGCCTCGATCTGGACGACATCGTCGACGCCGTCGAGCTGACGCTCCGGGCTGGACGCCGAGCTCGGCCCGCCGACGACCTGCCAGAGCTGGCCGCCCTTGACGTAGCGGTGCTGGCTGACGCTGCTGGACCCGACCACCGTGGTGGCGGGGCGGACCGTCGGAGCCGCTCCGGTGTCGATCAGTCGGATGGCCTGCACCGAGGCGAAGGTCGTCACCGCCCAGACCTCGCCGGCGCTCGTGACCGCCGTGACCGCCATGGGCGTGGTGCCGCCGCCGAACGAGCCGTTGGCCGCGTCGACCTGCGTCACGGTGCCCGCGGTGGGGGCGACCAGCTGTGCGGCGGCGAGCCCGGTGTTGCCCACCCACCAGAGCGCGCCGTCCTTCACGAAGTAGTGCGTGCTGAAGGTCGTGGCGTAGCCGAAGGCGGTCGCTCCGGCCACTGCGGGGTCCGCTCCCGTGGCCGCGAGCCGCCAGGGGCTGGCCGTTCCGTTCGTCGACGCGGTCGTCCAGACCTCGCCCGTCGTCGTGACGACCGTCGACGCGGTGCGGCCGGGCTGACCAGGCACGTACGACGTGGCCGACGAGACGTCGGCCACGTCTCCGGTCGCGTCAGGGATCTGGCGGGCAGCAGGCTGCTCGCGGTCACCCGCGGTGACCGGCACCGCGAACAGGCCCGTCTGCACGACCGTGATCGTGGTCTGCACGGGGGCCACGCCCGACGCCGTCGCGGTGAGGGTGACGACGCCGCCCGCGAGGAGGCTCGCGAGGAGGCCGCTCGCGACGGCGACGCCCGCGGCGTTCGTGACGGTCGTGAAGGTGAGGGCGCCGTCGGGGAAGGAGGCGGGGCCCGTGACCGTGAACGTGACGGTCTCGCCCGGCAGCGGCACGCCGTTCTGCGACACGACGAGCACGCTCGCGTCCGACAGGTCCGCGCCGAGGCCGCGGGGCGCCTCGTCGGGGAAGCCGATGGTGATGCGGGCGTTCGACGACGCCGCGTGGGCGGGGGTCGCGAGGGCGATGCTCACGACGGGCACGGCCCAGGCCGCGGCGGTGACGACGGAGCGGCGCGAGGGCCCGGCGTGCCCCTCGACGACGGACGGCGGGGCGGCCGGGTTCACGGGCAGGGAGCGATGACGATCGGTCACGGTGGGGGTCCTCTTCGTAAGGGGGGGTCGACGACGACCAGACGTCTCCCGTCTGGCTCGTGTCGGCACCCTGACCCCTCCGCCGGGGTCCGTCACCGCGACTCCCGCGCCCCCGCGCCGTCGGCGCACCGACATTTCACCCGCTCCGTCACCTGGCGGCGACGCGGGGCCGGGCGGAGTCGCGGGGCCGAGAGCAGGGCGCGGTCAGGCGCGCGGCGGCCCCGCGCTCTCGCGGACGACGAGGTGGGTCGGCACGATGCGGTCGGCCGACGGCTCCTGCCCCTCGAGCATCTCGAGCAGCACGTGCATCGACCGCAGCCCGATCTCGCCGAAGTTCTGGTGCACGGTCGTGAGCGGCGGCCAGAACGAGCCGGACTCCTCCGTGTCGTCGAACCCGACCACGCTGACGTCGCCGGGGATGGAGCGGCCGAGCTCGTGCAGCGCGTGCATCACGCCGAGCGCCATCTGGTCGTTCGCCGCCACGACGCCCGTGACGTCGTCGCGACGACCGATCTCGAGCCCGATGCGGTAGCCGGAGGCGGTGGTCCAGTCCCCGCCGAGGGGCGCCTCCGGCTCGAGCCCGGCGTCGCGCATCGTGTCGAGCCACGACGTCGCGCGGCGCGTGGCCGAGTACGAGGTGGCGGGCCCGGCCACGTGCACGACGCGGGTGTGGCCGAGGTCGAGCAGGTGCTGCGTGGCCAGGCGCATGCCCTGCTCCTGGTCGGTGTCGACGACGACGTAGGGGTCGACCGCGTCGGAGTCGATGATGACGACGGGCAGGCCGACCGGGACGATGAGGTCGGCGCGGTCGAGCATCTGCGCCTCGATGATGATGACGACCCCGTCGACCGCCTCCTCCTGCAGGCGGCTGAACGCGCCCGCCACCTCGCCCTCGGTGGGGTGCGCGACCGGCATCAGGGTGATCGTGTAGCCCGCGCCCGAGGCGGCCGTGACGATGGCGTCGAGGGTCTTCATGTTGCCGAGGGTCGAGAGCGTGAACATGATCACGCCGATGCTGCGGAAGCGCCCGGTCTTCAGCGCCCGGGCGGCGCTGTTCGGCCGGTAGCCGAGCTCGGCCATCGCGTCGAGCACCCGCTGACGCGTGCCCGCCTCGACGTTGGCGGCGCCGTTCGAGACCCTCGAGACCGTCTGCGACGACACGCCGGCGCGCGCCGCGACGTCCGCCATCGAGACGGTGCGCGTGCGGGAGGGGCGCCGGCTGCTCGACTTGACGATCGGCGTCGAAGGTGTCATGGTTGCGAGCATCCCAGATGTTTACGCAAACACCCAATCAGTGGCTGCGAGACGAACCCCGACGAAGTGGATGGACATGACGACGTTGTCGACACCGGCAGCCCGGCCGAGGGCCGAGGCAGCCCCGAGCTCCGTGGGCGGCGGCGCCCCGATCCGTCGCGACAAGCGTCGCTGGACGGGCTGGGGCTTCGTCCTCCCCTTCCTCGCCGTCTTCCTCGTGGTGCTCGTCGCCCCGGTCGTCTACGCGATCTACCTCAGCCTGTTCCAGGAGAAGATGATCGGCGGCAACGCCTTCGTCGGCATCGCGAACTACGCGCAGGCGCTCAGCGACCCGAACTTCTGGGACGCCCTCGGCCGCGTCGCGCTCTTCCTCGTCGTGCAGGTGCCGATCATGCTGATCATCGCCCTGGTCGCCGCGCTGGCCCTCGACTCGGCCCGGCTGCACCTCACGTCGTTCTTCCGCATCGCGATCTTCCTGCCCTACGCCGTCCCCGCCGTGGTCGCCGCCCTCATGTGGGGCTTCATCTACGGCAATCGCTTCGGGCTCGTCGGCAACCTCGAGGACCTCACGGGGTGGGCCCTCCCCGACCTGCTCTCGCAGGGCTGGATCCTCGCGTCGATCGGCAACATCGTCACGTGGGAGTTCGTCGGCTACAACATGCTGCTGTTCTACGCCGCCCTCCGCGTCATCTCGCCCGACCTCTACGAGGCCGCCGAGCTCGACGGCGCCGGCCCGCTCCGCATCGTGAAGAACATCAAGCTGCCCGCCATCCGCGGGGCCATCGTGATCGGCATCATCTTCTCGATCATCGGCAGCTTCCAGCTCTTCAACGAGCCGAACATCCTGCAGACGCTCGCGCCGAACTCGATCAGCACGTACTTCACCCCGAACATGTACGCCTACAACCTCTCGTTCGCAGGCCAGCAGTTCAACTACTCCGCCGCGATCGCGATCATCATGGGCGTCCTGACGATGGTCGTCGCCTACGTGGTCCAGCTCGTCGGCTCGCGGAAGGACGCCTGACCATGTCGACCCTCACCGGTTCCCCCCTCGCGGCGCCCGACGCCGGCACCCCGACCGTCACCCCCACGCGCGAGACGCGCGACCGCAAGCGCCGCGCCGGCGCCCCGCGCGACAAGCGCAGCGTGCTGCTCACGCTCGTCATGGCGCTGCTGCTCATCTACTCGGTGCTGCCCCTCTTCTGGCTCCTGGTCAACTCGACCAAGACGCAGGAGGCCCTCTTCAGCTCGTTCGGGCTCTGGTTCAGCGGCGACTTCGCCCTCTTCGACAACATCGCGGGCGTCTTCACCTACGGCGACGGCGAGTTCATCCGCTGGCTCGGCAACACGCTCCTCTACGTCGTCGTCGGCGCCGGCGGCGCCACGCTGCTCGCCACCCTGGCCGGCTACGGGCTGGCCAAGTTCGACTTCCCCGGCAAGAAGGCGGTCTTCGCCGTCGTGCTCGGCGCCGTGGCCATCCCCGGCACGGCCCTGGCCGTCCCGACCTTCCTGATGTTCAGCCAGATGGGCCTGACGAACACCCCGTGGGCGATCATCCTGCCCTCCCTGATCAGCCCCTTCGGCCTGTACCTGATCTGGACGTACGCGGTCGACTCCGTGCCGAACGAGATCCTCGAGGCCGCCCGGATGGACGGCTCCAGCGAGGTGCGCACCTTCTTCACGATCAGCCTGCGCCTCCTCAGCCCCGGCCTCATCACGGTGCTGCTGTTCTCGATCGTCGCGACCTGGAACAACTACTTCCTGCCGCTGATCATGCTGAGCGACTCGCGCTGGTACCCGCTGACGGTCGGCCTGAACCAGTGGAACGCCCAGTCGACCACCGTCGGCGGCGACCCGATCTACAACCTCGTCATCACCGGGTCGTTCCTCGCGATCATCCCGATCGTGGTCGCGTTCCTCTTCCTCCAGCGCTACTGGCAGTCCGGCCTGTCGGCCGGCGGCGTCAAGGCCTGACGCCGTCGCGACCCGCGCCTCCCTCGTCCTCCCCCCTGCACCACCACCCGCACCATCACCCGCACCATCACCACGGCACCACCTCCACGATGAAGTGAAAGGCACCACAATGTCCCGTTCCCTCCCCCGCTCCGCCAAGCGCGCCATCGCGCTGGGCCTGGGCGTCGTCCTCGCCGGCTCGCTCGCGGCCTGCTCCTCCGGCTCCGGCGGCGGCTCGAGCCCCGACACGGCGTCGGCCGACGAGCTCGCCGCGGCCCTGACGGAGAAGTCGACCATCACCGTCTGGGCCTGGGCCCCGGCCGTCGAGCCCATCGCCGAGGCCTTCGAGGCCAAGTACCCCGACATCACCGTCGACGTGCAGAACGTCGGCACCGGCGCCGACCAGTACACCAAGCTGCAGAACGCCATCAAGGCCGGCAAGGGCGCGCCCGACGTGGCCCAGGTCGAGTACTTCGCGATCCCGCAGTTCTCGCTCAGCGACTCGCTGGCCGACCTGAGCGGCTTCGGCTACGACGACCTCGAGGACGACTTCACCGCCTCCACCTGGAACTCCGTCACCGACGGCGACGCCGTCTACGCGCTCCCCCAGGACTCCGGCCCCATGGCGATGTTCTACCGCCAGGACGTCTTCGACAAGTACGGCATCGCCGTGCCGACGACGTGGGACGAGTACGTCGCGGCCGCCGAGACCATGCACTCGGCCGATCCGAACCAGTTCATCACCAGCGACACCGGCGACGCCGGCTTCACCACGAGCATGATCTGGCAGGCCGGCGGTCAGCCGTACAAGGTGGACGGCGAGACGGTCTCGATCGACCTGCAGGACGAGGGCGCGAAGAAGTGGACCTCGACCTGGAACACGCTGGTCGAGAACGGCTCGCTCGCGCAGACCCCCGGCTGGACGGACGAGTGGTTCCGCGGCCTCAGCGACGGCTCGATCGCCACGCTGCTGACGGGCGCCTGGATGCCCGGCAACCTCGAGGCGCAGGCCGCCGAGGGCTCCGGCCAGTGGCGCGTCGCCCCCATGCCCCAGTACACCGAGGGCGACACCGCGACCGCCGAGAACGGCGGATCGTCCATCGCCGTGATGGAGCAGTCGTCGAACAAGCTCGTCGCGGCGGAGTTCACCAAGTTCGCGACCGCGGAGGAGGAGGGCAAGCAGATCTCGTTCGACGCCGGCGGGTTCCCCTCGACCACGTCCGACCTGAACGACCCGGCCTTCCTCGCCGAGGCCCCCGAGTACTTCGGCGGCCAGAAGATCAACGAGGTCCTGTCTCAGGCCGCTGCCGACGTGGTGCCCGACTGGCAGTACCTGCCCTTCCAGGTCTACGCGAACAGCATCTACAGCGACAGCGCGTCGTCGGCCTACTCGAACGGCACCTCGCTCGACCCCGTCCTCGAGGCGTGGGGCAAGGCGTCCGCCGACTACGGCACGCAGCAGGGCTTCGACGTCACCACGAAGTAACGCCCGCGCTCCCGGGCACCGGGCGGGGAGGCACGACGCAGGTCGCGCCTCCCCGCCGTGCGTCCGCCGCACCTCCCCCCGCACTCCCCGCCACCGACAGGACACGCCACATGTCGAGCCCCGTGCCCGCCTCCGCCGCCACCAGCCGCCGCTTCGTCGTCGGCCCCGAGCACTTCGAGCTCGACGGCGCCCCGCACCGCGTCCTCGCCGGCGCGCTGCACTACTTCCGCGTCCACCCCGACCAGTGGGCCGACCGCATCCACAAGGCGCGGCTGATGGGGCTGAACACCATCGAGACGTACGTCGCCTGGAACGCCCACTCTCCCCAGCGCGGCGAGTTCGACGCGACCGGCGGCCTCGACCTCGGCCGGTTCCTCGACCTGGTGGCCGCCGAGGGCATGCACGCGATCGTGCGCCCCGGCCCCTACATCTGCGCGGAGTGGGACGGCGGCGGGCTGCCCGGCTGGCTCTTCGACGACCCCGCGGTCGGCGTCCGCCGCAGCGAGCCCCTCTACCTGGCCGCCGTCGACGAGTTCCTCGCCCACGTCTACGAGATCGTCGTGCCGCGGCAGATCGACGCCGGCGGCCCCGTCGTGCTCGTGCAGATCGAGAACGAGTACGGCGCGTACGGCGACGACTCGGAGTACCTGCGCCACCTCGTCGACCTGACCCGCGCCTCCGGCGTGACCGTGCCGCTGACCACGGTCGACCAGCCCACCGACGAGATGCTCTCGCGCGGCAGCCTGCCCGACCTGCACCGCACGGGCTCCTTCGGCTCGCGCGCCGACGAGCGCCTCGCGACCCTGCGTCGCCACCAGCCGACGGGCCCGCTGATGTGCTCGGAGTTCTGGGACGGCTGGTTCGACCACTGGGGCGAGCACCACCACACGACCCCCGTCGCCGAGGCGTCGGGCGAGCTCGACGCGCTGCTCGCGGCCGGGGCCTCGGTGAACATCTACATGTTCCACGGCGGCACCAACTTCGGCTTCACCAACGGCGCGAACCACAAGGGCACGTACCAGTCGCACGTCACCTCGTACGACTACGACGCCCCCCTCGACGAGGCGGGCTTCCCCACCGACAAGTTCTTCGCGTTCCGCGACGTCATCGCCCGCTGGGCGCCGGTGCCCGACGAGCTGCCCGCGCGCCGCACGCCGGCGCCCGTGCTGCGGACCGACTTCGACGCCGTCGTGCCGCTCGACCAGCTGGTCGGCGACGCGGGCGACGCTGACGACCGCGGGCAGGCCGGGGCGGCCGGGCAGGAGTCGCGGGTCGACACGCGCGCGTCGGTCGCGACCGCGACCCGTCGCCGTGCCGCCGTGGCCCCCGCCGCCGGGCAGTGGCACCGCACCGCGGCCGTGCCCACCATGGACGAGCTCAGCGCCTTCCGCGGGTTCTCGCTGCACCGCGTGGCGCTGCCGGCCGGCGACGGCCCCCGGGCGCTCTCGTTCGCGGGCGTGCGCGACCGCGCCGTCGTCTCGGTCGACGGCCGCCGCGTCGGCGTGCTGCAGCGCGACCAGCACGAGCGCTCGATCGTCGTGCCGCCCGGCGCGCGGCTCGAGGTGCTCGTCGAGGACCAGGGCCGCGTCAACTACGGCCGCCACATCGGCGAGGCGAAGGGCCTCGTCGGCCCCGCCCTGCTCGACGGCACAGAGCTGCTCGAGTGGGAGTCGCTGCCGCTCGACCTCGACGCGATGGTGGCGACGGTCACCCGTCGTGCCGACCGCGCCGCGGGCTCGGTGCGCTTCCTCGACGGGCCCGTGTTCGCGCATGCGACCGTCACCGTCGACGAGCCCGCCGACCTCTACCTCGACACGCGCTCGTGGGGCAAGGGCGTGGCCTTCGTGAACGGCTTCGCGCTCGGTCGGTACTGGACGCGCGGCCCCCAGCACACGCTCTACGTGCCCGGCGAGCAGCTGCGGGCCGGCGACAACGACCTGGTCGTCTTCGAGACCGGCGCCGCGGCTCGGCCCGAGGTGTCGTTCGTGGCCGAGCCCGACCTGGGGCACCTGGAGTCGTAGCGGGGGCGGCGAGCCCCCGAGGCGGGCCCTCGCAGGGCCTGCCTCCGCAGCCGGGCCGCCCGTATCGTCGTCGGCATGGACCCCCGAGCTGACGTGCGCGACTTCCTCTCCAGCCGCCGGGCGCGCATCACCCCCGAGCAGGCCGGCCTCGGTCGCGGCGGTGGTCGCCGGCGCGTGCCGGGGCTGCGCCGCGACGAGGTCGCGACGCTCGCCGGGGTGAGCGTCGACTACTACACGCGCCTCGAGCGGGGCGACCTCGGCGGCGTCTCCGACAGCGTCCTCGACGCCATCGCCGGCGCCCTCGAGCTGACCCGCGCCGAGCACGACCACCTGTACGACCTGGCCCGCTCGTTCGCGCCCACCCGACGCCGCGGGCCCGTCGTCGAGGCACGCGGGGCCGCGTTGGCGGCGCCGGTGCAGCACCTCCTCGACGCGGTCACCGCGGCGCCCGCGTTCGTCACGAACACGCGCATGGACATGGTGGCCGCCAACGCCCTCGGCGTCGCCCTCTACTCCGAGATGTACCGCGGCGACGAGCGGCCCGCGAACCACTCGCGCTTCATCTTCCTCGACCCGCGGGCGCGGGAGTTCTACCCCGACTGGGAGCGCGCGGCCGCCGTCAACGTGGCCATCCTGCGCCGTGACGCCGGCCGCGACCCCCGAGACCGGGGCCTCGCCGAGCTGGTCGGCGAGCTCTCGGTGCGCAGCGACGAGTTCCGCGCGCGCTGGGCCGCCCACGAGGTGCGCCGACACTACTCGGGAGCCAAGTCGTTCCGTCACCCCGTCGTGGGTCTGCTCGAGCTCGACTACCTGGTCATGGAGCTGCAGGACGCCCCGGGTCACTCGATGACCGTCTACCCGGCGGCGCCGGGCAGCCCGTCGGCCGAGGGGCTCGCGCTCCTGGCCTCGTGGGCAGCCACCGAGGGCGTCGACGCCGTGCCGGAGCGCTCGTGAGCGCGACCCGCGCGACGGCCCCGGTCGACCCTCGGCCGCCGCAGGGCGAGGTGACGCGCCTGCCGGTCGTCGCCCTCGTGCTGCTCGCCGCCATCGGCTTCGTGCTGGTCGCGATGGAGACCATGCCGGCCGGGCTGCTGCCGCAGATCGCCGCGGGCCTCGACACCGGCGAGGGCTCGGTCGGGCTCCTGATCAGCGCGTACGCCCTCGGCACCGTCGTCGTGACCGTGCCGGCCATCACGCTGACCCGCGGCCTCCGCCGCAAGCCCCTGCTGCTCGGCGCGGTCGCGGGGCTCGTCGTCGCCAACGCCGTGACGGCGGGCTCGACCGAGGTGGCCCTGTCGCTGGCCTCCCGCTTCGTCGCCGGGGCTTTCTCCGGCGTCATCTGGGGCATGCTCGCGGCGTACGGCCGCCGGATCAGCCCGCCGTCGCGGGCGGGGCTGTCGCTCGCGATCGTCTCCACCGGCGCCCCGCTCGGCTTCGCGTTCGGCACGCCGCTCGGCTCGTGGATCGGCAGCACGCTCGACTGGCGCTGGTCGTTCGGCGGGCTGTCGCTCGTGGCCACGGTGGTCGCGGTGCTCATCGCCCTCGTGGTGCCCGCCGCCACGGCGCCCGCGGCGACCGGCGACGCGGCGGCCCGCCGCCTCCCCCTGCTCCGCGTGGCACGGCTGCCCGGCGTCGCGGTCATCCTCGCGGTGATCGCCACCTGGATGCTCGGGCACAACACGATCTACACCTACGTCGCCCCGTACCTGCGGTCGACGAGCGCGGACCTCTCGGTCGAGCTCCTCCTGCTGCTCTACGGCGTCGCGTCGATCGGGGGCGTCGTGCTGACGGGGGCCCTGCTCGACCGCCACCCGCGGCCGCTGCTGCACGGCAGCCTCGCCGTCTTCGTGCTGGCCGGGGTCGTGCTGCTCGTCGGCCGCGACGTCACCGCCGCGGTCGTCGTCGCCGCCGTGCTCTGGGGCCTCACCTTCGGCGGCGCCTCGGCGCAGCTGCAGGCCGCCCTGACGACGGCGGGAGGCGCGGAGCAGGACGTCGCGAACTCGTTCCTGCCCGTGGCGTTCAACGTCGCGATCTTCGCGGCCGGCATCGTCGGAGCGGTGCTGCTCCAGCACGCCGACGGGCTCGTGCTGCCCGTCGTCATGATCGTCGGGGGCTCGGCGGCGTTCGTGCTCACGCTGTGGGGGCGGCGCACCGCCTTCCCCGCCAGACTGGTCGGGTGACCACACCGCACGACCTCGTCATCGTCGCCCGCCCGTACGACCACCCCGACGTGCAGCAACTCGTCGAGGGCCTCCAGCAGCTCTACGTCGAGATCTACGGCGGCCGCGACGAGAGCCCGATCGACGCCGCGGAGTTCGAGCCGCCGCGCGGGGCGTTCGCGGTGGCGTACCTGTCGGAGGGCCCGCAGCCGGCGGGCTCGGACCGCGAGGGCTCGCGGGAGGGGCAGCCCGTCGGCATGGGAGCCTGGCGACTGCTGCCCGACGGGCGCGGCGAGCTCAAGCGGCTGTTCGTGCAGCCCGGGCACCGCGGCCGGGGAGTCTCGCGACGACTGCTGGGCTGGCTCGAGGAGTCGGCCCGCGACTCCGGCGTGACCTGGATGGTGCTCGAGACCAACACGGCGCACCCCGAGGCGATCCGGCTCTACCGCTCGGCCGGGTACGAGCCGGTGCCCGACTACGGCCACTACGCCGACGAGCCGGAGACGGTGTCGCTCGGCCGGGAGCTCTGACACCGGCTCGTCGACGGACGTCGGAGGGCCCGGCACCGCTCGGGTGCCGGGCCCTCCGGCGGCGCGGCGTCTCGCCGCGACGGTCGTCGCTACAGCTCGATCTTCTCGTTCTCGCCCTCGAGGGCCTCGCCGGTCACCTTCGACTTGACGAAGGAGAGCACCGAGGCGACCTTGCCGCCGGGGGTGTCCCAGTACTCGGCGCTGTCGGCGCTGAACTTCACCAGGCCGACGTTGGGGTCGGCGGGCCCGTCGGGGAACCACGCCTCGACGCGGCTGTTCCACAGCTCCTCGAGCTTCGCGTGGTCGTCGACCACCGCGGCGGTGCCGGCGAGCGACACCCAGGAGTCGTTCGAGCTCAGCGTCACGCCGACCGTCCGCTCGCGCCCCAGGTGGTGCACGGCCGAGGAGTCCTGCCCGACGATGAACCACAGGTCGCCGTCGAACTCGGCCTCCTGCACGGTCATCGGGTGGCCGACGAGGGCGCCCTTCTCGTCGATGGTCGTGAGCATCGCGAAGTCGAAGCCGCGGAGCAGCCCCGCGAGCTTGGCGACGTCGTCGTCGTGGGTGCTGGTGGTGCCGGTGGTGTCGGTCACGGTGTGCTCCTTCGCGCAGGGCCGGGCACGGTGGGCGCCCGGGGTCGCCCCCACTCTGCTCTCCCCGGGGGGCGAGCGCCCAGCCTTCGGTCTACTCCGCGTCGAGGGGCAGCAGGATGCCCGCGACCCGCGGGTCGGTCGCGAGGAAATCCTGCACGGCGGGGTCGCGGAACGCCTCGACGAGCTTGCGCACCGCCGCCTCGTCGGCGAAGTCGCTGCCGATCGTGAGCTGGCCGGCGAACTCGTCGGGGGCGGCGGGGGCGAAGATCTGCTGCTCGATCGGGACGCCGGCCGCCAGGTAGTACTCGGTGTAGCCGACGGCGGCGTCGAGGTCGGGCAGCGCCCGCGACTGGGCCGCGAAGTCGAGCAGGGTGAAGCGGAGGCCCTTGGGGTTCGACGCGATGTCGTCCTGGGTGGCGTGGCCCACGTCGACGCCGTCCTTCAGCGTGATCAGGCCGGCGCGCTCCAGCACCGACAGCCCCTGCGCCTCGTTGGCCGGGTCGGAGTAGAGCGAGATCGTCGCCCCGTCGGGGATCTGGCTGACGTCGGTGTACTTCGACGACCAGAGGCCGAAGCCCCAGCGGAAGACCGGCGTCGCCGCCTCCTCGCGGAAGTCGGGGTTGGCCGCGAGCACCTGGTCGAGCCAGAGGGAGTGCTGGTAGACGGTGCCGGCGATCTCGCCCTCGCTGACCGCGCGGTTGATCGTGTTGCTGTCGCTCAGCCCCTCGAACTCGACCGAGATGCCGTACTTCGGGGCCACCTCGTCGGCGACGAACTGGACGAGCGCCTGCTCCGAGGCGTTGCCCTCGGCGGTCGCGACCGTCAGGGTCGCGCCCGCCTCGGCCACGGCCGGCACGTCGGGGCGGACGAGCGGCACCACGACCGCGACCGCGACGGCGACGACGACCGCCGCCCCGCCCGCGATCCAGGGCCAGCGACGACGCCGCTTCAGCTCGAAGCCGTGGTCGTGGGCGTGGGCGGAGGCCGCGGCGGAGGCCGTGCGGGCGGGGTCGGCGGCGGCGGGCGTGTTCTCGGGCATGAGCAGGGTCCTTCGGAGCGGGCAGCCGGGGCTGCGGAGGGCGTGGCGGCACACCGGCGACCACGGCGGGGCCGGGTCCGGTGAGGAGGAGAGGAGCAGACGAGGAGACGAGAGGAGTCGGGGCCGACGGGCCGGAGGCGCGGTGCGCCAGGGGCCCCGGCCGACGTCACACGGCGGTGACGGCCGTGACGGCGACGGGCGTCGGCCCGTCGGAGCGGCGACGCCACCAGCGTCGGCGCGGCACCGGCTCCGGGCTGGTGGCCCGGACGGCGGCGTCGCCGATCAGCTGCACCGCGGCGACGGTGGCCACGAGGAGGACGATCGTGACGATCATCACCGTGTGGTCGAAGCGCTGTTAGCCGTAGGTGACGGCGACGTAGCCGATGCCGCCCGCGCCGATGGTGCCGGCGATCGCCGAGTACTCGATCATGGCGATCGTGTTGATCGTGAGGCCGCCGATGAGGCTCGGCAGCGCCTCCGAGAGCTGGGCGGTGCGGACGATCTGCAGCGGGGAGGCCCCGCTCGCCGTCGCGACGCGCACCCGGTCGGAGGGGACGCTGCGGAGCGAGTTCTCGACGATCCTCGTGAAGAAGGCGACGCCGGCGATCGACATCGGGACGACCGCCGCGGCGATGCCGATGTTCGTGCCCGTGACGAAGCGGGTGAACGGCACGATCGACGCCATCAGGATGAGGAAGGGCAGGGAGCGGCCGATGCTCACGACCCCGCTGAGCACGGTGTGCACCGCGGGGGCGGGGGCGAGGCCGGCCGGGCCGAGGTTGTGCACGAGCGCGCCGAGGGGCACGCCCAGCACGACGACGATCGCCATCACGATGCCGACCATGAGGAAGGTGTCGCCGAGCGCGGGCAGCACGAGCGCGGGGATCTCGGCGAGGGGCACCGAGTTGTCGTAGGCGGCGGGCGCGCCGGCGGCGAGGACGGCGCTCATCGGACCAGCTCCGCGCCGGCCACGCCGGCCACGACGCCCACGACGTCCAGGGTCTGAGCGGGGGCGGCGCCCTGCCCGGCGCGGCGGGCCGCGAGCCCGAGCGCCGCGGCGACCCCGGGGAGGCGGTCGGTGACCGCCTCGGGGACGGCCACGGTGACGTGGCCGACGGTGGCGCCTCCCAGGCTCTCGACCGAGGCGCCGAGCAGGGCCACCGGGGCGCCGAGCGCCTCGCCGAGCCGGGAGGGCCAGTCGGCCGGCACGTCGGCCGAGACGTAGTCGAGCCGCCACGGCCCCGCGCCGGGCGGGGCCTCGGCCGCCTGCCGGGCCGGGCGGAGCGCCGTGCCGAGCGGCGACGCGGGGTCGCGCAGCAGGTCGAGCAGCCGCCCCCGCTCGACGACGCGGCCGTGGTCGAGACGGGCGACGCTGTCGGCGATCTGCAGCACGGTGTCCATCTCGTGCGTGACGAAGAGGATCGACAGGCCGAGGTCGTCGCGCAGCTCGCGCAGCAGGCCCACGATCGACGCCGTCGAGGCGGGGTCGAGGCCGGAGGTGGCCTCGTCGGCCAGCAGCACGCTGGGCCGGAGCGCGAGCGCCCGGGCGATGCCGACGCGTTGCCGCTGCCCGCCCGACAGCTCGTGCGGCCGGGCGTCGGCCCGGTGCCCGAGGCCGACCCGGTCGAGCAGCTCGGCGACCCGGCGACGCGCCTCGGCGCGCGTGACGCCGAGGTACTCGAGCGGCAGCGCGACGTTCTGGGCCGCCGTGCGACGCCCGAAGAGCCCGTCCGACTGGAAGACCGTGCCGATGCGGCGCCGCGCGACCCGCAGGTCGCGCTCGCCGAGGGCCGTGAGGTCGTCGCCGTTGACGACGACCCGGCCCGAGGTGGGGCGCTGCAGCAGCGTGACGCACTCCGCCAACGTGCTCTTGCCCGCTCCGCTCGGGCCGACGACGGCCGCGATCTCGCCGGCGCCGACGGAGAAGTCGACGTGGTCGAGCACCGTGGTGCGCGTCGTGCCGGTCACGTGGACCTTGGTCAGCGCCTCGAGGCTGATCATGGTGTCCTCCTGGGTCGGTGCGGCGGGGGGCCTCCCGCCGGGTGCCGCCGAGCATAGGGAGGCGCGGGTCGGCCCGCGAGGGATCATCACGTCATGTGTCGCCCCGTGACCCCGTGCGTCGTCGCGCGTCCCCGTGCGTCGTCACGGGCCCGCGCCGACCGATCGCGCCCCCGGCGGGGCGGGTCTGCCCCGCCGGGCGGGCACCGACGCGTAGGGTTGTCCGCACATGGAGGTCCGACGACCCGGAGGGGGCACGATGACCGACGCCGCGACGACGCCCGGAACGACGCCCGGGGCGGCCGAGCCGACCGCCGCGTCCGGTCCCCTCGGAGAGCTGCCCGCGGACCTCTTCGCCGACCTGGACCGCGGGGGCCCGGTGCCGCTCTGGTACCAGATCTCCGTCCGCCTCGAGTCCGCCGTCCTCAGCGGTCAGCTGCCGCCCGGCTCACGCCTCGAGAACGAGGTCGGTCTGGGCGAGCGCCTGGGGCTCTCGCGCCCGACGATCCGGCGCGCCATCCAGGAGCTCGTCGACAAGGGGCTGGTCGTGCGGCGCCGCGGCATCGGCACCCAGGTCGTGCACGGACCGGTGATGCGCGACGTGCAGCTGACGAGCCTCTACGAGGACCTGGCCGCGAGCGGGCAGACGCCGTCGACGCGGCTGCTGGGCCACGAGGTCGTGCCCGCCGACGTCAAGGTCGCGACGGCGCTCGGCCTGCCCCCGGGGACGGCCGTCGACCACATCCGGCGCCTCCGGCTCGCCGACGACGTGCCGGTCGCGGTGCTCGAGAACTACCTCCCGCGCGACCTCGCCGAGTTCGCCTCCGACGACCTGGCCGCCCACGGGCTGTACCAGCTGCTGCGGGCCCGCGGGGTGACCATGCGGGTGGCGAAGCAGCGGATCGGCGCCCGTGCAGCCACCCGCGGCGAGGCTGAGCTGCTCGAGATCGAGCCCGCCGGGCCGCTGCTCACCATGACCCGGACGGCCTACGACGCTTCCGGGCGAGCGGTCGAGGTCGGGTACCACTGCTACCGCCCCGACCTCTACTCGTTCTCGGTCACCCTCGTCGACAAGTAGGCGCGACCGGCGCCACGAGTCCACCGGAGCCCGCTCCGGTCAGCCGACCCGCGCCTCCGGGGCCCGCCGCAGGCCGACGAGCAGCCAGGCGACCGCGACGAAGGCCGCCGAGAGGACGGCGAGGATCTGCCCTCCCCAGGCGATCAGGACGCTGGCCTCGCCCAGCCACACGGGCGACGTGAAGAAGAGCTGCCGCACCACGGCGAGGGCGGCCCAGACGAGCAGCGACCACCCGGCGAGCGCCGGCACGACGCGCACCCGCACGACGACGACGGCGGCGAGCACGAGCGCGACCAGGCCGATGAACTCCACGGCGCTGGAGAGCACGGCGACCTGCCAGCCGAGCAGCGAGCGCGCCGGCAGCACCGCGGTCAGGGCCGGCACCACGACGAGGGCCACGGCGGCGATGCGCAGGCCGAGCCGGCCCGGGCGGCTGGGGCCCGCGATGCCCGGCTGGGACCGGCTGCCGCTCACCAGCCAGAGCGCGACCGACACGACGAGGGCGGCGGCGAAGAGCAGCACCGGCAGCACGGTGACGAAGACGAACGCCGACGACGCGGCCGCGACGACGACGAGCCGCAGGAGGAAGAGGAGCGCCGCTCCGCCGAAGAGGGAGCCGGCGACGACCAGACGGGTGGACAGGGCCGGGGGCGTGGCGTCGGTCATCCCCCGACCGTACCGGCGCCCCGGGGGGCGCGGACGCCGCGTCGAGGCATTCCTGTGAGCGAGCGGCGGACGGGAGCGTAGTGTCGAGCGCTGTCCCCTGGAGGCACCTAGCCCTCGATGTACCCCGATCGATGTGCCCCACCGTCGGCTCGCTCCGACGGCGGACGGACGCCCCTCTCGGCCCGAACCGCGAGGGGCGTCACACCCTCTTCATGTCGAGGCATCGTCGCGCCTGTTCGCGCTCACAGCCTGTACTGTCTCTCTCATCGGGCGGCTCAGCCGTTCGCACGAGGTCGTGGGATTCGGGTCCCTGGCCTCGCGGTGGGGTCGCCGCGGAGGGGTCCGCGATGCCGGCCCCACCTCAGTTCCCTCTCCGCCCCTGGCTCGGGGCCGCCGTCAGGCCGCGGGCCTCGTCGTTCAGTCCGCCCGCACGGCGTCCAGCACGGCCTCCGCGACGACGCGCGGCGCGACCTCGGGCAGCCAGTGCCCCTCGTCGAGCTCGACGAACCGGTACGGCCCCGACACGTGACGCTCCGTGAGCTCGGCGGCGCGGCGCCCGAGCGCGGTGTCGTGGCGACCCCACAGGTACCGGGTGGGGACGGTGACGCGACCGGTCGCCAGCGACGGCCTCGCGCCTCCCCCCGGCAGCCAGAGGGCACGGTACCAGGCGATCGCCCCGGTGAGGGCCCGGGAGTCGCGCATCGCGTCCGCGTACTCCTCCGCCCGCTCGGCGGGCAGCCCCGTGCCCTGCAGCACGGGCGCCAGCCGGCGGCGGAGCAGCGCCTCGGGCAGCCACGGCAGCTGGAAGGCGCCCATGTACCAGGAGCGCAGCGCCTGCGACGACGACGTCAGCGAGGCGGCCAGGGCGGCGGGGTGCGGCGTCGACAGCACCGTGAGGCTGGCGACCCGGTCGGGGTGCTCGGCGGCGAGCTTCCACGCGACGGCCCCGCCCCAGTCGTGTCCGACCACGTGGGCACGGTCGACGCCGGCCTCGTCGAGCAGGGCCACGACGTCGGCGACCAGCTCCGTCGACCGGTAGGCGCGCCTCCCCCGCGGTCGCGCGCCCGGCGAGTAGCCGCGCTGCAGCGGCACGAGGCAGCGCAGCCCCGCCGCCTCGAGCCGGGGCACGACGTCGCGCCAGCTGGCCCGGGTGGCGGGGAACCCGTGCAGCAGCACGACCACCTCGCCCTCCGCGGGGCCGGAGTCGGTGGTCTCGAACACGAGGCCGTCACGCTCGTAGCGGGTCAGGCGGTCCATCGGCTCAGCCTAGGCAGCGAGGGGCGAGCGCGCGCGCCCGCGTCACCCGACCGCGGGCGCCGCGGCGGGGACCTTCAGCTCGCCGTTCATGTACTGCGCGACGCCGAAGCCGAACGACCAGTCCTGGGGGCCGTTCTCGACGTACCCGATGAAGACGTCCTCGCCGGCGACGCCCAGGTCGTGGAGCCCCGCGGCGATGCGGGCGTAGAGGGCCTGCTTCGTCTCGTCGCTCCGCCCCCTCTGCGTGAAGATCTGGATCATGACGACCCCGTCGGTCCGCTCGAAGCCCAGCCCGGCGTCCTCGGCGACGATGCGGCCCGTGGGCAGCTCGGTGACGACCTGGAACCGGTCGCGGACGGGGATGCCGTAGACCTCGACGATCGAGGCGTGGATCGAGTCGGCGATGGCGGTGACCTGTTCCGGCGAACGGCCGGACATGAGGTCGATGCGGACGAGGGGCATGGGGTGGGTCCTTCTGTCGGAGAGCAATGTCCTTACATGCTAACAAAGTAAGGTCTCGTGTGCCACGTCGAATGAGGGAGGCGCGGTGTCCGTGACGGACACCGCGCCTCCCCCGCCGCGCCTCAGACGGCAGGGACGATGACGTCGCGCACCAGGGCGTCGAGCTGCGCATCGGCCTCGAGGAACTGCCGCAGGGTGACCACGCACGCTCCGAAGTGCTCGAACTCGTCGATCGTCATGCCGTCGACGTCGTAGGCCCGGTGCCACTCCTCGGGGAGCTTCTCGCTCAGCGCGTCGAGGACGGCCTGGTCGACGGGCACGTCGATGCGGTGCTCGGCGGGCACCGAGTTCGCGTTGATGTCGACCTGCCACTGGAACGGAGGCGAGACGACGAGGTCTCCGCCGACGAGCTCGCTCCACTGCAGGTGGTTGCGGAACGCGGCCGAGAGGATCCGCGACCGGTAGCCGCGCGCCACGAACTCGTGGTGGGCCTTCTTGAGCGCCGCGACGCCGGCCCACTCGAGATGGCCGGGCTCGATCAGCACGTGGTCGCGCTTCGCCACGGCCTTGAGCCAGTCGTCCAGGCGACCGCCCATGATGGTCACGACCGAGCCGAACTCGTGGTCCACGAGCCCGTCGGCCGTGCGGCGGTCGAGGCCGCGCTCGATCGCGGCGCCGACGGCGAGCGCCTGCGCGACCGTGAACGAGACCGTCGCGTTGATGCTCACGCCGCGGTACGTGGCCTCCTCCATCGCCTCGATGCCGACCTTCGTCGCCGGGATCTTCACGATGATGTTGTCCGCGAGCCCCGAGAAGTGCACGGCCTGCTCGACGAGCGCCGCGGCGTCCCGGTGGAGGCGGGGGTCGGTCTGCATCGACAGCCGACCGTCCCGACCGCCCGATGCCCGGAAGGCGGGCTCGAGCAGCTTCGCCGCCTGGACGCTCAGTTCCTCGACGGCGAGCCAGCCCAGCTCGGACTCGCCGGCGGTCGGGTGCTCGTCGGCCATCTCGCGCAGACGAGGGCCCCAGGTGTCGATGTTGTTCTTGATCACCGTGTAGGCGATCACCGGGTTGCAGGTCGCACCGACGGCGCCGAACGCGATCGAGGCAGCCAGTTCGGCGGGGTCCGCCGAGTCGTTCCAGAGGCTGGTGGGGGTGTCCTGTGCGGCGCGGAGCAGGCTCGGCCGGTCGTCGGACGACGGCGCGGAGATGCCGGTGTCGGTGGCGGAGCTGGTGCCGGTGGCGGAGCTGGTGTCGGTGGTGGAGCTCATTGCTCTCCTCTGAGGTCGTCGAGCCCCCGTCGTGGCGGCTCTCTTCTGTGCTGCGGGGCTCAGGCCGCGGCGATGCGGGAGCGGATCTGCTCGAGCTGGTACCGGCTGACCTCGTCGACCGACTCGTCCTCGGCGAAGACGCTCGACACGGCGATCGTGTCCGGCCGGTCGAGGAAGCCGATCTCGGACAGGCCGCCGAAGAAGCCGTCCCAGTCGACGTCCCCGTCGCCGATCTTGAGGTGCTGGTGCACCCGGGCCGCGGTGCCGGGCGGGTTGCTGATGTAGCGCAGGCCGTGCGATCGGTTGTGGTCGAACGTGTCGGCGATGTGCACCAGCCCCAGCGACTGCCCCGCCGCCGCCATGATCCCGGCCATGTCGCCGCCGTAGTGGAACGTGTGGCAGGCCACGTAGGCGAGACCGACGCTCCGCGAGTTCAGTCCGCGGATGACCCGCAGCGCCTCGAGGCCGTCCTCGACGAAGTCGTCGGGATGGGGGTCGATGTACACCTGGATCCCCTCGCGCTCGAAGATCGGCAGGAGCTCCTCCATCGACCAGTAGAACTGTCGCTCGGACTCCTCCTGCCGCTCGGGGCGCCCGCTGAACTCGGTGTTGATGACGCCGACGCCGAGACGAGCCGTGATCTCGATGACCCGCTTCCACTGCTTGACGGCCGCGCGTCGCGACTCCTCGTCCGGGCCGGACCAGCGCAGCACCGGCAGCACGGACGCGATCTGCACCCCCGCTTCCCTGCAGGCAGCCGCGAAGGCGTCGACGAGGTCGTCGTCGGCCTTCGGGTGCCGGAAGAACGGGATGAAGTCCGCGTGCGGGGTCAGCTGGAGGTGGTCGTAGCCGAGCTCGGCGACCTTGCGGGGCAGCTCCAGCAGCGAGTGGGTGTGGTGCAGCGGCGTCGGGTCGAGGGCGATCTTCACCATGCTCTACGCCCCCGCGAGGACGGAGGAGGCGGGCGAGACCTCGTAGAAGGCCGGCTTGTCGAGCGCGTACCGCACCGGCACCTTCTCACCCGACGCCTGCGCGACGACGCCCGCGTCGGCGACGACGCTCGCGAGGTAGCCGTCCCACGCCGAGGGGCCGTCGATGGTGCCGGCGTGCGCGGCGTCGACCCAGCGCTGGACCTCGACGTCGTACGCCGCGCCGAAGCGCTCCTTGAACGATGGCGTGATGCCCTGGCCGGTGCTGCCCGCCGCGGCCACCTCGATGCCCTGCGGGCGTCCGATGGACGCCACGCCGCTCTCGAACACGGCGTCCGTCGTCACCTGGTAGCCGAACTGCACGTTCACGTTGATCTCGACGATCGCCAGCACGCCCGAGGCGGTCTCGAGGAGCACGAACTGCGGGTCGCGCAGCCCGTCGGGGGCGAGGGAGTTGCGGCGGGGCTTCTTGACCTCGATCGACACGATCGGCTCGCCCACGACGAACGGCACGACGTCGATCTCGTGGATGACCGAGTCCGTGATGAGGGCCGACTCGGAGAAGTTGGGAGGCGTCGACGGGTTCCGGTGGGCGCAGTGCAGGGCGAGCAGCGCGCCGTGGGCCCCCGACGCGACGAGCTCGCGCAGCTCGAGGTAGCCTGCGTCGAAGCGACGCATGAAGCCCACCTGGATGTGCGGACGGTCGAGCCTCTGCTCGGCCTCGATGATGCGGAGGCTCGACTCGACGGTGTCGGACAAGGGCTTCTCGCTGAGGATCGCGAGTCCGGCCTCCAGGGCCGGGAGGATGACGGGCTCGTGCAGGAACCCCGGGGTCGCGATGATGACCGCGTCGAGGCGCGTGGCGGCGAGTGCCTCCTCGAACGACGCGAAGGTCTCGGCGCCGGGAGCGAGATCCGCGGCTGCCGTGACGCGGGCGACGTCGGGGTCGACGACGGCGACGACCTCCGCTCCGCTGATGCGCTGCGTGATGCGCGACACGTGGTCGGCGCCCATCATGCCCGCGCCGACGACGGCGACGCGGAGGTTTCCGGTGCTGGGGATGCTCATGGGTGTTCTCCTTCGAACGGCGTGACGGGACGACTAGTGGGTACGGACGCGACGCGAGCAGCTGACGATGTGCTCCCGGGTCCGGGTGGCGATGCCGAGCGGCAGGTCGATCGACTCGACCGGGAACATGTCCTGTTCGACGATGGCGAAGATGTCGGGGTCGATGTCGCTGACCGCCTCGATGATCGGCGCCAGGTCGGGCACCCCCTTCGGGGGCTCGACCATCACGCCCATCGCGACGGCGTCGCCGAAGGGCACGTCGTTCTTCAGGACCGTGAAGCGGAGGTCGGAGTCGACCTGCTTGAGGTGCAGGTAGCCGATCCGGTCGGGATGGGTCTCGACGAGGCGGACGGCGTCGCCGCCGTAGTACGCGAAGTGGCCGGTGTCGAGGCAGAGGTTCGTGTAGCGGGCGTCGGTCTCGGCCAGGAACCGCTCGGTCTCCTGGTGGGTGCCCACGTGGCTGTCGGCGTGGGTGTGGAACTGCTGCTTCACCCCGAACTCCTCGAGCAGCGCCTTGCCGAGCTTGTCGTGGCCGGAGCCGAGCGCCGTCCACTGGTCGTCGGTGAGGGTGCGCGCCTCCAGGACCTCGCTGGTGGCGTCGCTGCGCCAGAGATCGGGGATGACGACGAGGTGCTCGGCGCCGAGCGCCGAGGCCAGCCCCGCGACGGCGAGGGCCTGGTCCCAGGCGCGCTGCCACTGGTCGTCGCCCTTGTGGAAGCCGGTGAAGACCGTCCCGGCCGAGAGCATGAGGCCGCGCTGGCCGAGTTCGTCCTCGAGCTGGTGGGGATCGGTGGGGAGGTAGCCGTACGGGCCGAGCTCGATCCACCGGTAGCCGGCCTGCTGCACCTCGTCGAGGAACCGCGGCCACGGGATCTGGCTGGGGTGCTCCGGGAACCACACCCCCCACGAGTCGGGGGCTGTGCCGATGCGCAGCCCCCGGTCGGTCGTCGCGGAGGGGGTCTCGACGGGTGTGGCGTCGGGATCGGTGACGGTGTCGGTCATGGCGGCGGTGCCTTTCGTGAGCGTGTCGTGAGGTCGAGGGGAGGGAGTCAGCCGAGGAGCGGTCGCTGGGCCGACCGGTGCTCGCGGTAGTCGGCGAGGGCCGCCTCGGTGGCGTCGAGGGTGGAGACCTGAGCGACGGGGACGTCCCACCAGCCCTCGCCGTCGGGGGCGTAGACGAGGGGGTCGCTGTTGATGTGGATGAGGGTGGTCGTGGGCGACGCCTTGGCCGTGGCCAGCGCGGCGGTGAGGTCGGCGACGGCGTCCTCGGTGGGCTGCACCTCGATGACGTCGACCCCGTAGCTGCGGGCGTTCATCGCCAGGTCGACCGGGAGGACCTCGGTGCCCTGGAAGTCGAGGGAGTCGGGGTCGAGCCTGCGGTACAGGGTGCCGAACCGGTCGGCGCCGACCGTCTCGGACAGGTGCCCGATCGAGGCGTAGCCGTGGTTCTGGATGAGCACGACGATGATCTTGACGCCCTCGGCGACGGCGGTGACGAGCTCGGTGTGGAGCATGAGGTACGAGCCGTCGCCGACCATGACGATGACGTCGCGATCAGGGGCGCCGCGCTTGACGCCGAGGCCGCCGGCGATCTCGTAGCCCATGCACGAGAACGCGTACTCGACGTGGTAGCCGAGCGGGTCGCGGACGCGCCAGAGCTTGTGCAGGTCGCCGGGGAGCGACCCCGCCGCCTGGACGACGACGTCGGTGGGGTCGCTGGCGGCCTGGACCGCGCCGATGATCTCGGGCTGGCCGGGCAGTGCGAGACCGGACGGCAGGAACGCCTCGTCGACCAGGTCGTCCCACGCGGCCTTCTCGGCGGCGACGCGCGTCGCGTGCTCGGCGGGGACCGTGTGCTCCGCGAGGGCTGCGCCGAGGGCGTCGATCGCCTCGCGGGCGTCGGCCACGACGGGCAGCTGGGAGCCGTGCTTGTAGGCGTCGAAGGACGCGATGTTGACGTTCACGAACTGCACGCCCGCCTCCTGGAAGGCAGTGCGGGAGGCGGTGGTGAAGTCGCTGTAGCGCGTGCCGATGCCGATGACGACGTCCGCCTCGGCCGCGATGCGGTTCGCGGCGGTCGTGCCGGTGGCGCCGATGCCGCCGAGGTGCTGGGGGTGGTCCCAGGCGAGCGCGCCTCCCCCGGCCTGCGTGGTCCCGACGGGGATCCCCGTCGACCGGGCGAAGGCGTCGAGCTGCTGCTCGGCGCCGGAGTAGAGCACTCCCCCGCCGGCGACGATGACGGGGCGCTTCGCGGACCGGATGGCGGCGACGGCTCGCTCGAGCGGCCCGCGCTCGGGGACGGGGCGACGGACGTGCCACTCCCGCGGCTGCAGGAACTCCTCGGGGACGTCGAGCCACTCGGCCTGGACGTCCTCCGGGAGGGCGATCGTGACGGCCCCGGTCTCGGCAGGGTCGGTCAGCACCCTCATGGCGGCGAGGGCGATCGAGAACAGCTGCTCCGGCCGGTCGACCCGGTCGAAGAAGCGCGACAGCGGCCGGAACGCGTCGGTCACCTGCAGGGAGGTGTCGTGCGGCATCTCGATCTGCTGCAGCACCGGGTCGCTGACCCGCGTCGCGAAGGTGTCGCTCGGCAGCAGCAGCGCAGGGAGGCGGTTGGTCGTCGCCAGGGCCGCTGCGGTGAGCATGTTGGCGGCGCCGGGGCCGACGGAGGCGGTGCTCGCGTAGGTGGCGCGCCTCCGGTGCATCCGGGCGTAGCCGACGGCCTCGTGGACCATGGCCTGCTCGTTGCGAGCCTGCAGGTACGGCATCAGGCCGGGGCGGTCGACGTGGTACTGCTTCAGGGCCTGGCCGACGCCGGCGACGTTCCCGTGGCCGAAGATGCCGAACATGCCGGGGATCGTGCGTTCCCGCACGTCGCCGTCGACGGTCCACTGGGCGGCCAGGAACTCGACCAGTGCCTGGCCGACGGTGAGTCGCTTCGTCGTCACGGACGGGGTCCTTTCGGTGCTGCTGAGGGGAGGTAGGGAAGGCGCGGGTCCGGGTCCTGCGACTCCCACTGGCTGCGGACCCAGCCGTGGGCGGGGTCGTCGGTGATGAGCCACGCACGCTCGGGGTCGGGGCCGGCCATGACGTTGAGGTAGTACAGGTCGTACCCGGGGGCGGCGACGGCCGGGCCGTGGTAGCCGAAGGGCACGAGGGCGACGTCGCCGGTGCGGACGAGCTGGTCCACCTGGATCTGCCCGGCAGGCGAGCCGTAGGTGGCGAACATGCCGAACGGGTCGGCCTGGCCGGGGGCGTCGAGGCCACGGCTGACGGCGGACTCGAAGTAGTAGATCTCCTCGAGCCGGGACTCCGTCCCGGGCACCGACTCGTCGTGCTTGTGCGGCGGGTACGACGACCAGTTCTCGGCCGGGGTCACCACCTCGCAGACGATCAACTTCTGGGCGTGCAGGCCCGCCGGTGTCCCGAAGTTGTGCACCTGTCGGGTGGAGCGGCCCGCGCCCCTGATCTCGACGGGGATGTCGGCGGCACGCAGCACCTGCACGTCGAGCACCTGGTCGGCGGGCGCCTCGGCGACCGCGACGCGCCCCGATCCGGTGAGGCGCGCCTCCGTGCCGACCCCGAGGTAGACGACGTCGGCCGGCCCCTCGAAGACGGAGGGCCGCCCGGCGAGCTCGACCGTCCCCGAGCCGCCTCGCTCGTCGCTCCACTCGACGACGACGTCGCCGGTCAGCGGCACGACCATGCGCTCCACCTGCCGTGGGGCCAGCCGCAGCTCGGCACCGTCGGCGAGCTCCCCGACGCGCAGGCCGGTGTGCTGCCAGCCGTCGAGCTCGCCGTCGACCACGGTCTGCCAGTCGTCGTGGGCCAGGTCGCCGCGGGGGAAGAACCAGCGCGTCTCGTCGTCCATGTCGTCCACCGGTCAGTTCTGGGGGAACCCGAGGTCGACGCCGCCGTGGCTCGGGTCGAGCCAGCGCGACGTGATCGCCTTCTCGCGGGTGAAGAACTCGAAGCCCTGCATCCCGTAGGCCTTGTCCGAGCCGAAGATGCTGTCCTTGAAGCCGCCGAACGAGTAGTAGGCGACGGGCACGGGGATGGGCACGTTGATGCCGATCATCCCGACCTCGATCTCGGCCTGGAAGCGCCGCGCCGCGCCTCCGTCGTTGGTGAAGATCGCGGTGCCGTTGCCGTACGCGCCGGCGTTGATGAGCGCGACGCCCTCCTCGTAGGAGGCGACCCTCACGACGGAGAGGACGGGCCCGAAGATCTCCTCCGTGTAGACGCGGCTGGTCAGGGGCACCTGGTCGATCAGGGTGGGGCCGAGCCAGAAGCCGTCGGCCTCGCCGTCGACCTCGACTCCGCGGCCGTCGACGACGACGACGGCGCCGTCCTCGAGGGCGACGTCGATGTAGCTCGCGACCTTGTCGCGGTGCTGCTCGGTGACCAGGGGGCCCATGTCGCAGCTCCGTCGGCCGTCGCCGACCGTGAGGCCGGCCATGCGCTCGGTGATCTTCTCGATCAGCTCGTCGGCGACGGGCTCCACCGCGACGACGACGCTGATCGCCATGCAGCGTTCGCCCGCCGACCCGAAACCGGCGTTGATGGCGCTGTCGGCGACGAGGTCGAGGTCCGCGTCGGGCAGCACGAGCATGTGGTTCTTCGCGCCGCCGAGCGCCTGGACGCGCTTGCCGTGCTGGGCGGCGGTCTCGTAGATGTACTGCGCGATCGGGGTGGACCCGACGAACGAGATGCTCTTGACCTCGGGGTGGGTGAGCAGTCCGTCGACGGCTTCCTTGTCGCCGTGGAGGACGTTGAACACGCCCTCGGGCAGACCGGCCTCGGCGAAGAGGCGGGCGAGGAACATCGCGCTGGACGGGTCCTTCTCGCTGGGCTTGAGGACGACGGTGTTCCCGACGGCGATCGCGATGGGGAAGAACCACATCGGCACCATCGCGGGGAAGTTGAACGGGCTGATGATCCCGACGACGCCGAGGGGCGCCTTCGTCGAGTAGACGTCGACCCCGGTCGAGACCTGCTGGGAGAACTCGCCCTTGATCAGGTGCGGGAACCCCGTCGCCAGCTCGACGACCTCGAGTCCGCGCGTGATCTCGCCGAGGGCGTCGCTGAGCACCTTGCCGTGCTCGGACGTGAGGATCTCGGCGAGCTCGCCCTTGCGCTCGTTGAGCAGCTCACGGAAGCGGAACATGATCTGCTGCCGCTTCGTGATCGACAGATCGCGCCAGGCGGGGAAGGCCCGGGCGGCGGAGGCGACGGCAGCGTCGATCTCGGACTGGTCGGCGAGCGAGACGTCCTTCGTGACGACGCCGAGGGCGGGGTCGTAGACGGGGGCGGTGCGGCCGCTCGTGCCGGGCACCTCCGCGTTGTCGATCCAGTGCGCGACGAGGGGGCGGCCGTCGGCGGCGACGGTGCCGGCGGCGGACGTGGTGCTGGTGGTGGTGGTCATGGTGGTTCCGTTCCGGATCTCGAGAGGAGGCGCGGTCAGCGTCGGGCGGGCTCGGCCGTGTGCACGAGGCCGGCGGCCACGTCGACGGCCGCGGCGACGTCGCCGTCGCCGGGGTAGAGCAGGGTGCGTCCGACGACGAGGCCGCGGACCCCGGGGAGGGCGAGGGCGTCGCCCCAGCGGGCGTAGGTCTCGTCGGGGTGGCCGGTGGGGTCGCCCCCGAGCAGGAGGGTCGGCAGCGTCGTCGACGCCATCACCCGCTCCATCTCGTCGACCACGGGCAGCTTCAGCCAGCTGTAGGCCGACGACTCCCCCAGGCCGGAGGCGACGGCGACGGACTTGATGACGGCGTCGGCGGTGAGGTCGTTGACGACCCGTCCGTCGCGCCGGTCGCTCATGAAGGGCTCGAGCATGATCGGGAGGCGCAGCGCCGCGGACTCCGTGACGGCGCGGGCGGTCGCCTCGAGCGTCGCCGCGGTGCCCGGGTCGCCGAGGCCGATGCGCACGAGCAGCTTCGCGAAGTCGAGTCCCGAGGCCGCGATCGACCCCGCCGAGTAGGCGGTGAAGCGGTCGTCGAGCTCGAACGAGGCGCCCTGCAGGCCGCCCCGGTTCATGCTGCCGACGACGACCTTGCCGTCCAGTGCACCGAGCAGGGCGAGGTCCTCGACGATGTCCGGCGTGCCGAGGACTCCGTCCACGCCCGGTCGACCGAGGGCCACGACGAGGCGGCGGAGGAGGTCGTACCGGTCGGCCATCGCGGTCGCGTCGGCTCGGACGCCCAGGGCGCCCCGTGCCGGGTGGTCGGCCGCGACGATGAAGAGCTTGCCGTCACGCTCGAGCGGCCGGCGGCGCGTGCGCGAGGCGAGGACCTCGCCGAGACGCTCCGGCTCGGTCGCCCGGATCTCCCGGAGACGGTCGAACTGCGGGGCGGTGACCGCCTCGTCGACGCTGGTGGTCTGCTCAGGCACGGTGCGCCTCCTCGAGGACGGCCTCGACCTCCGCGGTCGTCGGCATGGCGGTGGAGCACTCGAAGCGGGTGGCGACGATGCCGCCGGCCGCGTTCGCGAAGCGGAGGGTTCGGTCGAGCGACCAGCCCTCGAGCAGGCCGTGGCAGAGGGCGCCGCCGAAGCCGTCGCCGGAGCCGAGGCCGTTGATGACCTCGACGAGGTGCGCGGGCACCTCCACGCGCTCGTCGCGGGTCTTGGCCAGCACGCCCTTCGGCCCCTGCTTCACGACGGCGAGCTCGACGCCCCGCTCGAGGAGCGCGTCGGCGGCCCGGTCGGGATCGGTCTCACCGACGGCGACCTCGCACTCCTCGCGGTTGCCGACGGCGACCGTGACGTGCTCGAGGGCGCGCTCGACCTCGCGGTGGGCGGCGTCGGGGCTGCTCCAGAACATCGGCCGGTAGTCGAGGTCGAGGATCGTCAGCGGCCGACGCGCCCGGGTCTGCCAGGCGATGTGGTGCGCCTGGCGGCTCGGCTCCTCGCTGAGGCCGGTGACGGTCGTCCAGAAGACCCCTGCCTGCTCGATGGCGGCGAGGTCCAGCGTGCCCGCGCTGATCATCAGGTCAGGGGCCTTCGGCTGGCGGTAGAAGTAGAGCGGGAAGTCGTCGGGCGGGAAGATCTCGCAGAACGTCACGGGCGTGGCCAGGCCCTCGACCGTGGAGATCAGTCGGGTCGAGACGCCGAGCCTCTCCAGCTCCTGGACCGCGTAGCGGCCGAACGGGTCGTTGCCCGTCCGCGTCAGGACCGCTGCTCGGCGGCCGTACCGTGCGGCCGCGACGGCCACGTTGGTGGCGCTGCCCCCGACGGACTTGCTGAACGTCTCGACCTGCTCGAGGGGCACGCCGGACTGCTGCGGGTAGATGTCGACGCCGATGCGGCCCATGGTGAGGACGTCGAGCGGGCTCGTGCTGTTCTCGGTGGTCACTTGGCGTCCTTCACGACGTAGATGGCTCCGGTGCTGAAGTCCTCCTCGAGCTGCTCGAGCGAGCGCCCGTTCGTCTCGGGCACCCGGGTGGCGGCGAAGACGAGGGAGGCGGCGTTCAGCACCGCGAAGATGAAGAACGTCGTCGAGATGCCGATGCCCGCCACGAGGATGGGGAACAGCAGGCTGACGGCGAAGTTGGTCAGCCAGAGGATGAGCACGGTGAGGCCCATCCCGACGCCGCGCAGCTTCAGCGGGAAGATCTCGGAGAGCATCAGCCAGACCAGCGGCCCGATGGTGCCTTGCATGGTGCCGACGAAGCAGATGACGAAGATCAGCACGACGATCGCGCGCCCGAGGCCCTCGGGGATGAGGAGCGACGACAGGCCGATCAGCAGGTGGAAGACGGTCACGCCGGCGAAGCCGAACATGAGCATGTTGCGTCGGCCGACCTTGTTGATCACGCGCAGGGCGACGAGCATCGCGACGACCGCGATGACGCCGGCCCCGACGTTGGCGATGAGGGCACCGCTCTGGGAGAAGCCGGACTGCTGGAGCACCTGGGTGCCGTAGTACATGATCGAGTTGATGCCGGTGAGCTGCTGGGCGATGGCCAGCCCGATCCCGATGAACAGGATCTTGCGGAGCCAGGGCTCCGCCACGAGGTCGGCGAGACGGGCGCTCTTGGCCTCCTTCTCCTCCGCGGCGAGGAGGCGGACCTCGGCCATCTCGGCGACGGCCCGGTCGTCGGCACGGATCTGCTTGAGCACGGCGAGCGCGTCGTCGTCACGGCCCTTGGCGATGAGCCAGCGCGGGCTCTCGGGGACCCGGAACATGCCGACGAAGAGGGCGATGGCGGGCAGGACGGCGACGGAGAGCATGTACCGCCACACGTTGTCGTGCTCGCCCCAGACGCTGCCGATGACGGCGTTGATGGTGAAGGCGGCCAGCTGGCCCGAGACGATCATGAGTTCGTTGCGGCTGACGAGCCCGCCGCGCTGCTCGGTCGGCGCGAGCTCGGCGAGGAAGACCGGGACGGTGACCGATGCCCCACCGACCGCGATGCCGAGGAAGAACCGTGCTCCCGTCAGGAACTCCCAGGTCGGGGCGAGCACGCAGGCCAGGGCGGCGAAGAAGAAGAGGATCGCGAGGGTGTTGATCGTGGGCTTGCGCCCGAACGCGTCGGAGACGCGGCCGATGAAGAACGCGCCGACCGCGGCGCCGACGAGGATGGCCGAGACCATGATCCCCTCGCTGGCGGGGGTCAGCCCGAGGCTCTCCTCCATCGAGTCGAGGGCACCGTTGATGACGCCGGTGTCGTAGCCGAAGAGGAGACCACCGAAGGTGGCGATGACCGCTACCGTCCCCAGTCTCTTCGTGTGCGGCCCTGAGACCAGGGCGGGGAGCGCCGTCCGAGGGCTGCTCCCTGACGTGTTGGTGACCACGAGTCCTCCGTTGGTAGTGGTTGCTCTCCCCAGCTTCGTCGCTGCGGGGCCGCCCTGGACCTCGACGACGTGATGAGACTACGCATGTCTGTATGTCCTGTCAATGTTCGCGGAGGCGAGACGAGCGTCTCGGGCGGACACGTCCTGGAGAACCCGGGTCATGGCCAGTCTGGCGAGCAGCACCGACACTGGACAGGCGTCGGAGAGGCGGTCTGAGCGGGGCGCGCGGAGCTCGGTCGTCAGCCCGCGTGTCCCCTCGCCGCCACGAGGCTCGCGTGCTCACGGCCACGGTCGGCCGGACGAGCACCGGGACGGGGAGCGGTCCTGCCGAGCAGGTCACGTCCCTCTCGAGTCACGTGCCCCGGGAGGGCGACGCCCGGAGCGTTCTCCGCGAGACATCGTGGCCTCAGCGCGGGCGGGCCCCTCAGCGACCTCGTGACGAGGGCGGGAGTCGCGGTGGTGCCCCTGGAGGGACTCGAACCCCCAACCCTTTCCTTAGGACGGAACTGCTCTTCCATTGAGCTACAGAGGCTGACCCGGCGAGTCTACCGAACCCGCGCCCGCGCCTACGCGGCCGCGAGGAACGCGTCCCACTCCTCCTGCGGCCGCTCGACCCCGCGCACGACCCAGCCGACCCCGTGCGGCGCCTTCGGCTGCCAGCGCAGCGACCAGCCCATCTCGGCCGGCGTCCGGTCGCTCTTGACGTTGTTGCAGCGCAGGCAGCAGGCGACGAGGTTCTCCCAGCTGTCGGCGCCGCCGCGCGACCGCGGCTGCACGTGGTCGATGGTCGACGCCGTCGCGCCGCAGTAGGCGCAGCGGTGGGCGTCGCGCCGCAGCACTCCGCGCCGCGACACCGGCACCGACCGCGAGTGCGGGATCTTCACGTAGCGCGTCAGCACGATCACCGACGGGCGGTCGTAGGCGAAGCCGGTGCTGACCACGGGGTGCTCGGCGTCGGCGGCCAGCACCGTCGCCTTCTGGGTCATGACGAGCACGAGGGCTCGTCGGAACGAGACGACCGCGAGGGGCTCGTAACCGGCGTTGAGGACGAGAGTGCGCATGCTTTCCCTTTCGAAGCACCCTGGACGGCTTCCAGGGATTCGACTGCCCTCGGTGAGAGCTGGGCCAGCAGTCCGGAGACGAGAAGAGCACCGTCACGCGTGACGGTGCTCTGGTCATCGGGCGGGGTGTCGTATGTGCTCGCTCGACGACGCACCCATGGTGCGGGCGGCGGTCGAACGGCTCATGTGACGCTCCTGGTCTCAGCAGTGCTCCGAGAGCGCCAGGTTAACCCGCGAGAGCCGCCCTGCCTAGAGGCGGGGCGGCTCTTCACAGTCCGTTCACGAGCGCGGGAGGCGCGGTGCGGGAGGCGCGGGTCGGCTCAGACCCCGAAGCGCACGTAGTGCACGGCGCTCGTCCACAGCGGGCGGACGCTGACCGAGCCGCCGGGCTTCGGCGCGTCGAGGATCATCCCGTTGCCGGCGTAGAAGCCGTCGTGCGACCCGTCGTTGAAGATGACGACGTCGCCGGGCTGGGCCTCGGAGGCCGAGATCGGCGTGCCGAGCGCGCCCTGCGCGGTCACCGAGTGCGGCATCGAGATGCCGTACTGCGCGTAGACGAACATGACGAAGCCCGAGCAGTCGAAGCCGGCCGGGGTCGCGCCGCCGAAGACGTAGGGCGTGCCGACGTACTGCAGCGCCGTCTGGTAGACGTTCGCGAGGCTGAACGCGCCGGGGGTCGCGGTCGTGCCCGTGGCGGTCGAGGTCGCCGCGGCGGCCGTGCCCGAGCCGGAGAGGTACTCCGACGCGGTGGGGCCGGTGTAGCTGTCGTAGGACGCGGCGAGCTGGGCTCGCTCGGCCTCGCGCTGCGAGGCGAGGGCCACCGCGGCGGCCGCGGCGTCGAGCGACTCCTGCGAGGTGGCGGTGTAGCCGTCGCGCGACGCGTCGGCGGCGGCGACCGTGGCGTCGACCGCGACGGTCTGGCCGTCGGCCTGGCGCGACGCCGACTCGGCGGCGGCCTCGCTCGAGCCGGTCGAGGCCGGCGCCGTCTGGGCGAAGGCCGGCAGGGCCATCGTGCCGAACAGGCCGGCGGTGAGGGTCATGACGGCGGCCGTGGCGACGGTCCGCTTGCCTCGCGACCGGCGGGTCGGTCGGGCGGCGGCGGCCTCGGCGGCCGCTGCCGCGAGGGCGGCGGCACGGACGGAGGAGCGCGTCGGGAGGTCGGCTCGGGTCGGGAGAGCGCTGCGGGGCGTGAGGTCGGTGCGGGCCTGGAGGTCGGTGCGGGGAGTGCGGAGGGCGTCGGGTGCGCCTCCGGGCTGGGTGGGCTCGGTGAGGGTCAAGAGGGCGGGTCTCCTGCGTCTCGACAACCCTAGGGAAGTTGCCCCATCCGTTCGTCAGTTCACGACAAGCGACAGGAGACGGGTGCACGAGACGTCCTGCCACGGGCCTCCACGCCGGCTTCCTGGCGCGGGGACTCAGCGACCATACCCGAGGGAGGCGGTGAAATCATCCTCGAGGAGGACTTTTGTAACGAATCGGTAAAGGACCGATGTGCCCGCCGTGCGCCTCCTGGGAGCCGGCCGGGCGCCTCCCCCGGCTAGGCCGTGACGTAGATGTGCTGCGCGACCTCGGTCGGCAGCTCGAGGCCCTCGTCGTGGCCCTCGACGCGGACGAGCACGTAGGTGCCCGACTTGGTCACGGTCGCGACGCCGCCCGGGGTGACGCCCGCGTCGTGCAGCTGCTGCAGCAGCTCGGGCTCGAACTGAACCGGCTCGGCGAGGCGACGCACGGGGCGCGTGACGCCCTCGGGGTTCTCGGCGAGCACCGAGACGAGGTTGACGACGCCGTCGAGGAACCGCCCGGCCGGCGAGTCGCCGAGCTCGTCGAGCCCGGGGATGGGGTTGCCGTAGGGCGACTCGGTGGGGTGGTCGAGCATCTCGAGCAGACGGCGCTCGACCTGCTCGCTCATGACGTGCTCCCACCGGCAGGCCTCGTCGTGCACGTAGGCCCAGTCGAGCCCGATCACGTCGGCGAGCAGGCGCTCGGCCAGGCGGTGCTTGCGCATCACGTGGGTGGCCTTGCTGCGCCCCTCGGTCGTGAGCTCGAGGTGGCGGTCGCCGGAGACGACGACGAGCCCGTCGCGCTCCATGCGGGCGATGGTCTGCGAGACCGTCGGGCCGGAGTGGCCGAGTCGCTCGGAGATGCGCGCCCGGAGCGGCACGATGCCCTCTTCTTCGAGGTCGAGGATCGTGCGGAGGTACATCTCTGTGGTGTCGACGAGATCGGTCAACGGGGCCTCCCCAGGTGATGCGCGGACAACGTCGCAAGCTTACCCGGCCCGACGGGGAGCCTCGCGCGCCCCACTACGATCGACCCATGGCGGACATCTCCATTCCCACAGACCTGCTCCCCACCGACGGCCGCTTCGGCTGCGGCCCCTCGAAGATCCGCGGCGCTCAGCTCGAGCACCTCGTGACGGCCGGGGCCTCCCTGCTCGGCACGTCGCACCGCCAGGCCCCGGTCAAGCAGCTCGTGAGCCGCGTGCGCGCGGGCCTCGCCGAGCTCTTCGACCTGCCCGACGGCTACGAGGTCGTGCTCGGCAACGGCGGCTCGACCGCCTTCTGGGACGCCGCGGCGTTCGGCCTCGTCGAGCGCCGGGCCGAGAACCTCACGTTCGGCGAGTTCGGCTCGAAGTTCGCCGCCGCGACGGCGACGCCGTGGCTCGAGGCCCCGCACGTCGTCCGCGCCGAGCCCGGCTCGCGCGCCGAGGTCGAGGTGCTCGAGGGCGTCGACGTCTACGCCTGGCCGCACAACGAGACGTCGACCGGCGTCATGGCGCCCGTCACCCGGGTCGCCGGCGACGCGGGGGCCCTCACCGTCGTCGACGCCACCAGCGCGGCCGGCGGCGTCGACTTCGACGCCTCGCAGGCCGACGTCTACTACTTCGCGCCGCAGAAGAACTTCGCCTCCGACGGCGGCCTCTGGCTGGCGCTCTTCTCGCCGGCGGCGATCGAGCGCGTCGAGCGCATCGCCGCGAGCGGCCGCTACGTGCCCGAGTTCCTCAGCCTGAAGAACGCGATCGACAACTCGCGCCTCGACCAGACCCTGAACACCCCCGCCCTCACGACCCTGCTGCTCCTCGAGGACCAGACCCGCTGGATCCTCGACAACGGCGGCCTCGCCTGGGCCGACGCCCGCACCCGCGAGTCGTCGTCGGCGCTGTACGACTGGGCCACCGCCTCCGAGTACGCCACGCCCTTCGTCGTCGACCCGTCGCACCGGTCGCAGGTCGTCGCGACGATCGACTTCGCCGAGTCGATCGACGCCGCCGCCGTGGCCGCGGCGCTGCGCGCCAACGGCATCGTCGACACCGAGCCGTACCGCAAGCTCGGCCGCAACCAGCTCCGCGTCGCGACGTTCACGGCCATCGAGCCCGACGACGTGCGCCAGCTGATCCGCTCGATCGAGCACGTGGTCGGCGCCCTCTAGGCCCCACCTCGCCGAGACCGCGGGACGCCCCCGTCACCGAGAGGTGGCGGGGGCGTCGTCGCGGGCCGGGGGCCCGAGGAGTCGCGGGTCGGGTCGACCGGGTCAGCGGCGGCGACGCCGACGGCGCGGCGAGCTCTCCTCGCGGGGCGCCGCGTCGGAGTCGGAGTCGTCGTCCGAGTCGTCGGAGTCGGAGTCTTCGTCGTCGTCGGAGTCGTCGTCCGAACGGTCGTGCGAGTCGAGCCCGTCGATGTCGACGCCGTCGACGTCGCCGCCGTGCACGACCGCCTGGGGCTCGTCGTCGTCCGAGTCGTCGTCGTCGTCGGAGTCGTCGTCAGACTCGTCGTCCTCGTCCTCGTCCTCGTCCTCGTCCTCGTCAGACTCGTCGTCCTCGTCGTCGGACTCCTCGTCCTCGTCGTCCTCGTCCTCGTCGGACTCGTCGTCCGCCCCCTGGGCGGCGAGGCGGTCGGCCCACGGCACCCACTCGGGCGCGACGAGGGCGTCGTCGCCGGGCAGCAGCTCGACCTCGAGCACGGTGGGCTCCTGGCCCTCGACCTGCGCGACGCTGACCGTCCAGGCCCAGCCCGGGTAGCCGGGCAGCAGGGTGGCGAAGCGCACGCTGACGACGCCGTCGACCTCGTCGACCGGCTCGAGCTCGGCACCGATGGTGTCGGGCGGGGTGATCTCGGTGAGCGCCCGGCGAGCGAGCTCGGCGTGGGCCGACCCGGTCGGCTGCGCGGCGGCGTCAGACATCGAACGAGTCCGCGACGGTGCGGAGCAGCACGGCGATGCGGGCGCCGTTCTGCGGGTAGCGGCCGTGCCGCAGGTCGCCGCCGGCCTTGTCGAGCACCTTCACGAGGTCCTCGACGATGACGGCCATGTCGTCGGCGGAGCGACGGTTCATCTTGGCGAGGCTCGGGGCGGCCTCGAGCACCCGGACGGAGAGGGCCTGGGCACCGCGCTTGCCGTCGGCGATGCCGAACTCGAGCCGGGTGCCGGCCTTGACGCCCACGGTGCCGGCGGGCAGGGCCGACGCGTGCAGGAACACCTCGGCGCCCTCATCGCTGGTGATGAAGCCGAAGCCCTTCTCGTCGTCGTAGAACTTGACCTTGCCGGTGGGCATGACGTGACTCCTCGTCGGGGGTTGGTGTCGGTGCTCGGTGGGGGTGCGCGGCCTCGGCCGCGGCTCCCGGGGGCTCCACCGCCCGGGTCTGCCGGACGGAGACCTCAGCTTAGGGCGCGCTCTCCGAGCACGCCCCACTATCCTGTGCACGTGGCAGAGATCAAAGACCCGACCGTGTCCGGCGGCGTCCATCGTACTGAACGCGTCCTGGTCTCCATGATCGCCGCCGTCGTGGGGCTCTCCGTGCTGGCCTTCCTGGCCCGCATCGTCGGCACCCTCGTCGGCGTCTCCGACTACACGGCGGGCGTCTGGCCCGCGGTGACCGTCCTGCCGCTGGTCGGCTTCCCCATCGCGATCCTGCTCATCATCGCCTTCGTCGTGGCCACCGTCGTCCGACGCGGTCGAGAGACCCGAGGCACCACACGCTAGCCGCAGCCGACGGCTGCGCGCCCCCAGGAGGACCCGCCCATGTCCAGTGCTCTCGACCTCGCCGGAGTCCTCCGCGACACCCCGCCCGACGAGCTGGTGCGGAGGCTCGCCCCGCGGCTCGTCCGCGCCTCCTCGGTGAACGACGCCTTCGACCTCGCCGACACCCTCCTCGACCCCTCGTCCGTCCGTGACGCGCTGACGCGCCTCGACCGGACGGAGCTGCTCGTGCTCCAGGCGGCCCGCGTCCCGGGCGACGCCGATGCGCTGGCCGCGCGGCTCGACACCGTCTTCGACGTCGACAGCGACGGCGTGCGGGCGGCCGGCGACCACCTCGTCGACCTCTTCCTCGCCGTCCGCACCGGCGACTCCCTCAGCACCCTCGACGCGGTGGGCGAGCGGCTCGACGACGACCCCGAGCTCTCCCCCGCGCGGCTCGGCGCCGTGCACCCGCCCGTCGTGCTCGAGAGCGTCGGCGACGTCGACCGCGCCGCCGTCGACGCCCGGTCGGCCGAGCGGCTCTACGCCGTGGTGATCGAGGTCGCCGAGATCCTGCGCGCCCTCGACCGCTCGCCGGCCCGCGAGCTCGCCAAGGGCGGGCTCGCCCTGCCCGAGACGCGCCGCCTGGCCGAGGCCGCGCACCTCGACGTCGACGACGTGCCCGTCGTGCTCGCGATCGCGGCGCGGGCCGGGCTCGCCGCCTCGGGGCCCGACGGCTACGCGACCACCGCCGACGCCGTCGACTGGCTCGCCGCCTCCTGGCCCGACCGCTGGGAGCAGCTCACCCGGGCGTGGCTCGCGACCCTGCCGACCGAGATCCTCGCCGTGCTGTCGCAGCGGGTCGAGACGTCGTGGGGCGAGCCCCTGGCCGAGTTCACCGCGTGGGCCTACCCGGCAGGAGGCGCGTGGATCGGCGAGCGCCTCACCTCCTTCGAGCGGGCGGCCCAGCTGCTCGGCCTCACCTCGGGCGGCTCGCCGACCTCCGCCGCCGTCGCGCTCTTCCGCGAGGGGCCCGAGGCCGCGCGGGCCCGCGTCGCCGAGCTCCTGCCCGATGCGATCGACGAGGTGTACCTGCAGCACGACCTCACCGTCGTCTCGCCCGGCCCGCTCGCCCCGGCGCTCGACGCCCGCCTCCGCGTCGTCGCCGACGTCGAGAGCGCCGGCCTCGCCGCCACCTACCGCATCACCGAGGGCGGCATCCAGCGGGCGCTGACCCGGGGCGAGACGGCCGACAGCCTGCGCGAGTTCCTCTCCGGCATCTCGCTCTCGGGCATCCCGCAGCCGCTCGAGTACCTGATCCAGCAGTCGGCCGAGCGGCACGGGCGCTTCCGCGTCGCCGCCGCCGACCCGGCGGCCACCGACCTGCCCGAGGGCACGGTCTCGGTCGTCAGCGCCGTCGAGCGCTCCGACGTCGACACCCTCGAGGTCGACCACGCGCTCTCGCCCCTCGGGCTCCAGCGGCTCGACGGCCAGCGCGTCGCCAGCCGCTTCGAGCGCGAGACGGTGTTCTGGGCGCTCAGCGACGAGCGGTACCCGGTCGTGCTGGTCGACCCCGACGGGGACGAGTCGGCGCCGCCGGTGCGCCGTCGCCCGCGGCGACCGGCCCCGGTCGAGGCCCGCGACCCGCTCCGCGAGATGGTCGAGCGCCTCCGCGAAGCCGGCGCCGCGGCGGCGTCGGGCGGCAGCCCCGAGACGACCGACCGCGCCTGGATCGCCCGGCAGCTCGACGCCGCCGTGAAGGGCCGGCTCACGGTCACCGTGACCATCGCCATGCCCGACGGCAGCACCACCCACCTCGAGATGGAGCCCACCGGCATCGGCGGCGGACGCGTCCGGGGCCGCGACAAGAAGTCCGACGTCGAGCGCACGCTGCCGCTGTCGCACGTCGTCGCGGTGTCGAGCGCCACCTGAGCCGGCACCGGGCCGCTCCCCGTCACCCTGTGAGCGGTGTCGGGGGCCCCGCCTAGACTCGATCCTCATGACCGGCCCCCTGATCGTGCAGAGCGATCGAACCGTCCTGCTCGAGGTCGCGCACCCCGACGCAGGCGACGCCCGCCACGACCTCGCGGTCTTCGCGGAGCTCGAGCGTGCCCCCGAGCACGTCCACACCTACCGCATCACCCGACTCGGCCTCTGGAACGCCCGGGCCGCCGGCCACACGGCCGACGACATGCTCGGCACCCTCGAGAAGTACTCCAAGTTCCCGGTGCCGCAGAGCGTCAGCGTCGACATCGCCGAGACGGTCGCGCGCTACGGCCGCATCGTGATCGAGCGCGACGACGAGGGCGCCCTCGTGCTGCGGGGCACCGACTCCTCGGTGCTCAGCGAGGTCACGCGGGCCAAGAAGGTCGGCGAGCTGCTCGGCGTCCGCCGCAGCGACACCGAGTGGGAGCTCCTGCCCTGGGCCCGCGGCGAGGTCAAGCAGCAGCTGGTCAAGCTCGGCTGGCCCGCGGAGGACCACGCCGGCTACACCCCCGGCACCCCGCACGCGATCGAGCTCGACCCCGACGGCTGGGAGCTCCGCGGCTACCAGCAGCAGGCCATCGACAACTTCTTCGAGGGGGGCTCGGGCGTCGTGGTCCTCCCCTGCGGCGCGGGCAAGACCCTCGTCGGGGCGGGCGCGATGGCGAAGGCCGGCACGACGACGCTCATCCTCGTCACGAACACCGTGAGCGCGCGCCAGTGGCGCGACGAGCTCCTCAAGCGCACCTCCCTGACGGAGGACGAGATCGGCGAGTACTCGGGCTCCGTCAAGGAGGTCAAGCCGGTCACCATCGCGACGTACCAGATCCTCACCGCCCGACGCGGCGGCCAGTACACGCACCTCTCGCTGCTCGACGCCCTCGACTGGGGCCTCGTGGTCTACGACGAGGTGCACCTGCTCCCCGCACCGGTCTTCAAGCTGACCGCCGAGCTGCAGGCCCGGCGGCGGCTCGGCCTCACCGCGACGCTCGTGCGCGAGGACGGCCGCGAGAGCGACGTCTTCAGCCTGATCGGCCCCAAGCGCTTCGACGCCCCGTGGAAGGAGATCGAGGCGCAGGGCTACATCTCGCCGGCCAGCTGCTACGAGGTGCGGGTCGACCTGCCCCAGCACGACCGGCTCGAGTACGCCGCCGCCCCCGACGACGAGCGCTACCGCCTCGCCGCCACGGCGCCGGCCAAGCTCGACGTCGTCTCGCACCTGGTGCACCGCCACGAGGGCGAGCAGATCCTCGTCATCGGCCAGTACCTCGACCAGCTCGACGAGCTCGCCGCCGTGCTCGACGCCCCGACGCTCACGGGCGCGACGCCGATCGACGAGCGCGAGCGGCTCTTCCAGGCGTTCCGCGACGGCGAGCTCAAGGTGCTCGTCGTGTCGAAGGTGGCCAACTTCTCCGTCGACCTGCCCGAGGCGACCGTCGCGATCCAGGTCAGCGGCTCCTTCGGCTCCCGGCAGGAGGAGGCCCAGCGCCTCGGCCGCCTGCTCCGCCCCAAGAAGTCCGGCCTGCCGGCGTCGTTCTACACGCTCGTCAGCCGCGACACGGTCGACCAGGAGTTCGCGCAGAACCGTCAGCGCTTCCTCGCCGAGCAGGGCTACAGCTACACGATCCTCGACTCCCCCGCGCTGGCGGCATGAGCGACGCGCACGACCTGTCGCTGGGCGACGACGAGCTCTGGCGCGACAGCCTGCGGCGGGTGTTCCTGGCCGACCAGTCGGCGACGGCGACCTTCGGGCCGCTGGTCGCCTCCCTCGACCACGACGCGCTGGCGTTCGTCGGCCAGCAGGCGCGCGTCGCGGAGTGGGACGCCTCGGTGGTGGTCTCGGTCGAGCGCAGCTACGAGGTGCAGGGCGGGCTGCACGCCGGCTCCGTGCTGAGCGTCGTCACCTGGAGCCCCGACCCCGAGGTGCTCGAGCGCTCCGACCTCCTGGCGGGCTCGCCGGTCAAGGACCACCTCTTCGCCGGCCTGAGCGCCCTCGGCGAGCTGGACGACGCGGAGGAGGCGCGGGTCGTCTCGGCCCCGGTCGAGGCCTTCCCCGGGTGGCAGATCGCCCGCGCCTCCGGCTACACCGCCGTCCTCGAGCACCGCGACGGCGTGGCCTTCACCCTCGCCGTGCCCGACGAGCTGCTCGAGCTGACGACGCGCATCGCGCTCGTGCCCAACACCGACTGGCCCGGCGAGCACACGGCCCGGTGAGGGCGGGCACGCTGCGCTCACCCGGGTGACTCGCGCTCGGCTCACAGACAACACCGAGGAGGCGCGCAGATACTTGCGTGCATGAGTGACGGCCCCAAGATCCTGATCGTCGACGACGAGCCCAACATCCGCGACCTGCTGACCACGAGCCTGCGCTTCGCCGGCTTCGCGGTGCGAGCGGTCGGCAACGGCGCGCAGGCCATCTCGGCCGTGCTCGAGGAGGAGCCGGACCTGATCATCCTCGACGTGATGCTGCCTGACATGAACGGCTTCGGCGTCACCAAGCGCCTTCGCTCGTCGGGCTACACCTCCCCCATCCTCTTCCTCACCGCGAAGGACGACACGGAGGACAAGATCACCGGCCTCACCGTCGGCGGCGACGACTACGTGACGAAGCCGTTCAGCCTCGACGAGATCGTGGCGCGCATCAAGGCGATCCTGCGCCGCACCATGAACGAGGACGAGGACGCGATCATCCGCGCCGGCGAGCTCACCATGGACCAGGACACCCACGAGGTCACCATCGGCGACACGGCGATCGAGCTCAGCCCGACCGAGTTCAAGCTGCTCCGCTACCTGATGCTCAACCCGAACCGCGTGCTGTCGAAGGCCCAGATCCTCGACCACGTGTGGGAGTACGACTTCAACGGCGACGCCGGCATCGTCGAGAGCTACATCTCGTACCTGCGACGCAAGCTCGACCAGTTCTCGGCCGAGCCGATCATCCAGACGAAGCGCGGCTTCGGCTACATGCTCAAGGCCGCCAAGGCCTGATCGGCCAGCGCGCCGCCCCGCCGGCGTCGCGCATCCCGCTCCAGCACTCTCCCGGGCGCCTGGGGGCCTCACCGGCTCCCAGGCGCCTCGCGCTAGATTGACCCCTCTATGCACGCACGCCTGTCGCAGTGGTGGAACGAGATCTCCATCCGCACGAAGATCACCGGCATCACGGTCACGCTGGTGACCCTCGGGCTGCTCGTCGCCGGCCTCGGCACGATGACCGTGCTGAGCACGTACCTCTACGGCCAGGTCGACATGTCGCTCGAGGCCGCGGCCAAGGGCTTCACCGGCGCGACGCCGAACACGACGAACGCGCAGTCGTGCACCGTCACGTTCGGCGACACGCGCAGCAGCTACGTCGCCCTGTACCGGGCCGACGGCACCCAGATCTGCGACAACAGCGACGAGCTGGCCGCGGGCACGGCCCCCGACCTCTCGTCCGTGCACATCCCCGCCGACGAGACCAACGACGAGGCCGAGAGCGTCTTCAACGAGGCCCACGACCAGCAGTGGCGGGTCTTCGCCTACAACACCACGCTGCAGACGACGTCGGGCGGGTCGGTCGAGCGCATCGACGCGACCATCGTCACCGGCACGAACCTCGCGGTCACCACGGCCCTGATCGGCCGGTTCAGCGGCATCTTCCTGGGCTTCGGCGTCTCGGTCGTCGTTCTCGGCGCGGCGCTCACCCGCCTGCTCGTCACCTCGACCTTCTCCCCGCTGCGCGACGTCGAGGCGACCGCGGCGCGGTTCGCGGACGGCGACTTCAGCCAGCGGCTCGACTCGACGACGCCGAACACCGAGGTCGGGCGCCTCAACCGCTCGCTCAACTCCATGCTCAGCCGGATCGACAGCGCGTTCGACGACCGGGCGCGCACCATCGACCAGATGCGCCGGTTCGTCGGCGACGCGAGCCACGAGCTGCGCACGCCCCTCGTCAGCCTCCGGGGCTACGCCGAGCTCTACCGGATGGGCGCCCTCACGAAGCCGGAGGACGTCGCCCAGGCGATGGACCGCATCGAGAAGGAGGCGATCCGCATGGGCGTGCTCGTGCAGGACCTCCTGGCGCTGGCCCGCCTCGACGAGTCGAAGCCGCTCGAGCTGGGCCCGGTCGACCTCGTGACGATCGCCCGCGACTCCGCCCTGGACACCATGGCGTCGAACCCCGACCGCGACATCGCGGTGGTCGTGCACGACCCGGTCGTGTCGGAGACCGGCGAGGAGGCGCCCGTCGGCCCGGACGCGCCCGCCAGCGTCCCCGAGACGGCCCTCGACCCCGGGGCGACGGGCCCCGTGTCGTTCGCGGGCGCGACCCTCGCCCGGCTGCGCAGCCTGCGGGCCCGCGCCACGCGGGCCGCCGACGAGGCCGCCGCCGGCACCGGTGACGGCACGGCCGGCCACGGCCCCGAGGCGCCCGCCGTCGTGCTCGGCGAGGAGAACAAGCTGCGGCAGGTGATCACGAACCTGATGGGCAACGCGATGCGCTTCACGGAGCACGACAGCCCCATCGAGCTCGTGGTGCAGTCCGACCCGGGCCGGGGCGTGGCGACCATCGACATCGTCGACCACGGTGAGGGGATCCCGCCGCAGATCCGCGAGAAGATCTTCCAGCGCTTCTGGCGCGCCGACTCGTCGCGCACCCGTGACACCGGCGGCTCGGGCCTGGGGCTGGCGATCGTGTCGGGCATCGTGGCGGCTCACCGGGGCAGCGTCGACGTCTTCGACACCCCCGGGGGCGGAGCCACCTTCCGCGTGGCCCTGCCGCTCTTCCCCGAGAACGGCGTCCCGCCCGAGACGCCGGCGACCGGCGTGCCCGGCCAGGCCCCCGCCTCCCCCGGCTCCGTCACGCTCGCGTAGCCCCCGCCTCCGCCCGCTCCGTCCCGATCGCGTAGCCCGCGCCTCCCTCGCTCCGTCCCGCTCGCGGCCCCTGCGCGCCTCTGGCCTGCCCGACCCCGACTCCCGGCTCGCCTCCCCCCGGCGCGCCCGCCCCGCTCACCCGACGTCCGCCACGTCGTAATTTGAGAGAGATCGGGCGATCGAACGCCGGGGATCCCCGTGATCTGGTCGACGGCGGACGGATCGCTCGCGTTCTTCCGCGGCCACGGGCAGCCCTCCCCCAGGAAACGCCCGGCTGACACTGTCCGGGCCGACGGACTCTCGACGGGCGCGGGCACGGGCACGGACAGCCGCGGAGCGGACGGACCAGCCCAGAACGAGAGAGTCCACGGCGACAGCCCCCGAGAACGTGGTGCCGCAGAGCCCGTGGCCCAGGATCACTCTCAGATCACGAGCCCCGACCCGAGCGGCCCGGCGGACGCGGGGTGGCCGGGAGGCCGGGAGGCCGGGCGGCCGGGAGGCCGGGCTGACGCCGAGCGGCCGGGCGGACGACGGGCGGCCGGGGCCGGCCCCCGGGAACGCCGAAGGGCGGCTCCCCCGGAGGGGAACCGCCCTTGAGCGTGGAACCGTGCGGACTAGAAGTCCATGCCACCCGTGGGGTCGCCGGCCGGGGCCGGGTTCTTCTCGGGCTTCTCGGCGACGACGGCCTCGGTGGTCAGGAACAGACCAGCGATGGAGGCGGCGTTCTGCAGGGCAGAGCGGGTCACCTTGGCCGGGTCGATGATGCCGGCGGCGATCATGTCGACGTACTCGCCGGTCGCGGCGTTGAGGCCGTGACCGATCGGGAGGCCGCGGACCTTGTCGGCGACGACGCCGGGCTCCATGCCCGCGTTGAAGGCGATCTGCTTCAGGGGAGCGTCGATCGCGACACGGACGATGTTCGCCCCGGTCGCCTCGTCGCCCTCGAGCTGCAGCTCGGCGAGAGCGGTCTTGCCGGCCTGGATGAGCGCGACGCCACCACCGGCGACGATGCCCTCCTCGACGGCGGCCTTCGCGTTGCGGACGGCGTCCTCGATGCGGTGCTTGCGCTCCTTGAGCTCCACCTCGGTCGCGGCACCCGCCTTGATGACGGCGACGCCGCCGGCGAGCTTGGCGAGGCGCTCCTGGAGCTTCTCGCGGTCGTAGTCGCTGTCGGTCGCCTCGATCTCGCTGCGGATCTGACGCACGCGGCCGGCGATCTGCTCGGCGTCGCCGGCACCCTCGACGATCGTGGTCTCGTCCTTCGTGATGACGACCTTGCGGGCACGGCCGAGCAGGTCGAGCGTGGCGTTCTCGAGCTTGAGGCCGACCTCCTCCGCGATGACCTGGCCACCGGTGAGGATGGCGATGTCCTGCAGCTGCGCCTTGCGACGGTCGCCGAAGCCGGGGGCCTTGACGGCGACCGACTTGAAGATGCCGCGGATCTTGTTCACGACGAGCGTGGCCAGGGCCTCGCCGTCGACGTCCTCCGCGATGATCAGGAGCTGCTTGCCCGACTGGATCACCTTGTCGACGATCGGCAGGAGGTCCTTGATGTTGGAGATCTTCGAGTTGACGATGAGCACGTAGGCGTCCTCGAAGACGGCCTCCTGGCGCTCGGGGTCGGTGACGAAGTACTGCGACAGGTAGCCCTTGTCGAAGCGCATGCCCTCGGTCAGCTCGAGCTCGGTGCCGAAGGTGTTCGACTCCTCGACGGTGACGACGCCCTCCTTGCCGACCTTGTCGATGGCCTCGGCGATGAGCGCACCGATGGTGGGGTCGGCGGCGGAGATCGAGGCGGTCGCCGCGATCTGCTCCTTGGTCTCGATGTCCTTCGCGTCGGCGAGGAGCTGAGCGGAGACCGCGGCGGCGGCCTTCTCGATGCCGCGCTTGAGCGAGATGGGGTCGGCACCGGCGGCGACGTTGCGGAGGCCCTCACGGACGAGCGCCTGGGCGAGCACGGTGGCGGTGGTGGTGCCGTCGCCGGCGACGTCGTCGGTCTTCTTGGCGACCTCCTTGACGAGCTCGGCACCGATCTTCTCGAACGGGTCGTCGAGCTCGATCTCCTTGGCGATGGAGACGCCGTCGTTCGTGATGGTGGGGGCGCCCCACTTCTTCTCGAGGACGACGTTGCGGCCGCGGGGGCCGAGCGTGACCTTCACCGCGTCGGCCAGGATGTTCAGGCCACGCTCGAGGCCGCGACGGGCCTCTTCGTCAAAAGCAATGATCTTAGCCATGTGTTACTCGTCCCTCCCGGACGTCATGAAGCAGAGGTACTTGGCACTCACCTGCGGCGAGTGCCAGAGCGATTCTGGCACTCCCACCTTGTGAGTGCAAGCCGTCCGGGCAGGCCCACGGCGAGCCCCCGGACGTGACGACGCCGCCCGCCCCGGGAGGGCGGACGGCGTCGTGTCGGAGGGGCCGAGGGGCCGAGGGGCGGGGCTCAGGCGAGCCGCACCGACTCCGCCTGCGGCCCCTTGCTCCCGGTGCCCACCTCGAAGACGACCGCCTGGCCCTCCTCGAGCACCTTGTAGCCGCTCATGTCGATGGCCGAGTAGTGCACGAAGACGTCCTGCCCGCCTCCCTCGACCGTGATGAAGCCGAAGCCCTTCTCCGCGTTGAACCACTTGACGGTCCCGTGTGCCATGGTGCTGCTCCCCTTGCTGTGTTCGTACGGCGGCCGGTCGGTGCCGGGGCCGGGTCGACGCAGTGGCCTGCGCACCCGAACGGTGCAGCCTCGCTCGTTCGGGGCGGGGCGGGCGGGCCGTAGGGGGCGACCAAGACCAGATGCTAGTGCGGCCCCCGGCGCCGACGACAGCCCCGAAGGCCGCAGAACGAACCCGCGGGCGCCCGTCGGCCCGATCCTTTACACGCCCGAAACAGAAGGGGCACGAGGAAGCCCCCGAGGAGGCGCGGAGCGGGGCCCCTGCCCCGGTCGCACCGCCCCCGCGCTCGCCCGCTACGACGAGAAGTCGGTGCCGAGCACGACGGTGATGGTCGCCCCCGGGAAGGCCGTGCTCTGCTGCGTCGCGTCGATGCCGAGCGACTCGGCGACGCCGAGCGCGGCCGCGCGGTCGGCGGCCGTGGCGTAGTAGACGGTGGAGGTGGCGGAGCGCTCGGGCGCGTTGCCCTGGCTGCCGACCGTCCAGCCGGCGGTGTCGAGCGTCGTCGCGGCCCGGCCGGCGAGGCCGCTCGTCGTCGTCGCGTTGAGCACGGCGATCGTCGTCGAGGCGGGCACGTCGGAGGGGTCGGCCGCGGTGGCCGTCGGGGTCGGCGTCACGGCGGGCGTCTCGCCGGCGGCGTCGGTCGACCCGTCGGTCGCGGCCCCGTCGCCGTCGGTCGCCTCGTCGGACGGCTCGGTCGTCGCGTCGCCGGCCTCGGCCGAGCTGCTCGCGCTGGGGGCGACGAACTGGAAGCTGTCGTTGAGGACGCCCAGGGCGACCACCCCGGCGCCGACGAGGAGGCCGGTGGCGAGGGCCGCCCAGGCGACGACCACCCAGCCGCGCCCCCGGCGGGGCTCGGAGCGGTGCGCCCCGACCCTCTCCAGGTCGCGGGGCACCTCGTCGAAACGGTCGCGGGGGTACTTCGGCATGGTCTCCGTGGTCTTCCGGGTCAGCGGGGCGTGGGCCCGAACGAACGGTCGGCGCGGGCCCGGGCGCGCTGGTCGCGCAGGCGCTGCAGGCGACCGACCACCAGGGGCGCGTAGGCCAGTGCAGCAGGTCGGTCGATGAGGGAGTTGAGCAACTGCTGGTAGCGCGCGACGCCGAGCCCGAGCTCTCGCCGGATCAGCGCCTCCTTCTGGCCCGGCGTGGCCGGCGGCGACTGCTCCAGGTCGAGGATCGCGCGGTCGAGGGTCGACAACGCACCCGCGCGCACACCGGTGCCCCTGCTGCCCTCGTCGGTCACGTCCCGCCCTCTCGATCTTCGTCACCATAACGTCGGGGCGGGCCGTGGCCGGGGAGGCGGGGCGCGGTTCGGCCCGTTCAGCCGACGGTCGTGAGGCGGGTGCCGTGGGCGTCGCCGACGGCGAGCGGCCGCCCGTCGAGGGCGAGCACCGCGAAGGCCGACGTGCGCTCGACGAGGCCCGGGTCGACGGGCCCGACGTCGTCGAGCAGGCCGATCCGCTCGTACGAGACCCAGGTGGCGCCGAGCCCCCTGATCGTGTCGACGAACTGCTGTCGTCGTCGGCCGGGCAGGTAGACGAGCGTGCCGGTCGAGACGACCACGAGGCGTGCGTCGGCGGGCGCCGTCGCCGCGAGCGCCTCGAGGTCGTCGACGGCGTCGCCGCGGGCGACCCGGGGAGGCGCGGTGCGGGCGAGCGCGACCGCCCGCTCGAGCAGGTCGGCCCGCTCCGGCGCCCCGGGCGGCAGCAGTGCGCGCAGCCAGGCGACGGCCGCGTCGTCGCGGACGTCGACGGGGTCGAGGTCGAGCCCGGCGCGCCAGACCACCTCCGGCAGCTCGACCGCGCCGAGCCCGGCGCCCGCTCCGCCGGGTGCGTCGTCGCCGCGGCCGTCCGTCACGTCGAGCGTCAGCTGCACGGGGCTGAGCGGGTCGCCCCACCGGACGTCGCCGGCCCGGTACGAGACGAGGTCGGGCAGCAGGCAGAGGCCTGCCGAGGCCCCCACCTCGAGCAGCGCGACCGGCTCGTCGAGGCAGGCCAGGGCGAGCGAGACCGGGCCGCTCCGGCGCAGGTCGTTCGTCTGCACGGAGCGTCGGCCGAGCTCCGCGACCACGGCGTCGGCGTGGTCGAGCAGCCAGCTCCGGAGGCGCGGCCAGGGCCCCGGGGGCGCGCCCAGCCACCGGCACGTCGCGAGCACCAGGACGGGCTGGCGCCGCGACTCCGGCGCCCTCTCGACGACGGCCAGCGCGGCCTCGTCGGCGGCGAGGCCGGCGGCCAGCTCGGCCCAGCCGGGCGACCCCTCGGCGGCGGCCTGCGCCGAGTAGGCGAGGAAGCGGTCGGCGAGCGTCACGGGCCCGAGTCTAGGGAGCGCCGCGGGGCGTCACCCGGGGAATGGGGCTCAGCGGGACAGTGTTGGATGGGGAGTCCCCGAACGTGTCAGGAGTGCACCCATGACGAACGACAACAGCACGTACAAGGTCGAGAAGACCGACGAAGAATGGCGCCGCGAGCTCACCCCGGAGGAGTACTCGGTGCTCCGCCAGGCCGCGACGGAGCGCCCGTGGACGGGCGAGCTGCTCGACGAGGAGCGCGCCGGCACCTACGCCTGCGCCGCCTGCGGCGCCGAGCTCTTCCAGAGCGGCACCAAGTTCGACAGCGGCTGCGGCTGGCCGAGCTTCTACGAGTCCGTCCGGCCCGACGCCGTCGACCTGATCGAGGACTCCAGCCTCGGCATGGTCCGCACCGAGGTCCGCTGCGCGAACTGCGGTTCGCACCTCGGCCACGTCTTCCCCGACGGCTTCGGCACCCCGACGGGTGACCGCTACTGCATGAACTCGATCTCGCTGTCGTTCACCGAGGGCGACGCCGCCTCGACGGACTCGAAGTGACCGGCGTCGCCGACGCTGCCCGTCGGCGACGGTCACGGTCGAAGGTCACCGACGAGGCCCCGACGCGCGAGCAGCTGCTCAGCTACGTCCAGGCCGCGTCGACGGTGGCCGACCACTCGGGCCTGCACCCGTGGCGCCTGGTCGAGCTGCGCGGCGACGACCGTCGCGTGATCGGCCGGTCGCTGTCGGCGGCGACCGGGGCGGACGAGAAGTCGACCCGCAAGGCGGAGGAGAAGTCGCTCCGCGCGCCGCTCGTGATCGCGGTGGTGTCGTCGCCGGTGGAGAGCCGGAAGGTGCCCGAGTGGGAGCAGGAGTCGGTCGCCTCGGGCGTCGCCCACCTGCTGTCGCTCGTGCTCGACGACGAGGGCTGGGGCGTGATCTGGAAGACCGGGTCGGAGACCCGGCACCCGGTCGTGCAGGCCGCCCACGGGCTGACGGGCGACGAGAAGCTGCTGGGCTGGCTGTACGTCGGGGGCCACGGCGAGCGCGAGGCGAAGCCCCGCCGCCTGCTCGACCCGGCCGACTACGTCAGGCCGCTGACCGCGGGCTGACGGCGGCCGCTACCAAGTGCGGCGGCTGTTGCCCAGGACGGTCATCGGGATGCCGAACGACGCCGTCATCAGCACGATGCCGGCGAAGAAGACGAGCGCGTTGGGCTCGCCCGAGCCGAACGAGTACGCGAAGAGCGCGAAGCTCACGAAGAGCAGGACGATCGATCCGATCGCGGTCAGGATGTTGGTCATGGTGGCTCCTCGTCGTCACGGGCGGTGGCGCGCGGCCGACGCCGCCCGTCTACTTCACCACGTCGCCGTCGCCCGCGCCAATCCTGCGCCGAGCCTCGGCGGTGCGCCCCGCAGCGCCCGCGGCGAGCGCCGTGGTCGGTAGGATGGCCGAGCCCGCCGCCTTGGCGCAGTCCGGTAGCGCAGTGCTCTTGTAAAGCGAAGGTCGTCGGTTCGAATCCGACAGGCGGCTCCCCCGGCCCCGTGCCCGCCCTCCGGCGGCACGGGGCCTCTCCCGTCCCCCGCCGCTCCTCCGCCTCCTCCTCCTCCGCGGCACCGTCCGTCGTCGACCGGGGTACAGCGATGCCGACAGACCCCGTCGCGCACCCCCGCGCGAGGGCGACCCGAGCTGGGGCTGACGACCCCCGGCGGCACGGAGCACGCTGGGAGGACGCCAGGGACCCGACCTCCCCGGCGTGAGCTCCTCCCCCCGGCCCGTCGTCGCGACCCGCTCCTCCCGAGCCCCGCGACCCGGTCCACCCGCTCCACGCGCACCCGCTTGCCCTTCCCACACGCCACGGAAGGGTCCACCACGCCATGAACACCCGTCACCACCGCCGGGGCATCCCGGTCGTCGCCGCCGTCACGGCGGGCCTCGTCGTCGCCACCGGCCTCGTCGCGGCGAGCACGGCCAGCGCATCGGCCGCCACCACGACCCTCGACGCGGCCGCCGCCTCCACCACCCTCGTCACCGGCGACCTGCCCGGCTGGAAGCAGGTGCTGAAGGACGACTTCAGCACGCCGCTCGCCGCCGGCTCGTTCCCCGGGCCGTACGCGTCGCAGTGGATGACGTACGACGGGTTCCCCGACACGTGGAAGATCGGCGCCTACGACGCCGACACCCTCTCCGTCAGCGGCGGAGTGCTCGACATGCACCTGCACACGGGCGCCGACGGCGTGCCGCGCTCCGCGGCGCCCATCCCGCTCGTGAACGGGAGGTGGGGCGGCCAGACGTACGGCCGGTACTCGGTGCGCATGCGCGCCGACGCCCTCCCGGGCTACGGCACGGCCTTCCTGCTCTGGGACGACGAGAACGTCTGGGCCAACGGCGAGATCAACTTCCCCGAGGGCGGGCTCGAGGGCACCACCCACGCCTACAACCACCAGCTCGGCACCCCGTGGAACAACGACCTCGTGCACGACACGGGCGTCTCGTACCAGGCCTGGCACACCTACACGATCGACTGGACGCCGGGGCGCATCAGCTACCTGCTCGACGGCGTCACGGTCGCGACGACCACGACGAACGTCCCCCGCACGCCGATGCACTGGGTGCTGCAGACGGCGACGGACGGCACGAAGCCGGCCGCGTCGGTCGACGGCCACCTGCAGATCGACTGGGTGTCGCAGTACTCCTACGCACCCTCGACCGCGACGAGCGCGCCGGTGACCGCGCCCGCTCCGACTCCGGCTCCGGCTCCGAAGCCCACGCCCACGCCCACGCCGACTCCCGCGCCCACCCCGACTCCGGCGCCCGCCCCGAAGCCGACCCCCGCGCCGGCGCCGGCCCCCAAGACCCTGACGACCACGACCCCGACGGTCAGGGGCGACGTCAAGGTGGGCTCGACCCTGCGGGCGAGCGCCGACGGCTGGACCCCGGGCACGGCGGTCACCTGGTCGTGGCGCGTCGACGGCACCCCGGTGCCCGGCGCGACCGGCAGCACCTTCCGCGTCAGGGCCGGCGACGTCGACCGTCGCGTCACCGTCGTGGCGACGGGGTCGGCGGCCGGCTACACCACCGCCTCCCGCACCTCCGCGTCGCTGCTGGTGCTCCCGACGACGTACTTCAGCTGCGGCGCCCTGAACTCCGAGCACCCCGCCGGCGTCGCGAAGAGCACCAGCGCTCGCGACCAGGTCGGCACGCGGACCCTCGCCCAGCCGGCCGGGACGACCGTCTCGGCGACCGTCTACGCCGCGAACGCGAGGCTCGACGTCGACCGCGACGGCCTGGTCTGCGAGCGCCGCTGACCGGCGCCCTCCCGGGGCGCTAGCCCTCGAGCTCGCGCAGCAGGGCCGGGAGGCCCCGCAGCAGGGCGTCCCGCTCGTCGCCGTCGAGGCCCGCGATCATCGCGGCCTCGGCGGCGACCTGCACGTCCAGGGCCTCGGCGAGTCGTCGGCGCCCCGGCTCCGTCGGCACGACGAGCCAGCCGCGGCCGTCGGCCGGGTTGGCCTCCCGGGCCACGAGCCCGGCGTCGAGCAGCACGCGGAGGCGCTTGGTGACGGCGGGCGCCGACAGCAGCGTCTCGTCGGCCAGGGCCGTCGGGGTCAGGGGCGCGTCGTGGCGGACGAGGGCGGCGAGCACGTCGAAGTCGGCCCGCCCGAGCCCCACGTCGCGCAGCAGCTCGTCGCTGCGCCGCTGGATCAGGCGGCCCAGGCGCGTCACGCGGCCGACGACGAGCAGCGGCGACACGTCGAGGTCGGGCCGGAGGCGCCGCCAGCGGTCGTGGACGCGCTCGATCGCGTCGGGTCGGGCGGTGTCGACGCGGGCGGGGTCGGCGGGGCCGGGGTCGGCGCGGGCGGGGGCGGCGGGGCTCACGCGTCGAGGGTACCGGTGGTTCACGGGTAGACTACCGACGACCATCTAGTTCACCCGTGAAGCAGTTCGACGACGAACGCCCACCGTCGTCGAGAGGACCCCCGTGGCACCGTCCCGCCCCGAGCCCGCCGCCAGCCCCGCCCCCGGCGCTCCCGTCGCGCCCTCCTCCCCCGTTCCTCCCCCTGCCCCGCCCGCCCCCGCCGCCCGGCCGGCCGTGCTCCCCCGACCCCGCGACTTCGTGCGCCTCGGCCCGCACGACGGCGCCCACGTGCCGGCCGCGCGGGTCGCCGTCAGCGTCGTGCTCCCGCTCGTCGTGCTCGCGGCCACGGGCCACCTCGCCTGGGCGCCCTACGCCGTGTTCGGCGCCTTCGCGTCGGCCTTCGGACGCGGTCTGCCCGTGGGCCCGCGGCTGCGGATGCAGCTCGAGGCCGGGGCCGTCCTCGTCGCCTGCGTGCTGCTCGGCGCCGTGCTCTCGACGATCGGAGCCGACGTCGTGCTCGTCGTCGTCGTCATCGCGGCGGTCGCGGGCCTCGGGTCGCTGATCGCCGACGTGCGGCGGTGGGCCCCCCCGGGGCCCCTCTTCCCCGTCTTCGGGCTCGGCGTGTGCGCGTTCCTGCCCGCCGCCTCCTCGTCCGTGGGCGTCGCCGCGGTGGTCGCGCCGGCGAGCCTGCTCGTGGCGCTGGCGGCGTCGGCGGCCGTGCTGCTGCTGCCCTCCGGCCGACGGCGCGACCGGGCCGCGCGCGCCCGCGCGGTCACGACCGCCCCGGCCCTCGACCGTCGCCGGGCGCTCCTGCACGCCGCGGTCTGCCTCGTCGGCAGCCTGGTGGCGGGCCTCGTCAGCGTCGCGCTCGGCTTCGAGAACCCGTACTGGGCGATGGTGTCGGCGGTCGTGCCGGTGGTCGGCCGGGCCACGTCGACCCAGCTCGTGCGGGCCGGCCACCGGCTCGTCGGCACGCTGCTCGGCGTGGGCGTCGCGGCCGCGCTGCTCGCGCTCCGCCCCGGGGAGGTCGGCCTGATCGTCGCCTTCGGCGTGCTGCAGTTCGCCGCGGAGCTCGTCGTCGCCCGCAACTACGGGCTGACCCTGCTGTTCATCACGCCGATGGCCCTCGGCATGCGGGCCCTGGCCGGGCCGGTCGACATCGCGTCGCTGGTCGCCTGGCGGGCCGTCGACACCGGCGTGGGCGTCGGCGTGGCGGTGCTGCTGCTGCTGGCGACGCACCGGCTGCGGCGGGCCGCCCTGCCGCCGGCGGCTGCGCCTGTCGCGGCGACGGCGACGTCGACGGCGGTTGCCACGGCGGTTGCCCGCCCGGCGCCGAGTCGGACGAGCTAGCCCTGGCGGACCGCCTCGCGGCGTCCGTCACGGCCCCACCAGACGAGGTCGGCGACGCCCTGGGCGACCAGCGCGACGGCGACCACCATGACGATCACGGTGGTGCCGGGCGTCTCCCGGTCGCTCGCGAGGGTCAGCACCTGCACGACCAGGCCGAGCAGCCCGACCGCGATCTCGAGCGCGGGCGGCAGCACCGACCCGGTCTTGGTCAGGGTGAACCAGGGTCGGCGCAGCTCGCTCATGCCGACGACCGTAGTCGACCCGACGGGCAGCAGGGCCCCGGAGGCGCGGGCCGGGTCGGCCCCGTAGCCTGGCCCCGTGAGACGGAAGACTGTCGAGATCGACCCCGACGTGCCGAACTGGCTGCTGACGAAGCAGGGCGGCCTGGTGCGCCCCGTCGTCACGATCGTCTGCGCCCTGCTCGTCGCGGCGAGCATCGTCGCCGCCCTCGCCGTCGGCGGAGGGTCGGTGACCGTCGTCACGGTCGTCGTGCTGCTCGCCGTCGCCGGGGCCGTCGTGTGGGCGGTGGCCGACCTCGTGTGGTGGTCGCGCGACGACCGGCGTCGCGTCGTGAAGCTGCCCCGGGGTCCACGCGCCTGATCGACCCGGGCGGCTCAGCTCTGCTCCGGTGCCCTCGACCGCGCCCACCCGCGGGGCGGTCCCGCATGGCTGATCCACTCCGGAGTGGAGGAGCACCGTGTCGCTGGCACGACTCGCGGACGACTCGCGGACGACTGTTCCACTCCCGAGTGGAGGAGCGTTCTCGGCGACCACTCCTGCTCCGCCCGACGGCTGAGCACCGGAGCGCAGACGTCGGCGGGGCCCGCGGGACGCACCGTCGCGGTCGGCAGACCCGTGCCTCCCCTGCTCGGTCCATGCCCTGATCGGCATGTCTGTGCCCCGGCAACCTGGCAACCGCCCAGCGACGACAGCCGTAAAGTAGGCGGGATGCACCCTCGCCGTGCACCCGACGCCCCGGCCCCCGACAGCCCCTCGCTCGCTCGTGCCCGGACGACGGTCGGACGAGACGCACGCGGTCGCGACACAGAACCAGCAACGAGCAGACCCAGCACGACCCAGACCCAGCACGACCCAGACACAGCACGCCCAGACACAGCCAGCCCAGGCACAACTCGACAGGGAGCCCCGTTGACCGGAGACGCCACGAGCGGCAACGCCACGACCCGCCACAGCAACGTCGCCCTGCTCGCCGTCACGAGCACCATGGCCGACCGGGTCACGACCTCCGCGAGCATCGACGAGAAGCTCCGCCCCGTGTTGAAGCGCCTGAAGCTGCCCACCGGCCTGCTGCAGCGCGTCGCCGGCGTGCACGAGCGCCGCAACTGGGGCGCCGACCAGAGCTTCGACGACGCCGCCGTCGACGCGGGCAAGCGCGCCATGGCCGAGGCGGGCATCCGGCCCGACCAGGTGGGCCTGCTGATCAACACCTCCGTCACGCGCCCGCACCTCGAGCCGTCCGTCGCCGTCCGCCTGCACCACGGTCTGGGCCTGCCGTCGTCGGCCACGAACTTCGACATCGCGAACGCCTGCCTCGGCTTCGTCAACGGCATGACCCTCGCCGCGCAGCTGATCGACGCCGGCCAGATCGAGTACGCCGTGATCATCGACGGCGAGGACGCCGACGACGTCCAGGTCAACACGATCGAGCGCCTCCTCACCAAGGGCTACGGGCGCGACGACTTCATGAGCGAGTTCGCGAGCCTCACGCTGGGCTCCGGCGCCGCGGCCGCCGTGCTCGGCCGCGCCGACCGCCACCCCGAGGGCCACCGCATCGTCGGCGGCGTCACGCGCGCCGCGACCGAGAACTACGACCTCTGCGTCGGCAGCGTCGACGGCATGTTCACCGACGCGAAGGCCCTGCTCAAGCGCGGCATGGAGCTCGTCGTCAGCGCCTGGCGCGAGGCGAAGCGCGACTGGGAGTGGCAGGGCATGGACCGCTACATCATGCACCAGGTCAGCGACGTGCACACGGGCGCCTTCGTGAAGGCCGCGGGCATCGACCGCGGGCGCGTCCCGCTCACGTACCCGACCCTCGGCAACGTGGGCCCCGCCTCCATCCCCATCACCCTCGTCGAGGAGTCCAAGACCCTCTCGAAGGGCGACCGTGTGCTGCTGATGGGCGTGGGCTCGGGCATCAACACGGCGATGATGGAACTCGCCTGGTGAGTCGCCTCCCCCGCGCCGCCCGGGCGACGTCGCCCGCGACGCTGCCGCCCGCGGGGCTCGACGGGCTCGACCCGGCGTGGTCCCGTCTCGTGACGGTGCCCGCGGGCACCGCAGGCACCGGGGGCGAGGGCCGTGCCGGAGGCGCGGAGCCGGTCGACCGCACCTGGCACCTCCTCGACACGGCGGGCTCCCTCGAGGCGCTCGGCGTCGAGCCGGTGGGCACCGTGCTCTGCGTGCACGGCAACCCGACCTGGTCGTACCTCTGGCGTCGTCTCGCCGCCCGCACCCTCGCGACCGCCGCCGCCGGCGGTGCCGCCTGGCGCGTGGTCGCCGTCGACCAGCTCGACATGGGCTTCTCCGAGCGCACCGGGGTCGAGCGCGGGCTGCCGCAGCGCGTCGCCGACCTCTCGGCGCTCACCGAGCACCTCGGCCTCGCCGGGCCCGTCGTCACGCTCGGCCACGACTGGGGCGGCGTCGTCTCGATGGGCTGGGCCGTCGACCACCCCGAGCTGCTCTCGGGGCTGATGCTGCTCAACACCGCGATCCACCAGCCCGCCGACGAGCCGATCCCGGCTCCGCTGCGGCTGACGCTCGCCCGGGGCGTGCTGGGTCGGGCGACCGTCGCCACGACCGGGTTCCTCGACGTGACGCTCGCGATCGCGCACCCGCGCCTCCCCCCGGAGGTCGCCGCGGGCTACCGCGCGCCCTACCGCGGCGCCGAGCGACGCGGCGGCATCGGCGGCTTCGTCGCCGACATCCCCGTCGACCAGCGCCACCCGAGCCGGCCCGAGCTCGACCGCGTCGCCGACGCCCTGACCCGCCTCGAGGTGCCCGCGCTGATGCTCTGGGGCCCGCGCGACCCGATCTTCGGCGACCGTTACCTCGACGACCTCGCCGACCGCCTCCCGCACGCCGACGTGCACCGGTTCGAGGGCGCCGGGCACCTCCTCGCCGAGGACGTCGACTACGCGTCCGCCGTCGAGACCTGGCTCGGCGACCGCGTCGCGGCCGCCGTGCCCTCGGCCGCCACTGCCGCCGCGGCGAGCGACGCGCAGGAGGCGCCGCCCGCCGCGCAGGACCGCCCGCTCTGGCACCACCTCGACACGCTCGCCGAGAGCGACGACACCGCCCTGATCGAGATGGTGCCGCACGGCGCCGCCCGCGCCTCCGGCCCCCGTCGGGTCAGCTGGCGGCTGCTCAGCCGTCGCGTGACCGAGATCGCCCTCGGGCTGCGGAAGCACGGCGTCCGCCCCGGCGACCGCGTGTCGCTGCTGGTGCAGCCCGGCGCCGACCTCACCGCCGTGCTCTACGCCTGCGTGCGCCTCGGCGCGGTGGTCGTCGTCGCCGACGCGGGCCTCGGCGTGCAGGGGCTGACGCGGGCCGTCCGCGGCTCGTGGCCGGACCACGTCATCGGCCAGCTGCCCGGCCTCACCGCGGCGCGCGCGCTCGGCTGGCCCGGCCGGGTCGTCTCGACCCAGCGGCTGTCGCCGGTGGTCGCGGCCGCCCTCGGCGTCGAGACGTCGCTGCCCGAGATCGCCGCGCTGGGCCGTCGTGCCGGGCGCGCTCTCGCCTCGCTGCCCGACGCGCCCGCCGCCGACGCCCCCGCGGCGATCCTCTTCACCTCGGGCTCGACCGGCCCGGCGAAGGGCGTCGTCTACACGCACGGCCAGCTGACCGCGCTGCGCGACGCCCTCGCCGACCAGTACGGCGTCGGCCCCGGCACAGGCCTCGTCGCCGGCTTCGCCCCGTTCGCGCTGCTCGGCCCGGCGCTCGGGGCGACGAGCGTGACCCCCGACATGGACGTCACCTCGCCGCGCACCCTGACGGCCCGCGCCGTCGCCGCGGCGGGGGCCGCGGTCGACGCCACCGTCGTCTTCCTCTCCCCCGCCGCCCTCACGAACGTCGTCGCGACGGCCGGCGAGCTCGACGCTCGCGACCGCACCGCCCTGGCCGGGGTCGAGACCTTCCTGTCGGCGGGGGCGCCCGTCTCCGAGCGCCTCCTCGCGGCCGCCGGCGAGCTCATGCCCTGGGCGACGCCGCACACGCCGTACGGCATGACCGAGGGCCTGCTGATGACCGACGTCACGCTCGACGGCGTCCGTGCGGCCGCGGTGGACCCCGCCGCGAACGGGGTGTGCGTCGGCGTGCCGGCGGCGACCACCCGCGTGCTGATCGCTCCCCTCGACGACCGGGGGAGCGCCTCCGACACGACCTCCGACGCCCCCGGCGTCACGGGCGAGATCGTCGTCTCGGCGCCGCACCTCAAGCGCGGCTACGACCGCCTCTGGCTGACCGACCGCGCGAGCGTGCGCGGCGTGCCGGGCGCCACCGCGGGCGCGTCCGAGCGCTGGCACCGCACCGGCGACGTCGGGCACCTCGACGACCGGGGCCGCCTCTGGGTCGAGGGCCGGCTGCCGCACGTGCTCACCACCGCGTCGGGGCCGCTGACCCCCGTCGCCGCGGAGCAGGCGGTGGAGGCGATGGCCGACGTCGCCCGCGCCGCCGTCGTGGGCGTGGGGCCCGCGGGCACGCAGCAGGTCGTCGTGGTCGTCGAGACCGCCGCCCGGTCGCGCCGCCCGGGGCTGGCCGCCGCGCCGCTCGCCGCCGCCGTGCGGGAGGCCGTGCACGCCGCCGTCGGGCACCGCGTCGCGGCCGTGCTGGTCGTCCCCGACCTGCCGACCGACGTGCGCCACAACAGCAAGATCGACCGCGCGCGGCTCGCCGCCTGGGCCGGCTCGGTGCTCTCGGGCGGGCGGATGGTGCGCCCGTGAGGGTGCTCGTCGGCCGCCGGCCGGCTCACGAACGGGCGAGTTCGACACCACCGGGCCTGCGCGCACGCCCGACCTGGTCGCACACGCCCGCCCGGCCGACGCCGGCCCCGCCGACGCCGGCCGTGACGGGGCCGACCCCGTGAGGGTGCTCGTCACCGGCGCGAGCGGGCTGCTCGGCGGCGCCGTCGCCCGGGCCGTGGCCGACGCCGGGCACGAGGTCACCACGTTCCAGCGCCGCGCCTCGGGCGTGGCGGGCGTCCGCGACGTCGCCGGCTCGATGACCGACCCGGCGGCCGTCGCCGCCGCGGTCGACGGGCAGGAGGCGGTCGTCCACCTGGCCGCGAAGGTCTCGCTGGCCGGTGCCCCTGCGGACTTCGAGGCCGTCAACGTCCAGGGCACGAGGTCGCTGGTGGACGCGATGCGCGCCTCCCGCGTGCCCCGGCTGGTGGCCGTGTCGTCGCCGTCGGTGGCCCACGGCGGCTCGTCGATCGTCGGGGAGGACGCCGAGCCCGCGTCGCCCGAGCACGCCCGCGGCCACTACGCCCGCACCAAGGCCGCCGCCGAGCGGCTCGCGCTCGCCGCCGCGACGCCCGAGCTGCGCGTCGTCGCCGTGCGACCGCACCTCGTCTGGGGCCCCGGCGACACGCAGCTCGTCGAGCGCATCGTCGATCGCGCCCGCTCGGGCCGCCTGCCGCTGCTCGACCACGGCGCGGCGCTGATCGACTCGACCTACGTCGACAACGCCGCCTCGGGCATCGCCGCCGCGCTCGAGCGCGTCGACGCCGTGTCGGGCGGCGCCTACGTGCTGACGAACGGCGAGCCGCGCACGGTCGCCGACCTGATGGGCGGCATCTGCGCCGCGGCCGAGGTGCCGGCACCGCGCCTCCGCGTCCCGGCCGGGGTCGCCCGGGCGGCGGGGTCGCTGGTCGAGCGCGCCTGGGCCGTGCGCCCGGGCAGCGACGAGCCGCCGATGACACGCTTCCTCGCCGAGCAGCTGTCGACCGCGCACTGGTTCGACCAGCGCCGCACGCAGCACGACCTGCGCTGGGCGCCGGCCGTCGACCTCGACGAGGGCCTGCGCCGTCTCGCGGCCTGGTACGCCGCGGGGGCGCCCGCCGTCTGACCGCGCGGTGCGGTGCGGTGCGACGCGGTGCGGTGCGACCGCGCCGACGACGAACGAGGTGCCCCGATCGGGGCCGTGAGCTGTGCCCAGGGCCCCGATCGGGGCACCTCGCTGTGAGCTAGATGACTCCCTCGCTCCAGGCGTCGGGGTTGCCGAAGCGGTGCGCCGTGATCGACACGGCCTGCTCGCGGAGGAACGGCAGCAGCTCGAGCCGGCCCGACGGCGTCACCGGGGCCGCGAACACCGCGACGGCGGGGTCGCCGCCGAGCGCGGAGGCGAGCTCCGAGGCGGCCGAGGCAGCGGCAGGCCCCGAGGAGGCGCCTCCCGCGTCGCCCGCCCCGGTCACCAGCCGCACGCGCTCGGTCTGCACCGCACCCGCGCGCACCCGGTCGTGCCAGGTCGCGTCGTCCTCGACGACGAGCGAGCCGGCCGCGAGGCCTAGGGCCGGGGCGAGCCCGGCGGGCAGGCCGACCGCCGTCGACACGGTGAGCGGAGCCCCGGCACGCAGCCCGGCGAGCAGCACCCGCACGGCGTCGGCGGGCGAGGCCCCCTCGGCGACGCGCACGGTCACCGGCAGGGCGCGGTAGCGCAGCAGGTCGCGCTCGAGGCCCAGGGCGCTGACGTCGCGGGCGACGCCGAACTCGTCGGCCCAGTGCTGCTCGTCGGAGGCCGCGGCCGCGGCCACCGCCGCCCGCTGCGCGGCGTCGGCGAGCAGGGGCGCCGCGGCCGAGAGGGCGGCGGAGACGGCCTGGCCGGGCCGCGCCTCCTGGGGGCCGGTGAGCTCGCCGGGCGTCCACGACCCGAGGTGCACGAGGTAGTTCGGCCCGCCGGCCTTGGCCCCGGCGCCGACCGACGACTTCTTCCAGCCGCCGAACGGCTGGCGGCGCACGATCGCCCCGGTGATGCCGCGGTTGACGTACAGGTTGCCGGCGTCGACCCGGTCGAGCCAGGTGCCGAGCTCGGCGGCGTCGAGGGTGTGCAGCCCGGCCGTGAGGCCGTAGTCGGTCGCGTTCTGCAGCTCGATCGCCTCGTCGAGGGTCTCGGCCGTCATCACGCCGAGCACGGGCCCGAAGTACTCGGTGAGGTGGAACTCGCTGCCCGGGCGGACGCCGGCGCGGATGCCGGGCGCCCACAGCCGGCCGGAGTCGTCGAGCTGCCGCGGCTCGACGAGCCACGACTCCCCCGCGCCGAGCGTCGTCAGGCCGCCGAGCAGCTTGCCCGCGGCGGGCTCCACGATCGGGCCCATCTGCGTCGTGGGGTCGGTCGGGTAGCCGACGCGCATCGTCGAGGCCGCGTCGACGAGCTGACGGCGGAACCGCTCCGAGCTGCCGACCGACCCGACGAGGATCACCAGGCTCGCCGCCGAGCACTTCTGCCCCGCGTGGCCGAAGGCTGACTTGATGACGTCGCCCGCGGCGAGGTCGAGGTCGGCGCTCGGCGTGACGATGATCGCGTTCTTGCCGCTGGTCTCCGCGAGCAGCGGGAGGTCGTCACGCCACGAGCGGAAGAGGGCGGCGGTCTCGAAGGCCCCGGTCAGGACGACGCGGTCGACCGACGGGTGCGCGACGAGGTGCCGGCCGAGCTCGCCCTCCTCGACGTCGACGAGCCGCAGCACGTCGCGGGGCACGCCGGCCTCCCAGAGGGCCTCGACCATGACGGCGCCGCAGCGCTTCGCCTGGCCGGCCGGCTTGATGACGACGCTGCTGCCCGCGGCGAGCGCCGACAGCACCGAGCCGGCCGGGATCGCGACGGGGAAGTTCCACGGCGGGGTGACCACCGTGAGGCGCGCGGGCACGAACTCGGCGCCGTCGACCTCGTCGAGCTGCTCGGCGAGGTGGGCGTACCAGGTGGCGAAGTCGACGGCCTCGCTGACCTCGACGTCGCCCTCCGCGATCGTCTTGCCGGTCTCACTCGCGGCGACCTCGATCAGGTCGGCCCGACGGGCGCGCAGCGAGGCGGCCGCGCGGCGCAGCACCTCGGCGCGGCCGCGCCCGCCGAGCGCGGCCCAGCCGGGCGCGGCGGCGACGGCGCCCGCGACGATCTCGTCCACCGTCGCGGCGTCCGTGACGCGGGCCGCCTCGATCGCGGCGGTGCCGAGCGTGCTGGTGCGGGCCCTGCCGAGGATCTCCCGGCCCCACGCCCGGTTCGCGGCGAGCGCCGGGTCGGTGTCGGGCTCGTTCTCGAAGGGGGCCGAGGCGCCGGCGACCGGCTCCGGGGAGGCGCCCCGCGCCTCCTCGAGGCGGCTCTGGACCCGGTGGGGCGCGGGCACGACGTCGTCGACCTCGGCGAGCGAGGCGAGGAACCGGCCCTCCTCGCGGGCGAACAGGGCCTCGTTCGAGGCGAGCTCGAAGACGGCCGACATGAAGTTCTCGCTCGAGGCGTTCTCCTCCAGCCGGCGGATCAGGTAGCTGATCGCGACGTCGAACTCGCGGGGGTGCACGACGGGCGTGTAGAGCAGCAGCCCGCCGACGTCGGCCTTGACGAGCTCGGCCTGGCCCTCGGCCATGCCGAGCAGCATCTCGAACTCGACGCGGTCGTGCACGCCGCGCGCCGTCGCGAGCAGGTGCGCGAACGCGATGTCGAAGAGGTTGTGGCCGGCGACACCGACCTTCACCGCGCGCGTGCGCTCGGGCGTGAGCGCCCAGGCCAGCACGCGCTTGTAGTTCGTGTCGCTCTGCTGCTTCGTGCCGTAGGTCGCGAGCGGCCACTCGTGCAGGGTCGCGTCGACGGTCTCCATCGCGAGGTTGGCGCCCTTGACGACGCGCACCTTGATCGCGGCGCCGCCGGCGTCGACGCGGGCCGTGGCCCACTCGGTGAGGTGCTGCAGGGCGCCGAGCGCGTCGGGCAGGTAGGTCTGCAGCACGATGCCGGCCTCGAGCCCGCGCAGGCGCGGCTGGTCGAGGAGGCGCGTGAAGACCGCGATGGTCAGGTCGAGGTCGCGGTACTCCTCCATGTCGAGGTTGATGAACTTCGGCCGGGCGGAGCGGGCGGCGAGCTCGTAGAGCGGGGTGAGCTTCTCGACGACGCGCTCGACGGTCTCGTCGAAGGCCCACATCGAGAGCTGGCTGACGATCGACGACACCTTGATCGAGACGTAGTCGACGTCGTCGCGGGCGAGCAGGGCGCGGGTGCCGGCCAGGCGGTGCTCGGCCTCGCCGTCACCGAGGACGGCCTCGCCGAGCAGGTTGAGGTTGAGGCGGGTGCCCTCGCGCTTGATCCCGGAGATGGCGGCGCCGAGCTTCGCCGGCCGGGCGTCGGCCACGAGGTGGCCGACCATGCCGCGCAGCACGCGGCGGGCGACCGGCACGACGACGCCGGGCAGCACCGGGGCGAGCACGCCGCCGCAGCGCACGGCGAGGCGCATGTACCAGGGCAGGAAGGCCGGCACGCGGTGCGCGAGGCCGGCGAGGTTGCGGGCGGCGACGCTGAGGTCTTCGGGGCGGACCACCCGGTCGACGAAGCCGATGGTGAACGCGAGGCCCGACTCGTCCTTGAGCACCTGCGCGAGAAGCTGGGCCGAGCCGGTGCTGGGGGCGTGCGACGCCTCCTGCGCCCAGCGGCGGGCGAGGGCGACGGAGGCGGCGCCCAGGTCGGCGGGCAGGGCCGGCGACCCGGCGGGGGCGGCGCTGCCGGCCGCGGGGCTCGTCGTCGAGGGAGCGGAGGACGGCCCGGCCGTCTGGTCGAGGGAGGTCATGCGAGAACGGTACGACCAGAACTTGCCACGCGGCAAGGTTCGTCACGAGACCGTAACGTGGGGCGGGTGTCGGGGGCACCGACGGGGACGCAGCTCGTCGCGAGGCCGTGACGTGGCGCGGCGATGAGCCGTCCACAGCCGACGGATCGTCACTGGCGCACGGCCCCGCGGGCTGATATTTTGCTGCCCAGCACGGGACCGCACCGAGGCGTTCGGTGGCGGCCCGGCGACCGGCGGAGGCCACCATGGCGATGATCGAGGCGCGGGGCCTGACGAAGACGTACCGCTCGAAGTCCGGGCCGGTGCACGCGCTCACCGGGCTCGACCTCGTCGTGCCCGAGGGCACGGTGAAGGCGCTGCTCGGCCCCAACGGCGCGGGCAAGACCACGACGGTGAAGATGCTCACCACCCTCGAGGTGCCCGACGCGGGCACGGCGACGATCGCGGGCATCGACGTCGTCGCCGACCCGCAGGCCACGCGTCGCACGATCGGCGTCTCGGGCCAGTACGCGGCCGTCGACGAGAACCTCACCGGCTTCGAGAACCTCGACATGATCGGTCGGCTCTACCACCTGGGCGCGAAGGTGTCGCGGCAGCGGGCCCGCGAGCTGATCGAGGTCTTCGACCTGAGCGCCGCCGGCGACCGCCCGGTGAAGGGCTTCTCCGGAGGCATGCGACGGCGCATCGACCTCGCGGGCGCCCTCGTGACCAACCCCCGCGTGCTCTTCCTCGACGAGCCGACGACGGGCCTCGACCCCCGCAGCCGTCTGGCCCTGTGGGAGATCATCACGTCGCTCGTCGCGGGCGGCACCACGGTGCTGCTGACCACCCAGTACCTGGAGGAGGCCGACCGCCTCGCCGACGACATCGCCGTCATCGACGAGGGCCGCGTCATCGCGGAGGGCACGGCCGACCACCTCAAGGCGCAGGTCGGCGGGCACCGGCTCGTCGTCGCGCTGGTCGACGAGGCCCGCTCCGGCCAGGCCGCCGAGGTGCTGCGGCGCCACGGCGACGCCGAGCCCACGGTCAGCGGCGACGGGCGGCAGGTCGAGGTGGCCGTGACCGACGGCCCCACGGCGCTCCAGCGGTCGCTGGCCGACCTGGGCGCGGCGGGCATCGAGCTGCACGACGCGGGCATGCGGCGCCCCACCCTCGACGACGTCTTCCTCCAGCTGACCGGGCGGAGGGCCGTGGCCGACGACGACTCCCCCGACGACGCCGGCGCCGCGACCGGCCGGAAGGGCCGTTCGGCGCGGGAGAAGGAGGCCCGCCGATGACCGCCACGGCCCTCACCCAGACCCTCGTGCCCTCGTCGAGCGCCGGGCTCGGCACCTGGGCGTCCGACGGCTGGACGGTGACGAAGCGCAACCTGATCAAGGTGAAGCGCTCGCCCGACATGCTGATCTTCGCCGTGCTGCAGCCGATCATGTTCGTACTGCTGTTCAGCCAGGTCTACGGCGGCGCCATCTCCGTCGAGGGCACCGACTACACGCAGTTCCTCATGGCGGGCATCTTCGCCCAGACCGTGGTCTTCGGCTCGACCTTCTCCGGCGCCGCCATGGCGCAGGACTTGAAGGAGGGCATCATCGACCGCTTCCGCACCCTGCCGATGAGCGCCTCCGCCGTCCTCATCGGGCGCACGAACAGCGACCTCGTGCTGAACAGCATCTCGATGGTGATCATGATGCTCACCGGGCTGGCCGTCGGCTGGCGGGTGAACGCCTCGCCCCTGTCGTTCGTCGGCGGGGTGGCCCTGCTGCTGCTCTTCAGCTACTCGTTCAGCTGGGTGATGGCCCTGCTCGGCATGAGCGTCAAGACGCCGGAGACGATCAACAACGCGTCGTTCATGATCCTCTTCCCCCTCACCTTCATCTCGAACGCGTTCGTGCCGAGCGACACCCTGCCGACGGTGCTCCGCGTCTTCGCGGAGTGGAACCCCGTCTCGGCGCTCGTGCAGGCCGCCCGTCAGTCGTTCGGCAACGTCGGCAGCACCCCGGTGCCCGACATCTGGACGCTGCAGCACCCCTACCTCACGGTGCTCGTCGGCATCGGGGTGATGCTCGTCGTCTTCGTGCCGCTCGCGGTGCGGAAGTTCCAGCGGATCAGCTCGAAGTAGACCTCAGGGAGTCGCGGGCCGGGCAGGAGTCGCCGGCCGGCCGGGCGCATCGCCCCCGTCGCGGTCGGCGACCTCGGCCCGCACGGCGGCGTCGAGCTCGTCGGTCGGCACCGTGAGCAGGGTCGCCACGACGAGCCTCATCGTCTCGGCGACGTGCACCTCGTCGCGGCGGTACAGCCACTGCAGCTGCAGGCCGTCCTGCACGGCGAGCACGACGCGGGCCGCGGTCCCGGCGGTGAACCCGTCGCGCAGCCAGCCCCGGCGCTCGGCGACGCCGAGGTACGCCGACGTCGACGACACGATGCGGTCGTAGTGGTCGGCGTAGTAGTCGTGGGCGGGGTGGTCGCTCGACGTGGCCTCGGCCGAGGCCGTGATGAACAGCGAGATCACCGCGGGCACGTCGACGTTGTACTCGGCCAGCTCGACGAGCTCGGCGAGGCGCATGCCGCCGACGTCGTCGAAGTGCTGGCGCAGCCGCTCGTCGCGGCGGCGGAGGACCGCCATCAGCAGGGCGTCCTTGGTCGGGAAGTAGTGCATCAGCGACTGGTGAGAGACCCCGCACTGCCGGGCGACCTCGCGGAGCGACGCGCCGTGGAACCCCACCTTGCCGAACACCGGCAGGGCGGCGTCGAGGATGGCCTCCCGCTTGGCGATGCCCTTGCGGTAGCGGCCCGGCGTGCGGGCGACGGGGTCGTCGGTCTCGGCGCTCATCGCGCCCAGCCTAGGTCGGGTGCCCGCGGGGCGACGGCGTGTGACGTCGCGGGAGGCCGAGGGCGGCGGGCACGGGCGGCGGCCGCGCACGGGCCGCAGGGCCGGGCGGGGGGAGCTCGCGGCCGCCGCGCGTAGAGTGCGCCGGGTGAGATGGTCGCTGCTGCGCATCCCGGCGTTCCGCGCCCTGTGGGTCGGGCGGCTGCTGTCGTGGGTCAGCAGCGGGCTCGCGCCCCTCGCCCTCGTCTTCGCGGCGATCGACCTCGGCGCCGACGCGGTGGGCGTCGGCCTCGTCGTCGCCGCCCGCTCCGTGCCGAACGTCGTGCTCGTGCTCGTGGGAGGCGCGGTGTCCGACCGCCTGCCCCGTCGCGTCGTGACCGTCGGCTCGTCGGTGCTCTCCGCCGCGTCGCTCACCGTGGCCGGCGTGCTCCTCCTCGCCGACCGCGAGACCCTGGTCACCCTCGCCGTCGCGGCGGCGGTCAACGGCGCCGCCGCCGCGTTCTTCGGCCCCGCGACGAGTGCGCTGCTCCGCGACGTCGTCCCCGACGAGGCCGTCCGCGACGGGACGGTGCTGGCGCGCACGAGCATGAACGCCGGCCTCGTCGTCGGCACGGCCCTCGGCGGCGCCGTCGTCGGGGTGTTCGGCACGGGCGCCGGGCTGATCGTCGGGGCCGTGCTGTTCGGGGCGGCGGCCGTCGTGTTCGTGCGCGTCCCCGGGGGGCCGTCCCGCGCCTCCGGCGGGGCCTCGCTGCTGCGCGACCTGGCCGCCGGCGTCGCGTTCGTCTCCCGCTCGCGCTGGCTCACCGCGACCGTCGTGCTGACGTTCGTCTACCAGTTCGCGTTCGCCGGCGGGGTGCACGTGCTCGGCCCGCTGATCGCCGACCAGTCGTTCGGGCGCGTCGCCTGGGGGTTCGCCGGGGCCGTGCAGACGGCCGGGCTCGTCGTCGGCGCCGTCTGGGCGGGGTCGCTGCGGGGGCGGCTGCGCCTGGCCACCGCGGCGCTCGGGGCCGTCGCCCTCGTCGCACCGCTGATGCTGCTGGCGGGCACCCTGGTCGACCTGCCCTACGTGCTCGACCCGCCCCTGATCGACCCGCTGCACTGGTTCTTCTGGCTCTGCGTCGGGCTGTTCGTCGCGAGCGTGGGCCTCGAGGTCTTCACCGTGCCCCTCGACGTGGCCGTGCAGCTGCAGGTGCCCCGCTCGTACCTGGGGCGCGTCTTCGCCTGCCTGACGCTCGCCTCGCTCGCCGGGATGCCCGCGGGCGAGCTCGCCGTCGGGCCTCTGTCGCGGGTGATCGGCGAGCCGCTGACGCTCACCGCGCTCGCGGGGCTCGTGACGGTCGTCGCCCTCGCCGTGGCCGCGACGCCGCGGGTGCGCCGGGTCGACGCGCCGCGCGTGCCCGCCGGGCGTGCCGACCCGGCGGACGCGGGCCCCGCGGACGCGACGGGGGCGGCCCGACCCTGAGGTCGGACCGCCCCCGTCGTGGCTGGGTCAGCGGTAGTCGCCGCGGACGATGGCCTCGGCGTACTTGCGCACGTCCGGGCCGGGCTCGTAGTCGATGAAGCGGCCCTTGAGGCGCTCGTTGAGGGCCGCGAAGGCGTCCTCCCACGAGTCGCCCTCGCCGGTCTCGGCGGCCACGTCGCGGACGGCCTCCTGCAGCACGCGGTCGGCGTCGGTGAGGATCTTGTCGCGGGCCTCGTCGTTCCAGACGACGTCGGTGAGGTCTGCCATGGTCTTCGCTCCTACTTCTTCGCGGCGGTCAGGGCGGACTCCTTGTGGGCCGCCTCCGACCCGGACTTGTCGGACTCGACGATGAAGTACGGCTCGTCGCCCGAGGCCTTGAAGGTCTGGCCGTCGAACTCGAACTCCTTCACGCGCTTCTCCTTGACGGTGCCGTGGGTCTCGCCCTGCGGCGTGTTCCACGTCACATGGTCACCCTTGCTGAACGTCATCGTTGCCTCCTGGCTGGCGGCCCGGGGTCGAGCCGCGGGTCGGTGATGGTGCGGTGCCGTGCACGCTACGCCGCGACTCCCCGGGGTTCTCGGCTCGTCGGGAGGCGGGGTACGACGACGGCCGCGCACCGCCTACGGGCGCAGCGCGGCGAGCGCAGCCTCGACCCGCCGGGCGCGGGTGGCCTCGGTCTTCGCGTCGGTGACCGACAGGGCCATGGCCTTCTGCTTGCCCGGAGGGAGGGCCGCCCAGGAGGCGCGGGACCCGTCGTCGCCGCCGATCGCCTCGTCGAGGGCGGCGGGCAGCTCGACCGTGCGGGGCTCCGTGTCGAGCCCCAGCGTGACCTCCACCTGCTGCCCGCCCTCGACGCCCGCCGCGGCGCGGTGAGCCGCCGACAGCGGCACGAGCGACAGCCCGCCCATCACGCCGACGGTGCTGCGGTAGGTGTGGCCCCCGACGGTGACGACGACCGGAGGGCGGCCGCCCGCGCCGAGGGCGGCGACGACCTCGGGCGGGACGACCAGGCCGGTGGCCGACACGCGCGCCTGGTGCACGGTCGTGGTGAAGGTGACGGGTGCGGGGGCGGCCGGGCCGTCGGCGGGGGTGCTCACGGTCGCGATCCTAGGGCGGCGGCGCGGGCGGCCACCACCCTGCGGACGCCTGCCGACCCTGCCGACGCACGAACCCCGTTCCGTTCATCGCACCCCTGCAGGACGGGGTGCGATGAACGGAACGGGGTGCGCTGCGCGCGGCGCGGCGCTGCGCCGCGTTAGCGGCTGCGGCGCGGGCGGCTGCGGCCGGTGCCGCGCTGGGGCCCGCCGCGGCCCTTGGCCGGCGTCTTCCCCTTGCCGGTGCCGCGCGGGTCGGGAGCCGACCCCTTGCGGGCCTTCGCCGGTGCGGGCTCGTCCTCGCGCCTCCTCGACCTGCTGCTGTTGGCGGTGCGGCCGCGCACGACGCCGATGAAGTCGTCGATGTCGTCGTCGAGCTGGCCCTCGGGCCAGACCAGCGCGATCGTCGTGGGGTCGAGGTCGGCGACGAAGCGGTGCGTGGTGCCCTTGACGCCGTGCAGGCGGGCGAGCGACTGCGGCATGACGGCGACGCCGGCGCCCGTGGCGACGACGGCCACGGCCTCGGCGAGCGAGAGGGCGGGGTCGAGGTCGTGGCGGTGCTCGCCGTCGAGGTCGGCGAGCGCGACCTCCTCCTCCTTGCCGAGCGCCGCGATCGGGTGCTCCTTGTGCACGACGACGACGATCCGCTCCTCGTAGAGGGGGATCACCGAGAAGTCGTCGCCGGTGGTCAGCGGCAGGCGGCCGAGCAGCATCACGACCGGCTCGTCGCCGCCGAGGGCCGCGAGGGGCTCGTCGCCGTCGACCTCGACGACGTCGAGGGGCAGGTCGCCGCGCCGCTCCTCCCACATCCGCGACCACTTCGCGAGCGTCACCCCGGGCACGAACCCCAGGCGGAAGGAGGCGCGGGTCGGCTCGGGCGTCATCGGCCCAGGCTACCGGTGCCCCCGTCGCGCCCCGGCGGGCCCGCCGGGCCGCCCNGCGGCAAGGCCCCGCAGACCCTGAAGCCCTTCACGGCCGCGAAGAAGCTCGGGGTGCACCTGCCGGCGACGCCCGAGTCGTTCCAGTCGACCCCGATCACGCGCGACGAGTTCGCCGAGCTCACGGCGAACCCGCCCGAGTGGCTGGCCGAGCTGCGCCGCACCGGCCCGCACCCCCGCCCCGTCGTCGCGCAGAAGCTCGGCGTCACCATCTCGGGCCTCGCCCGGGGCGGCGTCGAGGAGGCGCTGACCACCGACGAGATCCACGCCCTGCTCGAGCAGATGCCGGCCTGGCTCGTCACCGAGCGCGCCAACATGGCCGAGGTGCGCGAGGAGGAGCAGCGCGTCAAGGAGCGCGACGCCGGCCGCGCCGCCCTGCGCGCCGAGCGCGACGAGGCGGAGCGCCGCGAGGCCGAGCGCTCCGGCAAGTAGGCAGACCCCAGCCCGTCCCCGCCCCGCCCCGGGCGGCCGCTGGCGGGCGGCGGGCTCCCCCGTCGCGTAGCTTCTGAGCCATGTCCTTCAACGACGACGCCCGCATCGACAGCAGCAAGGTCACGCGGCGAGGCCGCGGCCGCACGATCGGCGTCGCCGGCGGCGGGGTCGGCATCGTCGGCGTGATCATCGTCGTGCTGATCGGGCAGTTCACCGGCGTCGACGTCAGCGGCGTGCTCGGCGGCGGCACCGGCTCCGACGGCGGTGCGCAGTCCGGCGAGCAGGGCGTGGCGAACTGCACCACCGGTGCGCAGGCCAACGAGGACGTCCAGTGCCGCATGGCCGGCGCCGCCGACTCCCTCGACACCTACTGGGCCACCGCGGCCCCGCAGCTCGGCGCGCAGTACGTGACGCCCGAGTTCGCCCTCTTCACGGCCGCCGTCGACACGGGCTGCGGCTCGGCCTCGAGCGCGACCGGCCCGTTCTACTGCCCGCCCGACCAGACCCTCTACGTCGACACCGACTTCTTCGAGCAGCTGCGCGAGCAGTTCGGCGCGACGGGCGGCCCGCTCGCCCAGATGTACGTCGTGGGGCACGAGTGGGGCCACCACATCCAGCAGCTGACCGGGGCGTTCGACCGGGCCGACCGCAGTGCGACCGGGCCGGGCTCCGACACCATCCGGCTCGAGGTGCAGGCCGACTGCTACGCCGGCGCGTGGGTCGGCGCCGCCTCCACCATCCAGGACGACCAGGGCACGACCTTCCTCGAGCCGGTCACCGACGCCCAGGTCGCCGACGCCCTCGACGCGGCGGCCGCTGTCGGCGACGACCGCATCCAGGCGCAGAGCGGCCAGGTCGACCCCGACACGTGGACGCACGGCTCGGCCGAGCAGCGTCAGCGCTGGTTCGAGGCCGGGCGCGCCGGCGGGCCCGGGGCCTGCGACACCTTCAGCGTGCCCGCCGCCCAGCTGTAGGAGGCGCGGGCCGGCACCCGCGACCACGCTGAGGCCGTGCGCGTCGCCGGCCGGCCGACGACCACTGGCCGCTCCGTGAGAACTCCCAGCCAGCTCCCGACCTGTCGTCCCCCGGTCGGAGCAGACTCAGGGCACGCTGCGAGGAGGCACGACATGGCACGTTCGGGCAAGGCGGTCGAGTTCGACCGGTACGGAGACATCGACGAGCTGCACTTCGTCGCCCAGGAGCTCCCCGTCCCCGCCGACGACGAGGTCGTCGTCGAGGTCGTGGCGGCGGGGCTCAACCACATCGAGAACTTCATCCGGCAGGGCGACTTCGTCGACCGCCTCCCCCTCGAGTTCCCCGCCCGGCAGGGCTCCTGCTTCGCGGGCATCGTCAAGAAGCGCGGCGCCGCGGTGCGCGACCTCGCGATCGGGGCCGAGGTGCTCGGCCACTCGATCGGCGGCGGGGCGCACGCGACCTGGGTCACCGTGCCCGCCACGGCGGTCGTCAAGAAGCCGATGAACGTCGAGTGGGAGGTCGCCGGCGGCCTCTACCTCGCCGGGGTCACCGCCTACGACATCGTCCGCGGGCTGCACCTCGGCGCGGAGGACGTCGTCGTCGTGACCGCCGCGGCCGGCGGCGTGGGGCACATCGAGTGCCAGCTCGCCAAGGCCGCGGGAGCGACCGTGATCGGCACCTGCAGCCCCCGCAACCACGACTACCTGCGGTCGATCGGCGTGATCCCGATCACCTACGGCGACGGCATCCAGGAGCGCATCGAGGCGGCGGTGACGCGCCCCGTCACGGCGTTCATCGACAACCACGGCGGCGACAACCCGGAGCTCGCGACCGCCCTCGGCGTGCCGGCCAGCCGGTTCAGCTCGAGCGACGACCGCCTCGACGTCGAGGTGCGCTTCATCACGGCCGAGCGCGACGACGCCGAGCCGGCGATGATCCTCGGCGCCCTCGCCAAGCTGATCGCCGAGAACAAGGTGCGAGTGCTCATCTCGGGCTTCTACCCGTTCGACGCGGTGGCGCAGGCGTTCGACGACCTCGCCGAGAAGCACTCCCGCGGCAAGGTCGTCGTCGGCATGCAGCCGGTCGAGACCGGCGCGCGGTCGCACTGGTACCTGTCGGGCAAGGCCCGGGCCGTCGCGGAGGCGCGGGACTGACGCGCCCCTAGCTCACGTCGCCGGGGCGGCGCAGCAGCGCCCCCGGCGCGCGCACGGTGGCGGCGGCGACCGCCATGGCGTCGGTCAGCGCGGCAGCCCAGTCGGTCGAGCCGGGACCGCTCGTGCCGGCGAGCAGGCTGGCGACGATCGACGCGAACGTCGCGTCGCCCGTGCCCATCGTGTCGACCACCTCGCCCGCCGAGACGGCCACGTCACGGTGCAGCACCGGGCCGCCCGCGAGCTGGAGGTCGGCTCCGTCAGCGCCCCGCGTGGCCAGCACGGCCCCGGCGCCCGACGCGAGCAGCGCCTCCTGCCAGCCCTCGAGCGAGGTGCCCGCCACGAGCTCGGCGTCGTCGGAGCCGATCTTGACGAGCAGCGAGACGGCGGCCGCACGGGCGAACCCGGCGCGGAAGTCGTCGACGTCGCGGAGGAACCCGGGCCGCGGGTTCGGGTCGACCACCAGCCGCGGCGGTTCGGCGCCCACGTGCTGCAGCAGGCGCTCGGTGAGCCAGGCGTCGTCGAACGGGTACGAGCTGACGGCGACGAGGGGCGCCACGGTGATCGCCTCGACCTGCTCGGGCGAGAAGTCGAGGCCCCGCGCGACGGCTGCCTCGGTGAACGAGTAGCTCGGCTCGCCGTCGACGCGCTCGGAGACCGCGCGGCCGGTGCCGAGCGGGTTGACGGTCGCGACCAGCTCGACGCCGTGCTCGGCGAGGTGCGCGCGGATCGCCGCGCCGTCGGCGTCGTCGCCCACGGCGGCGAGCAGGGTGGTCGGCACGCCGAGCCGGGCGAGGCCGACGGCGACGTTGAGGCCGGCACCGCCGACGTGGTCGTCGGAGCCGGCGGGGGTGCGGATCTCGTCGATGAGGGCGTCGCCGACGACGACGACCCGGCCTGCGGTCTGGTCCATGCGGGCAGCCTACCGAGGCCCGCCGTCACGGGCGACGGGCCCCGGTACGCTGTCGCCGTGACTGACTACGCTCTCGCCGTCGACGTCGGCGGCACGAAGGTCGAGGCCGCCCTGGTGGCCGCCGACGGCACGCTCGCCCCGGGCAGCCGCGACCGCCGCCCGACCGGCCGCGCCTCGAGCAGCGACGAGCTGGCCGGGGCGGTGCGCGACGTCGTGGCGCACGCCCTGGCCGCCGTCGGCCCCGACGACGTCGTCGTCGGCGCGGGCATCGGCAGCGCCGGCCCGGTCGACCTCGTGCACGGCACGGTCTCGCCCATCAACCTCCCCTCGTGGCGCGGCTTCCCGCTCCGCGACCTGGTCGCCGAGCTCACCGCGGGCGTCGTCGCCCCCGGCGGCGCGGTCACGCTGAGGCTCGACGGCGTCAGCCTCGCCCTGGCCGAGCACTGGGTGGGCGCGACGCAGGGGGCCGACAACGCCCTGGCCATCACGGTCTCGACCGGCGTCGGCGGCGGCCTCATCGTCAACGGGCGCCTGCTCTCGGGCGGCACCGGCAACGCGGGGCACATCGGCCAGATCCAGATCGCCGACCGCCCGGCCGGCCAGAACGCCTCGGCGGCGACGCTCGAGGTCATCGCCTCCGGCCCGAACGTCGTGGCGTGGGCCCGTGCGCAGGGCTGGCAGGGCGAGCGCGGCGAAGACCTGGCGGCCGGCTACCTCGAGGGCGACCCCCTCGCCGTCGCGGCCGTGCGCCGCTCGGCGAACGCCGTCGGCGAGGCCGTGTCGTCGGTCAGCACCCTGCTCGACCTCGACGTCGTCGCCATCGGCGGCGGGTTCTCCCGCGTCAGCGCCGACTACCTCGACCTCGTCCGCCGCACCGTCGACGAGGCCCCGGTCAACGACTACGCGCGCCGGGTGCGCGTCGTGCGCTCCGGGCTGAGCGACGAGAGCCCGCTCGTCGGGGCGGCCGCGCTCGTGTGGCAGGCCGGCCTGCTCGGCTGACCCGCGCCTCCCCCGACTCTGCCTGCAGCAGACCGCCCCGGTGGGCGAGTTCGACGCGAGCGGGCGCGCGTACTGGCCCGCGCGGGTCGAACTCGCCCGCGGTCGCGCGCCCGCGGCACCCGGCCCGTGAGAACGGTTCCCGGCAGGAGCAGCCCCCAGGAGGCGCGCCTAGGCTCGTGTCGTCCCCCACAGCGTCGTCGGAGATCAGCGCGCCCACAGGCGCGCGAGACACCCGCAACCCCCGGAGGTAACCCCGTGCCCACCACCGTCCCCGCTCTCGTCGCCGCCTCGGCCGGCGCCTCGTTCGAGCGCAGCACCATCCAGCGTCGCGACGTCGGCGCCCACGACGTGCAGATCGACATCGCCTTCGCCGGCATCTGCCACAGCGACATCCACCAGGCCCGCGAGGAGTGGGGCAAGGCCATCTTCCCGATGGTGCCCGGCCACGAGATCGCCGGCGTCGTCACCGAGGTCGGCTCCGAGGTCACGAAGCACAAGGTCGGCGACCGCGTCGGCATCGGCTGCTTCGTCGACAGCTGCCGCGAGTGCGAGAACTGCCTCGCCGGCGAAGAGCAGTTCTGCGTCAAGGGCAACGTGCCCACCTACAACGGCCGCGAGTACACGGGCGAAGAGACCTACGGCGGCTACAGCAAGCAGATCGTCGCGAACGAGAACTACGTGCTGTCGATCCCCGAGGGCATCGCCCTCGACGAGGCCGCGCCGCTGCTCTGCGCCGGCATCACCACCTACTCGCCCCTGAAGCACTGGGGCACCGGCCCCGGCACGAAGGTCGCCGTCGTCGGCATGGGCGGGCTCGGCCACATGGCCGTCAAGATCGCCCACGCCATGGGCGCCGAGGTCACCGTCATCAGCCAGACGCTCTCCAAGCAGGAGGACGGCCTCAAGCTCGGCGCCGACCACTACTACGCGTCGAGCGACCCGTCGACCTTCGACGAGCTGAAGAGCTCGTTCGACCTGATCATCAACACGATCTCGGCCGACATGGACATCGACGCCTACGCCCGCACGCTGCGCCTCAACGGCACCATGGTCTTCGTCGGCCTGCCCGAGAACCCGCAGTCGTTCCGCGCCGGCTCGCTCATCATGGGCCGTCGCAGCCTCGCCGGCTCCAACATCGGCGGCATCCGCGAGACGCAGGAGATGCTCGACTTCTGCGCCGAGCACCACATCGGCGCGGAGATCGAGACGATCAGCGCCGACCAGGTCGACGAGGCCTACGAGCGCGTCGTCGCGAGCAAGGTGCGCTACCGCTTCGTGATCGACACCGCCACGATCTAGTCGCCCGCGACACGACGACGGCCCCCTCCCGACCAGGGAGGGGGCCGTCGTCGTCCCCGGGCGGGTCCGCCGACCCCGGGCGACGGTGTCAGCCCGTCGCTGTCGTGGTCGCCCGCCGTCGACCCCGAGGAGTCGCGGGTCGCCTACCGCGGGCCGGCGGGCGTGTTGAAGCGGTGCAGCCAGCCCGAGAACTGGGCGAGCTCGTCGTCCGTCCAGCCCTCGACGTGGCTGCGGAACACGGCGCGGTTCTCGTGCCGGACCTCGAGCATGCGCGCCTCGGCCCGCTCGGTGCTGCGCAGCGTCGAGACGCGGCCGTCGGAGGCGTCGGCCACGACGTCGACGAACCCGGCGTCGCGCAGCAGGGCGACCTGCCGACTCACGGCGCTCTTGTCCATCGCCATCGCACGGACGATCTCGCCGGCCGTGCAGGGCTGGTGCTTCATCACGTAGCGCAGCACGTAGAACGCCGTCGGCGGCACGTCGGGGTCGAAGCGGGAGGCCGCTGCGGCGATGGTGCGCTTGGCCTCCACCATGAGCGAGCCGATCTCGTCGACCACGCTGGCCATCAGGCCTTCTCGGCCCTCGTCGTCGGCCTCGGGGAGGCGCGGGGCGTCGAGCACCGCGCCTCCCGGCTGGCCGTCATCGATCGGCTGCGACATCCTTCTCCTCGACCAGGGACGAGAACACCGGGCTCTCGCTCAGCTCGTCGTCGGACACGGGGTGGCCCGCCACCTCGGCGGCCCCGGTCGCGATGATCGTATCGACGGTCCCGGTGCGCGGCTGCGCCTCGGCCGGGGCGCTCGAGACCGCGGGCGCGAGCCCGGCGGTCGCCGCGGCGCCCTTGGTCGCCGGGGAGGCGGCGGCTCCGTCGACCGGTGCCGCGCCTCCCTGGGGGCCGGCCGCGGCGGCGCGCTGGATGCCGGACTTCGTGCCGAGCTCGACGTTCGGCAGCAGGCAGACGAACACGATGGTGATGATCGCGAGCGGGGCCGCGATGAGGAAGACGTCGGCGACGCCCTGGCCGTAGGCCGACTCGATGATGGTGCGGATCGGGCCGGGCACGGTGCTGAGGTCGGGGATGCTCGTGGTCGACTCGCCGCTGCCGAGCGCGCTCGGGTCGACGCCGGCGTCGGTGAGGCCGTCGGTGATGTAGCCCGAGACCTTCGTGCCGAGCACGGCGCCCATGACCGAGACGCCGATCGTGCCGCCGAGGCTGCGGAAGAACGCGACGCTCGAGGAGGCGGCGCCGACGACGCTCACGTCGACGGAGTTCTGCACGACGAGCACGAGGTTCTGCATGACCATGCCGATGCCGAGCCCCATCATCGCCATGAAGACCGAGACGACGGCGAAGTTCGTGTCGTACTCGATGGTCGACATGAGGAAGAGGCCGGCGGCGAGGAGGATGGAGCCCACGATCATGTAGGGCTTCCACTTGCCGTACTTCGAGATGAGCGCACCGGCGACCATCGACGAGATCAGCAGGCCGAGCACCATCGGCAGGGTCAGGATGCCGGCCATGGTCGGCGACTGGCCGCGGGCCAGCTGCATGTACTGGCCGAGGAAGACGCTGGTGCCGAACATCGCGACGCCGACGCTCAGCGAGGCGATCACCGCGAAGGTGAAGGTGCGGTTCTTGAACAGCGTGAGCGGGATGATCGGCTCCTTCGAGCGGAACTCCACGACGACGGCGAGGGCGAGCAGCACAGCTGCGCCGAGGCCCATCAGCCAGCTGGTGGCCGAGGCCCACTCGAACTGCTTGCCGCCGAGCGACACCCAGATGAGCAGCAGCGAGACGCCGCCGGCGATCAGCCCGGCGCCCCAGTAGTCGACCACGACCTTCTTCTTCGGCTTGGCGGGCAGGTGCAGCGTGCGCTGGATGACGATCAGCGCGGCGATGCCGACGGGCACGCCGACGAAGAAGTTCCAGCGCCAGCCGATGGTGTCGGTGAGCACGCCGCCGAGCAGCGGGCCGCCGATCGTGCCGACGCTCATCACGGCGCCGAGGTAGCCCATGTACCGGCCGCGCTCACGCGGGCTGATGATGTCGCTCATGACGACCTGCACCAGGGCGGTGAGGCCGCCGGCGCCGAGGCCCTGGAAGACGCGGAAGGTGATCAGCGTCGCGGTGTCCTGCGAGAAGCCGGCCGCGACCGACGCGAGCACGAACAGCACGAGGGCCACCTGCAGCAGCACCTTGCGGTTCGTGAGGTCGGAGAACTTGCCCCAGAGGGGCGTGCTGACGGTCGTCGCGAGCAGCGTGGCGGTGATGACCCAGGTGTACGAGGTCTGGCTGCCGTTGAGGTCGCTGACGATGCGCGGCAGCGAGGTCGACACGACGGTCGACGAGAGGATCGCCACGAGCATGCCCATCAGCAGGCCCGACAGGGCCGTGAGGACTTCGCGGTGGCTCATGCCGGGCGCTTCGCCCGGTTCGTGGGGAGCCGCGGGCTTCGTGCCCGCGGCGGTGGTGGTCTGCGACAAGGTGCGCTCCGTGGTCGTTCTGAGATGGGGGTCGCTGACCGCCGTTGGTCAGGTAGTTGCTGAACGTCAACCATACGCCGTAGTTGACGGAACGCAACCATCTCGCTGCAGATCGTGCAGACTTTTTCCCGAGATACGTCCGCACACGACGGAGGCGCGGTGTGCGTCCTCCGCACACCGCGCCTCCGGCAGGCCCTCGCGGGCTAGCGCACTTCCTCCGGCCGTTTCTTCCGGAACATCTCCGCCGGCTGGTGCTCGCCGTTCCACACCTGCGTGATGCCCCAGACCACGGCCATCAGCGGCACGGCGATGACCGCGCCGACCACGCCGCCGAGGATGGTGCCGGCGGTCAGGGCGACCAGGATGACGAGGCCGTGCAGCTGCAGGGTGCGGCCCATCAGCACCGGCTGGAGGAAGTTGCCCTCGAGCTGGTTGACGAGCACGACGACCGCGATGACCCAGATGGCGGCCACGGGCCCGTTGGCCACGAGGGCGACGAGCGCCGCGAGGATGCCCGCGGCGGTGGCGCCGACGAGCGGGATGAACGCGGTGAGGAAGACGACCACGGCCAGGGGCAGCGCCAGCGGCACGCCGATGATCGCGAGGCCGATGCCGATGCCGATCGCGTCGACCGCGGCGACGGTGGCCGTGCCGCGCACGTAGCCGCCGAGGGTGGCGACCGTCTTGTCGCCGATGCGACGGGCCCGGGCGTACTGCTCGCCCTTGAACGGGCGGAGGAGGAACTCCCAGATGGCCGGGCCGTCCTTGAGGAAGAAGAACAGCACGACGATCATCAGCACGAGTCCGGTCGCGAAGCTGCCGATCGCACTCGCGCCGGCGAGGGCGCCCGAGCCGAACTGCGCGCTCGTCACGAAGTCGACGACGGTGTTCCGCACGGACTCGATCTGGTCGTCGGTGATCGAGAACGGCAGGGTGGTGATCCAGTCCTGAAGCTGGTTGAAGCCCTCCGTCGCCGACTTGGCGAGCGTCGACGCCTGGTTCTCGACGGCCCAGACGAGCAGCCAGCCGACGAGGCCCAGCACGACCACGACGCCGAGCAGGGCGATGATCGTGGCGAGGAGGCTCGGCACCCGGTGCCGGCGCAGGAAGGCGATCAGCGGGTACATCGCCGAGGCGAAGATCAGCGCGAGCAGCACGGGCAGCGTGACGAGGCTCAGCGAGAGGAAGGTGTAGATCACGGCGATGCCGACGACGACGACGGCGATGATCTGCAGGCTGCGGATGGCCAGGCGGCCGAACGCGTCGGTCCAGATGCTGCTCTGGACGGCGGCGTTGTGCTCGACCACCTCGGCGTCCTTGGTGCGGAAGAGTCCCACGGTTCGTCCTCGTCGTTCTGTCTGGTGGTCATGGTGCGCGGCCGGAGGGCGTGCGACGACGTCGCGCGGTGCGCGACCGTCTCATCGAACTACCTGAGGGGCCCGGAGGGCCACCAGCCACGCGGGCGACGGGAGAGGAGCCGCCGGGCGGAGCCGCCGGGCGGAGCCGCGGGGCCCGTCAGGCGCGGGGCCGCAGACGACGCCAGACGGCGCGCGTGCGCAGCGGGTCGGCCCGCCACCAGCGGGTGAACGGCACCCCCGAGCGCCCGTGCACCGCGAAGACCCGCAGCGCGCGCCGCGTCCGCAGCCCCGGGTCGGCGCCCCGGTCGAACGGCCGCGCCGAGATGCCCGCCACGACGTCGCGCCGGTAGACGAGGCGGCCACCCCGCGTCGGCGCCAGGTCGCCGAGGTGGAGGGCGAGGTCCATGTCGTCGTGCAGCCCCGTGTCGCGGCGGTGCACGACGTCGCTCACGGCGGCCCACGCCGACCGGCGCATCATCATGGTCGACCCGAACAGCGGCCAGTGCGCCAGCGCCGAGCCCACGAGCCAGTGGTACGCGCCGACGTACGCCGCCGAGAGCAGCCTCTGGGCCCCCACGGGCGCGTCGTAGAAGCGGGCGTTCGTCGTGACCGCGAGCACGTCGCCGTCGGCCTCGAGGGTGGCCGCGAGCTCGGCGACCCAGGTGCGCGGCAGCACGCTGTCGGCGTCGCAGCGGCCGATCAGGTCGCCGGTCGCGGCGTCGTACCCGGTGGAGGCGGCGGCCGCGATCCCGACGACGGGCTCGGTGACGACGCGCGCACCCGCCGCGGTCGCGACCGCCACGGTGTCGTCGGTGCTGCCGTTGTCGACCACGAGCACCTCGTCGGGCAGCCGCGTCTGGCGCGCGAGCGACCGGAGGCAGGCCTCGAGGTGCCGCGCGTCGTCACGGACCGGGATCACGACGGAGACTCGCACCGGCCCAGTCAACCGCGCCTAGCCTGGGCCGGTGACCACCACCGTCGTCGTCGTGTCCGACACCCACGTGCCGCAGAAGGCCCGCGCCGTGCCCGACGAGCTCTGGGCGGCGGTCGAGGCCGCCGACGTCGTCGTGCACGCCGGCGACTGGACCGGCATCGCGATCCTCGACGAGTTCGAGCGTCGCTCCCGACGCCTGGTCGGCGTCTGGGGCAACAACGACGGCGACGAGCTCCGGGCCCGGCTGCCGGAGGTGGCCCGCGAGACGATCGACGGCGTCCGCGTCGCCGTCGTCCACGAGACGGGACAGAAGGAGGCGCGGGAGGCCCGGGCGGACCGCCTCCACCCCGAGACCGACCTGCTGCTCTTCGGCCACAGCCACATCCCGTGGGACTCGACCACCGCCTCCGGCACGCGCCTGCTCAACCCCGGGTCACCGACCGACAAGCGGCGACAGCCGCGGGCCACGTACCTCAGCCTCGTGCTCGACGCGGGCACCGTGCGCGACGTCGTGCTGCACGAGCTGCCGCTCCGGCCGACGACCCGGTCGCGCCGGGCCGACCTGCCCGCGGGGCCGGTGCGGGAGATCGACGTGATCGTGCCCCACCCGCGCCGCCGCGACTGACGGCGGCGCGAGCCGGGGGCTGTCGGCCCGGGAGGCGTCGCAGCTAGGAGGCGGGCGTCTCGGCCGGGGCCGGCGTCTCGGCCGGGGCCGACTCGGTGGGCTCGGGCGTCGGCGTGGCCGTCGACGTCGCCGAGTCGGAGTAGCTGTTGCCGGCCGCGGTCACGACGAAGTTGCGGAACTCCTCGTTGGTGAACGGCAGGCTCGGGTCGTACTGCTGGCCGTTGACCAGGACGGTGGGCGTGCCGCGGAAGGTCTCGACGTCGCTGTTCGGCAGCGGCCCGTCGAGCACGCGCTCGGTCGAGGCGCTGACCCAGGAGGCGAACTCCTGGTCGTCGATGCAGGTCTCGATCGCCGAGGCCTGCTGCACGCCGTCGACGCCCGTGGCGATGTCGGCGAGCTGCGAGTCGTCGAGGCCGCGCGTGCCCTCCTCCGGCTGCTGGTCGAACATGGCCGTGTTGAAGTCGAAGAAGGAGTCGGGCGAGTAGTTCGCGACGCAGGCGGCGGCGTTCGCGGCCCGGTTCGAGTACTTCGTGCCCAGCGAGCTGTTGGTCAGGATCGCGATCGGGTGGTACTCGACCGTCGCGGCGCCCGACGACACGAGGCCGGCGATGTAGTCGTTGTTGGCCGCCTCGAACTGGCCGCAGATCGGGCAGAGGTAGTCGAGGTAGACGACGATGTCGACGGTGTCGGAGGCCGCCGTGGTCTCCGTCGCGACGGGCTCGTCGCCCGCGTCGAGCGCGGGGGTCGTCTGCGCGACGAAGTCCTGGCCGATGCGGATGCCGTCGCTGGCCATGTTGGCGGGGCCGGGGCCGGCCGGCTTGATGCTGTTCGTGATGACCAGGACGACGCCGACGACGATCGCGACGACGACCAGGCCGAGGCCGCCCTGCAGCACCCAGCGGCTCGTCCGCTGACGGCGCTTCTGCTTCTTGCGGGCGAGCTGCGCCTTCTCGCGGGCGGCGGCCCGACGCTGGTTCTTGGTCAGCGACTTGTCGTTCTCAGTCATGGGGGTGCGGTTCTCCGATGCGCGACGGGGGTCGGGGCGTCGCGTCGTTGAGGGGCAGACGGGTAGGGCGGAGCGGGTCGGAGAGCACGTGGCGCGCCTCCGGCCCCCCGTGATCCTAGGAGAGCGCGCTGGGAGATGTCCGGACACCATCCCCCCGACCCCCCTCCGGCCACCCGTCCGGGGGCCCTGCCAGGGGCCGTTCTGTGGCATGCTGAGGCGCGGTGGTCATCGTCGACCGACACGGTTGATCACCGTCCATTCACAACGGATCGTCCGGCACGTACCTGCCGGTGAAGGAGAAACGAATCATGGCGTCCGTGACGTTCAGCAAGGCAACCCGTCTCTACCCCGGCTCGACCCGCGCAGCGGTCGACGCCATCGACCTCGAGGTCGCCGACGGCGAGTTCCTCGTCCTCGTGGGCCCCTCGGGCTGCGGCAAGTCGACCACCCTCCGCATGCTGGCCGGCCTCGAAGAGGTCAACAGCGGCGACATCTTCATCGGCGACCGCAACGTCACCGACGTGCCGCCGAAGGACCGCGACATCGCGATGGTGTTCCAGAACTACGCGCTGTACCCGCACATGACCGTCGCCGAGAACATGGGCTTCGCGCTCAAGATCGCCGGCGTCGGCAAGGAGGAGCGCGCGACCCGCGTCCTCGAGGCCGCGAAGCTGCTCGACCTCGAGCCCTACCTCTCGCGCAAGCCCAAGGCCCTCTCCGGTGGTCAGCGTCAGCGCGTCGCCATGGGCCGCGCCATCGTGCGCCAGCCCCAGGTCTTCCTCATGGACGAGCCGCTGTCGAACCTCGACGCCAAGCTCCGCGTCCAGACCCGCACCCAGATCGCCTCGCTGCAGCGTCGCCTCGGCGTCACCACGGTCTACGTCACCCACGACCAGACCGAGGCCCTGACCATGGGCGACCGCATCGCGGTCCTCAAGGACGGCGTCCTGCAGCAGGTCGGCACCCCCCGCGACCTGTACGAGAAGCCGCAGAACGTCTTCGTCGCCGGCTTCATCGGCTCGCCGGCCATGAACCTCCTGCCCGCCGACGTCGTCGACGGCGGCATCAAGTTCGGCACGGCCGTCACCTCGGTCGACCGCGACACCGTCGGCCAGGCCAACGGCAAGAGCGTCACCGTGGGCGTCCGCCCCGAGGACGTCGTGGTCAACACCACCGGCGAGGGCCTCGCGGTCACCGTCGACGTGGTCGAGGAGCTCGGCGCCGACGGCTACCTCTACGGCCACACCGAGGTCGACGGCGCGCGCGTCGACATCGTCGTGCGCGTCGACGGCCGCAACCACCCGGGCCTCGGCGACACGATCTACATCACGCCGCAGGCGCACCACGTGCACGTCTTCGACACCGAGAGCGGCCAGCGCCTCGGCGACAAGGCCGTCGTCAGCGCGTAGCCCCCGCACCCCCGATCGGCCCGTCGCGTCGCCAGGAGAACCTCTCCGAGCGACCCGGCGGGCCGATCGCCCGTTCCGCCCCCGACCACCCCCGATCGCCCGGCGCGCCCCGGCCGTCCGACCAGAGAAGACCCATGAGCGACTCCCTCAACATCACCTCGGCCACCGTCGACCCGGCGCTGCTCGACCTGCCGTGGTCCCTCCCCCTCGACGAGTGGCCCGACGAGGCCATCGCGGCCCTGCCGAAGGGCATCTCGCGGCACCTGGTGCGCTTCGCGCACCTCAGCGGCTACGTGATCGCGATCAAGGAGACCTCGGGCGAGATGGCCCGGGGCGAGTACGAGATGCTCCGCACCCTGCAGCGGATGGACATCCCCTGCGTCGACCCCCTGGCGGTCATCACGAACCGGCGCGACGTCGACGGCTCGCCCCTCAACCCCGTGCTCGTCACGCGGCACCTCAAGTTCTCGCTGCCCTACCGGGCGCTGTACTCGCAGACCCTCCGCCCCGACACCGCGAAGCGGCTCGTCGACGCGCTGGCCCTGCTGCTCGTGCGCCTGCACGTCATCGGCTTCTACTGGGGCGACGTCTCGCTCTCGAACACGCTCTTCCGGCGCGACGCGGGGGCCTTCGCGGCGTACCTGGTCGACGCCGAGACCGGCAAGCTCTACCCGGGCGGGCTCTCGAACGGCCAGCGCGAGAACGACCTCGAGGTCGCCCGCGTCAACATCGCCGGCGAGCTGCTCGACCTCGAGGCCGGCGGACGCCTCGACGACAACCTCGACGCCGTCGACGTCAGCAACGGCATCGTCGCGAAGTACCGCAGCCTCTGGACGGAGCTCACCGGCAGCGAGACGTTCTCCAGCTCGGAGCGCTGGCGCATCACCGACCGGGTCGAGCGGCTCAACGACCTCGGCTTCGACATCGAGGAGCTCGCGATCAAGACGGCCGAGGGCGGCACCCAGGTGCGCATCCAGCCCAAGGTCGTCGACGCCGGCCACCACTCCCGCCGCCTGCTGCGCCTCACCGGCCTCGACGTGGAGGAGAACCAGGCCCGGCGCCTCCTCAACGACCTCGACGCCTACCGGCTGCGCACCGGCAACACCGACGCGGACGAGGAGATGGTGGCGCACGAGTGGGCCGCCCGGGTGTTCGAGCCGGTCGTCCGGTCCATCCCCCGCGACCTCCGCGGCCGCCTCGAGCCGGCGGAGGTCTTCCACCAGCTGCTCGAGCACCGCTGGTACCGCTCGCAGCAGGAGAACCGCGACGTGCCCATCGCCGAGGCGCTGACCTCGTACATCAACGACGTGCTGCGGCACCGCCGTGACGAGCGCACCGTCATCGACCCGGCCACCGAGTCGATCACCCTGCCCGACGCCGAGCTGCTCGAGGCCGAGGACGACGACGACTGGCGCTCGAAGGTCTGACCCCGACGCGGTCCCTTCCGTGACCACGCAGAGGAGGCGCGGTGCCGGTCGACCGGCACCGCGCCTCCTCTGTGTCGGGGCTGACGAGCGCTACGAGCGCTCGGCGCGCAGCTTCGAGATCTCGTAGAGCGTGACGCTCGCGGCCATGCCGGCGTTCAGCGACTCGACGGCGCCCGTGATCGGGATCGACACGATGGCGTCGCAGGTCTCGGCGACGATGCGCGAGAGGCCCTTGCCCTCGCTGCCCACGACGACCACGAGCGGGCGGTCGGCGAGCTCGAGGCCCGGCAGCATGACGTCGCCGTCGCCGTCGAGGCCCAGCACGAAGACGCCCTGGTCCTTGAACGACTTGAGGGTCTGCGTCAAGTTCGAGGCCATCGCGACGGGGATGCGCGCCGCGGCGCCGGCCGAGGTCTTCCACGCCGAGGCGGTGAGGCCGACCGAGCGACGCTGCGGGATGATGACGCCCTGGCCGCCGAACGCGGCGACCGAGCGGATGATGGCGCCGAGGTTGCGCGGGTCGGTGATGCCGTCGAGCGCGACGAAGAGCGGGTTCTGGCGACGCTTGATCGAGCCCTCGAGCAGGTCGACCGGGTGCGCGTACTCGTACGGCGGCACCTTGAGGGCGACGCCCTGGTGCACCGAGTCGGGGCCCGTGAGGCGGTCGAGCTCGGGGCGCATGACCTCGAGGATCGGCAGCCCGCGACGCGTCGCGAGGTTGAGGATCTCCTTCGTGCGGTCGTCCATCTCGATGCGCGCCGCGATGTAGAGCGTCGAGGCGGGGATGCGCGTGCGCAGGGCCTCGAGCACCGAGTTGCGGCCGGTGACCATCTCGCTGTCGTCGGAGCTCTTCGGCTTGCGGCGCGGGGCGTCCTGCCCGCCGCGGCCGGCGATCGGCGACCCGGCGCGGGGGCCGTTGCCGCCGCGGCCCCGGGCGGCGTCGAGGCGCTCGCGCGCCGCCTTCGCCTTGCCCGCGGGGTGGTACGGGCGGTCCTCCGCGGCGGGCGTGGGCTTCTTGCCCTCGAGCGCTTGGCGCCCCTGGCCGCCGCTGCCGACCTGCTTGCCCTTGCTGCCCTTGCGGACGGCGCTGCTGCTCGGCCGCCCCTTGTTCGCTCCGCTGGTGTTCTTCACTGTTCGAGGCTCCAATGCGACCCGCTGGGGGTGTCTTCGATGGTGACGCCGGCGGACGCCAGCATCTCGCGTACGCGGTCGGCCTGCGCGAAGTCGCGCGCGGCCCTGGCTTCCTGGCGGCTGGCGAGGAGGGTCTCGACGAGGGTGCCGAGCGCGCGGTGCGCGTCGCCCTCGTCGTCTCCGCGCCACTCGGGCGCCAGCGGGTCGATGCCCAGCACGGCCACCATGGCGGCGACGTGCTGGCGGTCGCGGGCGGCCGTGTCGAGGTCGCCGTCGTCGAGGGCGACGTTGCCCGACCGGACGGCGTCGTGCAGCACGGCGATCGCCTGCGGCACGTTGAGGTCGTCGTCCATCGCCTCGGCGAACTCGTCGGGCACGACACGGGCGCCGACACCGGCGAAGCGGGTGTCGGCCAGACGGCGCTCGGCGCGGGAGAGGAACGTCTCGACGCGGTCGAGCGCGGCCTCCGCCTCGACGAGCGCGCCGTCGTGGTAGTCGATGGTCGAGCGGTAGTGCGCCGCGCTGAGGAAGTAGCGGACGACGACCGGCCGGGCGAGGGCGAGGAAGTCGGCGGCGAAGATCGAGTTGCCGAGCGACTTCGACATCTTCTGGCCGTCGACGGCGACGAGGCCGTTGTGCAGCCAGTGGTGCGCGAAGGCGTCGCCGGCCGCGGTCGACTGGGCCAGCTCGTTCTCGTGGTGCGGGAACCGCAGATCGAGGCCGCCGCCGTGGATGTCGAAGGCGCTGCCCAGGTAGCGCTTCGACATCGCCGAGCACTCGATGTGCCAGCCGGGCCGGCCGTCGCCCCACGGCGACGACCAGCTCGCCGAGGCGGGCTCGTCGGCCTTCGCGCCCTTCCAGAGCGCGAAGTCGCGGGGGTCGCGCTTGCCGCGCGGGTCGGCGTCGGCCGCGGGGGCCATGTCGTCGAGGCCCTGGTTGGTCAGGGCGCCGTAGCTCGGCCAGCTCGCGGTGTCGAAGTACACGTCGCCCGAGCCGTCGGGCGCGGCGTAGGCGTGCCCGCGCTCGATCAGCGTCGCGACGATCTGCTGCATCTCGGTGACGCTCGCGGTCGCGCGCGGCTCGTAGGTCGGCGGCAGCACGCCGAGCGCCTGGTACCCCGCGGTGAACTCGAGCTCGTAGCGGTAGGCGCGCGCCCACCACTCCTCGTCGGTGCCGCTCGAGAGCGCGAGGATCTTGTCGTCGATGTCGGTGACGTTGCGCACCAGGGTGACGTCGAGGCCGCGGTAGGTGAACCAGCGGCGCCACAGGTCGTAGACCAGCGCGCTGCGCAGGTGGCCGATGTGCGGCGACGACTGCACGGTGGGCCCGCAGACGTACAGCCCCACCCGGCCGGGCTCGAGGGGGACGAAGTCGACGAGCGCCTGCTCGCGGGAGTCGTAGAGGCGGATGGTCACGCGGTCAGCCTATTCAGTGGTCGTCGGCGGACGGGTCGGACGACCCGTCGTCGGTGAGCGAGGTCGGGGCGACGGCGCCCCGTGCCGGGGCGGAGGCGGAGCCAGGGCCCCGGGGAGGCGCGGTGCGCGCCGCCGGGTCGACGACCGACACCAGCGCGGTCGCGATCGCCGTCAGCCCCTCGCCGCGCCCGGTGAAGCCGAGCCCGTCGGTGGTCGTGGCCGACACGCTGACGGGAGCGCCGACGACCTGCATCAGCCGCTCCTCCATCTCGAGGCGGCGGGCGGAGAGTCGGGGCCGGTTGCCGACGACCTGGACGGCGACGTCGACGACGTCGACGCCCGCGTGCGTCAGGCGCTCGACGGCCGCGGTGAGGAAGACCTCGCCGCTCGCGCCGGCGAAGCGCGGGTCGTCGGTGCCGAACATCGAGCCGATGTCGCCGAGGCCGGCGGCCGAGAGGAGGGCGTCGACGACGGCGTGCGCGACGGCGTCGCCGTCGCTGTGGCCGGCCAGGCCCGCCTCGCCCTCGAAGTGCAGGAGGCCGAGGTGCAGCGGCGCGGCCGGGTCGAACGCGTGGACGTCGATGCCGAGCCCGGTGCGGAGGGCGGGGTCGGGCCGGAGGCGCGGGTCGGGAGCGCCGACCGCCGCGGCCTGCTGCGCCGCGATCGTCTCGGCGCGCTGGAGGTCCCACCGGGTGGTGATCTTGAACGCGACCGGGTCGCCCTCGACGACGACGACCTCGTGGCCGGCCGCCGCGAACAGGGCGGCGTCGTCGGTGTGCTCGGCCCGGGCCGCGGCGTAGGCGGCGTCGAGGGCCGCCCGCGGGAAGCCCTGGGGGGTCTGCATCGCGACCAGCTCGGAGCGGTCGACGGTGTCGAGCACCGTGCCGGCCGCGTCCACGCGCTTGATCGTGTCGCTGACGGGGAGCCCCGGCACGACGCCGCGGCCGGTCGCCTCGACCGTCGACGCGACGAGGTCGAACTGGGCGGTGGGGGTGAAGGGGCGCGCGCAGTCGTGCACCAGGACGGTCGCGACGTCGGGGGCGACCGCCCCGAGGCCGGCGGCGACGCTGGCCTGTCGGCTGGCGCCTCCCGCGACCACCGCGACGTGGTCGGCGACGTGCCCGGCCGCCGCGACGACGAGCTCCGTGGCGTCGGCGAGCTGCTCCTGCGGCACGACCACGACGATCTGGGTGGGCACCGCGGAGGCGAGCACGGCGTCGAGCGAGCGGGCCAGGATGCTGCGCCCGGCCACCTCGACGAAGGCCTTCGGCGTGCCGAGGCCGAGACGCGTGCCGCTCCCGGCCGCGACGACGACGACCGCCCGACCGACCCCCGTCAGGGAGCCGACCGTGCGGTCGTCGGTGGTGCTAGGACGCAAGAACCTCGTCGAGGACGCTCGACGCCTTCTCTTCGTCGGTCTTCTCCGCGAGGGCGAGCTCGCTGATCAGGATCTGGCGGGCCTTGGCGAGCATGCGCTTCTCGCCGGCGGACAACCCGCGGTCCTGGTCGCGGCGCCACAGGTCGCGGACGACCTCGGACACCTTGATGACGTCGCCCGACGCGAGCTTCTCCAGGTTCGCCTTGTAGCGGCGGGACCAGTTGGTGGGTTCTTCCGTGAACGGCGCACGGAGGACGTCGAACACGCGGTCGAGCCCCTCTTTGCCGATGACGTCCCGGACGCCGACCAGGTCGACGTTGTCTGCGGGTACCTCGATGGTCAGATCACCCTGGGTGACGCGAAGCTTGAGGTACAGCTTCTCTTCGCCCTTGATGATCCGCTTCTTGACTTCAGAGATCGTCGCGGCCCCGTGATGGGGGTAGACGACGGTCTCTCCGACCTCGAACTGCATGAATCAGGCTCCATTCTGCGACGCCCAGGATACCATGGAAGGTCGGTGGTAAGGCTGCCCTGACGAACCGCCCCGCTCTGCCCTCGCTAAGCTGGGGCAGACCTTTGCCGTGAACTGGATCCTGGAGGCACTCGTGCGAGTCGCATCTGCAATTGACCGTCGAGGCGCCCGCGCCCTCGCCGCCGCCACCGTGGGTGCCGCCGTGCTCGTCGTCGCCGCCGGCTGCAACTTCATCAGCCCCCAGCGCACGACCCAGTTCTACGACGCCAGCGACGGCACGAGCGTCACGGTCGGCGACGTCAAGGTGCTCAACGCGCTGGCCCTGACCGAGGACGGCGCCGAGGCCAGCCTCGTCATGTCCATCGTCAACAGCGGCGACGACGCGGCGCAGGTGAGCTTCCAGTACGAGACCGAGTCGGGCGACGAGACGCAGACCGTCGACGTCGACGCGAACTCGCAGGTCGACCTCGGCACCGAGGTCGGTCAGGAGCAGTTCGTGATGAGCGACCTCGACGTCACCCCCGGCGCGCTGCTGCCCGTCTTCGTCCAGTACGGCACCGAGACCGGCAAGAGCCTGCAGGTGCCCGTGCTGACCGGCGAGCTCTCCGAGTACGCGACCCTGCTCCCGACGCCGGGCGAGACCACGGCGCCCTCCGCCGAGTCGACGACGCTCCCGTCGCCCGAGGACGGCACGCCCTCGGCCACGCCGACCCCGTAGCGGCACGCGGCGCCCGAACGGCGCCGAGACGACCAGAGGCCCGGCCCGCGTCAGCGGGGCCGGGCCTCTCGTGCGGCGGCGGGCGGACGGGGGCCGCCCGCCGAGGGCGCCTCAGGCCTCGATGCGGTACCCGAGCCCGCGCACGGTCACGAGCGCCTTGGGCTCGGAGGGCACGGGCTCGATCTTCGAGCGGATGCGCTTGATGTGCACGTCGAGGGTCTTGGTGTCGCCGAAGTAGTCGGAGCCCCAGACCCGGTCGATCAGCTGGCCGCGCGTCAGCACGCGGCCGGCGTTGCGCATCAGCAGCTCGAGCAGCTCGAACTCCTTGAGCGGCATCGCGACGTCCTCGCCGCGCACCGTCACGACGTGGCGCTCGACGTCCATGCGGATGTCGCCCGCCTCGAGCATGCCGTCGGCGAGGTCGTCGCCGTCGTCGGCCCGGCGACGGAGGACCGCCCGGATGCGCGCCAGCAGCTCCCGCGTCGAGTACGGCTTGGTGACGTAGTCGTCGGCGCCGAGCTCGAGCCCCACGACGATGTCCACCTCGCTGTCCTTCGCGGTCAGCATGATGATGGGCACCTGCGACCTCGAGCGCAGCACCCGGCAGACCTCCGTGCCGGGGATGCCGGGCAGCATCAGGTCGAGCAGCACGAGGTCGGCGCCCGACTTGTCGAACAGGGCCAGGGCGGACGGGCCGTCCTCGGCGACGGTGACGCGGTAGCCCTCGCGCTCGAGGATGAAGGCCAGGGGCTCGCTCAGCGACTCCTCGTCCTCGACGATCAGGATGTGGGTGCTCATCGGGTATCGGTGTCTCCTCGTGTGGTGACCATGACAGGGACGGAACGGGTGTCGGGGCGGGCCTCGAACTCGGGCAGCCGGATCGTGAAGGTCGACCCGCTGCCGACCTGCGACCAGACGCGCACCTCGCCGCCGTGGTTCTGGACGACGTGCTTGACGATCGCGAGGCCGAGGCCGGTGCCCCCGGTGCGGCGCGACCGGGCCTGGTCGACGCGGTAGAAGCGCTCGAAGACGCGGTCGAGCTCGTGCTCCGGGATGCCGTAGCCCTGGTCGCTGACCGCGATCGAGACGCCGCCCTCGTCGTCGACGGTCGCGCCGATGCCGATCCGCGACCCGTCGGGCGAGTAGGCGATGGCGTTCGAGACGAGGTTGTCGACGGCGGTGACGAGCATCGTCTCGTCGCCGAGCACCTGCGCCTTCTTGCCGCCCCGGACGACGAGCGAGATGCCCCGCACCTCGGCCTCGACCCGGTTGCGGTCGACGGCGGTGTCGACGACCGCCCGCACGTCGACGGGGTCGCTCGACTCGAGCGCGTCGGTGGCCTGCAGCCGCGAGAGCTCGATGATGTCCTGGGTGAGGCGGCCGAGCCGGTCGGCCTCGCGCGTCAGGCGGCCGGCGAAGTGGCGGACGCGCTCGGGGTCGGCCGAGGCCGCGTCGAGCGCCTCGGCGAGCAGGCCCACCGCGCCGATCGGGGTCTTCAGCTCGTGGCTGATGTTGGCCACGAAGTCACGGCGCATGTCGTCGAGCCGGCGGCCCTCGGTGTGGTCCTCGGCGAGCACGAGCACGTAGCGGCCGCCCAGCACTGCCGCCCGCACGCCGAGGGCGACGGTGGCCTCGGAACCGGGGAGGCGCGCCAGGGTGAGCTGCGCCTCCTGCGGGTCGTCGCTCCGCCGCGCCAGGTCGACGAGGGCCTCGACCTCGGGGTGCACGAGGTGCTCCTGGGCGGAGACCAGGCCGAGCTGACGGGCGAACGGCGAGGCCTTCAGCACGTTGCCCGACGGGTCGACGACGAGCCCGGCCGACGAGAGGGCGTCGAGCACCGCGTCGATGCCGTCCGGCAGCGTCGTCTCGACGAGTGCCGCGACGCGGGCGGCCCGGCGCTGAGCCGACACCACCACCATCACGACCGCGGCGCCGACCAGGACGCCGAAGAGCAGCGAGGCCGGCACCAACCAGGTTGGTTCCATGCAGGTCACGATAGTGAACGCCCGGGGCGGGAACGGACGAGAGCCAGCCGGAGCGCTGTACTTTGGGCACTGTTGGGCCTCCCGTCACCGACCGTTAACCTCCACCCGTGAGAGTCGACGGGACTGTGCGGGCGGCTCCGCCGGCACAGCACGGGGCGGTCGCCCCGAGACCCGGACACCCCCGGAACGACGAGAGGCCCAGACTCCCATGCGCGAGGTATTCCAGCAGGAACTGCAAGAGGTGCAGGAGCGCCTCGTCGAGATCGCGGGCCTCGTCGCCGTCTCGATCGAGAACGCCACCACGGCCTTCAACGACTCCGACGTGACGCTGGCCGAGAAGGTCATCGCCGACGACGACCGCATCGACGAGCGCGCGATCGCCCTCGACGAGCTCGCCATCGACATCCTGGCCCGCCAGAACCCCGTCGCCCGCGACCTCCGCATCGTGGTCAGCGCCCTGCGCATCAGCGCGTCGCTCGAGCGCATGGGCGACATGGCCGAGCACATCGCCCAGCTCGCCCGGTACCGCTTCCCCGAGAAGGTCGTGCCGAAGTCGCTGCGCCCGACGTTCCAGGAGCTCGGCCGCCTCGACGTCGCCATCGCGAAGAAGCTCACCGAGCTGCTCACGACGGAGGACGTCCGCCTCGCGGAGGAGATCCGCAACGACGACGACCGCATCGACGAGCTGCACCTCAGCGTCTTCGACAAGGTGCTCGGCGAGACCTGGAAGGGCGCGGCGGTCGACACCGTCGATTCGACCCTCGCGTCGCGCTACCACGAGCGCTTCGCCGACCACGCGGTCTCCATCGCCAAGAAGGTCCAGTACCTCGCGACCGGCGACTGGGTGGCCGCCGAGGTCTGACCCGCTGCGGGATGATGGGGGGATGGCTTCTGTCGCGATCCTCGTCAACGGTCTGCCCGGCTCGGGCAAGACCACCGTCTCGGCCACGCTGGCCGGCGTGCTCGGCTGCCCCCTGCTCGCGGTCGACCCCGTGCAGGAGGCGCTGGCCGACCTGGCCGGGCCGATGATCGCCCCGCAGGCGGTGCGGCGCATCGCCGTGGACGCCGTCTGGGCGATGGCCGGCGAGGTCGAGGCCGGCGTCGTGGTCGACGCGGGCTGGCGGCCCGACGACGACCTCGACGGCGTGCGCGCCGGCGTCGAGCAGGCCGGCTCGCCCCGCGTGCTCGAGGTGTGGTGCGAGGTGGCTCCCGAGCTCGCGCTCGCCCGCTCGGCGGCCCGCGTCGAGGGCGGCGGCCGTCACCCCGTGCACGGCACGGCCGACGAGCTGGCCGCCGGCTGGGCCGACCGGGTCGAGGGCGCGGGGCCGCTCGGCGCCTGGCCGGTCGTGCGCGTCGACACGAGCGGCGAGGTCGACGTCGACTCCCTCGTGATGGAGATCAGCGCGCACTTCGTGTGACGGGCACTGCGTGTGACACGCACGGCGTGTGACACGACGGAGCCCGCCCCCGCACGACGGCGGGGGCGGGCTCCGGTGGCGAGGTCGCGCCTACAGGCCCTTTTTCTCCCCCTGCGCCGCGACGGCGGCCGCACCGGCGGCGGCGGCCTGCGGGTCGAGGTAGCGGCCGGGGCCGGTGGGGCGGAAGTCGTCGTCGAGCTCGTAGACGAGCGGGATGCCGGTGGGGATGTTGAGCTCGGAGATCTCGTCGTCGCTGATGCCGTCGAGGTGCTTCACGAGCGCGCGCAGCGAGTTGCCGTGGGCGGTGACCAGCACGACCTTGCCCTCGGCGAGGCTCGCGGTGATGTCGCTCTCCCAGTAGGGGATCATGCGCTCGATCACGAGGGCGAGCGACTCGGTGCGCGGGGCGTCGACGCCGAGCTCGGCGTAGCGGACGTCGTGCGCCTGCGAGAACTCGCTGTCGTCGTCGAGGGGCGGCGGCGGCACGTCGAACGACCGACGCCAGGTCTGGAACTGCTCGGGGCCGTACTGCTCGAGGGTCTGCGCTTTGTCCTTGCCCTGGAGGGCGCCGTAGTGGCGCTCGTTGAGCCGCCACGAGCGCTTCACGTCGATCCAGAGGCGGTCGGCCTCCTCGAGGGCGATGTCGGCGGTCTGGATGGCGCGGGTGAGGCGCGACGTGTACAGGACGTCGGGCTGCATCTGGTGCTCGACGAGGAGCTCGCCGGCGCGCTTCGCCTCGGCGCGGCCCTGCTCGCTGAGGCGCACGTCGACCCACCCCGTGAAGAGGTTCGCCTGGTTCCACTCGCTGTTGCCGTGACGGAGGAGGATGAGCGTCGAAGTCATGCCTCCAGCGTATCGCCGACGCCCCGGGCTGTCAGACTCGGAGCCATGCCCATCGGATCGATCACGCGCGGCACGACCGGCACCAACCGGCTCCGCCGCGTCGACCGGTGGATCGCCGCGCACCCCGTGCTGCGCCGTGCCGACGACCCGCTGGTCGTCGACCTCGGCTACGGGGCCAGCGCGACCACTCCCCTGGAGCTGCACCAGCGCCTCCGGAAGGTCCGTCCCGACGTCGAGGTGGTCGGCATCGAGATCGACCCGGAGCGGGTGCGGCTCGCGTCGCTCTCGGCGCGGCCCGGCGTGAGCTTCCGGCTCGGGGGCTTCGAGGTGCCGCTCGACGGCGGCCGACGCCCGGCCGTGATCCGGGCCCTGAACGTGCTGCGGCAGTACGACGAGTCGCAGGTCGACGCGTCGTGGCGGCTGATGACGTCGCGGCTGCAGCCCGGCGGGGTGCTCGTCGAGGGCACCTGCAACGAGGTCGGCCGCGTCGCGAGCTGGGTCGACGTCACCGAGGCGGGGCCGCAGACGTTCACGGTCGCACTGCACCTCGCCTCGCTCGAGGCCCCGTCGGTCGTCGCCGAGCGGCTGCCCAAGGCGCTCATCCACCGCAACGTGCCGGGCGAGCGCGTGCACGACCTGCTGGTCGACCTCGACCGGCAGTGGGCGATCGCGGCCCCGCTCTCGGTCTACGGACCGGTGCAGCGCTGGATCGCGACGGTGGAGGGCCTGCGGGCCGCCGGCTGGCCCGTGCGGCACGGCCGGACCCGCTGGCGGCTCGGCGAGCTGACCCTGCCCTGGAGCGCGGTGGAGCCCCGCCCCTGAGCCCGCGCAGCCGAGGTCAGACGACGGCGAGGCGGCGGCGAGCCTCGTCGTGCGGCAGGCCCGTGGCCATCAGCAGGTCGATGACGAGCGGGCGCATCATCAGCACCACGATCGCCTCGGTGACCGGGGCGCCGGGCGCGACGACGGCCGGGTCGAGGCGGCGGGCGACCGCGCTGAGCGCCTCCCTCGCCGCGGGCAGCCGCTCGACGTCGTCGACCGACCCGCCGAGCACGACGACCGCGCGGCCGGTGCTCTCGACGAGGTCGGCGAGGCCGAGCCGGTCGCGCCCGTCGCCGAGCGACGTGTCGACCCGACGGGCGATCACCCGGAGGTTGCGCACCGCGAGGTCGACGTGGAGCCGCAGCGACTGCTGCTGACGGAGGTGAGGGAGGCGCGACCTCAGGAAGGGCGAGAGGCGCGAGATCGAGACGGCCGACTCGAGCGTCGACGCCCAGTCGTCGAGCAGCGGCTGCGTCGACCTCAGGCGCCGGAGCGCCTCGTCGGCCCGGCGGACGTCGTCGGTGCGGAGCGCGACGACGAGCGCCTCGAAGGCCGCCCCCACCTCGGCGAAGAGGGCCCGGGCGTCGGCCCGCGCCAGCCCGACCGGGTCGCGGGGCACGATCGCCGTCACCGCGAGGGCGACGAGCCCGCCGACCGCGCCGTCGACGCTGCGCACGAAGGGGCCGCCCTCCGGGTCGGGCAGCAGCATGACGAGCATCGACTGGGTGGCGGCCGCCGCGGCGAAGGCGCTGCTCGGCGACGCGAACCGCGCGACCGCGAGCACGACCAGCAGCACGGCCGCGACCTGCCAGAGGCCCTTGCCGAGCACGAGCAGCATGACCTCGCTGAGGGCGATGCCGATCAGCACCCCGACCGCGTTCTCGAGCACGACGCGGGGCCGGGCGTCGCGGGCCAGGCCGAGCGACGAGATCGTGATCGTGACGGCGAGCAGCGGCACCGCGTGGCCGAGCCCCAGGTGCGTGATCGCGTACGACGCGCTGGCGGCCACGACGATCTGCACGATCGCCGGCATCGACGTCAGCGTGCGACGGGTCGCCGCCCGGGGGTCGAAGCCGCGGGAGGCGCGCGAGGCCGCCCGCCGGACGGCACCCGGCTGCCGGGTCGCCACCCGGGCCGCCTAGCGGCGGACGGCTCCCAGGCGCGGCAGCCGGGGCACCCCGGCGGCGGCGCCCGCGGAGGCCGGCACGATCGTCTGCGGAGCGGCGGCGACGACGATGTCGGCCGAGAGCACCGCGAGGGGCGCGGTCTCGTCGGTGGTGCGCTTGACCACGGCGAGCGCGACGGGGCCGAGCTCGTGGTGGACGGCGGAGCTCGTGACGCGGCCCACGGGGGCCAGGTCGGCGAGCGGGGTGCCGGCGGCGGTCGCCTCGGCGACGGCCGCCGCGGTGACGACGGGGTCGCCGGGGGCGGGCAGCACGGTGTCGGAGCCGTCGAGGTGCAGCATCACCAGGCGCCGCGGCGGGTGCCCGATGTTGTGCACCTTGGCGACGGTCTCCTGACCGCGGTAGCAGCCCTTGGCCAGGTGGACCGCGGAGCGGAGCCAGTCGAGCTCGTGCGGGATGCTGCGCTCGTCGACCTCGGTCGAGAGGCGCGGGCGCCACGCCTCGATGCGCAGGGCCTCGAGGGCGAGGGTGCCGGCGGCGGGCAGGTCGGACGCCGCGAGGGCCGCCAGGTCGGCCCGGTCGACGAGCACCTCGCGGTAGCTCCAGTCGCGGCCGGGGTGCGTCTCGGCGTCGGCGTAGCCGTGGCCGCCGGGGGCGACCTCGCGCCAGGGGTCGACCCAGACGACGGGCACGCCGGCGGGGGCGAGCACCGGGACGGGCAGCTCGACCTCGGCCAGGGCGCCGATCGTCGCGACGTCGGCCGTGCGGTCGGCGACCTCGACGCGGAGCATGAAGCGCATCCGGTCGAGCCAGGCGCGCAGGGGCTCCGCCTCGTCGCGGTCGACGAGCAGCCAGGTGGTCTCGCCGTCGTCGACGACGCGGGCGGCGTGCTCGAGCCGGCCGTTGGCGTCGAGCAGGAGGGTCTCGGTCGACCGGCCGGGCTCCAGCCCGAGCAGGGCCTGGCTCGTGAGGGAGTTCAGCCAGCTGAGGCGGTCGGGGCCGCTGACGGTGAGCACGCCCCGGTCGGAGAGGTCGACGACCGCGACGCCGCGGACGAGCGCCCGCTGCTCGGTGAGGGGGTTGCCGTAGTGCGCGGCGACCCCGCTGCCGTCGTCGACGAAGCCGTCGCGCGCCGCGAAGGGCGACACGACGACGGGGGCGGGGCCGGCGGACGGCGCCCCCGCGACTCCGGCGGCCGGGGCGTCAGTCAACGCGGGCCAGGCGCCCGGAGGCGTGGGTGCGGAGCTCCTGGCCGAGGGCCGCGATGTCCCAGGCCCAGAGCAGGTGGTTCTCGACGAGGCCGTACATGCGCGTGGCGGCCGAGTACTCCTTCGCGTTGCTCGAGCGGAGCACGGCGTCGGTCGACAGGTCGATGCGCGGGCCCTTGACGCGGCCGAGGTAGAGCTCGTTGACGCCTGTGGGGTGCACGAGCTGCACCTCGAGGCCGAACCCGTCGTCGGGGCGGCGGAGGATCTCGACGGTCTGCGCCGACCGGAACGGCGCGACGCCCTGGCCGGGCAGCATGCCGGGCCCGCGGTCGCCCACCTCGGCGGGGCGCTCGAGGCGCCAGTAGCCGGTCTCGCTCGCCAGGGGCGTGCGCTCGTCGTCGAGCAGCCAGCTGAACGAGCTGTAGTTGAGGTAGGGCAGGCCGTCGTGGCTGAAGCTGACGCGCTGGCCGAACTCGTGCGTGCGACGGACGGCTGGGGGCGCGCCGTCGACAGGGGCGTCGGGGTCGCCCTCGCCGATCTTGTAGTCGACGACGCCCGTGCCCTCCCACACGCCGATGAGCCAGGACAGCGGGACGAGCTCCGCCGGGAGGTCGGTGGGGATGTCGATCACGAGTCTAGCGCTGGCCCTTGAAGAGCTTGACGAGGACGACGACGGAGACGAAGGCGATGGCCAGCGACGCGAGGGCGAGGAGCCCCACGTAGAACATCTCGAGGGCGAGCAAGGAATCCATGCCGCAAGACTACCCGCGCGGCACCGTCGGCGGGAGGGGCGGGAGGCGGTGCCCAGGGGCTGCCCAGCGGCGGCGGGGCACCGGGCTCAGTGGACGAGCGCGAGCACGCCGGTCGCCACGGCGAGGATGACCAGGCTGCCGCAGAGCGTGAGGACGCAGCGCGAGACCAGGCCGTCCTTCTCGCTGGCGGCGAGCTGCAGCACGAAGCTCAGGATGATGCTCGTGGCCAGCACGAGCGGGAGCCACACGTAGAAGTCGTCGCCGGGGGCGGCGATCGAGACGACGACCGCGACGATCAGCGTGAAGGCCCACACGGGCACCACGGTCAGCGGCTTGAGTCGCACGCGGCGGCTGGTGGGCGGGACGGCCGGGGTGGTCACTGCGCGGTTCTCCGTTCGTGGCCCGAGCACCGAGGGGCGTCGACACGTGGTCGAGCCGGGCATCACTCGTGTTTTAGACTGCCGACCATACATTCACTGGAGGTCCGTGTGGCGCAGCTGTTGGTCTTGACCTCTGCGGGCAGCCCTGACGTGCTCCCGGCTCTGGCTCTCCTCAGCCACCGTACCCGGCAGATCCCGGCCGAACCCGCACAGCTGGTGAACGCGCCCTCGAGCGACCTCATCTTCGTCGACGCCCGGACCGACCTCGCGAGCGCCAAGTCGCTCTGCAAGATCCTCCGCACGACGGGCGTCACGGTGCCCCTCGTGCTCGTGCTCACCGAGGGGGGCCTCACGGCGGTCAACTCCGAGTGGGGCGTCGACGACGTCATCCTCGAGACGGCCGGCCCCGCCGAGGTCGACGCCCGCATCCGCCTCGTGACGGGTCGGCTGGCGCAGTCGCAGACCGGCTCGAAGATCCACGCCTCGGGCGTCGTCATCGACGAGGCGAGCTACTCGGCCAAGGTGCACGGCCGCCCGCTCGACCTCACCTTCAAGGAGTTCGAGCTGCTCCGCTTCTTCGCGACGCACCCCTCCCGGGTCTTCACGCGCGAGCAGCTGCTCAGCGAGGTGTGGGGCTACGACTACTTCGGCGGCACCCGCACGGTCGACGTGCACGTGCGGCGCCTCCGCGCCAAGCTCGGCGACCTCGAGTCGCTGATCGGCACGGTGCGCAACGTCGGCTACCGCTTCAACGTGTACGACGACGACCTGCCGGGGCCGGGCGCGTGACCCCCACCGACGTCGAGGCGCTCGCCCGCGCGGCCCAGGCGGTCGACGGCAGCCCGCCGGTCAACGACCAGGCCCTCGTCGAGGTGCGCTCCGGCGAGGCCCGGGTCGTCGAGGCGCCGCACGCGGCCGCGGTGCTGCGGTCCGTCAGCGGCGGCGACGGCGGCCCGGCCGGCACCGAGGTCGAGCTGGTCGTGCACCCCGACCACCGTCGCGAGGGCCTCGGCGCCCTGATAGTGCAGCGTGTCCTCGACGAGACGACCGGCCCCACCGCGTTCTGGGCGCACGGCGACCACCCGGGCTCCCGCGTGCTCGCCGCGCGCTTCGGGCTCGACGAGACCCGGCGCCTGCTGCAGCAGCGCGCGCCGGTGGCCCCGCGCACCCCGCGCCTCCGCGAGGGCGACCGCGTCGCCGTGTTCCGTCCGGGCACCGACGACGCGGCCTGGCTCGACCTCAACGCCCGCGCCTTCGCGAGCCACCCCGAGCAGGGCTCGATCGACCAGGCCGACCTCGACGCGCGCCGCGCCGAGCCGTGGTTCGACGCGGGCGACCTGCTCCTGCTGTGGCGGGGCGACGAGCTGCTCGCGTCGTGCTGGCTCAAGCTCGAGGCGGGCCAGCCCGGCGAGTTCTACGCCGTCGCGGTGAGCCCCGACCACCAGGGCGAGGGGCTGGGAGGCGCGGTGGTCGACGCCGGCTTCGCCCGCCTCGCCGAGCGCGGCGCCGACACCGCGGCCCTCTACGTCGAGGGCGACAACGAGCCGGCCCTGAGGCTCTACGCCGGCCGGGGATTCGTCGACCACGCGGTCGACGTGCAGTGGACCCTGCGGCGCTGACGCCGCCGGTCAGGACGACTCCAGGGGGAGAGACATGAGCGAGACACAGGGGACGCCGGCGGACGAGCCGCGCGACGGCGGGCAGGCCGGACGGGCCGACGGGGCCGAGGGGGCAGACGGGGCCGAGGGCACCGCCGGGGTCGCGGGCTCCCCCGCGGCGCCGCGGCGCCGGCGTCGTCGGCTCGTGCTGATCGGCGCGGGCGTGCTGCTCTTCCTGCTCGCGGCGGCGGCCGCCGTCGGGGTCGGGCGGACGGCGGCGTCGCACCGCCCCGAGGCCGCCGTGGCGGCGTACCTCGAAGCCGTGCAGCAGGGCGACGCCGAGCGAGCCTTCGCCCTCGACGGCACGGAGGTCGGCGACGACGACGTCCTCCTCACCGACGAGGCCTACGCCGCGGCGAGCGACCGGGTGAGCGACTTCGACGTCGCCCCGGCGGTCGTCGACGGCGAGTCGGCCACGGTGGAGGCGACGGTGCAGCAGGGCGGCGAGGCGGGCCCCCGGTGGCAGCAGTCGTTCGCCCTCGTGAGCGACGGCCGCGACCTCCTGGTCTTCCCGCGGTGGGAGCTGCAGCCGGTGGAGCTCGGGACGCTGACCGTCCAGGTCGGCGCGCCGTCGTCCGCGACCGTCTCGGTCGCCGGCGCCGAGCTGCCGCGAGGCGACTCGGCCACCGTGGAGCTGCGTGCGCTGCCGGGCAGCTACGACGTCGAGCTCGGCGGCGGCGGCGACCTCTGGGGCGCACCCGCCGCGACCGGCACGGCCTCGGGCGCCGGCAGCCGCGGCACGCCGGCGGTCCTCGTGGCCGAGCTGACCGAGGCGGGCGAGGCCTCGGCCCGGGCGGCCGTCGACGGCTGGGTCTCCGGCTGCGTCGGCAGCCCCGACCCCCGCCCCGAGGGGTGCAGCTTCGCCCTCCTCAACGGCGACGGCGGCTACGAGCTCTCGAACCAGAAGTGGACCCTCGAGACGGCCCCGACGTACGACGTGGGCGCGTGGGACGGCACCGGCTGGGACGTCACCTCGGTGACCGAGGGCGCCGCCTCCTACAGCGCCGACGCCCGCGACGCGTCGGGGGCGACGGGCACCTTCGGCTCGGTCTCGCCCGTGCCCGTCCGCGTGGCCGGGGTCGTCACGGACGTGACTCCCGAGGGCGCCGCGTTCGAGGCCGGCCCCTTCCTCTAGGGCCGGGGTACATCGGGGTACGTCGTCGACGCCTCCGGGGGCTACTCCGGCCCGGTCTCCGGGCTGCCACCTGGCTCCCAGCGCGACGGAGTGGATTGTGGGGACCGCACGATCCCCACGAGCTGCAGGAGAACACCATGAACCCCGTCCGTTTCCTCTCCGACCTCGGAGTCCAGAGCAAGCACGCCTACTGGGGCGGCTTCGCCTCCATCGTCATCGCCCTCGTGGCCTGGCTCGCGTCGCAGGGCAAGGACTCGAACGACAAGGCCCAGTCCGACCGCTGGGGCATCTTCATCGGCCACTGGGCGCCCACGTTCTTCGGGCTCGGCCTCGCGCTGAAGCTCGAGGAGAAGAAGTAGCACCAGCTCGAGCTGTGCCGAACGCCCCCGCGGAGTCGCGGGGGCGTTCGTCGTCTCGCGACCCCGTGGTCGACATGTGATATCTTCGATCTCAGTTCTGCCCGACGTCCCGATCGGGTGACCGACCGAGGGGCCCCATGCGGATCGTCCACCTGACCGACTCCATGTCGAACACCGCCAACGGCATCGTCAACGTCGTCGTCGACCTCGCCACGACGCAGGCCGCCCAGGGGCACGAGGTCTGGGTCGTCTCGGCAGGAGGCGACTGGTACGACCTGCTCCACGCCCACGGCGTCTCGACGGCGGAGGTCGACTTCAGCCGCCGGGCGCCCCGCCAGCTGCCCGCCACCCTCCGCCGCGTCCGGGGCCTGCTCCGCCGCCTCGACCCCGACGTCGTCCACTCGCACACCCTCACGCCCGCCGTGCTCGCCTCCGTGGCCGCCCCCCGGGTGCCGTCGGTGGCGACGGTCCACAACGAGTTCCAGCGGGGGGTCGGCGTCATGGGCCTCTCCGACGCCGTCGTCTGCGTGAGCGGGGCCGTGGAGCGTGCCATGCAGCGCCGACCCCTCGCGCGCCGCAAGACCTGCACCGTCACGAACGCGACGATCGGCAGCCCCCGGCGCCCCGGGCGCCCGGCGGCCGCCGACCTCGGGCACCCCGCCGTCGTCGCCGTCGGCTCGGTGACGCGCCGCAAGGGCTCCGACGTGCTCGTCGCGGCGTTCGGCCGGGTCGCGGAGGCGCACCCCGACGCCCAGCTCTGGTTCGTCGGCAACGTCGACGAGCCCGACACGCTGGAGGCGGCGGCCGGCGCCCCGTGGAGAGACCGCGTGCACACGGTCGGCTCGGTCGCCGACCCGAGGCCCCACCTGTACGGCGCCGACATCGCGGTGACGGCGTCGCGCCGCGACCCGTTCCCCCTCGTCGTGGGCGAGCAGCGCGAGGCGGGCCTCGCGTGCGTCGTCAGCTCGGCCGACGGCCTGCCGGAGGCCGTCGACCACGGCGCGGCCGGCCTGGTCTTCCCCTCCGGCGACGTCGACGCCCTGGCCCGGGCCCTCGACCACCTGCTCGGCGACGAGACGGCCCGCGCCGAGCTCGGCGAGCGCGCCCGCCGCGGCCTCGAGCGCGCGCACGTGACCCGCATGACGGGCGAGTACCTCGCCGTCTACGACCGCCTGCTGACCGAGGGGCGACGACGATGACCACGACCCGCACCGCTCCGTCCCCCGTCGACGGCACCCCCGCCTCCACCCGGTGGCGACTGCTGGACAGCCTGCGGGGGTTCGCCCTCTGCGGGATCCTCCTCGTCAACGTCCCCGACATCACCCGGCTGGGCAGCGCGGTGCCGTTCGACGCCGACGCCCCCGCGAGCACCACGCAGACCCTGCTCGAGTTCGCCGTGCAGACCCGCTTCGTCCCGATCTTCGTCGTCCTCTTCGGCCTCAGCCTCCAGCTCGTCGTCGACTCGGCGCGGCGCCGCGGCACGGCCCCGTGGCTGCCGGTCGGCCTCCGCCTCCTCGCCCTCCTGGGCATCGGCTGCCTGCACGCACTCGTCTACCCCGGCGAGGTCCTGCGCGAGTACGCGGTCGTCGGGCTGCTCGCGCTCCCGGTCGTGCTCTGGGCGCCCCGGTGGCTGACCCTGGCGCTGGGCACCGTCGGCACCGTCGCGGCCTACGCCCTGTTCGGCGGCGGGCTGGCGTCGCTGCCCGGCCTGGTGCTCCTGGGTGCCGCCGCCGCCTCCTGGGGCCTCCCCCGCGCACTCGAGCGCGGCGGCAGGCCCGTCGTGGCGACGCTGGGGGTCGCCGCCGTGGCGAGCGTGGCGGCCGTCGCCTGGCAGACCACCCAGCCCGGCGACCCCCGGTTCACGACCGCGGGCGGCGTCGCCGGGCTGACCCTGGCCGTGACGTACACGGCGGCGCTGACCCTGCTGTGGTCCACGCGCGCTCGGGTCGTCGTCGCGGCCGCGTTCGAGCCCCTCGGCCGGATGGCCCTGTCGAACTACGTGGGGGCGTCGGTCGTCGTCGTCGCCCTCGTGGCGGGCGTGCCCGCCCTCGACTGGACGCGCATGACCTCGCCGCTGCCCGCCGTCGTCACGGCGCTGGTCGTGCTGACGGTGCAGTCCGTCGTCAGCCGGGCCTGGCTCACGCACTTCCGCTACGGCCCCGTCGAGTGGGCCTGGCGCACCGTCACGTGGCGTCGACGGGCTCCCTTCCGGGGAGGAGTGCTCTGACGCGGGCCGTCACGCTCGCGGCGTCGCCTCCAGCAGCGAGCGCGCGACGGTGCGGGCGTGCTCGAGGGGCTGGTCGAAGGTCTCCATCCCGACCGTGACGATCGCCCCCTCGTGCACGAGCATGAGCGTCCGGGCCAGGTCGTCGGGGCGGGCGAGCCCCGCCTCGCGGCAGAGCTCGGCGAAGAGCGTGAGCAGCCAGCCCTTCTGCCGCGCCGCCTCGGGGAAGACGGCGTTGCCGTCGTGCCCGTCGCCGACCTCCGCCCGCGCGTTGATCGCGCTGCAGCCCTTGCCGCCGTGCTGCCGCGACCAGTCGACGGCGGCGTCGAACACGGCGAGGACCCGCGCGACCCCGGGCTCGGCGACCCGCGCCAGGTGGGCCGCGAGGTGCTCCCGCCACCGGGCGTCGCGGTGGCGGAGGTACGACACGACCAGCGCCTCCTTCGAGCCGAAGCGGTCGTAGAGCGTCTTCTTCGTGACCCCGGCCGCCTCGGCGATGGTGTCGACGCCGACCGCGTGGATGCCCTGGTCGTAGAAGAGGTCGGAGGCGGCGTCGAGCACGCGACGGGCCCCCGGCGTGAGCGCGGGCAGGGCGGGGACGGCGAGGCTGCCGACGGGGCTGTCGAGATCGACCATGCCTCGACTATACCGATGTGTATAGTCGAGGCCATGAGTAAACAGATCGGTGTACCGAGTGGCCTCGTCGTGGTCGGCGGGGCGGCCGCGTTCGTCCTGGCCTGGAGCTCGGGCTTCACGCTCGCCGCCCTCGCGACCGTCGACGTGCCGGCGACGACCCTCCTGGTCTGGCGGTTCGCCCCGCTCGCCCTCGTGCTGCTCGTCGTCACCGGCCTCCGGGGCGGCCTGCGCGGCGTCACCCACGGCGACCTCGGGCAGCAGGCCGTCGTCGGGCTCCTGGCTCAGTTCGGCTACTGCGTCTTCGTCTACGCGGCCGTGGCCGCCGGGGTGGCGACGGGCACGACGGCGCTCGTCGACGCCGTGCAGCCGCTGGTCGTCGCGACGCTCGTCGGCCCGCTGCTCGGGCTCCGGGTGCGCGGCGGGCAGTGGGCGGGGCTCGCGCTCGGAGCGCTCGGCGTCGTGCTGGTCGTGGGCTCGCAGCTGGGGGACTCCTCCGCCGCGCCCGCCGCGTACGCGCTGCCCGCCCTGGCGATGGCCTGCCTGGTCGCCGGCACGCTGGTCGAGCGCCGCGCGCCCGTGCGCCTCCCCGTGCTGACCACCCTGACCCTGCACGTCTCCGTCACGGCGCTCGCCCTCGTCGTGCTCGCCGTCGCCACCGGCACCCTGCGGCCGCCCCTCGACGCCTCGTTCTGGCTGGCCGCCCTCCTCGCCGCGGCCCTGCCGACCCTCGCCGCCTACGGCCTGTACTGGTGGCTGCTGCGGCGCCTCGGCGTGACGGCCGTCAACGCGCTCCTCTTCCTGGTCGCGCCGACGACGGCGCTGACCGGCGCCCTCCTGCTCGGCGAGCCGTTCTCGCTCGCCACGCTCGGGGGCTTCGCCCTCAGCGCGGCGGGCAGCGCCCTCGTGCTGGGCGGGGAGCGCGGGAGGCGCGGGGCAGCACCCGAGGAGCCCTCCCCCGGTGCCCGCCCCGCGCCTCCGTCACCTGCCGTTCACCGTCGGTGACCCCGACCGGTCACCGCGGGTGGCACGATGGGGGGCATGGACAGCGAACCACGCGTCGACGGCGCCGGCGTCACCCCTGATTTCCTCGACGACTTCGACGAGATCGTCAGCTTCGAGGAGGGCACGCTGCCCGCCGAGCGGTACCTCGACCGCGAGCTGAGCTGGCTCGCGTTCAACCAGCGCGTGCTCGAGCTCGCCGAGGACCCGTCGACGCCGCTGCTCGAGCGGGCGAACTTCCTCGCCATCTTCGCGAGCAACCTCGACGAGTTCTTCATGGTCCGCGTGGCCGGCCTCAAGCGCCGCATCGCCACCGGCCTCGCCGTGCCGACCAACGTCGGCCGCGGCCCGAACGAGGTGCTCGCCGACATCAGCGCGGCGGCCCACGACCTGCAGGAGCGGCACGCCCGGGCCTTCCTCGACCTCGTGCGGCCCGCCCTCGACGACGCCGGCATCCACATCGAGAACTGGTCCGACCTCGAGGAGGCCGACCGGGTGCGCATGCGCGAGATCTTCACCGAGCAGATCTTCCCCGTGCTGATGCCGCTAGCCGTCGACCCGGCCCACCCCTTCCCGTACATCTCGGGCCTGTCGCTCAACCTCTCGGTGCGGGTGCGCAACCCCAAGACGATGCGCCAGGAGTTCGCGCGACTCAAGGTGCCGCAGATGCTGCCGCGCTTCGTGCAGCTGCCCGACAACGACAGCGGTCGGGTGCGGTTCATCCCCCTGGAAGACCTGATCGCGAACCACCTGCAAGACCTCTTCCCCGGCATGGAGGTCGTCGAGCACCACGTCTTCCGCGTGACCCGCAACGAGGACGTCGAGGTCGACGAGGACGAGTCGGAGAACCTCATCCAGGCGCTCGAGCGCGAGCTGCTCCGTCGCCGGTTCGGCCCGCCGATCCGTCTCGAGATCACCGACGACATGGACCCGGTCACGCTCGAGCTGCTCGTGCGCGAGCTCGACGTCACCGACCAGGAGGTCTACCGCCTGCCGGCGCCGCTCGACCTCGCGGGCCTCTTCGAGATCACGAAGATGCCGCGGCCCGACCTCAAGTACCCCAAGCACCTGCCCACGACGGCCGTCCAGCTGCAGCCGACCGAGCCGAACATGAAGCCCGACATGTTCGCGAGCATCGCGCGCCGCGACATCCTCGTGCACCACCCCTACGAGTCGTTCGCGACGAGCGTCCAGGCCTTCCTGGAGCAGGCCGCGGCCGACCCGAACGTGCTCGCCATCAAGCAGACCCTCTACCGCACGAGCGGCGACAGCCCCATCATCGAGGCGCTGATCGACGCCGCCGAGGCCGGCAAGCAGGTGCTGGCCCTCGTCGAGGTGAAGGCGCGCTTCGACGAGCAGAACAACATCACCTGGGCCCGCAAGCTCGAGAAGGCCGGCGTGCACGTCGTCTACGGCCTGGTCGGGCTCAAGACCCACTGCAAGCTCGCCCTGGTGATCCGCCAGGAGAAGGGCACGCTGAAGCACTACACGCACATCGGCACGGGCAACTACAACCCGAAGACCAGCCGCATCTACGAAGACATGGGCCTCTTCACCGCCGACGACCAGGTCGGGAAGGACCTGACGCGGCTCTTCAACGAGCTCTCCGGCTACGCCATCGAGAAGAAGTTCAAGCGCCTGCTCGTCGCTCCCCGCTACCTGCGGCGCGGGCTGCTCAAGCAGATCCAGACCGAGATCGAGCACGCCCAGGCGGGCCGCGCCTCCGGCATCCGCATCAAGATCAACTCGATCGTCGACGAGCAGATCATCGACGCCCTCTACCGCGCCAGCCAGGCCGGCGTGCCGGTCGACGTGTGGGTGCGCGGCATCTGCACCATCAAGCCCGGGCAGCCCGGGCTCAGCGAGACCATCCGGGTGCGCTCGATCCTCGGGCGCTACCTCGAGCACTCGCGGCTCTTCTGGTTCGCGAACGACGGCGACCCGCAGGTCTTCATCGGCAGCGCCGACATGATGCACCGCAACCTCGACCGTCGGGTGGAGGCGCTCGTGCGCCTCACCCAGCCCGACCACCTCGACGAGGTCGGCTCGCTCTTCGAGCGCGCGATGAGCGACGAGACGGCCTCGTGGTGGCTCGCCGCCGACGGCACCTGGACGCGCCACGCCCGAGACGAGGCGGACAAGCCGCTCGTCGACATGCAGAATTCGCTGATGAAGATGATCACGCAGCGGAAGAAGAGCAGCCGGTGACGGTGGCCTCCACGACGGTCGTCGCGGCGGGCGCCGTGTGCTTCCGGTACGTCGGGGGCGCCGTGCGCGTGCTGCTCATCCACCGCGACCACCACGGTGACGTCTCGCTGCCCAAGGGCAAGGTCGACCCCGGCGAGTCGACGCCGCAGACCGCGGTGCGCGAGATCCACGAAGAGACCGGCTACCGCGTCTCGCTCGGGGCGCCGCTCGGCACGGCCGAGTACGTCATGCCCGGCGGGCGCGACAAGGTCGTGCACTACTGGGCCGCCGAGGTCACCGACGAGTCGTTCGCCGCCGCGGGCACGTTCGTGCCCAACAGCGAGGTCGCCGCGATCCGCTGGGTGCCGCTCGCCGAGGCGCGGGCCGCCCTCACCTACGAGCGCGACGCCGAGGTGCTCGACCGGTTCGCCGACCGCGTCGAGCGCGGGGCGGCGCGCACCTTCGCCCTCGTGGCGCTGCGGCACGCCAAGACCACGTCGCCGGCCGAGTGGAGCGGCTCCGACGCGACCCGCCCGCTCCTGCCGCAGGGGCGCCGGCAGGCCAAGACGATCGCCCCCGCCATCGCCGCGTGGGCCCCGCAGCGGCTCATCAGCAGCACCGCGGCCCGCTGCCTCGCGACCCTCGAGCCGCTCTCCGCCCTGACCCACGTGGGCGTCAAGCAGACCGACTCGCTCAGCCAGGACGCCTTCGAGCGCCACGACGACGACGTCGTCGGGGTCGTCGCGAAGAGGCTGAAGAAGAGGGTGCCAGCGGTGTTCTGCACGCACGCCCCGGTGCTTCCGGAGCTGCTGCGTCAGATCGCCACGAGCACGAAGGGGGGCGAGCGGCTCGACCTGCGCCGCGCCTCCTCGCTGAGCCCCGCCGAGTTCACGGTGCTGCACGTCTCCGTCGAGGGCGGCGCCCTCGTCGCCGTCGAGACCCACGGGCCGGTGGGCTGAGGCCGACCCCACCCGGCCCGCGGGTCGGTGTCGAGCCCCCGGGGCCGCCGTCGAGGCGGTGGCCCCGGGGGCTCCGTCGTCTCCGGGCGGCAGCACGGCGCCCGCGTCGCCGCAGCCCGTCGCGCCCGCGGCGGGCCGGATGCCCGGCCGATGTTCCCGCCTCGTTAACCTCCCGTTCACCGGCGCAGACGACCGTGGTCAACCAGCCGCCGTAGCGTCACGCACGGGCCGGCACCTGGCCCGCACACACAGCCAACACACTCCACGAAGGAACCTCTGTGAACTTCAAGCGCACCGGCAGCATCTTCGCGATCGCCGCGGTCGGCACCATGCTCCTCGCGTCCTGCGCCGGCAACGAGGGCGGCGCGGAGGCCGGCGACTCCGCCAGCGCCTCCGACCTCTCGGGCACCATCAACGGCATCGGCTCGTCCGCCCAGGGCACCGCCGAGACCACCTGGGCCGCGGGCTTCCAGACCGCCAACCCCGACGTCACCGTCAACTACGACCCGCAGGGCTCCGGCTCGGGCCGCACCAGCTTCATCTCGGGCGCCGCCGACTTCGCCGGCTCCGACGCCGCGCTCAAGGACGAGGAGCTCGCCAGCGAGTTCGCCGCCTGCGCTCCCGGCACGAAGGGCATCGACCTGCCCGTCTACATCTCGCCCATCGCCCTGGCCTACAACGTCGAGGGCGTCGACGACCTGACCCTCGACGCGGCGACCATCGCCGGCATCTTCAAGGGCACGATCACCACGTGGGACGACGACGCCATCGTCGCCCTGAACCCCGACGCCGACCTGCCGAGCGAGTCGATCACGGCGATCCACCGTTCCGACGACTCGGGCACGACGCAGAACTTCACCGAGTACGTCAAGGCGAACGCCGGCGACGTCTGGGACGCCGAGTCGGGCCAGACCTTCCCGTACAGCACCGGTGACGCCGCCAAGGGCACGTCGGGCGTCGTCGACGCGATCAACAACTCGACCAACTCGATCGGCTACGCCGACGAGTCGGGCATCGGCGACCTCTCGGCCGCCAAGCTGATGGTCGGCGGCGAGGCCAGCGAGCTGACCGCCGACGGCGCGTCGCAGGCCGTCGCCGCCTCGCCCCTCGCCGAGGGCCGCGAGTCGAACGACCTCGCGATCAAGCTCGACCGCACCTACGACGAGGCTGGCTCGTACCCGCTCGTCCTGGTCAGCTACCTGATCACCTGCTCCGAGTACGCCGACGCCGAGAAGGGCGCCGTCGTCAAGGCGTACGCCGAGTACGTCGCCAGCGACGAGGGCCAGAAGGCCGCTGCTGAGCAGGCCGGCTCCGCTCCGCTGTCGAGCGACCTCGCCTCGAAGGTCGCCGAGGCGATCGCCACCATCAAGTAGCACCTGCTGCACCCGGCCTGGGTCGCGCGCTCCCGCGCGGCCCAGGCCGCTCCCCTGCTGCGGCCCGCCGCAGCGCTCCGCCCCGACGGTGGCCCACCCGAAGGCCCGCCGCCGAGACACTCACCCGAGCAGGAAGAACCAGGGAATGACCGTCGCCGCCACCACCCCCACGACGAAGTCCACGGTGCGCCCCGGCGACCGCGTCTTCTCGGGGGCCACCCTCTTCTCCGGCATCCTCATCCTCGTGGTGCTCGCCGCCGTCGCGCTCTTCCTGGTCGTGCAGAGCCTGCCGGCGTTCGTCGCCGAGGCCGGCACGCTGCCGAACGACGCCACCAACTTCTGGTCGTACGTCGGGCCGCTCGTCTTCGGCACGGTGTGGGCGTCGCTGATCGCCCTGCTGATCGCCACGCCGCTCGCCCTCGGCATCGCGCTCTTCATCTCTCACTACGCGCCGCGCCGCATCAGCCAGGGCCTCGGCTACGTCATCGACCTGCTCGCCGCCGTGCCCAGCGTCGTCTTCGGCCTCTGGGGCGTCCTCGTGCTCGCTCCCTTCGTGCAGCCCTTCTACGCGAACCTCGTCGACTGGTTCGGCTGGGTGCCGCTCTTCGCCGGCCCCGTCTCGGGCACCGGCAAGACCATCCTCACCGCCGCCATCGTGCTCGCGGTCATGGTCCTGCCGATCATGACCGCCGTCATGCGCGAGATCTTCTTCCAGGCCCCCGTCCTGCACGAGGAGGCCGCGCTCGCGCTCGGCGCCACCCGGTGGGAGATGATCCGCCTCGCGGTGCTGCCCTTCGCCCGCTCCGGCATCGTCTCGGCCATCATGCTCGGCCTCGGCCGCGCCCTCGGCGAGACCCTCGCCATCGCCATCGTGCTCTCGCCCGCCATCGTCGTGAACTTCGCGCTGCTGGGCTCACAGAACCCCAACACGATCGCCGCGAACATCGCCCTCCAGTTCAACGAGGCCGTCGGCGTCGGCGTCAACACGCTGATCGCCTCGGGCCTCGTCCTCTTCGTCATCACGCTGGCGGTCAACATGCTCGCCCGCTTCATCGTCAACCGCCGCAAGGCCTTCTCGGGAGCGAACTGATGTCGGTCGCCGCGCGCACCACCACGAACACCCTCACCGCGGGCAAGCTCCCCCGGGGCACGGCCTGGGGCCTGCTCGTCGGCAGCTGGGTCCTGTTCTCGGTCGTCTTCCTGCTGCTGCAGGCCGGGGGCATGACGGAGGACTTCAACATCGTCGGGGCCCTGTTCTTCGGGACGATCCTCTTCGACGTCCTGATCGTCGTCGTCTCCCGCATCGTCGAGGGCGGCCGCAAGGCCGTCGACCGGCTGATCACGTCGCTCGTGACGACGGCCTTCATCGTCGCCCTGCTGCCGCTCGTGTCGCTGCTCTACACGGTCGTCTCGCGGGGCCTGAACCGCTTCGACGGCGAGTTCTACACGTACTCGATGCGCAACATCATCGACTCGGGCGGCGGGGCGCTGCACGCCATCGTCGGAACGCTCGAGATCACGGCCTTCGCCGCCCTGATCAGCATCCCGATCGGCCTGCTGACCTCGATCTACCTCGTCGAGTACGGCCGCGGCGCGCTGGCCCGCAGCATCACCTTCTTCGTCGACGTCATGACGGGCATCCCGTCGATCGTCGCCGGCCTCTTCGCCTACGCCCTGTTCTCGCTGTTCGCCGGCCCCGGCGTCCGCTCCGGCGCGATCGGCGCCGTCGCGCTGGCCGTGCTGATGATCCCCGTCGTCGTGCGCTCCAGCGAGGAGATCCTCAAGATCGTCCCGAACGAGCTGCGCGAGGCGAGCTACGCCCTCGGCGTGCCGAAGTGGCTGACGATCCTCAAGATCGTCCTGCCGACGTCGCTCGCCGGCATCACGACCGGCATCATGCTGTCGATCGCCCGCGTCATCGGCGAGACGGCTCCGCTGCTGCTCACCGCCGGGTTCACGGCCAGCATGAACTACGACCTGTTCGGCGACCGCATGATGACCCTGCCCGTGTTCGCGTACACCCAGTACGCGAACCAGGGCCCCAACTCCTCCGACTTCCTCGACCGCGCCTGGACGGCGGCCCTGACGCTCATCCTGATCGTCATGCTGCTGAACCTCCTGGCCCGCCTCGTGTCGAAGCTCTTCTCCCCCAAGCTCGGTCGCTAGACCCGAACCGGCCCGACCCCAGAAGGAAGCACCGTGTCCAAGCGCATCGAGGTCAACGACCTCAACGTCTACTACGGCAAGTTCAAGGCCGTCGAAGACGTCAACATCACCATCGAGCCCCGCACCGTCACGGCCTTCATCGGCCCCTCCGGCTGTGGCAAGTCGACCTTCCTCCGCACGCTCAACCGCATGCACGAGGTCATCCCCGGCGCGTACGTCGAGGGCGAGGTGCTGATCGACGGCAACGACCTCTACGGTCCCGGCGTCGACCCGGTGCTCGTCCGGCGCCAGGTGGGCATGGTCTTCCAGCGCCCGAACCCCTTCCCCACGATGAGCATCCGCGACAACGTGCTCGCGGGCGTCAAGCTCAACAACCGCCGCATGTCGAAGGGCGACGCCGACGACCTCGTCGAGAAGTCGCTCCAGGGCGCCAACCTCTGGAACGAGGTCAAGGACCGCCTCGACAAGCCCGGCAACGGCCTCTCCGGCGGTCAGCAGCAGCGTCTCTGCATCGCGCGCGCGATCGCGGTCTCGCCCGACGTCGTGCTGATGGACGAGCCCTGCTCGGCCCTCGACCCGATCTCGACCCTCGCCATCGAGGACCTCATCGAGGAGCTCAAGCAGGAGTACACGATCGTCATCGTGACCCACAACATGCAGCAGGCGAGCCGCGTCAGCGACAAGACCGCCTTCTTCAACATCGCCGGCACCGGCAAGCCCGGCAAGCTCATCGAGTACGACGACACCGCGACGATGTTCTCGAAGCCCAGCGTCCAGGCCACCGAGGACTACGTCTCCGGCCGCTTCGGCTGATCGACGCCCGGCCCGCAGGGGCCGACCACGCGACGACGGAGGCGGCCCACCGGTCTGGTGGGCCGCCTCCGTCGTGCTGTGGGGGGAACACGACGGAGGCGGTCCACCGGTCTGGTGGGCCGCCTCCGTCGTGCTGTGGCAGGGTCGCGTCGCCGCGGCGGGCGCCTACGCGCTGCTGACCGCCATGATCGGCTCGCTGGTGGGGGCGTCGGAGCCGCCCGCCGGCTCGACCGTGAGGCCGATGGTGGCGCCGGGCGTCATCTCGCCCTTGAGCACCTGGGTGACCGTGGAGTCGGAGGCCGTGTCGAACGTGCCGGCCGGCACAGCTCCGCGGGCCTCGTCGATGTACCAGAGCTCGTACGTCTGGTCGCCGGGCAGCGAGGTGAGGCCGTCGAAGACGACCGCCGAGCGCTTGAGGTCCTCCGACCAGACCAGGGTCGCGGTGCCGCCGGTGCTGACGTCGGCCACCGAGCGCTGGAAGTCCTTAGCCGCGTAGATCTCGTCGAGGGCCGACGCGGTGGACTCGGTGCCCTGGCCGGGGCCGGAGACCTGCTGGAGGATCGCGCCGCCGCCGAAGAACAGGGCGGCGGCGGCCGCGGCCACGCCGAGCACCGCGACGGGGCGGGTGAACCAGCGGGCACGGGCCGTGCCGGTCGCCTCGAGGAGGCGGCCCGCGGTCTCGGACTCGGAGGGCTCCATCTCGGGCACCGACCGGCGGACGGGAGCGACCTCGTGGTCGTCACCCGCGCCTCCTGCGGTGTCGGGGGCGACCGAGGCCTGCTGCGCCGGGAGCTGCGGCAGGGTGCGGATCGCGTCGAGGACGCTCGAACGGAGGGCCGCCGAGGGGGCGACCGGCGTCGCCGCGTGGGCGAGCAGCAGGACGGTCTCGCTCATGCCGGTCACCTCCTTCCTGGTGGTCTCGGAGCGGCTCATCAGAGCCTCGAAGTCGTGTCGTTCGTCGTCGCTCAACGCGTTGAGGACGTAGCTGCCCGCGAGGGCCGCCGTCTCGTCGTCGCCGGGCTGTCGGTCGGTGCCCGTGGGCTCGTCGTGGTCGGTCACGAGGCCACCCCCATCTCGTCGCGCAGCCGGATCATGCCGTCGCGCAGTCTCGTCTTGACGGTGCCGATCGGCACCCCCAGCATCGCGGCCACCTCGCTGTGGCTGTAGCCGCCGTAGTACGCCAGCCGGACGGCCTGGCGCTGGAGTTCGGTGAGGCGCCCCAGGGCGCGTTCGACCCGCTCGTGCTCGATGCGGATCTCGACGGACTCGGTGACCGAGTCGAAGTCGGTGTCGAGGTCTCGGACCCCGATGCGCAGGTCGCGGTCGCGGCCGGCCTGCGAGGCACGGACCCGGTCGACGGCGCGGCGGTGGGCCATGGTGAGCATCCAGCTCGAGGCGCTGCCCCGGGCGGTGTCGAACCGGGTGGCCGTCTGCCAGATCTCGAGGAACACCTCCTGGGTGACCTCTTCGCTCTGCGCGTGGTCCTTCAGGAGGCGCTTGACGAGCCCCAGCACACGCGGTGCGGTCTGGTCGTAGAGCTCGGCGAACGCGAGCTGGTCTCCGCCGGCGACCCTGGTCAGCAGCTCGTCGGGAGTCGACGGCCGGAGATCGTCCTCCGGAGTCTCGGTTTCACGGGTCACGAGTTTCAGCATATGTCAGGTCTCACCTCGATCCCCTGGTCGCTCGGGTCCGTCACGGGATCGTGACGGTGTGGGACCGCCCCTCCGCGAGGCCGTCTGGGATGGCGATGAGGCCCGGACCCGCGGAGGGAGCAGCCCGCCCGGCGGGCCGTAGGGGGCCGTGTCGGGCGGAGGATCTGCACGATCCCTCACGTCAATGGTTCGGCACCGGGGAGCACCCGGATTGGGCGAGTTTCGCCCGGGGGACGAGAGATGCACGACGACGGGCGCGGAGCGGGGGCCTCGCCGGGAGGCGCGGTGGGCCTCGACCGAGACGCAGTCGACCTCGACGGGGCGTGCCCGGAGGAAGAGGGTGCCGGACCGCAGGAACGCCTCTCGGCGCGAGTCCGCTCGAAGCGGCTGAATTTGGAGCCCGGGGTTACTGCGGCCCGACCTGGACGAGTTTAGCCGCCCGAGCCGGGGCTCGTCACAGGGTTCGCCGGGTGCGAACGGCGGCGCGCCTCCTAGGCGGTCGTGCTGGACCGCGCCGCGGCGCGGGTCTGCTGCGCTGGTCCGCCCTGCCGCGGTGGCTACGCGAGGCCGCCGTCGCGCCAGAGCGCGGCACAGGCGGTGAGGTCGACGGCGAGCTCGGAGAAGCGCAGCGCCCGTCGGGTCAGGGTGGTCGCGAGGTCGGAGCCGATCGAGTCCTGGTCGTCGGCGACGCTCGTGGCGCCCGCGGCGGCGAGCCGGCAGAAGGCGGCACCCCGCTCGAGGGCGAGGGCGAAGTCGCCCACGAAGACGCCGCGGAGGATGAGGTCGGCGAGCTCGACGACCTCCTCCGGGCTGGCCGGGGCCGGCGCGCCCGCGACGATCGGGTCGATGGTGGACGAGGCCGTGACGCCGCGGTCGAAGAGCAGGGCCACCTCGTCGGGGGCCTGCCGGATGACGGCACGGACGAGGTAGATGCGCCACAGCGCGCCGGGCAGCGTGTGTGCGGCGGCGTGCGCCCACAGCTCGGCGACCGCGTCGATGCCGTGCAGGTCGGTGTAGCTGACCAGGCGGTCGAGGATCTCGGGGTTCGGGTCGTCCTTCACCCGCGCGACGAGGGCCGCGGCCGACTCGTGGGCGACCCGGTTCAGCGTCGCCGGGTCGTCGCCGCCCTGGTACGCCTCGAACTGGGCGCCGGAGAACTGGGTGGGACGGTGGAATTCGCGAGGCATCAGGCAGAGCTTAGGCGCGGTCGCCGGGGGACGTGCGGGCGGGCGCCGCCGCTTCGCTGAGGGCGGAGCGGGAGCCGGGGAGGCGCGGGTCGATGCCGGTCGGGCCCCCTCGGCCCATCCGGTCTTCCCGGGCCCTCCACCCCTCTCAGCTCGCCCTCTTTCTCTCAAATTTGAGAGAGATCGACCACGAGACACCAGAACTGCACCGTGGAGCGGTCCCCCTCGGCCGGATCCCTCTCGCTTTCCGACGACCCGGTCGAGGAGGCGCGGGCCGGCCGCCGAGGACGCGCGGCATCCCGTATCGTTGAGCGCGCAGGGGCCTCTAGCTCAGTTGGTAGAGCATCGGACTTTTAATCCGCGGGTCGTGGGTTCGAGCCCCACGGGGCCCACTTTCATTTGCAAGGCTTGTAGGGCGTCTGGGCCTGGGGTATGAACCCCTCAAAGGTTTCTTAGGCACGGTGAGTGGCATGGCCCTCTGGAAGTCGAAAGCTGTCGGAGGCGATTAGCAACTCGCTCGCCTTACGGGCATTCCTGACGGAGTAATAAACGCCAATGTCGAACTGACGTCGTGCGGAGTACAGACTGGAAATGGTCGGTGCGTCGTCGTAGGTGAGCATCCAAAGAGAGTCGGCGCGACTGTTCAGGGCCTGCGCCAGGCTCTCGTGATCCGCCTTCTTGAAGGCGTTCAGGTATAGCTGACTGCCTTTCTCGAAGTACGGCGGGTCGGCGTAGATGAACGTCTTCGACCGGCCCGCGAACTCGTCGATGATGGCAAGCCCGTCTTCGTTCCGAACATCTATGCGGTCTGAGTAGAGACTGATGAGCCGGCAGCGCTCTAAGAGAGTGGCCCTATTGAACCGGGCGTCGATCTTATAAGGACCGGACTGATTCTTCCCGCCGATTGCGCCTGCGTTCAAGACACCTGAACGGTTAGTGCGATTCAGGAAGAAGGTCGCGAACCCGAGATCAAAGTCGCTGTGGGCGGACGGGTGGGTGTACACGTGCCGCTGCATGTTCCACTCGTTCATGGTCAGTTCGACGGATCTCACTCGTTCCATAAATTCATCTGAACGCCGAGTTACGGCCCGCCAGAAGGAGTAAATGGCCGGGTCAAGGTCGTTGATCACCACAGATTCAACGTGCTCGGTCAGCAATAAGCCAAGCGCAAGTCCGGCCCCACCCGCGTAGGGCTCCACGTACGTTCCTCCCGTGGCCCCGTTCTCTCGAACACTACTATTGACGAGACCAAATAGAGCCGACTTGCCCCCCGGGTACCTAAGTGGCGAGAACTGGGGGCGGCGTCGTGTCTTCTGGATCAAGAATCAGACTCTCTGAGAACGTAACGAAGCAAGTTGATGATCGAGTTCCAAAGGTTTAGGACTTCACCAGGCTCGATGAAGATCTGGTGATTGTGGTTGGCGGCGTTCAGGTAGTCCGTCGTAAGGCCATACGCATAGACGTTGAATTTTTCGTTCTGCCGGAGCTTCCGAATGACTTGCAAGAGGCTCTTTTTGTCTGAAGAGACGATTTCGCCTTGCAACCACTCCAGAGCGGAGTCCAGGAAAACGTACTGCCCCTTCTTTGGTATGGCCTCGTTCTTGGACTCGGCGTAGGCCTTAATCGATTTCTCCAAGAAGGAACGAATCAGGTCAAAGGTGGCGTTGGGGAAATCCCGGTAGCGAATGCTCGCTAGCTCGTTGAGAATGCTTCCAATGGCTGGGAAGTCGGCCATGGCATGAAGGCCTGAGACGTCCAAAGTTGGAGACGCCCGTGCCTTTATCGGCGGAAGCTTGACCTCTGGCCTGTTCGCCACTTTGGTCGTGACGCCCGGTCCGATCTTCATTGCGGCCAATTCGCGAAGGTAGTCCTGGTAGGAGTCATCACCTGGCGCGTTAAGAACTCGGGTATTGATCCGCTTCGTCTTGATGTCCGTAACGATCTTTTCGGCAACGCGATCGAAGTCTTTCTGATTAGCCTGAAGCGATACCCGGCCCGTCTTGTCGTCCACCGACATTCGCGCAAGCTTTAGAAAGTCCGGATTTTGGTAAAGACGCTCAAATGTGGAAATGGGAAAGTTGCGCCTACGCGCATAGCGAGCTACTTCATCATCTTTGAAGTTGGCCGTTTGCAGTAGACGATGCATGTCCGCCGTCTTTACAAAGTCGGCAACCCGAATGCCAGGGTACGTCGCGATGAGCTCCTCCACAGACTTGCCCGCAGTGAGCTGGGCCGCGAAAAACTCCGCTTGACGCAACGGCCCCCAGGGCTTGCGAGCATTAGCTGTGTGCAAGGTGGCAATGAGCTGATTCGCCGCATCTCGATCGGGCGCGATCAGACATTCGACGCGCTGAAAGCGAGCGGGCACAGGCGTCTCATCGACCAGTTCGGCCAGTCGGGGCTGTGCCGCAGGCACGAGAAACGGATTGAGGAGAGCTTTCAGCGCAGCCGTCCGCCGGTTTCCCTCAGCCACAATCCAGAGGTCGTTTTCTCGCACAACGACAGGTCGTTCGTGGGTGAGAAAACCCACGCTCATAATCGACCTGGCAATGTCCAGGGCGCCTTCATGCTGGAACAGGTCTTGAATTATGTCCGCCTGAGGGGGATCAGAACTGAGCTGGACACCTAGACGCACGTTATGTGGGTCAAGGCGCAGGTCCTTCGTGACGTCAAACGTTCTAACCTGCCAAGTCGACATGTCCAGCATGTAACCTCCCCCGCCGCTCCATTGATGAAGCCAGATTAGCGGGGCGAACCCCTATCCCTTGGCAGCGAAGGCTTCGAACTGTGCGAGGTGCGCCGAGCAGTCGTTCGGGTGGGGGGTGGGCATAGAGGCTGTCCCGTTGCGCCCATGTTGGCGCGCCCCCATCCGCCGTCCGACCTCGTACGGCCTCGTACGGCCTTGTTCGACGGGAACTACACGCCGAGCACGAGCGACGCTGAACGCGTGCCGCCGGTCGCGGAAACGCATGCCATCGTCCATTTGCAGGATGCACGACGCGGGCCTGAGGAACTTGCGCGAGAAGCTGGCCACGTCGAACATGCGCTCGTGGGTGAGCATGTGCGCCCCTGGTGGCGGCCTAGCCCTCCGAGCGCATCGAGATTGCCCGAGCGCAGGTGCGCTACCAGGTGCTCGAGCAGGTCTGTCACCAGCCTTCGACTGGCGAGTGGCACGAGGAACATGGATCGACCCGACGTGGGCGCCCCGACGACCCACTCACTCGCGATGTTCCGTTATCAACCCATTAACTTGAGCAGCGTCGGCCTCTTGCGAGCCAGACGCGCGCTGCGAGCGTGGGGGTTTCGCGTCCCGGCACAGCAGCCAACGCCTCTTTCGCAACTTAGGTTGTACGCGGATCTCAGGCTCACCGACGACCTCGTGGGGCTTACGGCTTTCAACGTCGTCGGTAGCTAAGCGGTTTGGGGTGTCCTGATCCTCCTCAGGCGAGTGCTTTCGAATCCACTCCTCGCGCGTCTTTCGTTTGCCATTCCGCAACATCATGCCGCCGATAATGAGAACAACAGCCGCGCCTGCAAGTGCGAGAACCGCGTTCCAGGGATTGGGTTCCGTTTCAGATTGGGCTGGCTCGGACGCTTGCATTTCGCGTAGCAACATCCAAAAGAGGATGTAGCCGAGTAAGGCAAGGATCCAACCGAAGGCTTCGGCAAACAGACCGCCAAGAGTTTCCCAAGTTGTCTTGGGTCCCCTCTGTCGGTAGTCCATGCTCTTCGCCTGGTCGGCAACCATGCCAGCTAGGACTCTCCGCTCATGCGAACCCTCCCCGAGCTGGGACATGAGCGCAACGAGTCTCTCCAAACGCCTTAGACGACCACGCGAAACTAGACCGCCGCTAATGGTGCTCGCTGCCGCAACGACTACTCCACCGATGGCAGCAATGCCAGTTAGATCCACTTCGAACCCCTTCCCGTGTGCACCTAGTGCCTTATCGGCTGGGGCGGCTCATCAGTTAGTCCATGTTCGCGGGACACCTTCGTATTTCTTCCCCAGCGAACGGAGGCGCCTCCGTAGAAGCCGCATCGCAAGCACGGGGCGATGGCCTCGGAGGCGGCTAGTGATCGCTTTGGCACTCCACAACTAGAGGCATCTCTTCGCACGGACTACCGCGCCCGTTGGGAGCGAGCGAGGCCACACCTCAAGAGACATCAAGCGCTGACAAAAAACCACACCCTTGCCCGCTACTTCGTGCACCCACACACTTCTTCGGCGAGCCGGGCGACACACGCTCTTGCTGCGCTAGGGGCACCTGGGGCCACACCGCACAGATTACTTTTGCCCAGGCCACCAGTCATCGACCTGCACCTTCTCGGCGTGAATACACGCTGAAACGCAAAGCGCCCACCAGCCGCAAGGCTGATGGGCTACTTCGAGCGTAAACGCGTCGGATGAACTCGCGTCTTCACTTACGACTCTACTACTCTAATCGAGTGCCTGCCAAACTCGTCGACCTCGTAAGCGAGCCTCGGTTCGCCCGGTATCGCAGCCACGCGAAAAACGACGAACCGCTAGCCGAGGAGCTTTATGCCTTCAACCTGCGACTCGCTTCAAGTGCGTTCAAGGCCATCCAGATGTGCGAGGTAGTCGTGCGGAACAGCATGGACCGTGAACTGCGTGCATGGAACGTCAAGCAAGGTGAAGATGCCGGCTGGACGCTCACCCCTGCGCCCATGCTCAAAGGTTGCTTCTACGACAACGCCAAAGATCTTCGAGAGGCCAAGTCAAAGGCTGATCGGGCAGTAAGCGGTGGAAGGCCAGTCGTCCACGACGACGTGCTAGCGCAGATGAGTTTCGGCGCATGGAGATACCTTCTTCCACCCAGGGGAACTCATCACGCGAAGCAGCGAATTTGGGACGATGCACTAGTCAATGCTTTCCCGAACAAGAGTGCGCACACGCCCGTGACATCGCTGGCGTCCTGGTTAGGTATCGCTTACGACTTCCGCAACAGAGTCGCTCACCATGAGCCCGTCTACCACCTTGACCTTCAGGCAAAGCGCCGGGCCATGGCGGACATTGTCGACGCAGTTAGCCGTGACGCCAAGAAATGGTTTGTATCCCAGGACGTCCTAGCGACTGACATTCGCGAGTTTCAGCAGTTTGTGAGTCGAAACAAAATCAAATTGGGATAGGACGTTTCCGCGGACGAGGGGCACGTTCGATCAGCTTGAGTCCTCGATCGCCAGTGGCAACATCCCGTATGACTGCTCTCCTAGGTTCACCTCTCAATTCCTCAACGCGCGCCGTGACCATCGCGGGCCCGGTGCAGTCTGATGAACCAGGAGCACGACCAGAACAGTTCGACGATCGACGCAACCACGGGCGCGATGTTCGCCTACGTGGCAGGCATCGATGCTCCGCTGGGCTCGGGATGGCGCTCAGCAAGTGTTTCCAAAGGCCACAAGAGTGCGCCAAATTCCTACTTTTAATCCGCGGGTCGTGGGTTCGAGCCCCACGGGGCCCACGACGCACGCGCGTGACGCACAGGAGGCCCTCCCCGACCTGGGGAGGGCCTCCGACGTGCGAGGGTGGGGCCGTCATCACGTACCCCTACGTGGCGGCCCCACCGCAGGGGCGCGGACCCGAATCCTGCCCCCGACACCGGGCGTCTGGTCACCGCCCGGTACCCGACGAGCGTACGCCATCTCGCGGCACGACGGGAGGGGATCTCACCATCTCAGGGCCGTTCCGGGGGACACCACCCGGGTGGTCTCTGCGGGGCCGGAGTCGACTTGGGGCATGACCAGCAGTTCTCCGGTGCGGGGCGTCGCCCTGGCGAACCCGGAGGGGTTCAGGTGGCCCGACCCGAATCGGGCCACCTCGCGCGGGATCCGAGAGGATCTCCTGTCGCTTACCCGAGATCGATCAAACCACCGGCGGGAGCGGCCCCGCGTCCCCCATTCCGAGTGCCCCTCGCACGGGGACGATGCCCGACCGGGGCTCGACGGAGGCGCCACCAGGGCGTGAGGGAGCGCCGCCGAGCAGGGCCCCGGGGCCGGAAGAGGCGTGCCCCCGCCGAGCGCGGTGCGCGGGCGGGGGCACGTGCGCCGACGATGCAGGACGCCATTCGGATCAGGAAAAGAGCGGCCTGCGTCTACGTCGACGGCGTTCGTCCGGTAACCAGCCGGAACGAGTCGACACGCTACCCCGATTCGCCCCCGCCGCAGAAGGATTCCCAGCAACTTGCGCATTTAGGACAATTTGCTGGTCACCCGACCCGCGCCTCCGGACAGGGCCAGGCGGAGGCGCGGGTCGGCCCGGCTGCCGCCCCCACGCCCGACGCCCGGTCAGCCCGCGACGTGGCGGATGCCCCAGGAGCCCGACCAGCGCTCGCCCGGCTCGAGGCGGAGGAGCCCCTCGCCGGTCGCGAGGGCGTTCGGCGGCGCCGTCATCGGCTCGGCGGCCACGGCCAGGCCGAGGACGCCGTCGCGGGGGAAGTTGCGCGGGGTGAACACCTGCACGTAGCCGAACGAGGCGTCCTGCCAGAGCTCGGTCGCCGTGCCGTCCGGAGCCGTCAGGCGGGTGCGACGGACGCCGTCGTCGCCCGGTGCGACGTCACGGTAGGGGGTGTCGAGGTCGAGGTCGCCGACCACCGGCGCTCCGCGGAGGTCGTAGGCGGTGCCCTCGACCGGCTCGGTGCCGGTGGGGACGCCGCGCTCGTCGACGACGAAGCGCGTCGCCGCGTCGAGCGACACGGTGAGGTCGGCCACGTCGACGTCGCCCACGCGGAGGAAGGGGTGCGCCCCCACCGCGAACGGCGCCGGCCGCGCGCCGACGTTCTCGACCTCGTAGCTGACCCGCAGCCCGTCGGCGACGAGCTCGTGCCGCACCGTCAGGTCGAGCTGCAGCGGCCAGCCGTGCTGCGGGTAGACCGTCGCCGCCTGGGTGACCGCGTGCTCGTCGCGCTCGACGAGGCGGTAGCTGGTGTACCGCAGCAGGCCGTGGCTGGCGTTGCCCTTCGACGGCTCGGTGATGTCGAGCTGCTGCGCCTCGCCGTCGAGCGACCAGCGGCCGCCGTCGACGCGGTTCGGCCACGGGAAGAGGGTGATGCCGCACGCCGACGGCGGCACGACCGTGTCGGGGAAGGTCTCGGTCAGCGCGCGGCCGTCGACGGTCAGCGACCGCAGGCCGGCGGCGACGGAGGTCACCACGGCCTCGACGACGCGGCCGTCGACCTCTCGGCGCAGGTGCAGCTGGTCTCCGGTGGGTGAGCTCGTCACGGTCGTCCTCTCTCGTCGTCGTGGTCGGCCTCGACCACGGTCAGGCCCGCGGCGCGCAGGGCGGTGACCCGGTGCTCGTCGGCCCCGGCGGTCACGAGCCCCTCGAACACGTCGAGGGGGCCGATGACGCCGAGGTGCGCCTCCCCCAGCTTGCTCCCGTCGGCGACGATGTAGCTGCGTCGGGACGTCGTCGTCATGAGCCGCTTGAGGTCGGTCTCGGGCAGGTTGACGTTCGTGACGCCGTGGTCGGGGTGCACCCCGGTGCAGCCGATGAAGGCGATGTCGGCCGTGATCGCCGAGAAGACCGTGGTCGCGAGCGGGTTCACCAGGGAGTGCTGGAGCGGCCGGAGCGTGCCGCCCGAGACGATCACCGTGAAGCGCGGCACCGCCTGCTCGAGGGCGAGGGCGATCGTCAGGCTGTTGGTCACGACGACGACGCCCTCGAGCTCGTGCCGCTCGAGCAGCGCCAGCGCGATCTGCGTGGTCGTCGTGCCGACGTCGAGCACGACGCAGTCGCCCGACCGCACCAGGGCCGCGGCCCGCACGCCGATCGCGTGCTTGGCGTCGATGCCGACCGCGCTCTCCTCCTCGAAGGGGCGCTCGACCACCGGGCGGTCGACCGAGAGCGCGCCGCCGTGCACGCGCGAGACGAGGCCGTCGGCGGCGAGGCTCTCGAGGTCGGTGCGGATGGTGACCTCGGAGAGCCGGAACTCGCGGGCGAGCTCGGCCGTGCGGACGAAGCCCCGGCGGCCGACGAGGTCGGCGATGCGGTCGCGCCGCCGCTCGCCCGGGAGGGGCTGGTCGGCGGATTTGGCGTTCACGGGGTCATCTTCGTATGCTTTCACCTGCTTTCGCAAATGCAGGCTGCAGCCGTGGGAGCGCCGACCCCGAGGAGGGACAATGGCACCCATCGCCGTCCGCACGTCGACCCTGGCCGACGGTCGCGAGCTGATCTGGTTCGACGACGCCGACACGACGCTCGGCAGCGAGCGCCGTGTCGACGCGCGCGTGCTCGACCCGCGGCCCGAGACCGCCTCGATGCGACAGGACCCGCTCACCGGCGACTGGGTGTCGATCGCGGCGTCGCGCCAGAACCGCGTCTTCCTCCCCCCGGCCGAGCTCGACCCGCTCGCGCCCGCCAGCGAGACGAACCCCTCCGAGATCCCCGACGTGTACGACGTCGCCGTGTTCGAGAACCGCTCGCCGTCGTTCGGCCCCGCGCTGACCGACCCCGACGCCCCCGCCGGGCTCGACGACCTCGCCGAGATCGGCCTCGGCCGTGTGCGCCGCAGCGTCGGCCGCTGCGAGGTCGTCTGCTTCAGCCCCGACACCGTCGGCTCGTTCGCGACCCTCAGCGACTCGCGCGCCCGCACGGTGGTCGAGGCCTGGGCGCACCGCACCGAGGCGCTCAGCGCGCTGCCCGGCGTCGAGCAGGTCTTCCCGTTCGAGAACCGCGGCCAGGCCATCGGCGTGACCCTGCACCACCCCCACGGCCAGATCTACGCCTACCCCTACGTCACCCCGCGCACCGCGTCGCTGCTGCGGAGCATCGAGGCCTACGGCCCCGACCTCTTCCACGACCTGCTCGAGAGCGAGCGCCAGGGGCCCCGCGTCGTGCTGGCCGGCGAGCACTTCACCGCATTCGTGCCGTTCGCGGCACGCTGGCCCATCGAGATCCACCTGCTGCCGCACCGCCACGTGCCCGACTTCGCCGGCCTCACGAGCGACGAGCGCGACGAGCTCGCGGTCATGTACAAGACGCTGCTGCGCGGCCTCGACGCTCTCTACGGCGACGAGACGCCCTACATCGCCGCCTGGCACCAGGCGCCGGTCTCGGTCGGCCGCGACACCGTGCGGCTCATGCTGCAGATCACCTCGCCCCGCCGGGCCGAGACGAGGCTGAAGTTCCTGGCCGGCTCGGAGGCCGCGATGGGAGCCTGGGTGGGCGACCTCGTGCCCGAGGCCCAGGCCGACCGACTGAGAGAGGCGATGACGCGCGCATGACCACCACCGACACCCCGGGAGGCACGGGTCAGGCCCGCAGCTACGCCTCCGTCTTCGACTCCCCCGTGGCCGGCACGTGGTCGGCGCCCGGCCGGGTGAACCTCATCGGCGAGCACACCGACTACAACGACGGCTTCGTTCTGCCGTTCGCGATCGACAAGCGGACCGTCGTCACCGTCGGCCGTCGCGACGACCGCCTCCTCCGCGTCGCGAGCACCTTCGACGAGGGCGTCCACGAGATCTCGCTCGACGAGCTCGACCCCTCGGCCATGTCGGGCTGGTCGGCCTACGTCTTCGGCATCGCCTGGGCCCTGTCGGTCGCCCCGCAGCACGCCGACGCCCCCGCCTTCACGGCGGCCGGCGGCGACGTGTCGTCGATCGACCTGTCGGCCGCCCCCGGCCTCGACGTCTTCGTCGAGTCCGACGTGCCCATCGGCGCGGGCCTCTCGTCGTCGGCGGCCCTCGAGTGCTCCGTCGCCGTCGCCGTCACCGAGCTCTGGTCGCTCGAGGTGAACCGCCCCACCCTCGCCGCGGTCGGCCAGCTCGCCGAGAACGACGCGGTGGGCGCGCCCACCGGCATCATGGACCAGTCGGCATCGCTGCTCGGCCGGGCCGACTCCGCGGTCTTCCTCGACTGCCGCAGCCTCGAGGCCGACGTCGTCGACCTGGGCTTCGCGGCCGCCGGGCTCGAGATCCTCGTGGTCGACACCCACGTCGAGCACGCCCACGCCACCGGCGGGTACGTCGACCGCCGGGCGTCGTGCGAACGCGGGGCGGAGGCGCTCGGCGTCACCTCGCTGCGCGACATCGACGTCGACGACCTGCCCCGCGCCTCCGACCTGCTCGACGACGAGACCTACCGCCGCGTGCGGCACGTCGTCACCGAGAACCAGCGCGTGCTCGACACCGTGCGCACGCTGCGCACCGAGGGCCCGGCGGCGATCGGCGCCCTGCTCGACGCCTCGCACGTGTCGATGCGCGACGACTTCGAGATCTCGGTGCCGCAGCTCGACCTCGCGGTCGCGACCGCCCAGCGCTCCGGCGCGGTCGGGGCCCGCATGACGGGCGGCGGCTTCGGCGGGTCGGCCATCGCCCTCGTGCCGAGCGACCAGCGCGACGCCGTGGCCGACGCCGTCACGGCGGCCTTCGCCGAGGCGGGCTACACCGCCCCGACGATCTTCACCGTGCACCCTGCCGAGGGCGCGCGCCGCGAGAGCTAGGCGCGGGCGGCCGCGGCCGTCGGCCGGGCCGGCTGGTGCCGGCCGGTGCCCAGCGGCGCCAGCCGGCGCTAGCCGGCGCCACCGGCACTCTCGACGACGGGCGAGCACGACGAAGGCGGGCCACCGTGGTGGCCCGCCTTCGTCGTACTAGCCCGTTCACGGTCGGCGCGGATCTAGGCCGGCGGCGGCGGCCGCCGCGCAGCCGCAGCCGCCGCGCGGCCGCGCGGCCGCGTCGCCGTCACGCGTCGCGCTCGGCGGCCTCCACGACGTTCTTCAGCAGCATCGCCCGGGTCATCGGGCCGACGCCGCCCGGCACCGGCGAGAGGGCACCGGCGACCTGCGCCACCGCCGGGTCGACGTCGCCCCGCAGCTTGTACTTGCCCGTCTCCTCGACGAGCACGCGCGTGATGCCCACGTCGATCACGGTCGCCCCGGGGGCGACCCAGTCGGGCTGCACCAGCCCGGCCACGCCGGCCGCCGCGACGACGATGTCGGCGCGGCGCACCTCGGCCGCGACGTCGACCGTGCGCGAGTGCGTGAGGGTGGCCGTCGCCTCGAGGCGGGTGAGCAGCAGGCCGAGCGGCCGCCCGACGGTGAGGCCCTGGCCGATGATCGTCACGTGACGGCCCGCGATCGGCACGTCGTAGGCGCGCAGCATCTCGACGATGCCGCGCGGCGTGCACGGCAGGGGCGTGTCGATCGAGCCCTTGCCGCCGGGCACGGCGAGCACGAGCTCGCCGAGGTTGACGGGGTGGAGGCCGTCGGCGTCCTTCGCCGGGTCCATCAGCTCGAGCATCGCCGTGGGGTCGATGCCCTCGGGCAGGGGCAGCTGGATGATGAAGGCGGTGACGGCGGGGTCGGCGTTCATCGTCTCGATCGCCGCGCGGATCTCCGCCTCGCTGGCCGTGTCGGGCAGGTCGAGGCGGATCGACTCGATGCCGACCTCCGCGCAGTCGCGGTGCTTGCCGGCCACGTACGACAGCGACCCGGGGTTGGCCCCCACGAGGATCGTGCCGAGCCCGGGCACCACGCCGCGGGCGCGCAGCGCGTCGACCCGGACGCGCAGGTCGGCCTTGACGGCGGCCGCGAGGGCCGTGCCGTCGATCTTCACCGCGCTGCCCGGCCCCGCGATGAGCGGGCGGTCAGCGGGCTCGACGGGTGCCGTCGCGGGAGCGCCGGGTGCCGCGTCGACCGCGGCTCCCGGCTCGACGCCGCCGCTCACGCGTAGAGCGGGAACGCGTCGGTGAGCGCCTTCACGCGCGCCGCCAGGGCCTCGATGTCGGGCTCGGGCATCAGCGCCAGGGCGATGACGTCGGCGACCTCGGTGAACTCCGCGTCGTCGAAGCCGCGGGTCGCGAGCGCCGGCGTGCCGATCCGGACGCCGGAGGTGACCATCGGCGGGCGAGGATCCCACGGGACGGAGTTGCGGTTGACGGTGATGCCGACCTGGTGCAGCAGGTCTTCCGCCTGCTTGCCGTCGACCTCGCTGGCGCGCAGGTCGACGAGCACGAGGTGCACGTCGGTGCCGCCGGTGAGCACGTCGATGCCGGCCGCCTTCGCGTCGGGCGCGGTGAGGCGCGCGGCGAGCAGCTGGGCGCCGCGGATGGTGCGCTCCTGGCGGTCCTTGAACTCGGGCTCGGCCGCGAGCTTGAAGGCCGTCGCCTTGGCCGCGATGACGTGCATCAGCGGGCCGCCCTGCTGGCCGGGGAAGACCGCGGAGTTGAGCTTCTTGAAGAGCGGCTCGTGGTTCGACAGGATCACGCCCGAGCGCGGGCCGGCCAGGGTCTTGTGCACCGTCGACGAGACGACGTGGGCGTGGGGCAGCGGCGACGGGTGCAGGCCCGCGGCGACGAGGCCGGCGAAGTGCGCCATGTCGACCCAGAGGTACGCGCCGACCTCGTCGGCGATGGCGCGGAAGGCCGCGAAGTCGAGCTGGCGCGGGTAGGCCGACCAGCCGGCGATGATGACCTTCGGCTTGTGCTCGAGCGCCTGGCGACGCACGGTCTCCATGTCGATGAGGTACGTCTCGGGGTCGACCTCGTAGGCCACGGCCTTGTACATCTTGCCGGAGAAGTTGAGCTTCATGCCGTGGGTCAGGTGGCCGCCGTGGGCGAGCTCGAGGCCGAGGATGGTGTCGCCGATGCTGGCGATGGCGGAGAGCACGGCGGCGTTGGCCTGGGCGCCCGAGTGCGGCTGGACGTTGGCGAAGTCAGCGCCGAACAGCGTCTTGGCCCGCTCGATGGCGAGGTTCTCGGCGACGTCGACGAACTCGCAGCCGCCGTAGTAGCGACGCCCCGGGTAGCCCTCGGCGTACTTGTTCGTCAGCACCGAGCCCTGCGACTCGAGCACGGCCCGCGGCACGAAGTTCTCGGAGGCGATCATCTCGAGGTAGTCGCGCTGACGGCCGAGCTCCTGCTCGAGCACCGCGGCGATCTCGGGGTCGACCTCGCTGAGCGGGGCGTTGAAGGTCGAGGGCGTCTTCTGGGGGGTCATGGCAGGGCTCTCTCTACACGGTCACGGGACGAGGGCGGCACGAGGTGCCGGTTCTTCAGGTGGCGTGGTGGCCCAGGCGTACGGCCACGTACCGTGTGTGCGTCGCTCCCCGATGGTCGACCATCTGAACGCCAGTCGCGACCCGTCGAGCATACCTCCGCGGGCAGGGGCGCGGGAGGCGCGGAGGCGGTCGTGCGGACCGCCGCGGCGTGGCACGCTGGGGGGCGTGACGCAGACCCTGGACGACACGCGCGTCGGCACCGAGACCGACCCGCGCCTCCTCGTCGCGCCCGACCGCCCGTGGGTCACGCTGGTCTGGGACGACCCGGTCAACCTGATGTCGTACGTGAGCTACGTCTTCCGCAGCTACTTCGGCTACTCGGCCCGCGAGTCGGAGCGGCTGATGATGCAGGTGCACACCACCGGCAGGGCCGTCGTCGCCACCGGCCCGCGCGAGGAGATGGAGCGGCACGTCGAGGCGATGCACGACTTCGGCCTCTGGGCGACCGTCTCGAAGGCCGACGAGTGATCCCCTTCCGTCGCGGCCGGGACGGCATGGAGCTCACGCTGCCCGACCACGAACGCGCCCTGCTGGCCGACCTCGTCGCGCAGCTCGTGAGCGTGCTCGAGGGCGGCGACCCCGGCGACCCGGCCGTCGCGCGCCTCCTGCCCTCCGCGTACCCGGACGACGAGGAGGCGGCGGCCGAGTTCCGCAGGTTCACCGCCGTCGACCTGACCGCCCGCAAGGTCGCGAACGCCCGACGGGTGCTCGACGACCTCGGCCCGCCGCCGACCTCGCGGCTCGACGAGGCCGGGCAGCAGTCGTGGCTGCGCACCCTGACCGACCTGCGGCTGGTGCTCGGCAGCCGGCTCGGCGTGACCGACGGAGGGCCGGCGCCGACCGACGACCCGGCCGCCCTCGTGATGAACGACGTCTTCGACTGGCTCGGCTACCTGCAGGAGAGCCTCGTGCAGGCGCTGACGCGCTGACCCCCGCTCGGGGTCGGCCACGGCACCGTCTCGGGCCTGCCGACGAGGGGGCGTCGCCGTAGGATGGGCCCCGGGGCGACGGCGGGGGCCCCGCCGTCCGAGGGGGAAGGGGAGACGTGGCGCAGTCGCGATCCGGCGAGGCCCTGGGGGCGTCGTACCGCCTCGTCGAGCTGATCGGCTCGGGAGCGGCGGGCGAGGTGTGGCGCGCCACGGTCGCTCCGCACGACGACCAGGTCGCCGCCAAGCTGCTGAAGCCCGAGCACGCCGCCGACCCCGGGCTCGTCGAGCGATTCGTGCGCGAGCGCTCGGTGCTCGTCTCGCTGCGGCACCCCGGCATCGTGCGCGTTCGCGACCTCGTGGTCGAGGGCGACCGGCTCGCCATCGTCATGGACCTCGTGCCCGGCGGCTCGGTCGGCGACCTGCTCGAGCGGTCCGGCCCGCTGCCCGCCCGCGACGCCCTGACCATCGCGGCCGAGGTGCTCGACGCTCTCGCCGCCGCCCACCAGCGCGACGTCTCGCACCGCGACGTGAAGCCCGACAACGTGCTGCTCGCCGAGCCCTGGCACCCGGGGCTCGCGGGCGCCGTGCGCGTCAGCGACTTCGGCATCGCCTCCGTCGTCGGCGAACAGGACCGCCGCACGACAGGCCTCCTCGGCACCCCGCAGTACATGGCGCCCGAGCTCATCAGCAACGGGCGCTCGGGGCCCGCCGGCGACGTCTACGCGACCGGCGTCATGCTCTACCAGCTGCTCGCGGGGCGCACGCCGTTCGCCGGTCCGGGCACCGACTTCACCGTCGCCTACCGCCACGTCACCTCGACTCCCCCGCGGCTCGACCTGCCGGGCGACGTCTGGGCGGCGATCGACGGCCTGCTCGCCAAGGACCCGTCTGCGCGCCCCGCCGCGGCCGTGGCCGCCGAGCGCCTGCGCAGCCTCGCCGCCGCCCACGCCGACCTGCCCGCGCTGGCCGCCGTCGAGGCGCCCGAGGGCTTCGACGAGATCGAGCGTCCGGCGACGATCGTGCGCGGCGCCGCGGCCTCGGGAGGCGGCGCCTCCGACGGGTCGACCGCCGAGCTCGAGAGCGCGCTCGCCCACGGCACCGACGTCGCACCCGAGGTGCAGGAGGCGCGGCCCGACCTGGGCACGGACGGCTCGGCCACCGTGGTGCGGCCGCTGCGACGCCCCGTCGCCGAGCCGGCCACGGTCGTCGACGCTCCCCCGCCCCCGCGGCTCGAGCGCGTCCGTCAGCTCGCCGGGTCGCGACCCGGCTGGCTCACCGGACGCGTCGCGGCCCTCGGCGGCGTCGGCGTGCTGCTCGTCGTCGCGCTGGTCGTGGGCCTCGTCGTGCTCGTGCCGTCCGGGATGGGCGGCGAGGCGTCCGCGCCCGCCACGGCCAGCGCCACGGCGAACCAGCAGGACCAGGCGCTGCCGACCGGCCTCGGGGTCTCGCGCGACGCCTCCTCGGACACCGCCGCCGGCACGGTGACCCTGGCGATCACCTGGTCGGCGCAGGCCGCACCCCTCTCGGGCCCGCTGCTCGAGGTCGTGCCGGGGCTCGACTCCGACGCCGCGTGCCCGCCCGTGCGGTGGAGCTCCACCGAGGGGCCCGTCTCGGCGACCCGCAACCAGCCGTCGCTGACGGGCGTCTCGGCACCGTGCGGCTGGACGGTGTCGGGCGTCGAGGTGCCCGCCGGCGGCTCGGTCGAGGTCGAGGCGACGTTCCCCCTCGCCGTGGCGGACGCCGCGGCGCTCGACGAGTGGCTGGACGCCGCGGCGACCGCGACCAGCGAGGCCGTCGGGTCGGACCGCGTGAGCGGCACGGCGTACCCGGTGCAGCGCCTCCGCGACGTCGTCGTGACGACCCCGTCGCGCACCGTCAGCCAGACGGCCCTGCCGGTCACCCTGGTGCCCGTCTGGCCGAGCGGCCCCGACGAGCTGAACCCGCTCTACACGAGCCCCAGCACGGGCACGCCCTCGCAGATGCTGCAGGACGTCGCCGGCGGCGAGGCGGGCGTGCGCTTCGCCGACGGGTGCTCCGGGGCCCTGGCGGTCTCGACCGACGGCCTCGTCGTGACGGCGCTGTCGATCGCCCCGCAGTGCGTGCTCCGGGCCACCGTGGGCAACTTCACGGCCCTCGAGAGCTCGACGTTCGGCATCACCGCCCGCGACTGACCCGCGGAGAGCCGCCGGCCGGCAGTGGTCTGCAGACCGCCGCCCGCCCGCACTCCGAGGATCAGGCGCTCGGGCTGATGGTCTGCACGAGCCGCACCGCGCCTCCCACGCAGGCGTAGCCGCGCCCGCGGCTGAGCGCGACCGGCGCGCGCCGCGGCAGGGTGGCGCCGAGCAGGTCGCCGTCGTAGTCGACGTCGGGCTGCAGCAGCACGCCGCAGCGGGCCTTGCGGACCGTCTTCGTCCAGTGGCTGTAGAGGGTGCGCAGGTCGGCGGACCGGCCCGCGGCGACCACCGTCACCGGCGTGCGGCTCGCGAGCAGCGACGCGATCGACTGGTCGGCGTCGTCGAACCGCTCGGCGTCGTCGATCAGCAGCACGACCGGGCCGCGCTCCAGCCGCAGCGACGCGAGCAGCGCCGGGACCTCGTCGACGCCCACGGCGACGCGGTCGAGCCCGGCCGTCGCGAGGGGCGAGCGCCGGTCGCCGATGCCCCAGACCGCGGGCCGGTCACCGGGCAGGGCGCGGATCGACTCGGCGAGGGCGCAGAGCAACGTCGACTTGCCCGACCGGGCGGGCCCGGCGATCATCACGTGCTCGCCCTCGTAGACCTCGAGCTGCGCGGGGGTCAGGTCGTCCTCGCCGATGCCGATCGGCAGCAGCCACGGCTCGCCCGTGAGCACGGGCGCGAGGTCGAGCTCGTCGACGCGGACGTCGTCGGGCAGCTGGCCGATGGCGTTGGCCTTCGGCGGCGTGCCGGCCCAGGCCCCTCGCACCTGCGCCACGGCCGCGGCCAGGTCGCCCTCGGGCGTCGCGACGTGCATCTGCAGCCCCGTGACGGTGTCGACGCAGCGACCGGGCACCGCGGCCGGGACGCTCTTGCCCCGGATGCCGTAGGAGGCGTAGTCGTACTGGTCGGCGAGGCGGTACAGCCACTTCTGCGTCGTGACCTCGTCCATCGCCGACGGCACCGCCTTGGCACGGGTCGTCGACACGGCGAACGAGAGGCCGAGGCCGGGGCCGTCGGCGTAGACGCGGTAGAGCAGGTCGAGCAGCTGCTGCCCCTCGTAGTCCTGGTACTCGTCGCGGAGGGCGGCCAGGCCGTCCAGCAGGACGACCGCGCGCCTCCCCGTCCCCGGCGACGCCCGACGCACCTCGAGCTCGGTGCGCAGGTGCCGCAGGAACCGCGCCTGCTGCTCCTTGGCCCCCGTGCCCGAGCCGACGTACGCGACGGTGTGCGGCAGGTCGGCGAGCGGCGCGAGGCCGCGCGAGCCCATGTCGAGCACGTAGAGGTCGAGGTCGTCGGGCGAGGTCTCGCGGGCCATCGTCAGCGCGATGCTCGAGAGGGTCGTGCTCGTGCCGCTGCCGACGATGCCGAGCAGCATGAGGTTGCCCTCGTCGAGCCGCCAGCCGGCGGGGCTCTGCCGCTGCAGGTCGGGCTCGTCGGCGAGGGCCACGGCGACGAGGTCGCCCCGGACGCCGCCCACGACGGGCACGGCGGGCTCAGCGGGCAGGGCGGGCACGGCGGGGGCGGCGCCGGCTGCGGCCGCGACCGCGACCGCGACCGCGTCGACGGTCTCGGGCCCGGCCGCCTCGGCGAAGCCCTCCAACGCGACCCGCTCGCCCAGCGCCTCCGGCCAGACCTGCCGCGGCGGCGCGATGCCGGCGTCGGCGTTCGCCTGCACGACCGCGTCGATCAGCACGTCGAGGTCGGCGGCGTCGTTCGCCGTGGCCCGAGGAGGCGCGGGAGCGGCCACCGGCACGCCGAACGCCCCGATCTCGCGAACGTCGACGGCGCCCGCGGCGACCTCCTGCGCGCGGCCCGTGACGAGGGCGGTCTGCACGGGGGTGATGTCGTCCTGGCCGAGCTTCACGTAGGCGCGGCCGGTCTGCGCACGCCCGATGCCGGCGGCCGCGGGCACGCCGATAACGTTGCTCGAGTCCTCCCGGCTCTGCACGCGCAGCGCGACGCGGAGGTTGGTGTTGGCGAGGATGTCCTCGTTGACGACGCCGGCGGGGCGCTGCGTCGCGAGGATCATGTGCACGCCGAGCGTCCGGCCCACGGCCGCGACGCTGACGAGCGACGACAGGACGTCGGGGAAGTCCTTGGCGAGCATCGCGAACTCGTCGACCACCAGCAGGAGGCGCGGCATGGGCTCCGCCGGACCGGTGCGGAGGTACGCGTCGAGGTTGTCGACGTCGTCCCCCGCCTCGGCGAAGACGCGCTGACGGCGCTCCATCTCGGCCTCGAGCGCCCGCAGCGCCCGGTCGGCGAGCTGCTCGTCGAGGTTGCTGATGGTGCCGATGGTGTGCGGCAGGCGCTCGCAGGCCTTGAAGGCCGCGCCTCCCTTGAAGTCGATCAGCACGAAGGTGAGGCGGGTCGGGTCGTTGCGCGCCGCGAGCCCGGCGACGAGCGAGCGGAGGAACTCGCTCTTGCCCGAGCCGGTGGTGCCGCCGACGAGGCCGTGCGGGCCGTCCTCGACCAGGTCGAGCGTGAGCACGCCCGTCTCGGCGGAGCCGATGGGCGTCGAGACGCCGGTGTCGGCCGCCCACATCGCGCGGATCGCCTGGGCGTCGAGGGCCTGGTGGCCGAGCAGCTCGGGGAGGCGCACCAGCGACGGCAGGGAAGCGCCGGGCACGATCAGCTCGGGGTCGTCGAAGTGCGCGAGGTGGCGGGCGCACTCCTCGGCGGCCTCGAGGGTGACGCCCGCGAGCACGACGTCGTCGACGCGGGCGCGGTCCTCCGGGCGGTGCACGGTCGCGGCCGCGTCGTCGCCGACGACGATGACGCTGGTGCAGGCGGCCGGGAGCTGCTCCTCGGAGGTCGCGATGACGATGCCGCTGACGCGGTGCGGCCGCTCGCCCGGGCGGAGGCTGACGCCGGGCACGCTCCGGCCGTGGCCGAGCAGGGCGCGGGCCGGGGCGTCGCGACCCTCGGTGAGCACCTCGGAGTCGAGCACGACGAGCAGGGCCGGGGTGGGCATCTCGTCGACGGTCTCGCGGAGGCCACGGAGCACGGAGGCGCTCGCCTCGCGCTGCGCCGACATCCACCGCTCGCCCGTGCTGCTGCCCGCGCGGCGGGTGTGCGGCAGCCAGGAGGCCCACTCCCAGTCGGCCTCGCGGCCACGGTCGCAGAAGGTGCCGACCGTGAGGTCGGCGGGCCCGCAGTGCACGGCCGCCTGCACGAGGAGGCTGCGGGCGAGGGCGAGCGCCCCGGCCCGGTCGCCGACGATGCCGACCACGCCGGCGTCGCTGAGGTCCACGACGACGGGCGCGGCGGGCAGGAGGCCGGCCTCGAGCGCCTCCTTGACCTTCTCGTCGCGGCGGGAGACGCCGCGGTCGTCGACCTCGGGCTTCCAGGGCACGTCGCCGATGCCGCCGTGCAGGGCGAGGAAGTCGTCGTCGCCCGCGCGGCGCTGCCACAGCTGGGTCGTCGGCACGGCCGGGCGTCGCAGCACCGTGGCCGGGTCGGGGGCGAGCTCCTGACGGCGGCGCACCTCCTGGGCCGCAGCGTCCGCGATCTCGCGGCGGAACGCCTCCACGGCGGTCGCGAAGCGCTCCTCCTCCTCCTCGAGGTTCTTCCTGCGGCGGTGCTTCTGCTCGAAGTACATGCCGATGGCCATCACCGGGCTGAGCAGGGCGAAGAGCGCGAAGCGGGCGTCGCCGAGCAGCAGCACCATGGCGCCGGCCAGCACGAGCGGCGCCACGACGGTGATGACGCTGAACTTCGAGGCCGGCGGCACGTCCTTGCGGGTGGGCGGCAGCACGGGCTCGATCTCGCCCACGCGGCCTGGGCGGGGCGGGCGGTTGAAGGGCGCCGTCGCGGCGGGTGTGAGGTTGTGCAGCGAGCCAGGAGCCGGCACGGTCGACTCGGGCAGGTCGGGGCGCACGATCAGCACCGCGCCGCCCACGATCACGGTGGTGCCCTCGGTGACGCGGACGCCCTCAGCGCCCACCTTCTCGCCGGCGACGACGGTGCCGTTGGTCGAGCCGGAGTCGCGGATCAGCACGCCGTCGTCGTCGAGCTCGACCGTGCAGTGCTCCCAGGAGGCGCTGGCCGTCGGCAGCACGAGGTCGGCCTGCGGCGAGCGGCCGACGACGAGCGGGCGGGTGCGGGGCACCTCGACCACGCGCCCCACGGCGAGCCCGCCGGCGAGCGTGACGTTCCAGCCGGCGACGCGGGCCGGCCGCGTCGTGGCTGTGCGGGCGACGCGCGACCCCTCGAGCAGCACGAGCTCGCGCAGCGGCGTGCCGACCGACACGGCCGAGGCGTCGACGAACAGGTCGTCGTCGGGCCCGACGGAGCAGCCCGCGGCCTCGACCAGCTCGGCCAGGGTCGCGGAGCCGCGCCAGCGGTCGACCTCCACGCTGCGTCGCTGGTCGTCCAGCTCGATCACCACGCGCATGCGGGTCTCCCTCTCGTGCCGCGGGCCGAGCGGGGTCGGCCTCGTCGTCGGTGCGGGGGCGGCGGCGTGGACCACGACGCCGCCCGGGCGGTGCTAGTCGGTCGTCGGCCCGGCGAACCAGACCAGGCGGGCCACCCCGGCGTCGGCGGCCGGGCGGAGTCCGAGGGCCTCCGAGGAGGCGTGCAGCACCTCGACCTCGCCGGTGTTGGGCTCGTCGGCGCCGAAGTCGAGCGCCGGCCCGGCGATGCCGTCGGAGGCGACGAGCGAGAGCGAGCCGAGGGCCGCGGAGACCTCGGCCGGGTCGGAGCTGCCGGCCGCCGAGACGGCACGGACGAGCGCCAGGACGGCGTCGTGGCTGCGCGAGTCGGCCTGCGCGGCCACGGCCGAGAAGGGCTGGTCGCCCGTGAGGTTGACGGCGTCTCCGTCCCGGGCGAGCACGCGCACGCCGGCCAGGAAGGCCGACATCGTGCGGCCGGCGGCGTCGGAGCGGAGGGCCACGGCGTCGTCGGTCTGCACGCCCACGGTCGTGAGGTCGCCGGCCAGGCTGCCGCCGCGCTCGCTCAGCGCCGCGGTGAACGCCGGGCTCGTCGCCTCGGGCGTCAGCACGACCGGCACGGGCAGGTCGGCGGACTGGAGGGCGGCCACGAGGGCGGCCTGGCGCGTGGCCGAGCCGCTCAGCAGCACGGCGGTGGCGGGGACGGCGACGGCGGGGGGCGCCGCCTCCGCGGGGGCGTCGGGGTCGACGTCGGTCGACGGTGCCGCGCCGGCGAGCCGGGCGACCTCGTCGGCGACCGCGGTGTCGTCGCCGACGGCCGAGGCGACCAGGATGTCGGCCACGGCGACGCCGGCCGGGCTGCCGCCGCCGAGGTCGACGAGCAGCGTGTGCGTCGACCCGCCGAGCGCGGCCTGGAGGGCGGCGCCCGTGACGGCGGCGTCGGGCGCGGTCGACCAGGCTCCCTCGCCGGAGCCGCCGGGCACCTCCGCGTAGGGCAGCACGACGGGCACGCCGGCCTCGCGGGCGGCGTCGACCGCGCCGGAGACGTGGCTGCCCGAGCTGGCGACGACGATGCCGGCGACGCCGTCGGCGACGAGCACCTCGACGGCCGCGCGGGCGCCCTCGGCGCTGCCGCCGTCGTCCTGCACGGAGAGCGACACGTCGCTGCCGCCGAGCTCGAGACGGCGCTCGGCGACGAGGCCGCCCTGGGCGGCTGCGGCCCACGCAGAGCCCTCGCCCTGCCCCAGCGTGATCACGACGCCGACGGTCGTGCCGTCGGGCACGTCGGAGGCGCGGATCGCCACGGGCACGGAGGCCGGCACCGGGTCGGCGACCGCACGCTGGTCGCCGCGCACGGCCACGACGACCGCGACGACGACGGCCGCGACGACCACCACGGCTCCCGCCGCGAGCAGGAGGCGGCGACGGGGGCGCCGCGGACGCGTCTCGTCGACGCCGGTCTGCTCGGCCGGCTCGGCCGCGGCCGTGCTGCGGGAGGAGGCGTCGGACGGGCTGGCGTGGCTCACTGGTCGGCTCCGATCCGGAAGGACCACAACGTGGTCGAGGTCGCGCCGGCCGGCACGTCGAGGTGGAACGCCGGCAGCGTGGCCGCGGCGTCGACCGACGCCGTGAACTGCGCCTGCTCGCGCATGATGCCCGCGACGTCCTCCGCGCGGATGTTGGCGTAGCCCGACGCGCTCTTCGAGGCGAGGGCCAGCTGGTAGTCGGCAGTGTCCGACTTCGCGGCGCTCGTGGCCATGGCCCCGAGGATGCCGGAGCCGTTCACCTGGCGGTCGCCGAGGTCGAGCATGACCGCGGCGAGGTCGGCCGTGAGCAGCGTGCGGGCACCGTCGACGTCGCGCGTCGAGGAGGCCGTGCTCTGGGCGATGCGCTCGAGGGTCGAGGCCGTCTGGGCGTCGACGGCCGTGGTGAGGGCCGCCGTCTGCTCGTCGATCGTACCGCGCTGCTCCTCGATGGTCTCTCGGGCGTCGCCGACGACCACGTCCGACGTGGAGGTGAGGCCGGCGATCGAGCGGGTGAAGGCGTCGACGACCGAGGCCTGGCTGACGGCGCCCTGCTCGGCGACGACGCGCACCTGCTGGCCGACGAGGGCCTGGACCTGCTCGGCGACGTCCTCCGAGGTGTCGGCGAACGCCTCCTCGACCTGGTCGGCGAGGCCCTGCTGCTGGGTGCGGACGCGCTCCAGGCGGACGCCCAGGTCGGCAGTGTCGGCAGTGGTGACGGCAGCGGCCTCGCGGAGCTGCTCGACGGCGCCGTCGACCGAGCCGTCGCCCGCGGCGACCGCGCGACGGACGTCGGCCGCCGCGGCGGCCAGGTCGTCGCCCTGCTCGTCGAGGTCGGCGAGCACGAGGCCGAGGCCCTGCGTGTCGTCGTCGACGTCGGTGATCGCGACCACGTCGTCCCAGGCTGCCAGCTGGTCGTCGAGGCGCTCGGCGAGGGAGGCGCGGTACGGGAAGGGTGCATCGAGCTGGACCGGCGTCGGGGCGGGCTGCCCCGGCTCGACCTCCGTGCCCCCGTCGTCGGCGCAGCCCTCGGCGACCAGGTAGGAGCGGAGGCGCTCCACCTCGTCGCGGCTGATGCCGGGGCCCCCGCCGCCGTCCTGGACGACGTCGCAGAGCTCGGCGGCGACCTTCTCCGCCTGGGCGCGCATCGACCCGATCTGCTGCTCGTCGCCGATCTCGCGGCGGGCGCTCTCGGCGCGGTCGTGGAGGCCGTCGACCTGGTCGCGCAGCGTGCGGGTGCTGGTGCGCACCGACGTCACGGTGGCGTCGAGGGCGGTCAGGGCCGTGGCCACGGCCGAGTCGGACGGGTCGACGGCGAGGGCCTCGATCTGCGCGGAGAGGTCCACGAGGTCCGCCGTGACGTCGGCGTGACGGTCGAGGGCGGCGTCGGCGAGCTCGGGCTGGAGCGACTCGGCGAGCTCCTCGCCCTGGCCCACGAGGCCGACGAGTGCGAGGGTGACGAGCAGCGAGGAGCCGTAGAGCGAGCAGGTGAGCGACTGCTGCGTCGCGCAGATCTCGGCCGTGGGCTCGGCCGGGCCGACCGTCGATGCGAGCGACGCCGAGACCTCGTCGCGGCAGAGCGCGCTGGCCTGGGCGTAGGCGTCGAGCTGCGTCGCCATCTGCAGGAGGCTGCCGTAGACGCTGCCGGCCTGCTCGGGGGCGGGGACGACCGCGGCGCAGCCCTCGCCGTCGAGCGTCACGGCCGGCGCGGTCGCCGTCGTGTCGCCGAGCAGCGTGTCGACGCTCGTGACCGTCGTCTGCAGCTGGGAGAGGACCGTCGACTGCGTGGCGGTGACCGTCGCGCCGAGGTCGCTCTCGAGAGCGGTCAGCTGCCCGCTCAGGCCCTGCATGGTGCTCGCGAGGGAGGCGCTGCTGTCGCGGAGCTGCTCCGCCGTGCGGACGCCGAGGGTGTCGGAGGTGCTCTCGAGGTTGGTGCGCACCTCGGTGATCGTCTCGCCCGCGCGGCTCAGCACGAGGTCGACGTCGGAGACGAGGGCGATGGTGCGCTCCTGCAGCGCGAGCTCGCTGGTCGAGCTGTCGTCGAAGGCCGAGGCCAGCACGCCGTCGACGGAGAGGTCCGTGGAGAGCCCCGCCTGGGCGGCGAGGTCGAAGGTCGGCGATCGGAAGTCCGCGACGTCGGCGACGAGGTGCAGGGTCGTGCTGGCGCCCGAGCGGGGCGGGGCGAGCAGCGCGCCCCACTGGACGACGGCGTCGCCGCCGTCGTTCGTGCTGACGATGCCGTCGGTCGCCCCGGCGGCGCCGGAGGCGTCGGTGACGACCGAGCTCGGCGAGACGCCCTCGAGCACCGTCGAGGCCGCGAGGCTGAGGGGGGCGCCGACCAGCGCGGGGTCGGTGCGCGACGAGCCGGCGACGTCGTAGGTGAGCTCCTGCGGCGCCACCGTGAGGTTCTCGACGGTCAGGTCGATCTCGACCCGCCCGTCGAAGCCGTCGAGGTCGGCGAGGTCGGTGCCCGACCGGTCGCCGGCACGGTACGACGTGCTCACGCGGATCGGCAGGTCGTCGGCGACGTCGGCGGGCACGTGCTCGGTGCTGCTCGTCGAGGTCGTGCCGGTGGTGTCGTCGACGGAGACCGTCGTGCTGTCGACGGCCGTGATCGACCCGTCGCTCGACAGGGTGGTGGCGACCGACTGCAGGACGCGGGTGGGGTCGGTCACCTCGGGCGCGCCTCCCGTGCAGCCCGTCGCGACCACCGCGACCACGCCGACCACGGCGACCGCCGACAGCCCCCGGGCGCGGCGGAGCGCCCTCCCTCGTCGGGCGGAGCCGGTGCCCCGCGTCGTGCTCGTCTGCGCGTCGGAGCGCACGGCGACGCCCCCGTCGTTCGATCCCCAGGTCATGACGACCAGTCCCCTCGTGATGACGTTCCTCCGCCCAGAGTAGCCGGAGGCGGTGCACCGACAGATCGGTCGCACGCCCCCCGAAGGGGGACCGACGGATCGGTCCACGAGGGTGCATCCTCGACGAGACGAGGTAGTCTCGTCTCGTTCCGGCCCCGGGGGCGCGTCTCGCGCAGGGCCACACCACGATGAAGGGGTACATCACCATGTCTCGCGTTCTCTCCACCGAGCAGGCCAAGACGGCCATCCAGCAGCTGCAGTCGATCGTCAACGGCGGCTTCACCGACCAGATCACCCAGCTCGACGCCCAGGGCCGCATCCTCTCCGACGCCAACGTCTGGGACGGCCCCCTCGCCGCCACCTTCCGCGGCTCGACCTGGCCCGAGACCAAGGCCGCCCTCGACAAGGCCAAGACCGAGCTCGAGCAGCTCCGCACCCAGCTCGACAAGATCTCGCAGGACATCTTCACCGCCGGCGGCGGCGCGTAGCACCACCCGAGGTCCCGGCTGCTCCCCCGAGGGGGAGCGGNCATGACCGATCCGTACGGCAACGAACCGCTGAAGTTCAGCTTCTGGGCGGCCGACAACCTGAAGTCGGCGTTCACGAACGCGGCGTCCGACGTCGAGGGGCAGACCGCCTCGCGCGCCTCCGCCGTCGAGACCGGCAAGCAGGAGTTCCGCGGGCTCTTCGCCGACCTCTTCGCCGAGAACGCGACCACGGCGGCGAGGGGCGCCGAGGGCCTGGTCGACAAGCTCCGCGAAGCTGCCGACTTCGTCGACCAGATCATGGAGTCGGCGAAGCGAGAGAACGCCCGCCGCAAGGAGGCGCGCGACTACACGCAGCGCCAGGCCGAGCGCAACGTGGTCGACCACGTCGTCGACGCCTTCACCGGCGGCGAGAAGGCCCCGACCACGAAGAAGGAGGACCAGCTCGTCCTCCGGGCGAGCTACACGCCGCCGCCCCGCGAGGTGCCCACGGGCGGGGGCGCGTCCGGCCCGACGTCGTCGGCCCTGCCGGCGAACCTGCGGTCGTTCGCCTCCTCGACGACGACGCTCGACGGCGAGCTCTCGTCGCGCCCCGGCACCCTGTCGTCCGCCCTCGACACCTTCTCGACGCAGTGCGACTGGGGCGAGTTCTCCGCCGACGGGCTCGTGCGCGCCCTCTCCGCCTGGCTCGACGACAACGCGAACGACGCCGCCTGGGCCACCACCGTCGCCGACAAGTTCGCGCAGGCCGGCGGCGAAGGGTCGGTGTCGACCCTCTCGAACGCCGCGATCGCCGCCTCGCTGCAGGCCGCCGGCATCGACCTCGGCCGCGACGACCTCGTCATCGAGCCACCGCAGGCCTACGGCGGAGCTCCGACGAACGGCTTCTCGGTCGACCCCGTCAACACCACCACCGGCAACTTCCTCGAGACCGAGGTCGACCTGCCGTTCGCGGGCGCCAGCATGACCCTGAGCGTCTCGCGCACCTACAACAGCCTCGACGGCACCGTCGGCCTCTTCGGGCCGGGCTGGTCGTCCGTCCTCGAGACGCGCCTGGAGCTCGACGACGAGGGCGCGACCTTCACGATGGGCGACGGCCGTCAGGTCGTCTTCCCGCGCCTCGGCGACGGCTGGGACCGCGCCGTCGGCGAGAACTGGTGGCTCGCCTCCGAGGGCAGCATGCTGGTCGTCCGCGACAACGCCGGCGCCCGCTGGGACTTCACCCCCTCGGGCACCTGGCTGGGGTCCGCCGGAGGCGCGGGCACGGCCGTGCAGGTCGCTCGCGGCTCCGACGACCTCCCGGCCCGCCTCACGCACGCCCGCGGCCGCTGGGTCGAGGTCGAGTACGTCGACGGCCGCGTCGCCGTGCTGCGCTCGTCGGACGGGCGCCGGGTCGAGCACTCGTACGACGAGGCCGGACGGCTGGTGGCCGCGACCACCGAGGCCGGCACCCGCCGCTACGGCTGGGACGACGCGGGGCTGATCACGACGGTGACCAGCGCCTCCGGCGTGGTCGAGGTGGTCAACTCGTACGACGACCGCCGACGCGTCGTCGAGCAGCTCACGCCCCACGGCCGCGCCGTGCGCTTCGCCTACCTGCGCGGCCGCGTCACGGTCGTCTCCGACCACGACGGCTCGCGCTCCGACACCTGGATCTCCGACGCCCGCGGCCGTCTCGTGGGCCTCCTCGACAGCTCCGACCAGCGCCAGTCGATGAGCTACGACGCCCACGGGAACCTCGTCTCGGTGATCGAGCGCGACGGCAGCGTGACCGTGCACGGGTACGACGAGCGCGGCCGCCGCGTGCGCACCGTCACGCCCGCCGGCGCCGACCTCACCTGGGGCTGGGACGACCACGACCGCGTCACCACCGTCGTCACCGAGTCGGGCGCCGTCGTGCAGTACGAGTACGCCGACGACGCCGATCGGGACCCCTCGACGATCGTCGACCCCGAGGGCGGGCGCACCGAGCTGGTCTGGCGCGACGGCCTGCTGCAGCAGGCCACCGACCCGACCGGCGTCGTGGTGCGCTGCCGCTACGACGAGCACGGCGACCTCGTCGAGACCGAGAACGCCCTCGGCGACGTCGCGCGCCTCGAGCGCGACCAGGCCGGGCGGCCCGTCGCCGCGGTGAGCCCGAGCGGCGCCCGCACGACCTTCCGCTACGACGCCGCGGGCATGCTCGTCTCGCGCCGCGACCCCGACGGCGCCACCTGGCGCTTCGAGAACGGCCCCGGCGGTCGCCGCACCGCCGTCGTGGACCCGCTGGGCGCCCGCACCGAGCTGAGCTACGCCGCGAACGGCGAGCTCGAGAGCACCACCGACGCCCTCGGCCGCGTCGTCACGCGCACGTTCGACGACCAGGCCGAGCTGGCCCGCGTCGTCCTCGCCGACGGCAGCGTGCAGTCGTTCACCTACGACGCCTTGTCTCGGCTGCGCACGGTCACTGACCCCACGGGGGGCGAGTGGACCCACGAGCACGACCTCGTGGGCGCGCTCACCGCCGTCGTCGACCCGACGGGGGTCAGGCAGGAGGCGCGGCGCGAGACCGCCGACGGCACGGCTACCCTGCGCGACGCGTTCAGCACCACGACCCTGCGCTTCGACGAGTTCGGGCGCCCGGTCTCGCAGACCTCCGCCGACGGCTCCGCCGAGCTGACGACCTACGACCGCTGCGGCCGCCCGGTCGAGCTCGTCGACGGCGAGGGCGGCCTGACGCGCCTCGAGCGCGACGCGGCCGGCCGCGTCGTCGCGGTCGTCTCCCCCGGCGGCGCCCGCACCTCGTACGAGTACGACGCGTGCGGACGACCGGCCGCCAGCACCGACCCGCTCGGCGCCCGCACGACGCTGACCCACGACGCCGACTCCCGGGTCGTGGCCCGCACCCTGCCCACCGGCGAGGTCGAGCGCATCGCCTACGACGCCGTCGGGCGCGTCGTCTCGCGGCACGTGCCCGGCGCGGGCACCGCCCGCCTCGGCTACGACGCCGCCGGACGGCTGACCTCCAGCCAGGACACCCGCCACGGCCGGCGCCGCTTCCGCTACGACGCCGTCGGGCAGCTCGTCGAGGCCGTCGACGGCCTCGACGGCGTGACCCGCTACGAGCACGACGAGCGGGGCCGCGTGGTCTCCGTCACCGACCCGCTGGGCGGCGTCACCCGCCGCGCGTTCGACGGCGCAGGCCGCCTCGTGAGCTCGACCGACCCGCTCGGCCGCACGACGACCACCGGGTGGGACGCCGCGGGCCGACGCGTGCTGCGTCGCGACCCCGACGGCCGCGAGACCCGGTGGAGCCACGACGCCGCCGGCCGCCCCTCCACGATCACGGTCGAGGGCCGCGAGACCGCGGCCCTCCACCTCGACCCCGCCACGCGCACCCTGCGCGTGGTCGACCGCTCGCGGGGCGAGGGCGTCGACGTCGAGCACGAGCTGGTCTTCGACCGGCGCGGGGCGCTCGTCCGCCGCGCGCGGGGCTCCGAGGCGATCACGTGGGAGCACGACGCCGACGGCCGCCTCGCCGCCCGCGTCGACCCCGACGGCACCCGCACCGAGTACCGCCGCGACGCCGCCGGCCGGGTCGTCTCCGTGTCGCACGCCGGGGTCGAGTCGACCCTGTCGCACGACGCCTCGGGACGCCTCGTCGGGTCGGTCGCGGGCGACGTGGCGCAGACCTGGCGCTACGACGACGGCGAGCTCGTCGAGCACGTCACGACCCGCCTCGACGGCGTGTTGAGCACGCTCGTCGAGCGCGACGACGACGGTCGCATCCGGCGCGTCGAGGGCGTCGACGGCGCTGTCGAGCATGAGTACGAGTACGACGCGGCCTGCCAGCTGCGCTCGGTCCGCGCCTCCGGAGGTGCCCTCACCACCTGGGAGTACGACGCGGCCGGACGAGTCGTGAGCGAGTCGGCCGACGGTGCCGTGTCGCGCTCGACCTACGACGCGGCGGGCCAGCTCGTCTCGCGCGAGCTGCCCGACGGGCGCCGTCTCGACTACGTGCACGACGGCCTCGGCCGCCGCGTGCGGGAGATCGCCGACGACGGCTCGTACGTCGAGTACGCCTGGTCCGACCTCGGGTCGCTGGCCTCGGTCGTCGACCGCGACCCCGACGGCGCGGTCGTGCGCCGCACCGACCTCTGGGTCGACGCGCTGGGCGAGCTCGCCGCGATCGACGGCGTCGAGACCTGGTGGGACACCGCCAGCGCCGTCCCCGCCCTCGTCTCCGTCGGAGGCGCGTCGGTGTTCACCCTGCCGGGAGGCGCGACGCAGGTCGGCGACGACTGGCTCGGCCCGGCCTGGCGCGGCGTGCGGGCGACCGACGCGGGCGACCCCTGGGGCTCGGCCGACGCCTCCTCGGGGCTGGCGGGCCTGGAGCTGCCCGGAGGCGCGTCGCTGACCGCCACGGGCGGGCTGCAGATCGGCGGCCTCGAGTGGCTCGGCGCGCGGGTCTACGACCCGTCTGCCCGCGGGTTCCTCTCCGTCGACCCGCTCGCACCCGTCACGGGCGCGGCGTGGTCGGGCAACCCGTACTCGTACGCCGGCAACGACCCGATGCACGCCGTCGACCCGCTCGGGCTCCGGCCCGCGACCGACGCCGACATGAAGGCGTTCGCGACCGCGAACCAGGGCGCCTTCGCCGCCGCGGGCACGTGGTGGGACGAGAACTGGGAGTACGTCGCTGCGGGCGCCGCGATCGTCGGCGGCGTCGCGCTCATGTGCACCGGCGTCGGCGGGCCCGCCGGCATCGCCCTCATGGCGGCCTCGGGAGCCCTCCTCTCGGGCGGCATCTCGGTGGCGTCGCAGAAGGCCACGACCGGCGAGGTCGACTGGGCCAAGGCCGGCGTGGACACCCTGATCGGCGGGGTCATGGGAGGCGCGGGCGCCGCGGCCGGCGCCTGGGCGACCGGCAGCCAGGCAGCCCGGTCGGCCCTGGCCGTGTCGAACGGCATGAACCGCGTCGGCACCGCCGTCGGCGGCGCGGGGCAGCGCGCCCTCGCCACAGCCGGACAGGCGATCATGTCGGAGACCGGCAAGAAGGTGGTCGCGAACGGAGTCGTCGGTGCCGCAGGCAACTTCGGCACCTACGCGGCGACCACGGACGAGTGGCACTGGGACGAGGCTCTCGGGGCCGCCGGCAACGGCTTCGTCAGCGGCGGCACGGGAGCGTACGGCGGCCGCTTCACCGGCGAGCTCACCGGAGCGGCCGGGTTCCTGGCGAACGGTGCCGTCGGCGCCACCAGCAGCCTGCTCGGCGGAGGGGCCGAAGCCATCATCAGCAACGAGGGCTACCAGCCGGCCGACCTCCTCTGGAACGCGGGGAGCGGCTTCGTCCTGGGGCAGATGCCGGAGGCGGAGGGCACCCCGGGCACCGACCCCGGCTGGGGCATCCACTTCGGCAACGCCGGTGCCGGGCAGGTCGCCAGCTGGGGTGCGGACTCGATCCACGAGGTCGGCGTCGGCATTGGTATCTTGCCACGATGAGCAACGAGACAGCCAAGGGCAAGCCCCGGCGGGACCTGACGGACGACGAGATCGCGAAGGGCACGGTCGTGAACCGGTGGGTGCGCCGTGCCCTGGCCGCGGGCCTCGTCGCCTCGCTCGTCGTCGCCGCGGTGGTCGTGCTGAGGGTGCCCCTCGACACCACGATCGCCTACCGCGGGAACGGTCGCGACGTGGGCCTGCCCGTGCTGGCGCTGCTGCTCGTGCCGCTGATCTTCGTCATCGGGCTGTTCAAGTCACGCGGCCCGGATGCCGGCAAGGTCCCCGAGGCAGAACGCCAGTTCATCGTGGTCGGGTACCCGATCTTCATGGTGCTCGCCCTCGGCGGGCAGCTGTGGTTCGCGGCGTTGTTCTTCGACGCGGCAGGGGCCTGAGGCCGCGACGGTGACCGTGGTGTCGACGGAGGAGGAGCTCGAGGAGGGGCGCGTCGCCTACCTGTGGGGCAGCAGGGCGATCCTCGTGACGAGCCTGTTCCTCGCAGCTGTCGCGATCTAAGTGTCCACGCAGGTCCCCCTCGACACGACGATGGCCTACGGCCGGTCGAGCGGCGCCGAGGGCCGCCAGCGGGCCTCGGCGAGGAGGCTGACGACTCAGCCCAGAGGCTCGTAGGGCAGGACGGTGCCGTCGCCGCAGCGCACGGAGTCCGAGGCGCCGGCGACCGAGAAGGTGATCTCCGGGGTCCAGTCGGACGCCTCGAAGTCGGCCAGCGTGCCCACGCTCTTGGGGTAGACCGCCGTCACGACGTCGCCGGAGGCCGTGGCGGCGTCGGGCACGTCGACGCCCTCGTCGTCGCCGACGGCCGCGGTGGCGGAGCGGAAGGCGCCGCCCACGAACTCGGACGACAGCAGCGCCTCGCCGTCGTCGCTGCCGAGGATGAGCTGGAAGGTCGCCTCCTCGGTGTCGCCGTCGACGGGCAGGCCCGTGAAGACGACCTGGTAGGAGTCGCTGGTCTCGGTCAGCTGGACGGTGCCGGTCACCGCGCCCTCGAGGTCGCAGGAGGCCTCGCCCGGCGTCGTCGCGGGAGTCGAGGTGCTCGCCTCGGGGCTGTCGCCGCCGGCCGCCTGGTCGGACGAGCCCGCCGAGCAGCCCGCGAGCAGCACGCTCAGCAGCACCGCCCCGGTCGCTCCGATGGCCCGTGTGCTCGTCGTCGACGTCATGGTCGTCTCCCCCTCAGGTGGCGTGTGGCGGCCGGGTGGGGCCGCGTCGTCGACGCTAGCAGCCCGGCCACGGACCTGTCGGTCCGCCGGACGTCGCCCCGGGAGGGCTCAGCTCTCCTTGGGGAAGAGAACCCAGAGGACGACGTAGAGCAGCACCTGGGGGCCGGGGAGCAGCAGCGACGCGACGAAGATCACGCGCACGAGGAACGGGCTGAGGCCGAAGCGGTTCGCGAGGGCGGCGCAGACGCCCGCGATCATCTTGCCGCGGCGGGGACGAGTGAGGGTGGCCATGCGCCCAGCGTGCCAGCCGAGGCTGGGGCGTGCCCGAGCGTCGACGACGCCTCGGCCGTGGCTCGTCCCTCCCCAGGGCGTGGCCGTCCCCAGGAGCACGCCCGACCCGGCGCCGACCTCGGGGCTCACCCTCCGGCCTGGGATGATGGGGGGATGAGCGCATCACTCGTGGCCAAGGGCCTCGCCGGCGGCCACGGGCACCGCACGCTGTTCGACGACCTCGACCTCACGGTCGCGCCCGGCGACGTCGTCGGCGTGGTGGGCGTGAACGGGGCCGGCAAATCGACGCTGCTGCGCCTCCTCGCGGGCGTCGACGAGCCGCAGGCCGGCAGCGTCACCCTCAGCCCGGGCGACGCCTTCGTCGGCTGGCTGCCGCAGGAGCACGAGCGCGTGCCGGGCGAGACGGTCGCCGGGTACATCGGGCGCCGCACGGGCAGCACGCAGGCCACCGCCGAGATGGACGCCGCCGCCGCGGCCCTCGGCGAGGTCGACGCCGCCCCGCGCGCCGACGGGCTCGACCCGGCCGACGTCTACTCGACGGCGCTCGACCGCTGGCTCGCGAGCGGGGCGGCCGACCTCGACGACCGCCTCCCCCAGGTGCTCGCCGACCTCGGGCTCGACAGCGACGGCGACGGCGCGGTCGGCCCCGCGTCGCTGATGACCGCGCTGAGCGGCGGCCAGGCGGCCCGCGTCGGCCTCGCGGCCCTGCTGCTCAGCCGCTTCGACGTCGCCCTGCTCGACGAGCCCACCAACGACCTCGACCTCGACGGCCTCGAGCGGCTCGAGCGCTTCGTCGAGGGGCAGCGCGGCGGCATCGTGCTGGTCAGCCACGACCGCGAGTTCCTCGGCCGGTGCGTCACGAAGGTGCTCGAGCTCGACCTCGCCCAGTCGTCGAACCGGGTCTTCGGCGGCGGCTACGACTCGTACCTGGAAGAGCGCGAGACTGCGCGGCGTCACGCCCGCGAGGCCTACGACGAGTTCGCCGACAAGAAGGCCGACCTCGTCGGCCGGGCGCGCACCCAGCGCGAGTGGTCGAGCCAGGGCGTCCGCAACGCGATGAAGAAGGCGCCCGACAACGACAAGATCCGTCGCAAGGCGTCGGCCGAGTCGAGCGAGAAGCAGGCGCAGAAGGTGCGCCAGATGGAGAGCCGCATCGCTCGGCTCGACGAGGTCGACGAGCCCCGCAAGGAGTGGCAGCTCGAGTTCACCATCGGCTCCGCGCCGCGGTCGAGCGCGGTCGTGTCGACGCTCAGCGGCGCCGTGTTCCGCCAGGGCGACCCCGAGACGGGCGAGTTCGTGCTCGGGCCGGTGTCGCTGCAGGTGGCGGGCGGCGACCGCATCGGCATCACCGGGCCGAACGGTGCCGGCAAGTCGACGCTGCTGCGCGGCCTCCTCGGGCGGCAGGCGCCGACCGAGGGCGGCGCGAGCACCGGCACCAGCGTCGCCGTCGGCGAGATCGACCAGGCCCGCGCGCAGCTCGCCGGCACCGTGCCGCTCGCCGAGGCGTTCGAGGCGCTCGTGCCCGACTGGCCCCAGGCCGAGGTCCGCACGCTGCTCGCGAAGTTCGGGCTCAAGGCCGACCACGTCTCTCGCCCGGTCGACGAGCTCTCGCCCGGCGAGCGCACCCGCGCGGGCCTCGCCCTGCTGCAGGCCCGCGGCGTCAACGTGCTCGTGCTCGACGAGCCCACCAACCACCTCGACCTCGCGGCCATCGAGCAGCTCGAGCAGGCGCTCGAGACGTACGAGGGCACGCTCCTCCTCGTCACCCACGACCGCCGGATGCTCGAGACGGTCCGCCTCGACCGGCACTGGCGGGTCGAGGGCGGCAGGGTGACCGAGTCGTGAGGGCCGCACCGCGACTCCTCTCGCGCCTCGGCGTCGTCGCGGGCCTGGGGCTGCTCGGCCTCGGGCTGACGGCGTGCACCACGGGCGAGACGGCGCCCGCCGCGGAGACGTCGGGCTCGGCGAGCTCCCCCGCGCCGAGCGCCACGGGCCCGTCAGGCGCCTCCGGCTCCTCCTCGGCCGACGACTGGGCGACCTGGGACGCGGCCCTGGCCGACGTCGACGTCGAGCCGGCCCGCTGGCTCGCCGTGGGCGACTCGATCACCGAGGGGCAGGGCGCCTCGTCGCTCGGCACCCGCTGGGTCGACCTCACGCGGGACGGGCTGCGGGCGGCGCACCCGGTCGAGGGAGTCGCGGGCGGGGTCGGCTACCGCCCGGCCGCCTTCGCGACGTACGGACCCGACTCCCCCTGGGCGCAGTGGGCCACCGCCCGTGACGGCCGCACCACGGCGGTCGCCGACGTCGCCGACCTGGGGCGCCGCGCCGTCGAGCTCGACACGGGCTCCAGCCTCCGGTACGACACTGTCGGCACCGACCTCGACCTCTGGTGGACGCCGGGCGAGGGGGCGTTCTCGTACCGCGTCGACGCGCAGGCGGACGTGGTGGTCGACACGGCCGCAGGTGGCTCAGGCGCCTCGGACGCCTCCGGCACGGTCGGCGTGACCGAGGTCACGGGGCTCGCCGCCGGGCCGCACGTCGTCACGATCTCGGTCGCCGACGACGCCCCGGCGAGCGTGGTGCTGCAGGGCCTGGCCCAGTTCGACGGAGACCGCGGGCGCGGCGTCACCCTGTACGACTCGGCACGCTCGGGCGCGACGGTGTCGACGTTCACCGACGACCTCGACGGGTTCCTCGCCGCGGCCGGGGCGGCGCAGCCCGACCTCGTGACGATCACGCTGGGCGCCAACGACGCCGTGACGACGAGCCCCGACGACCTCGCGGCCGGCTACACCACGCTGATCGAGGGGCTGCAGGGCCTCGACTCCGCCCCGTCGGTGCTGGTCGTGGACGAGTTCACGCCGGCGCTCAGCGTCGCCTCGGCGTGGAACGGATCCGCCGCCGACTACCGGAGCGCCGTCGAGGAGGTCGCCCGCCAGACGGGCTCCGCGCACGTGACGATCGACGACGCCCTGGCCGGGTCGGGGGTCGCCGACCTCGGCTCGCTGCTGTCGGCCGACGGGCTGCACCCGAACGACGCGGGGCAGCGTGTGCTGGCCGACTACCTGACGGCGACGCTCGCGCGGGGCTGAGCACTCGTCACCGGTCACCAGAGGGGGACCACGACCTCGCCAGGGGACCGGGCCGCGGCGCGGTGCCCGGGCGGGGTCGTGGTCCCGTCGGCTGCCCGGCTAGTCGAGCAGGGCGTACGTCAGCGCGAGGGTGTCGTCGGTCGAGAGCGGCTCGTCGCCCTCGCCGGCGGCGGTCGAGCCGACGATGACGAGGCCGTGCGGCGTGATGACGCTCGCCTGCGTGGTGGGCACGTCGGCCTGGTCGATCGTCGACACGAACGCCCGTCCGCCCACCGCCGAGGCGAGGCCGTCGTCGACGGACTCGGTGCCCTCGGACGCGGTGATCTGCGAGACCTGCTCGTCGATGGCCGCGGCGTCGAGCTCCTGCGCGCTCGCGAGGGCGATGATCGCCGAGCCCTCCTGGGGCTCGACGCCCGGCGTCGACCAGATGCACTGCACGCTGGAGGCGCTGGTGCTGCCGCCCTCCTGCAGCTCGAGGCCGTCGATCGAGCCGCCGAGCGCGGTGCCGACGTCGTCGCACGAGGCGAAGGAGGTGAGCGTGCCGCTCTCGGGAGCCTCGGCCTCCAGGGCCGAGCCGCCGGAGCCGCCCGCGCCGTCGCTGTCGCCGCCGCCGTCGCTGCCCGCGCCGCTGCCGCCGCTCGCGTCGCCCGAGTCGTCGCCGCCGGCCGTGCAGCCGGTGAGCAGCAGGCCGAGCGCGAGGGCCCCGGTGGTGAGGGCGGTCAGCGCCGCCCTCGAAGTCGTCGTGGTCATGGGTCCCCCTGCTGTCGCCGGCGACGCTCGTCGTCGCCGGACCGGGCCACCCTACGCGGCGGAGCGACCGCCCGGCCCTGGCCGCGGAGCGCGCCCGGCCGGACGGCTCCCGGCGACGGCGGGTACCGTCGACCGCCCACGACCACCACGAAGGAGACCCTCATGGCCTCGCTGCTCCGCCGCCTCGCCCCCCTGCTCATCCCGATCATCATCCGCCAGGTCCAGAAGCGCACCGGCAAGGGCGGCTCGACCGGCACGGGCGGCAGCACGCGCCGTCGCTGAGCGACGCCACGGGCGACCCGTCACCTGAGGGAGGCGCGGTGCCGGCACCGGAGCGGGGTCGCGTCGAGCGCGACCCGCCCTCGGTCCCGGCACCGCGCCTCCGTCGTGTCCGGCCGCGCGTCCGCCGTGTCCGGCACCGCTACTCCGTCGCGTACCGGTACCGCGCCTCCGTCGTCCGGGGTGGACCCGGCGTGCGTCAGCGCGGCGAGCGCCGCATCAGGACGGCGTCGGTGACGAGCACGACGACGAGCATCACCGCGGCGACGACGACGTAGAGCAGCGGGAGCACGTCGAGACCGGCTCCGTCGAGCACGAGGGCGCCGATCAGGGCACCGCCGCCGATGCCGGCGTTGAAGCCGGTCGTGTAGAACGCGCTCGCGATGTCTCGGAGGCGCGACGGGGCGACCTGCAGCATCTTCGTCTGGAACAGCGGCGGCAGCGCGCCGAACGTCACGCCCCAGACGACGAACGCGACGAGCGACGGGCCGGGCTGCCCCTCCAGCGCCACCATCGCGAGCACGGCGACGACGACCACGGCCATGCCGACCGGGATGGTGATGCGCGGGCGCTTGCCGAGGAACCAGCCGACGAGCAGCAGGCCGACGCCGCCCGCGATGCCGAACGCGAAGAGCGCGAGGCTGAGCTGCGACTCCTCGATGCCGGTCGAGCGCACCAGGTACGGCGCGATGTAGGTGAAGAACGAGTAGTGACCGACCATGAAGACGGCGGTCACGACGCAGCTGAAGACGATGCCGAGCACCGACGGCGCGGGCATCCGGCGGCGCGCCGTGGTCTTCGCCGACGGCGTGGTCGCGGCGGCGGAGGCGGCGGCGGACGTCGAGTCGGCCGCGTCGACGGTCGGCACGGCCCCGGTGACCGTGCTCGGGTCGGGGGCGGGCACCGGCGGCAGCAGCCGCCAGACGAGCAGCGCGCCGAGCGCCATGGCTCCCGCGAGCACGCCGAACGCCGCACGCCAGCCGAGGGCCTGGCCGAGCGCCGTGCCGAGCGGCACGCCCAGCACGAAGGCGAGGGTGCCGCCGCTCATGGCGACGGCGAGCGCGCGGCCCACCTGCTCACGGGGCACGAGGTGCGCCGCGTAGGCGCCGCCGATCGCCCAGAACATGCCGTGGGCGAGGCCGCCGAGGATGCGCGACGCCACGACCAGCTCGTAGCTCGGCGCGATCGCGGTGAGCGCGGCGCTCACGGCGAGCACGGCGATCAGGCCGACGACGAGCAGGTGCCGCGGCAGGCGGCGCGTGAGGTGCGTGAGGGTCGTGCTGGTGAGCACGACCGTGAACGCGAAGACGCTGACGAGCAGGCCGATGGCCGACTCGGTCACGCCGAGCTCGCTGCTCATCTCGGGCAGCAGGCCGGTCGGCAGCATCTCGCCGGAGATGGAGAGGAAGGTCGCGACGGCGAGCGCGAGCAGGCCGGCGAGGGGGAAGCGGGTGGAGCGTCCGTCACCGGCCGGGAGGCGCGGGGGACGCGGAGGTGCGAGGGTCATGGAGGGTCTCGGTCAGTCGGCGGGCGCCGTTCTCTCGACCCGTGGTGCACGGGGAGGATGGTGATCCCGACTGCGCGCTGTCGTGCACGCCCGGGGCCGCGCGTGACGCACGACCACCGTCGAGGGTACGCGACGCGGCCGCGAGGCGCCAGGGTGTGGGGCGGGCGGGCGGGCGCTTGGCGCTCGGCGCTCGGCGCTCGGCGCTCGGGGCTCGGGCGCGGCGGCGTGCGTGCGTGCGGCAGGCACGGGTGCGGCGGGTGCGTTCCCCGGGGCGGGGCGGGCGGAGGAAGACGCGAGTGATCCGGGGATCGGCCCCGCGCCTCCCGCCTGTTCTCGTCGTCGGCGGGCTGATCACTCTCAAATTTGAGAGGACAGGAAGAGCGGAGGAGCGGAAGAGCCGAGGAGCGGTAGGCGGGCGGGCGCTCGGCGCTCGGCGCTCGGGCGGCTCACGGAGGCGGGGAGCAGCATGGGGCCATGCCCGAGCACGACGAGAAGACCTGCCGCTCGTGCGGCCGCCGCATCGAGTGGCGCAAGAAGTGGGCCGCGAACTGGGACGAGGTCGCGTACTGCAGCGACGCGTGCCGCAAGCGCAAGGTGTCGGCGCTCGACCGGGAGCTGGAGGAGCGCATCCGATCGCTCCTCGCCAGCCGGGCCGCCGCCTCCACCATCTGCCCCTCCGACGTCGCCCGGTCGATCGCTCCCGATGACGAGGCCGCCTGGCGTGACCTGATGGAGCCGGTGCGCCGCGCCGCCCGCCGCCTGGTCGCCGCGGGCGAGGTCGACATCACCCAGGGCGGGTCGGTCGTCGACCCGTCGACGGCGAAGGGGCCGATCCGCATCCGTCGCCACCGCGGCTGACCCGCGCGCGGCCCGGCGAGCCGGCCGCCGCGAGCCGGCCGCCGCGTCGGGCACCACGTCCTCGCACGCGAACCACGCCGCGGCGTGGTTCCCGTGCTGGAAAGTGGTTCGTCGCCCCGCGGGCCGCCCGCAGTAGCGTGAGGGGGTGACCGCGCGCCGCTTCCCCTCGTCCGTCTACGGCGTGGGCAGCGAGCCCGACGCCCGCTTCACGCTGGCGAACGAACGCACCTTCCTCGCGTGGATCCGCACCGCCCTGGCCCTGCTCGCCGGCGGCGTCGCCCTGGAGGCGCTCGGGCTGGGCCTCGAACCGCACCTCCGGCTGGCCGCCTCGCTCGTGCTCATCGTCGCCGGCGTCACCACCCCCGTGCAGGCCTGGTTCGGCTGGGCCCAGGCGGAGCGGGCGCTGCGGCTCGGCCGCCCGCTGCCCTCGGCTCGGCTGGCGCTGCCGATCGGCGTCGCCGTCGTGGTGGCCGGGGTGCTCGTGCTGCTCGCGGTGGTGCTCGCGTGACCCGGGGGCCGGCCGGGACGTGCCGGGGGGCGGCGGGGCTCACGCGCGCGGCGCCGCGCCGGTCGGCTGCGGGGCGCCGGTCCACTGCAACTTGCACGCGCGCGGCACCGCGCAGGTCGGCGGCGGCGTGAGCGAGGGAGGCGCGGGTCGCGTCGACCGCTCCGCCCGCCCGTTCGACCCCGGGCTCCAGCCCGAGCGCACCGCGCTCGCGTGGCGGCGGACGGCGCTCGCCCTCACGGTGGGGTCGCTCGTCGGGCTCCGCGTGCTGCCCCTGCTGCTCGGCGACGGCGCCGCGACGTACGCGGTCGCCGGGCTCGGGGTCGCGGCGTCGGTCGCGGTGCTCGTGGGAGCGCACCGGCGGTACCGGCGGGTGCACCGCCTCCTCACCTCCGGGGCGGACGACCGCGCCCCGATCGGCAGCGGGCTGTTGCCGGCGGCGGTCGCGCTGCTGACGTTCGCGGCGGGCGTCGCGGCGCTCGCGCTGGCGGTGGCCGGCGCCGCGGGGGCCGGGCAGGGCTGAGCCGCGGCGGCGGCGCACCGCTGCTGCGTGTCCGCGGGTCGGCGGGTCATCGCGACCCCGGGCGGCAGCCGGGAACGAGCCGGCGGGTCGCCGTCACTGCCGGCGGGTCAGCGCCCGCCCGCCCAGGACGACGCCGACCCGCCGCACCTCAGCGACGCACGTCGTGGAGGTGGTGCACCGGGTCGTGCACGAAGTAGCGCGCGAGCGACTCGACCGTGAAGGCCGAGCCGTCCGACCGGAGGCCGGTGCGACCGAGCTGCTCGTCGGCCACGGCCTCGAAGCGGGCGGCGACGACCTCGGCCACGGCGACCAGCTCGGCGGCGACCGCGGCCGGCTGCTGCTCGGAGTAGCGGTCGGCCACGGCGGTGGCGTCCTGGTCCCAGTTCGCGAAGGCGGGCGCCTCCTCGCGGAGCATCAGCGCGAGCCGCTCGTCGAACACCCGGAAGACGTCGCGCACGTGGGCGCCGTACTCGAGGGCGGACCAGGTGCGGTCGTCGGGGCGGACGGCCGCGTCGGCGGCCGCGAGCACCCCGGGCCACGCCGCCGCGTTCTCGCGGACGAGGCGCGGCACCTCGCGGAACTCCGTCGCCGGCCCGTCGTACCCGCAGTCGCTGCAGGTCTCGTCGAGCACCCAGGTCCAGTTCTTCGTGTCGGGGACGATCGCCATGTCGCGACGCTACCGACGCCCCGGGGAGGCGCGCCACCGACATCCTGCCGACCAGCGACGAGCGCCTGCCGCGGCCGCGCGAGCGAGGCTCATTCGCCTCCTCCGGTGCCGCAATTCCCGACCATCTGCACCCGAGGGCACACCTGGTGCGGGAAAGATCACGTATTGCAGGCTCGGCGGTCGGCATTTGCAACCACCGGCACGCGAGCAGCGGCGGCGGCGCGGGTCAGACGGGCTGCAGCGGCAGCGGCGCGGGTCAGACGGGCTGGAGCGGCAGCGGCTCGCCGGCGGGCAGCTCGACGACGACCTCGTCGCCGGCGCGCACGGTGCCGCCGACGAGCACGACCGACATGACGCCGGCGCGGCGCTCGACCTGGCCGTCGGGGCCCCGGCCGACCATCTGCTTCAGGAGCCCCGGCTCGAAGCCCTCGATCTGCGTGCAGGGGTTGCGCAGCCCGGTGACCTCGACGACGGCCTCCGCCCCGAGCCGCAGACGGGTGCCGGTCGGCAGGCCGAGCAGGTCGACGCCCCGGGTGGTGACGTTCTCGCCCATCTCGCCGGGCGAGACGTCGAGGCCGGCCGAGCGCGCCTCCTCGAGGACTTCCTCGTGCATCAGGTGCACCTGCCGCAGGTTCGGCTGGCTCGGGTCGCGCCGCACGCGCGACCGGTGCTGCACCGTCGTGCCGGAGTGCGCGTCGCCCTCCACGCCGAGTCCCGCCACGAGCGTGATCTCGTCGACCACCGGCTTGCTGAAGCGGTGGGCGGAGTCTCGGCTGACGGAGACGACGGAGGCGCGGGTCATGACCACATCCTGCCCCCGGTCGGCGGCGGGGTCACCCCCTCCGCCCGATCTCAGCGCACGGCGGGGGTGACGAGGATCACGACCGACGCCGTGGGCTCCCAGCCGAGCGACCGGTAGAGCAGGGCGCCGTCGACCGAGGCCACGAGCAGCCCCCGGGTCGCACCGCGTCGCCGGGACTCGGCGACGAGGGCGTGCACGACCGCCCCGCCGAGGCCGCGGCGGCGGTGCTCGTCGTCGGTCTCGACGCGGTCGAGCACGGCGGTGCCCGCGGGGGTGAGGGCCGCCCGGCCGGTCGCGGCGTCGTCCCCCTCGCCGGGGTGGCCCTCGCCGACCCAGGCGGTCGCCCGCAGGACGGGGGCGGGGGGCGCCCCGACCTCCTGCACGTCGAGCTCGTACGGCGCCGACACCTCGCGCACGGCCTGCTGGTCGAGGGCGATGCCCATCAGCGACTCCTCGGCGCTCCGCACCTCGAAGCCGGAGCTCCGACCGGCCGCCACGACGGCCTCGGGGTCGTGGCCGACCACGGTCACCCAGACGCGGTCGCCGAGACGCCCGACCTCGGCGGCCTCGGCGAGCACGGCGGCGAGCTGCTCCGTGCGCGCGGCGCGGGACGCGGCCGAGGAGGACGAGGTGGCCGAGGCAGCCGAGGAGGACGAGCCCGCTCCGGGGCCGCCGTCGAGCGGCACCACGAACTCGGCCCAGCGGTCGGGGTGCCCGAACGGCACGCGCCACGAGCCGTCGCGCTCGACGGCGACGACGCCGCGCGAGGCCGTCCAGCCCACGACCCAGTCGGCCACGACCTCGCGGAGGGGACGGGCGGAGGCGGGGGGCGGCACGGCGGGGTCGGTCACCCCCCGAGTCTGCCGCAGCCGGGCGCGGGCCCGCGGCAGGCCCGCGCCCGCAGCAGGCCCGCGCCCGGGCGCCGGGTACGATCGGCGGACCCGTCCGCGCGCCCCGCGCGCCCTCCCCCGAGGAGCCCCCGTGTTCGAGATCGCCGACCGCCTGCTCGCCCGCCTCGACGCGGGCGAGCGCGTCGCGGTCGCGACCGCCGTCTCGGTCGTGGGCAGCGCGCCCCGCACGGTCGGCACCTCCATGGTCGTGACGGCCGACGGCACCGTGATCGGCAGCATCTCCGGCGGCTGCGTCGAGGGGGCCCTCTACGAGGCGTGCGAGCGGGTGCTCGCCGACGGCGTGCCCCTGCTCGAGTCGTTCGGCTTCAGCGACGAGGCCGGCTTCGAGGTCGGCCTCAGCTGCGGCGGCACCATCGAGGTCGTCGTGCAGCGGCTCTCCGCCGACGACGACGAGGTCGTCCGCCAGCTGCGGGAGGCGCGGGCCGGCCGCCCGGCGTCGCTCACGCGGGTCGTCGGCGCGGCCGCCACGGCCGACGGGCGCGACGCCGCCGACCGGGACACCACGGGCGACGCCGCCGCCACGCGAGGCACGGCCGGGCCGACCGGCACGGCCGGCACGGCCGGCACGGCCGGCACGGCCGGCACGGCCGGCCCGCGCCTCGGCGACGTCGTCGACCCGGCCGACCTCGACGCGTGCGCGGGGCTCCGCCTGGTGACCGAGCGCTCGGTGCCGGCCCCGCGACTCCTCGTGGTCGGGGCCGTGGAGTTCGCGGTCGCCCTCTGCGCCGCCGGCTCCGCCCTCGGCTACCGCGTCACCGTCTGCGACCCGCGGCCGGTCTTCCTGACCCCCGAGCGCTTCCCCTCGGCCGAGGAGGTCGTCGTCGCCTGGCCGCCGACCTGGCTCGCGAGCACCGAGGTCGACGAGCGCACCGTCGTCGCCGTGCTCTCGCACGACGACCGGTTCGATGCCGAGCTGGTCGCGGCGGCGCTCGCCTCCCCCGCCGCGTACGTCGGCGCGATGGGGTCGCGCGGCACGCACGAGCGGCGCGTCCGCCAGCTGCGCGCCCTCGACGTCGACGAGGAGTCGCTGGCCCGCCTGCACTCCCCCATCGGGCTCGACCTCGGGGCGAGCACCCCGGAGGAGACGGCGATCTCGGTGCTCGCCGAGGTGCTCGCGGTGCGCTCGGGAGCGACGGGCGTGCGGCTGCGCGACCGCTCCGACGCCATCCACCGCTGACGGGCGTCCCGTCGCCGTCGCCGTCGCCGTCGCCGACGAACCGACCACCGACTGATCAACGAACCACCTCGTGACGTGGTTCGTTGATCAGTCGGTGGTTCGGGGGCCCCGCTACCCTCGCAGGATGACCGAGCCGAGCCCCGCCGAGAGCCCCGCCGAGAGCACCGCCGCGCAGCCCGCCTGGGACCACGTCGTCGTCGGGGCCGGCGTCGTCGGCGCCGCGACGGCCCGGGCCCTGGCCCGGTCGGGCGCCCGCGTGCTCGTGGTCGAGCGGTTCGCGCGCGGCCACGAGGCCGGCTCGTCGCACGGCGCGACCCGGATCTTCCGCCGCGGCTACACCGCCGACGACTACGTCGCGATGACCGGCGCCGCCCTCGCCGAGTGGCGTGAGCTGGAGCGCGAGACGGGCCGCGACCTGCTCGACCTCACCGGCGCCGTCGACCACGGCGACCCCGCCGTGCTCGACGCGATCCAGGCCGCGTTCGAGCGCGCCGGCGTCGCGCACGAGCGGCTGGCCCCTGCCGAGGCCGAGGCCCGCTGGCCGGGGCTCCGCATCGACACGAGCGCGCTCGTCCACGCCGAGGCCGGCCGCCTGCGCTCCGCCGACGCCATCGAGGCGATGCTCGACTCCGCGGTCGCGCACGGCGCCGAACTCCGCTTCGAGACCCGCCTGCGCGACCTCGACCTGACCGACGAGGGGGCGGTTCTCCGCCTCGAGGGCGCAGGAGGCGCCTCCTCGGTGGTCCGCGTCGCCAGCGTCGTGCTCGCGGTCGGCTCGTGGGCCCACGACCTCGTCGCCGAGCACGCCGTCGCGGCGGGCACCCCGCTGCCCCCGGTGCGCGTGACGCAGGAGCAGCCGGCGCACTTCGCCTCCGCCCTGCCCGACGAGGCGTGGCCGAGCTTCGTGCACTACCCCTCCGACCCGGCCCTGCGCTCCGTGGTGAGCAGCGTCTACGGGCTGCTGACGCCGGGCGAGGGCGTCAAGGTCGGCACCCACGGCACCGGCCGCGAGGTGCACCCGGACGAGCGCGACTTCGCGCCGACCGCCGAGGGCACGGCGGTGCTGCGCGAGTACGTCGCGCGGTGGGTGCCCGGCGTCGACGTCGACAGCCTCGTGCCGATCAGCTGCCTGTACGACACGACCCCGACCGAGGACTTCGTGCTCGACCGGGTCGGCGCGGCGACCGTCGCGACCGGGTTCGCGGGGCACGGCTTCAAGTTCGGGCCCCTGCTCGGCACGCTGCTGGCGGGCGTCGCGACGGGCACGCCGGCCCCCGAGAGGTTCCGGCTCGGGGCGGTCGCGGCGAGCTGAGGCGCCGCGACCGCCCCGCGCGGGCAGTCGGGCGAGCGGCTCAGCTCAGCCCTGCGCCTGGCTCTCGCCGCCGCCCGGGCGCACCTTGGCGGTGTCGGCGACGTCGATGCGCGTGACGCCGTCGGGGCGCTCCTCGGTCGTGATGCGCGGAGCCGCGTCCGTCTCGTCCGACTTCGGCGCCCGGGTGAGCTGGTCGTGGCGCTTCTCGTCGGCGGTCATCCCCGTGCTGTCGGGGGCGTCGTGCTCGCTGTCGTGGCTCATGCTGCGACGCTACGCGACCCGGTCGCCGCGCGGCCGGGGTACACCCTGGGACGACGCCCGGGCGGGCCGGGCGCAGGCTGGGGTCGACCGCGGGGAACGCCGCGGCGCCACCGACGCAGAAGGAGAACACCATGGCAGGCATCGCCGACAAGGCCGGAGACTTCCTGAACAGCGACAAGGGCGAGAAGGTCTCGGACGCCGGGCTCGACAAGGCCGGCGACGCGGCCGACAAGGCCACCGGCGGCGGCCACTCGGAGCAGGTCGACAAGGCCACCGACGCTGCGGACGAGAAGGTCGGCGACTGATCCACGCCGTCCGTCACGAGACCCGTCGCCCCGCCTCGCGGGGCGACGGGTCTCGTCGTCTCGGCCCTCGCACTGCTTTACGTTGCGTTGCGTCCAACCGAGTTGTGCGCGATGTGGTAGCGTCACGACCATGACGACGACGAGCGCGACCCCGGTGGCGGAGGCGACCACCGCCTCCCCGGCGACCGCTCCCCTGCTCGACGAACAGATCTGCTTCGCCCTCTACGCGGCGTCGCGCGCCCTGACCGCCCGGTACCGCGAGCTGCTCGAGCCGCTCGGCCTGACCTACCCGCAGTACCTGGTCATGCTCGTGCTCTGGGAGCAGGGCCCGACCGGTGTCTCCGCCCTCGGCGAGCGCCTGCACCTCGACTCGGGCACCCTCTCGCCGCTGCTCCGCCGCCTCGATGCCCAGGGCCTCGTGACCCGGGCGCGCGGCGGTCGCGACGAGCGCGCCGTGACGGTGTCGCTGACCCCGGCGGGCGACGACCTGCGCGGCCTGGCCGCGCGCATCCCCGAGAGCATCTGCGCCGCGACGGGGCTCCGGCCCGCCGACATCGCCGACCTGACCGAGACCCTCGGCACGGTGGCCGACAGCGTGCGCGCGGCGTCCTCGTAGGCCGCCCCGCGACTCCTCGGCCCTCGGCCCCCTGACTCCTCCGACCACCCGCGACACCCGACCCACACCGACGAAAGAGAGACAGCATGCCCACTCGCACCGCTCGCACCGCCTGGAACGGAAGCCTCGAGACCGGCGAGGGCCAGGTCGAGATGACCAGCTCCGGCGTCGGCACGTACGACGTGTCGTTCCCGAAGCGCGCCGCTGACGAGGCGAACGGCTCGACCAGCCCCGAGGAGCTGCTCGCCGCGGCCCACTCCGCCTGCTACGCCATGCAGTTCAGCGCCGTGCTCGGCGCGGCCGGCGGCACGGTCGAGGCGCTCGACGTCAAGGCCGACGTCACGCTCGGCCCGGACTCGGCCGGCGGGTTCCGCCTCACGGGCATCGCCCTCACCGTCCGCGGCGAGGTCTCCGGCATCGACGAGGCCGCCTTCCAGGCCGCCGCGCAGGACGCCAAGGAGACCTGCCCGGTCAGCAAGGCCCTCACCGGCGTCGAGATCACGCTCGACGCGACCTTCGAGGGCTAGGCAGCCGCACCGCCTCCCTCACGGGCGCCCCGTCACGCAGGTCGTGGCGGGGCGCCCGTGCGTGGTGGGCGCGAGCACGGTGCCGGCACCGCCCCGGCACAGTGTCGGCACCGCGCCGGCACCGCCCCGGCACCCGGACTGGGGACGCCGCCGCACCCAACCCGGCGCGGCCGCGCCCCGAAGACTCCTCGACCGCCCGCCCCGACGACACCAGGAGGACACGATGACCCCGCGCGACTCCTCCCTCGACCGCCCGGCCCGCTGCGCCGAGTGCGGCGGCCCGGCCCGTCTCGTGCGGAACCCGTTCTTCGGTTCGGGGCTGTCGGTGCACCCCGAGCTGCTGACCTGCACCTCGTGCCGGTCGGTCACCTTCGTGCCCGCGCCGCCGCGGCGGGCCTGCACGCCGCCGGCCGGCCGACGCCGCGGCCTCCGTCGCGTCGCGCGCTGGTTCTGCCGCCGCTGACGCGCCGCCGCCGAGCCGAGCTGAGACGCACCACGTCCTCGCCGGCGAACCACGCCGCGGCCTGGCTCGGGTGCGACGACGTGGTTCGTCGCCGTCCGACCGCCGCGTCGGCGCTCAGGCGCCGAGCCGCCCGATCACGCGCCGAGCCGCCCGATCACGCTGTCGTCGAGGCCGCGCAGCAGAGCGGCCACGTCGTCGACGACCTCGGCCGCGCCGGCCTCGGTGAGCTCGGCGCGCGACATGCCGCCGGTCAGCACGCCGACGCAGGCGACGCCGGCCCGACCGGCCGCCTCGACGTCCCACACCGCGTCGCCGACCATGACGGCGTGGTCGGCGTCGACCCCGGCCTCGTCGAGCGCGGCCTGGACGATGCCGGGGTCGGGCTTGGCCGTCTCGGCGTCCTCCGACGAGGTGACGGCCCAGAGGGCGCCCTCGACGTCGAGCAGGGGGCGCAGCACCTCGAGCTCCTCCTCGGGGGCGCTGGTCGCGAGCACGACGCGGTGCCCGCGGCGGCCGATCTCGGCGAGCAGCTCGGGCACCTGGTCGAAGACGTGCAGGTCGGTGTCGCCGTGGGGCAGGTAGTGCGCGGAGTGGCGCTCCTTCGCCTCCTCGCCCCGCGCCTCCGCGACGTCGTCGCCGAGGAGCGAGCTGAGCAGGAGCGAGCTGTCCTTCCCGATCGCGCGGTGGATCCGCCAGCTGTCGACGGGGTGCCCGATGTCGGCGAAGGCCTTCGACCAGGCGTCGACGTGCGCGTAGTTCGAGTCGACGAGCGTGCCGTCGATGTCGAAGAGGACGGCGGTCGTCGGGGCGTCGGACCCGGCGGAGTCGCGGGTCGGGTCGGAGGAGGGGGAGGCCTGGTCGGAAGCGCGGGTCGAGTCGGTCATGCCCCCAGCCTGCGCCTGCAGACCGTGCACCGTTCGGGGCTGGACACGCGCCTCCCGCGTCCTGTCGGGCCGGGCGACACGGCTGGGCGCCGCCTCCGAGATGGCTGGGAGCGGGAACACGCGGCCGCCCGACGGGCGTTGGCTGACGACATGACCACATACGGAATCATCGGAGCAGGCAACATCGGCAGCCAGGTCGCCCGGGCCCTCATCGCCCAGGGGCACGACGTCGTCATCAGCAACTCGCGCGGGCCCGAGACCCTCGGCGACCTCGTCGCCGACCTGGGCGAGAAGGCGCGCGCCGCGACGTCCGAGGAGGCGGCGGAGGCCGGCGAGGTCGTCGTCGTCACGGTGCCGCTGAAGAACTACGAGCAGGTGCCCGTGGCCCCGCTCGCCGGCAAGGTCGTCATCGACACGAACAACTACTACTTCGAGCGCGACGGGCAGATCCCCGCCCTCGACAACGGCCTCGACACCGTGTCGGGCATGCTGCAGCGCCACCTGCCCGAGAGCAAGGTCGCCAAGGGCTTCAACCACATCATGGCGAAGGACATCACGACCGACGGCAAGCCCGCGGGCGACCCCGACCGTCGTGCGCTCGCCACCTCGAGCGACTTCGAGGAGGCCGCCGAGCTCGTGCAGCGCCTCTACGACGAGGTCGGCTTCGACACCGTCAACGTCGGCCCGCTGAGCGAGAGCTGGCGCGTCGAGCGCGACCAGCCCGCCTACGTCGTCTCGCAGACCCGCTCGGAGCTCGTCGAGAACCTCGCGAAGGCCACCCGCGCCACCGCGACCGCCGAGCCGGCGCCGCACCCCTCCGAGGCGTAGCCCCCTCGCCCCGCCCGGCGTGAGCCGAGCGGTGCGGCCGGCACCACGCGTCGAGCCCCGGACCGGTCGCCGCACCCTGACCACAGGGCGCGGCGACCGGTCCGGGGCTCTCTCGTTCCCGCCGGCCTAGCGCGTCACGACGACGAACCCGCCGGCCTTGACGAGCACCACGCTGCGGCCCGACACGGCCTTCTCCGACACGAGCCGGCCGCGCGAGTCGTAGCTCGACACCGTCGACCGGGTGCCGGATGCCCCGACCGTCGCCGGCAGCGGCAGCCGCGACGTCGACGACACCAGGTCGGTCGCCCGCCCGCCGGCCCCGGTCAGCGACAGCCGCTGCACGAGCGGCCGCACGATCAGCGCGTCGATCGTCACGGGCTGCGAGCCCCGGGCGGTCACGGTGACCGCGGTGGCGCCCGGCCCGACCGGCACGGGCAGCGTCTGCGGCAGCAGGGCCCCGGAGGCGCCGGTCACGCCCTGCGCGCCGACCCGCGTCGACAGCGTGCCGAGCGGCACCTTCCCGGCACGCCAGACCGAGGTCGAGACGACTCCCTCGGCACCGAGCAGCACGGGCTCGACGTGGCGGAGCCCCGACCCGGCGGGCACCGTGATGGTCGCGGTCTGCCCGGGCCGGAGCGTGAACGCCGAGCCGGCGCTGAGCTGCGACTCCCCCGTCCACGCCGACTCGGGCGTGACGACCGTGCCCGTGGTCGCCGTGGCGGTCTCGGCCTCGACCGTCGTGAGGCCGTCTCGGGCGGCGACCGTCGTCGACGCCTGCGCGAGCGCCGAGACGTCGGGCGCACCGTCGAGCGCGATCATCGAGAGGAGGCCGTGGATGGTGCTCTCGGCCCCGCTGTTGCGGTTGACGCTGCCGTCGGCCTGCACGCCGTCGTTCGTCACGCCCGTCGCCCGGTCGTAGACCGGCTGCCCGGCGCGGTTCGTGCCGAAGTACCAGCTGGCGGCCACCGCGGCGACCTCCCGGAACCCGGCACCGCCCGAGGCGTCGGCCACGGCGAGCGCCGACTGCAGGCGCGAGTCGGCGCCGTAGGCGATCTGCGTCTGGTCGACCGGCGTCGGGTACCAGGCGTTGTCGGGGCCGCTCGCGGTGAGCAGGGTCGTGGTGAACGACGCCGTGTCGACGACGGCGGGCGCGAGCAGGTCGGCACGGCCGAGCACGGTCGAGGCCCGCGCGAGCGCGGCCGGCATCTGCGACGCCCACGAGTGCCACATCGACCGCGAGTTCGTCCAGGGCAGCACGGCCCCGTAGGGCCAGGTCTGCGGGTCGCCGGAGGCCATGCGGGCCACGCCCTCGGCGAGCTGCGTCGTGGCCGTCCGCACGACGGCGTCGTCGGGGGCCGCGGCGACGTACGCGCCCAGGCCGAGCACCGCCTCCGCCGTGGCGTCCGCGCCGTCGACGATCAGCCAGGCGGGCACCTGCACGCCGTCGGCGACGTCGTACTGCCCGTACCGCGAGAGGGTGTCGCGCTGCAGCGCCGCGACGCCGAGCTGGAGGCGCTGCTGCAGGAAGGCCGCGAACTCCGGGTCGTCGTCGCGGAAGGCCGCGAAGCCCTCGCCGAACGCCCAGAGGCTGCGGGCCAGCCAGTAGCTGTTGCCGCTGTCGGACGGGTCGGGCAGCTCGACCGGCACCGGGCTGCGGTTGAACGTCCCGTCGGGCTGCATCCACAGCACGACGTTGCCCGCGGCCGGGCCGGTGGTGGTCTGGAAGTACGCGGTCGCGCGCAGCAGTTCGTACGCCTTCTCGCGGCTCGCCTCCGCCCCGGTCAGCTGCCAGTCGCGCAGGTAGACGACGGCCGCCCGCGAGACGTCGTCGGAGTTGTACGCCCCCTGGCCCCAGTACCCGGTGGCCGGGTCGAGCGGTCCGCCGCCCACGCGGGCGAAGGCGCCGCCGTCGCGGGCGTCGGCGTACGTCCACGGCAGGGTCAGCGTCGGCTCGGAGTCGAGCCGGTAGGAGGTGTGGCCCTCCTCCGGCACCGGCGTCGCCTGGTCGAGGAGGAAGTCGAGGTGGGCGAGGTTCGTCAGCGGTGCCGGGGCTGCCGCGGGCGCGCCGGCCGCCGGGGCGGGAGCCGCAGGGGCCGCCGGGGCGGGAGCGGCCGGAGGCGCGGCTGAGGCGGGCAGCGCCCCCGTCACCCCCAGCGCGAGTGCTGTCGTGGCGGCCAGGGCGAGCCCTGCCCATCGTGCGGTGCGTGCGGTCATCGTCGACCGCCTCCTTCTGTCTCGTCGTGCGGAGTGGTGGGAGTCGTGCGGGGTGGTGGGGGTCAGGCGCGGTCGAGGCGGGCCACGCCGATCTTGGAGTCGGCCATGCCGTAGAAGACCCACGGCACCCCGTCGACCTCCTCGATCGCGGTCGGGAAGACGACGTTCGGCACGATGCCGGCGCGCTCGTCGTCGGTCTCGGCCTCGAGCAGCGGCTCGGCCGAGCGGGCGAGCACCCGGGAGGGGTCGTCGGCGTCGAGGATCATCCCGCCCGCGGCGTAGTTGACGTTCTGCTGCTGCGCGAAGGCGTCCTCGATGACGCCGGTGACGCCGTGGTGCAGCAGCAGCCAGCCCTCGGGCACGCGGCGCGGGGGCGGGCCGCCGCCGATCTTGAGCTCCTCGAACGGGGCCGCGGGCCCGGCGACCGGCCGGTGCTGCCCCCAGCGGGCGAGGGCGCGCAGGTCGCGCTCGACGGCCTCGACCGGCACGTAGCTGATCCAGATCGAGTGGCGGCCGTCGGTCACCCCCGCCGGCAGCGGGCTGCCCTCGCCCGGCACGGTCGCGCCGATGTGCCACATCGGCCGGTGCAGCACGGCGAAGCTGCGCACCCCGTCGGGCGCCGTCACCGCCTCGGGGAAGAACGTCGTGTCCTTGTTGTGGAAGAGGCCGAGGTCGGTGTCGAGCTCGTCGACGTAGTCGAACGTCACGGGCCCGAGCCGGCGCCACTCGCGCAGGTCGTCGCTGACCGCGACGGCGGTGCGGGGGCCGAGCGGCCCGTACGCGACGTAGGTCATGACGTGCAGGCCGAGCTCGTCGACCCGGGTGACGCGCGGGTCCTCGACGCCGGAGTGCGTGGCGCCGCGCTCCCAGCCGCGGTCGGGGGCGAGCACGACGCCCTGGCGCTCGACGCCGACGGGCACGCCGTCGTCGACGAGCACGCGGGCGAGGCCGACGCGCGAGACGTTGCCCGCGGCGACGAGCCGCGGCAGCAGGTACAGCTCGCCGTCGGGCCCGCGGCCCGAGCCGGGGTTGAGCACGCCCTCGGCCTCGAGCGGGTCGCCCGGGTCGGGGGTCATGACGACCCCGGCGCGGGTCAGCCGGTAGGGGAAGGCGCCCGGCGCGACGGCGGTGGCGGAGCCGCCCGAGGGGCCGGTGGAGGCGGTGGAGGCGGTGGTGGGGGATGCGGTGGTCACGGGGATCTCCTGTCAGCCCTTCACGCTCGAGCCGACGTCGGTCGAGATGAAGTAGCGCTGGAACACGATGAACAGCACGACCACGGGCGCCGCGAGCACGACGGCCCCGGCCAGGGTCGCGCCGAAGGGGTTGGCGGCGGTCGCGGCGACGTTCGAGATGTAGTTCGCCAGCGAGACCGCGAGCGGCTGCATCGACGCCTCTTTCGTGATGAGGAACGGCCAGAGGAACTCGTTCCACGGCCCGATGAAGGTGAGCAGCAGCGCGGTGACGAGGGCCGGCCGCACGAGCGGCAGCGCGATGTTCCACAGCAGCCGGAACTCGCCGGTGCCGTCGATGCGCGCTGCCTCGAACAGCTCGCGCGGCAGCTGGAGGAAGTACTGCCGGAAGATGATGACCGCCGTCGAGTTGATGGCGAACGGCAGGATCATGCCCAGGTAGCTGTCGCTGAGACCGTAGTTGCGGGCGATCAGCACGTAGAGCGGGATGACCAGCAGCTGGAACGGCACGACCTGCACGAGCAGCGCCAGCGCGAACGTCACCCCGCGCCCCCGCCACTGCAGCACGGCCAGCGCGTAGCCGACGAGCACGCCGAAGACGACCGTGCAGACCAGCACGCCCCCGGTGAAGATGCCCGAGTTCACCAGCCCGGTCAGCAGACCGATGCGGCTGTCGATGGCGGCGTAGTTCGCGCCCGTCAGGTTCGACGGGTGCGGGAAGGCCCCGGCGACGGTGGGGTCGGGCTTCGTCTGCAGCGAGCCGATCACCATGTAGTAGAAGGGGAAGAGGAACGCGAGCGCCCCCACGGCGAGGACGACGCCCCGCAGCACGACCTGGAACCTCGACATGTCAGTCCTCCTTCCCGCCGGCGAAGCGGTTCTGCAGCAGCGCGATCACGAGCACGAGCACGACGAGCACGACGCCGATGGCGGCCGCCTGGTCGGGGTTCCCCTGCTCGATGCCCTTCTGGTACATCAGCAGGACGGGCGAGGTCGACGCGCCGTTCGGCCCGCCTCCCCCGGTCAGCAGGTAGGGCTCGGTGAACAGGTTCGCGCCCGTCACGGTCGAGACGAGCAGCACGAGCACCGTCGCGGGCCGGACGCCCGGCACGGTCACCGTGAAGAACGACCTGACCACGCCGGCACCGTCGCTCGACGCCGCCTCGTAGAGCTCCTTCGGCACGTTCTGCAGCGCCGCGAGGTAGAGCAGGATGTAGAACCCGAGCTGCTTCCACGTGACGAACAGCGCGATCGAGGGCATCGCCCAGGCCGAGTTGATGAGCCACGACGGCGACGGCGCCAGCGGCCCGAGCACCTGGTTCACGAGCCCGTTGCCGTTGAACAGGAAGAGCCACACCGCGACGACCGCGACGCTCGCGGTGAGGTACGGCACGTAGTAGGCCACCCGCAGGAAGCCCTTGAACCGCACGACCTTGTTGAGCGCCGTCGCGAGCACGATGCTCAGCACGACCGTGAGCGGCACGTTGATGACCAGGAACACACCGACGTTGGCGAACGACCGCAGCACGGCCGGGTCGGTGAACGCGGTGACGAAGTTCTGCAGCCCGACGAACGGGCGCTCGACCTGGGCGCCGGGGGCCGTGAAGAAGTAGTCGTGGAAGGCGATGTACACCGCGTAGCCGAGCGGGTACGCGAAGACCGCGAGCACGAAGACCAGGTACGGCGCGCTGAACAGCAGGCCGAGGGGGTTCTTGCCGAGCGGGCCGCCGCGACGACGACGCACGGGGCCGCGACCGCCCGACCGGGCCCCGCCGGGGCGGGGGCGACCCGAGGAGGCGCGGGGCGCCTCCTCGGAGCCGCCGCCGGCCGCCGGCGTGGCCGGCTCGGCGCTGAGGGTCGACACGGCCTAGCCCTGGGCCGCGAGCTCGTCGACCTTCGTGGCCGCGTCGCCGAGGGCCTGGTCGACGTCGCCCTCGCCGAAGATGACGCTCTTCGACCAGGCGTCGCGGAGGGCCTGCAGCTCGGCGACGGTGTTCGGGCCGGACGGCACCTCGATGGTGCGGGCCGCCTGGTCGCCGAAGAGCGCGTAGGCGGGGTTGGCCTCGAAGTAGTCGGCGTACGTCGTCGCGAGGTCGGTGCGGATCGGCATCTGGCCGGTCGTCTCGAGCAGCGCGCGGTCCTGCTCCTCGCTCGTGGAGAACTTCAGGAACTCCCACGCGGTGCCCTGGTTCTCGCACGCCGTGTACATGCCGACGTTCTTCGCGTCGCTGAAGGTGTACGTCTCGTCGGCGGGCGTGCCGTCCTCGGTCGGCACGGGCACGGCGCCCCAGTTCACGTCGGAGTAGACGTTCACGGCCCACGGCCCGACGATCGACATCGCCGCCTCGCCGTCGGCGAACGAGTCGCCGGTGTACTGCTCCTGGCCGGCGAGGCCCTGGTCGTAGAGGTCGCGCCAGAACCCGGCGACGGTCTCGCCCTCGTCGTCAGCGAAGGTGGCCTTCCCGTCCTCGACGAGGCCGGTGCCGCCGGTCGCCGCGGCGTAGAGCGGCATGAAGTCGAACTGCGTCTGGAAGAACTCGCTGGTCGGCGCCGGGTGGATCGCGTAGTCGGAGACTCCCGCGTCGACGAGCGTCTTGCTCGTGGCCAGGAAGTCGTCGTAGGTCGAGAGCGCGGGGGCCTCGGCGTCGAGGCCGGCCTGCGTGAAGAGGTCCTTGTTGTAGAAGATCATCACGGGGTTCGACTTCCAGGGCAGCTGGTAGTACTTCCCGTCGGCGTCCTGGTACTGCTCGGCGAGGTCGCCGCTGCGCTCCTCGACGTAGTCGGCGCCGTCGTCGAAGCTCGACAGGTCGACGAGCCCGCCCTGCTTCTGGAACTGGCCGACGGCGCTGGGGGCCGTGTTGTAGACGAGGCAGGGTGCGTTGCCGGCCGTGATGGCGGCGCCGATGACCTCTTCGCTCGACTTGCCGGCCGGGATCTCCTGCCCCTTCACCTGCTCGTCGGGGTGGTCGGCGTTCCAGGCCTCGACGGCGGCCTTGCCCCAGGCGACCTCCGACTCGTTGTTCGAGTACCAGATCGTGATCGGGCCCTTCGCGGTGAGGGCGTCGCCGCCGCCTCCCCCGCCGCCGGAGCAGGCGGTCAGGCCGAGGCCGGCGAGCAGGACGGTGGCGCCGATGAGTGTGGTGCGTCGTTGCACGGTGTTCTCCTTGATCGGGTGGTGCGCTGTGAGGGGGTGCCGCCACCGGCGAGCCGGCGCGGGCGGGGGTCAGGAGGCGCGGGTCGGGCCCGCGGCCTCGCGGTAGACGTAGAGCTCGCGGCGGCCGGGAGGCGCGTCCCAGCCCTGTGCGAAGGTCCAGCGGCCGTCGACCCGGCTGAGCCCGCCCCAGCTGAGCGAGCCGCCCGGCGTGAGGGCGAGCTGCTCGAACGGGCGAGCGACGTCGTAGAGGGCCTGGCTCGCGGCGAAACGTCCGTCCACGTCGTGGAAGACGTCGAGCACGAGGTGCCCGTCGCCGGTGACGATCGCCGCGGCGACCTCGTGCAGGTGGCCGCCGACGCTCGACAGGTCGAGGTAGTCGACCGGCTCGAAGGCCCAGGTGCGCATGTCGTCGGAGCGGCCGACGTGCAGCACGCCGTCGAAGCCCTCACTGACGAACATCAGGTACTCGCCGCCGAGGCGGACGGCCTCGCCGTGCTCGTCGCGGGGCACCACGGCGCCCTTCGCCCAGAGCCGCGTCTGCTCGGGCGGGGCGATCGGGCCGAGGCGCTGCCAGGTCACGAGGTCGTCGCTGACGGCGAGCATCATCTCGCAGCCGACCGCCCCGACGGGGTAGCCCGTGCTCGGGAACGCGGCCCGCGCCTCCTCGGTGATCGGGTGGACGCCGTTGTAGAACAGCCACCAGCGGCCCTCGGCGCGGTACACCTTCGGATCCTCGGTGCCGAGCAGCTCGAGGTCGTCGGTCGGGCGGACGACCGGGTTGGCCGGGTCGTCGACCCACGAGGCGCCCGGGGCCGTGAGGTCGAGGGTCGCGTGGCCGATGCGGCTGCCGAGGCTCTCCTTGACGGGCGACGCCCGGTAGAAGAGGTGCAGCGTGCCGTCGTGCTCGACCATCGAGGGGTTGTAGAGCGACGAGCTCGTCCAGCCGATGCCGTCGGGGTCGCTCCACTGGCCTTCGAGCGTGAAGGTCAGGGCGGGGTCGGGCTCGAACGGGCCGACGGCCCAGTCGGGGCGGTCGGGGCCGTAGGCGGCCGGGCCGGAGAAGGTCAGCTGCGCGAGGGCGCCGGTCTGCTCGTTCTCGTGCACCAGCGCGTCGTCGAGCACGGCGCGGAGGGCGTCGGGCGTGAGCGGCTCGAGGCGACGGGCTGCGTCGGTGCTGGTGTTGCTGCTGGCGGGGGTCATGGGGCTCCGACTTCGTCGTCGTGGCGGTCTGGCTGGCGTGGCTGATGGTTACCGAAACGTTTCGGTAGACAGGAAGCTAACACGGCCGGGCACCGAGCGGAAGGGGCTCGGCCGACGAGGCGCCGGGCTCAGCGCGCGGCGGGGGCGGTGGAGTCGCGGACGAGCAGGCGGGCCGGCGCCACCGAGGCGTCGGGCCCGGCCTGGCCCTCGACGGCCGCGAGCAGCAGCCGGGCGGCCTCGGCCCCGATCAGCCGAGGCGTCGTCGTGAGGGTCGTCAGCGCGGGGCGCACGTACGAGCCGAGCTCGATGCCGTCGAACCCGGCGACGCTGACGTCGTCGGGCACGCGGACGCCGAGCCGGTCGGCCTCGGCCATGAAGCCGATGGCGGCCAGGTCGTTCGCGCAGAAGACCGCGGTGGGCCGCTCCGGGCGCGACAGCAAGTCGGCCGCGGCCCGACGCCCGCCGTCGTAGGTGAAGTCGGCCTCGACGACGACGCCCGGGTCGTTACCGACGGCGACCAGCGACTCCTGCCAGGCCTCGACGCGGTGGACGGCGTGCACGAAGCGGGCGGGCCCGGCGACGTGCGCGAAGCGGCGGTGCCCCAGCCCGACGAGGTGGTCGACGAGCTCGCGCACGCCCGCCGCGACGTCCTGCCGGACCGCCGGCAGGGGGAAGCCGGGGGCGGGGTTGACGCCGACGGCGGGCAGGCCGAGCTGCTGCACGAGCGGCACGCGCGGGTCGTCGACGACGAGCTCGTTGAGGAACACCCCGTCGACGCGCCGCCCGGCGGCGAGGCGGCGGTAGCGGTCGAGGGTCTCGTCGGCCGCGGAGCCCATCTGCAGGATGAGCGCCCAGCCGCGGGGGTCGAGCACCGACTCGAGGCCGCCGATGAAGCTGCCGAAGAACGGGTCGCTCTCGAGGACGAACGGGTCGCGGTGCACGACGAGGCCGACGGTGAAGGCGCGGCCGGAGCTGAGCGAGCGGCCGCGCACGTTCGGCACGAAGCCGAGGTCGGCGGCGGCCTGCTTGATGCGCGCCCGGGTCTGGTCGGAGACCCCGGGCCGGTCGTTGAGCGCGCTCGACACCGAGCTGATCGCGACGCCGGCGCGGGCGGCGACCTCGACGATGGTGACCCGCTGGGTCATGTCGCGCCTCCTCGCCTCGCCCGTGACGGCTCCGCCGCGGCGAGCGCCGCGGACCGGGACGATGCTACGGCAGGCGTCACGGCACCTCGCGGCCTGGCCGTTCAGCGCGCGTGCACGCGCGGGTCTGCGGACTCACAGCCGTTCCATCGGATCCCGCCAAGAGACTGCACGACATGCACCTTCCCTGGCACCGCGGGCGCGCGGACGACGACGCGGCCACCTCGACGGGCTCCGCCGACCTCGACGTGTCGGTCGCGCCTCCCCGGGCTCCTTCCGCGACGGTCGCGCCGGAGGCGGCGGTCGCCTCCGCGGGCGCGGTCGCGCCGCCTGCCCCCTCGCCCCCGGCCGCCTCGGCCGTCCCGCCCGCGATGCAGCTCGCGGGGGCCTGGGGCTGGCGGCTGCTCGTCGTCGCCGGGTGCCTCGCGGTCGCGGGCTGGCTGATCGCGACCCTCGAGGAGATCGTGGTGCCGCTGCTCATCGCGATCCTCATCTGCGCCCTGCTGCAGCCTGTCGTGCGCCTGCTCACGCGCCGCCGCCTCCCCCACTGGCTCGCGATCGTCATCGCGCTTCTCGGCCTCGTCGTCGTGGTCGGCGGGCTGCTCGTGCTCGTCGTCACGCAGGTCCGGGCCGGCGCGGACGACCTGACGGCGAAGGGGGTGGCGTCGTACGACGCGCTGCGGGAGTTCCTCCGCACCTCGCCGCTGCAGCTCACCGACCGGGAGTTCGACCAGTACGTCGGCCAGGCCGGGCAGGCCCTGCAGGACGCGAGCCAGCAGATCCTGAGCGGGGTCGCGGCCATCGGCTCCGCGGCCGGGCACGTGCTCGCGGGCGGGCTGCTGACGCTGTTCGCGACGATCTTCCTGCTGATCGACGGCCGCGGCGTGTGGCACTGGGTCGTGGCGCTCTTCCCGCGCGCGGCGCGGCCGGCCGTCGACGGCGCAGGGCTCGCCGGGTGGCAGACGCTCGCGTCGTTCGTGCGGGTGCAGGTGGTCGTGGCCGCGGCCAACGCGGTGGGCATCGGGCTGTTCGCGGCCTTCCTCGGGCTGCCGCTGGCCATCCCGATCGCCATCCTCGTCTTCCTCGCGTCGTTCATCCCCGTCATCGGCGCGATCGTGACCGGGGCCCTCGCCGTGCTGCTCGCGCTCGTCGTCGCGGGCCCGGTGCAGGCGCTCGTGATGCTCGGCGGGGTGCTGCTCGTGCACCTGCTCGAGGCGCACGTGCTGCAGCCGCTGGTCATGGGAGGCGCGGTGCGGGTGCACCCGCTCGCCGTCGTCTTCGCGGTGGCGACCGGGTCGCTCGTCGCGGGCATCCCCGGCGCGCTGTTCGCCGTGCCGACGGCGGCGACGGTGAACGTCATGGTGAAGCACGTCGCCTCGGGGCGGTGGCGGGCGGCGGTCGAGGGGCCGGCCCTGCCCGACGGCACGCCCGCGAAGGGCGCCTAGCGGCGGGCGGGCCCCCGGGCCGGCCAGGGGTCGACGGAGCGCGAGCCCGCACGGGAGCGCTGCTCGGAGCGGAGCAGCCAGCGGCCGAGGCGGCCCCGGAGGGTCGCCTTCTGCGCGGCGTCGCGCGCCCGTCGCTCATCCACCGACGCGAGGATGGCACGAGCCATCTCGATCGTCTCCGGGTGGTCGTGACGATCCCAGGTCATGGCCTTCCTCCGTCTCCGTGGTCGCGGTCGGCGTGCTCGATCTCTGATGAGATCACGGCTGCGATGTCATCATCCTCACTCGTCGCCCAGGGCAGCGCAAGCAGCACCCGCATCATGGCGACCCCGGTCCGCCGATCGTCAGCGTCCGGCCCCAGGCACCTCTCCAGGGTCCACGACCACCTCGTCCACCACTGCTCACGCACGGTCGCGGCGTCGAGGCGGCGTCGTGACCGGCGAGCGTCGGCCACGGTCGCCCCGACGCTGACGACGGAGACGACCGCGGAGACGCAGGCCGCGAGGAACACGGCGGCGGCGCCCGGCGGCCAGGCGGCGAGGTCGAGGAACGGCATGGCTCCAGGCTGACCCACCTCCAGGGGCGGACGGAGACGACACGGCTCCGCCTGTGGACGGCGGGACCTGTGGACATGGAGGGAGCTCAAGGGCCGGGGCCGACCCGTGCGGCTCGTCGGCGTGCTTCGCTGGGCGGATGCGCATCGGAGTGTTCGTCTCGAGCTGGGAGCAGGGCTGCTGCGGCACGGCGGCCGGCATCGGCGACGAGGTGACGTGGGAGCTGACCTGGGGCCGCGAGTGGATCGAGGCGTCGTACGGCCCGGAGGAGGCGGCCGGCGTCGACTTCGCCGAGACACACCACGGCGGGGACGATGCGCCCCGGGTCGCCGTGGCCGGGCGGATCCTCTCCGTCGACGCCGTCCGACAGCGCTCCCACCGACCGGACCCCGGGGGCCCGTGGACGAACGTCGTCGGCGAGTCGACCAGCGTCGCCGTCGAGCGCCTCCCCGGCCACGGCGAGGCCGAGGACGAGGCCGGGGCAGCGGTCGCGGTCTCGGTCGCTCTCTCGGACGAGAACGACGCCTCTCGACCGTTCGGGCCAGGCTTCATCCTGCGGTCAGCGGGGCCCGACGCCCTCGACCTCGCCGGGCAGAGCGGCGTCGCCGGGTGGAGGGTCCGCCTCGACGTCGACGACGGCACCGCCCTGCCGGACGCTCGCTGACGGGCCCTGGCCGACGACGCGGACCAGGCACGGCCCGGACGACGACCGTCGGCGTACTCTCGAGCAGACGACGACACGCGTCGCGCAACTGCGGCGGTCGTCGTGACGTGCAGGACCTACATCGACGGCAAGGGAGCCACGACATGGAACGACTGACAGACAAGATCGCCCTCATCAGCGGAGGCGCGCGGGGCATGGGCGCCTCGCACGCCCGAGCGATCGTGGCAGAGGGGGGCAGGGTCGTCGTGGGCGACCTGCTCGACGACGAGGGCCGAGCCCTCGCGGAGGAGCTGGGCGACGCGGCCCGCTACGTCCACCTCGACGTCACCTCGGAGGCGGACTGGGCCGCGGCGGTGTCGACGGCCGTCGACGAGTTCGGCGGGCTGAACGTGCTCGTCAACAACGCGGGCATCGTCAACTTCGGCCGACTCGGCACGTACACGCTCGACCAGTGGAACCTCATCCTGAGCATCAACGTGACGGGGGCCTTCCTCGGCATCACGGCCGCCCGCGACGCACTCGTGGCGTCGGCACCCTCCTCGATCGTCAACATCTCGTCGACGGCGGGCCTGCAGGGCACCACGGCGCTGCACGGCTACGTCGCGTCGAAGTTCGCGATCCGTGGCCTGACGAAGTCGGTCGCGCTCGAGCTCGGTGCGGAGAACGTGCGCTCGAACTCGGTGCACCCGGGCGTCATCCGCACGCCGATGACCGACGGCCTCGAGCTCGGCGACCAGCTCGGCGCCCTGCACCGCATCGGCGAGCCGGCCGAGGTGTCGAACCTCGTCGTCTACCTCGCCAGCGACGAGTCGAGCTTCCAGACCGGAGCGGAGTTCGTCATCGACGGCGGCGAGCTCGCCGGCGAGAGCGACAGCGTCAGCGAGTGACCCACCCGGGGCCGCGTCGACACGGCGCGGCCCCGACCCGGCCTCAGCCCCGCCCCTCCCCCACCGGCAGCCACACGCGCATCGTCGACGGCCCGCGGTTGCCCCACGAGGCGTAGGGCACGAGGTCGACGCGGCCGAGCTGCTCGACCGTCGCCGCGACGGACTGGCCGTACGGCCAGGGCGCCGGCCGGGTCCAGCTGCGGGTCAGCGCCACCCGGGCGCCGGTCGGCGTCGTGACGGGGGCGACCCGGGTGTCGACGAGGACGTCGGCGACGCTCCCCGAGGGCAGGTCGACCGACTCGAGCGCCAGCACCAGGGGCCCCCGCTGCACGGCCACCTGGCCGCGCACCGCGTCGATCCGCGGGTCGGGGTGCACCCAGGAGGCGCGGGTCGGCAGGTCGAGGACGACCACGTCGCCCGCCGCGAACGCCTGCCGCACGACCACCGTCGAGCTCGCGTGCCGACTGACCTCGCCGTCGGGCGCGACCAGCGTGACGGCCGCGCCCTCCGTCCACGAGGGCACCCGGAGCGTCAGCTCGACCTCGCGGTCGGTGGCCTCCCGCCAGGTCACCTCGACACGGCCGTCGAACGGGTACCCGCTCGCGACCGAGAGGGCGACGGCCGTGCCGTCGGGCAGCTCGACGTCGACGTCGTAGCTGCCGTACTGGTGCAGCTGCACGCCGTCGTCGGTGCGGGTCGCGAAGTACTGCTCCACGCTCGCCAGGGTGCGGGCGACGTTCGTCGGGCAGCACGACACCTCGAACCACGGCGCTCGGAGGCTCGACAACGCGCGGGCGTTGACCTCGAGCTCGTCGGGAGCGGTGCCCTCGGTGCGCTGGTGCAGCGTGTTCGTGTAGAAGAAGGCGCGCCCGTCCTCGCGGGGCGACGCCAGGACGACGTTCAGCAGCGTGCGCTCGATCAGGTCGGCGTACCGGGCGTCCCCGTCGGCCAGCAGCAGCCGCCACGACAGCATCGTGGAGGCGATGCCCGCGCAGGTCTCCGAGTACGCGCGGTCGGGCGGAAGCTCGTGATCGGCGCCGAACGCCTCGTCCTGGTGGTGGGAACCCATGCCGCCCGTCACGTACGTGCGGTGCGCGACCGTCGCCTCCCACTGTCGGCGGACGGCGTCGGCCAGCTCGTCGTCGCGGGTCTCGACGGCGACGTCGAGGGCTCCCGCCGCGAGGTACAGCGCACGCACGGCGTGGCCGCGCAGCACGTCGGCCTCGCGCACGGGCCGGTCGTCCTGGAAGTACTCGGCGCCGTACTCGATCTCGGCGAGCAGGCCCCGGCCGCGACGGTCGACGAAGAGCCGGGCGAGCTCGACCCAGCGGGGCTCGTCGAGCGCGCGACCGAGCTCGGCCAGGGCCACCTCGATCTCGGGGTGACCGCAGATCGCGACCCGCCCCTCCGGCCCGAACTCACGCCACAGGTGCTCGGCCAGACGGCGACCGACCTCGACGAGGCGGGGGCCGGTGCCCGTCCGCTCCGCGGCGACGACGGCCTGCAGGAGGTGGCCCATGGAGTACAGCTCGTGGCCCCACTCGAGGTCGCTCCACCGGGCGCGCTGCCAGGGGCGGCCGAAGCTGGTGTGCAGGTAGCCGTCGTCGTCCTGCGCGCCCGAGACGCGCTCGACGAGGTCGTCGTAGCGGCGCTGCAGGTCGGGGTCGTGCTGACGGCCGAGCTCCCACGCCATGCCCTCGAGCAGCTTGTAGACCTCGCTGTCGACGAACTCGATGCCGGAGTGCTGCCACTCCACGTCGACCTGGTCACGGCCCGCGGCGGCGAGGTCGAAGTTGCGGATCCAGCCGATGCGCTCCATCCAGTCCTCACAGTGCCGCAGCACGACGTCGGCGTTGAGCTGCTGCTTCTCGGCCCAGAACCCGCCGGTCAGGCGCACCTGGGTCGCGTCGAGGGGGGTCAGCGTCGACGTGCGGGGGTCGACGGGCCCGGCGAACCGGCGCCGGTCGCCCGCGAGCGTGGTGGGGCGGGGGGAGGTGGTGGTCACGGTGGTGCTCCTGGTCTCGGGGGGTACGGCGACGGGCTGCGCGGCGAGGGGCCGGGTGGTCACGGTCAGTCCTTGACGGCGCCGGCGGTGACGCCGGCGGCGACGTAGCGCTGGGCGACGACCAGCAGCACCGTCGCGGGGATCGAGGCGACGACCGCGGTCGCCATGATCGAGTTCCACTCCTGGTTGTTGTTGCCGATGTAGCGGTAGATGCCGAGGGTGATGGTCTGCGCGTCGCCGCCGCTGTTGAGGGTCGACGAGAAGACGAAGTCCGACCAGGCCCAGAGGAACGCGAAGAGACCGACGGTCACGGCCGAGTTGCGGCTGACCGGCAGCACGATCGAGACGAAGGTGCGCCAGGTGCCGGCCCCGTCGAGCTTCGCGGCCGAGAGGAGCTCGTCGGGGATGCCCTGCATGAACGCGGTGAAGATCAGCACGCCGAAGGGCACCGCGAGGGTCGAGTCGGCGATGACGAGGCCCCACCACTCGTTGAGGATCCCGAGGTTGAGGTAGATGGCGTAGAAGCCCATCGCCATGATCACCTGCGGGATCATCTGCGCGACGATCATCACGAAGCTCAGGGCTCCGCCGCCGACGGGCCGCAGCTTGGCGAGCGAGTAGGCCGCGGGGGCCGACAGCGCGATCGTCACCACGACGGTGCCGAGCCCGACGAGCAGGCTCGTGCCGAGGTACGGCAGCTGCTCGCTGACGACGGCGCGGTAGCCGTCGAGGGTCGGCTGCGCCGGGAACCACGACGGCGGGCTCTGACGCATCTGCGCCGTCGGCGTCAGCGAGACGTTGATCATCCAGTAGATCGGGAACAGCATCACGGCGGTCAGCGCGACGCCGACGACGGTGGTGCCGAGGCTGCGCCGGCCGAGGCGCCTCGAGGAGGCGCGGCGTGCGTCGCTGGGCGGGCTCGCTGCCCCGGTGGGCCGGGTGGTGGTGACGGCGGTCACGAGTTCGCCTGCTTCCTCTGCACGCGCAGGTAGACGAGGCCACAGATGAGGGCCATGACGATGAGGAGGTTGCCCACGGCAGCCGCGGGCCCGAAGGTGGGCAGCGTCGAGCCGAAGCCGAGCTGGTACGACCAGATGGCGAACGTGGTCGAGGCGTCGCCCGGCCCGCCGCGCGACATGATCCAGATGATGTCGAAGACCTTCAGCGTGTAGACGAGGCCGAGCAGGATCGTGATCGCCGAGACCGGCCCGAGCAGCGGGAAGGTGATGCGCCAGAACGCCTGCCACGCGTTCGCGCCGTCGAGCGAGGCGGCCTCGTAGACGTCCGCGGAGATGTTCTGCAGCCCGCTGTAGAGGATGACGAGGTTGAACGGGATGCCGATCCAGATGTTGGCGATGATCACGCTCGTCAGCGCCCACTGCGGCGAGGTCAGCCAGTTGACCTGCTCGCCGCCGACGGCACGGATGACCGAGTTGACCACGCCGCTCTCGCTGTTGAGCATCCACGACCAGGTCGAGGCGCTGACGATGAGCGGCAGCAGCCACGGCACGAGGAAGAGCGCCCGGAGCGTCGACGAGAGCGGGAACTTCTGGAAGAAGAAGACCGCGAGGGCCATGCCGATCGAGAACTGGAACGCGATCGAGATCGACGTGAAGAGGAGGGTGTTGACGAGGGCGGGGCCGAAGGTGGGGCTCTGGAAGACCTCGACGAAGTTCTGCAGCCCGATGAAGGGCGCGGTGCCGTCGATGAACGACCGCACCGTGTAGTCCCGCACGGAGAGGTCGACGTTCCGCAGCAGCGGGTAGACGTAGAAGACGGCGAGGTAGGCGACCACGGGGGCGAGGAACGCCCAGGCCGCGGCCTGGCCCGGCTCGACGCGTCGACGGCGGCGCGCCGCGGAGGGGTCCGGCGGGGCGCCGGGGGCCGGCGGGGAGGCCGGCCGTGCTGCTCGGGTCGCCTCCGGGCGGGGGACGGTGTCGGTGGTCATCTGCTGCTGCTCCTCGTCGGGGGACGGTGCGGGGGTGCCGCGGGGGCCGGGGCGCCGTGCGCGCCCCGGCCGGGTGGCCAGGCCGGGGCCTCGCTACTTCGTGGCGGACTCGGCGGCCTGCTGCGCCTCCTGCAGGGCCTCCTCCGGGGTCGACGACCCGCTCAGGCTGTTCTGCACGGCCTTCCAGAGCTGCTCCGAGATCTTCGGGTAGTCCGTGCCGAGGTCGTCGCTGGTGCGGCCCTTCGCGTCGGCGACCGCGTCGACCCAGGGCTGGAGGTCGGGGTCGGCGGCGACCTGCGCCTCCTGCGCCTCCGTCGTCGGGGCGACGTACGAGAGCGTCGTGTCGGTCGCGACGAGGTTGTCGGTGCTCGTCAGGCAGGCCTGGATCTTCTCGGAGACCGCGTAGCGTGCGTCGTCGGACTGCACGGGCACCGTCAGGAACTCGCCGCCGGTCGGGGCCGGGGCGGCGCCGCCGTCCTTCGAGGGGATGGAGATGATGCCGTAGTCGATGCCCGACTCCTTGACCCCGGCCAGCTGCCAGGTGCCGTTCTCGCCGAAGGCGTAGTCGCCGGTGAGGAACTCCTGCCAGCTGGTCGTCTGCGTGTTGCCGATCACCGAGTTGGGGGCGTAGCCGGCGTCGACCCAGTCGGTCCACAGGGCGAGGGCCGACTGCCCGTCGTCGGAGTCGAGCGTGGTCAGGTCGGCGCCCGAGCCCCAGAACCAGGGCAGGAACTGGAAGCTGCCCTCCTCGGTGCCGATGGCCGAGAAGGTGATGCCCTTCTTCCCCGCCGCGGTGACCGCCTCGAGGGCGGTGGTCAGGCTGTCCCAGTCGGTGATCGAGGCCGGGTCGACGCCGGCGGCGTCGAGGACGCTCTTGTTGTAGTAGAGAGCGAGCGTGTTGGCGCCGATCGGGACGCCGTAGGTCTTCCCGTCGAGCTGGCCGGCGGCGAGCAGGTTCGCCTCGACGGCGGAGGTGTCGGCGCCGGTCTCGTCGGTGTCGGTGAGCAGGCCTGCCTCGGCGAGCGTGGAGACGACGGGGTTGTCGACGAGCAGCAGGTCGGGGCTGTTGCCCTGCTGGCCGGCGAGGAGCGCCTTGCTCGTCAGGTCGGAGGTGTCGTAGCCCGTGCGCTCGATCGTGACGCCCGCGTCGGTGCCGCACGAGCTGACGAGTTTGGCCCAGTCGCTGGAGTCGTCGAACTGGGGGTACGGGTCCCAGAAGGTGTAGGTGCCGGACGCGGCGTCGGACGAGCCTCCGCCCGATCCGCCGGCGCAGCCGGTGAGCGCGGCCGCGGTGGCGAGCCCGACGACGGTGACGATGGCGGCCTTGCGAGTGTTCGTGTTCACGGTGATCCTCTCTGGTGCTGCAGGGATCTCGCAGAGAGGCCGCGCGGTCCGCGCATCTCACCGTCGAGAAAGTAGGGGGTGTCGGCTCCGGTGCGGGGTGGACACCGAAACTGGTTTCGGGGATGAAGCTATGCCTGCTCGGCTTGCTTGTCAACACAGACATGAACTAATTTCGGTACATGGCCACGACAGGGGACAGGGCAGGGTCGACGACGGTCACCCTCGCCGACGTGGCGCGGGTCGCGGGGGTCTCGGTGGCCACGGCGTCGAAGGCCCTGAACGGCCGGGCCCAGGTCGCGGCCGGCACGCGGCTCAAGGTCGAGGAGGCCGCGGCGGCCCTCTCGTTCACCCCGAACTTCTTCGCGAGGGCCCTCAACTCGGCTCGCACCGGCACCATCGGCATGGTGACGAGCGACCTCGACAACCGCTTCGTGCTGCCGATCCTCCTCGGGGCGGAGGACGCCTTCGGCTCCGGCTCGCTCTCCGTGCTGCTGGCCGACGCCCGCGACGACGCCCTCCGCGAGCAGCTGCAGATCGACTCCCTCCTGACCCGACGGGTCGACGGCCTCCTCATCGTCGGCCGGACGACGAACCCGCGGCCGCCCGCCGCCGTGCCCGCCGACGTGCCGGTGGTCTACGTGTACGCGCCCTCGACCGGCGACGGCGACGTGTCGTTCACGCCCGACAACGTCCAGGCCGGCACCGCCGCGGCCGAGCACCTGCTCGGCCTGGGCCGCCGGCACATCGCCCTCGTCAACGGCGAGGCGTCGTACGCCGCCGCCCGCGACCGCGCCGCCGGGGTCGCCGGGGCCCTGCGCGCGGCCGGGCTCGGCCTCGTCGGCGGCGACTCGCTCTACGGACAGTGGGGCGAAGCCTGGGGCCGCGACTGCGCGCGCCTGCTCGTGCGCGGCAGCGACCCCCTCGACGCCGTCGTCGCGGGCAGCGACCACATCGCCCGGGGCGTGCTCGACACGCTCCGCGACGAGGGCCTGCGGGTGCCCGACGACGTCGCGGTCGTCGGCTTCGACAACTGGGACCTCCTCGTGCGGGAGTCCCGCCCCCCGCTGACGAGCGTCGACATGGAGCTCGAGGTGCTCGGGCGCACCGCGGCGCAGCACCTGGTCGACATCATCGAGGGGACCGTCTCCGCCGGCGTGTTCCCACAGCCGGTGCGCGTGCAGGCGCGGGCGTCGACGATCCCGCGCACCGACGCCGGGGCGTGACGCCCGACGTGAGGCGCTGAGCCCGCGCCTGCGCCGTGGCCCTCGTCGTCGACCGAGGGCGAACTCGCTCGCCCTCGTCCGAGGGCGAGCTCGCCCGAGCTACGGCCGGGCGATCTGTAACCTCGCGTCCTCGAAACCACTTCAGGGCACCTTCTTGCTTAATCCGCAGGCCTCTGTCAGTCTCAGCGAAAGCGGTTTCGGACAATGCCGTCCCACGCGGCGCCGCTCGTCCACGCGAAGGAGCACAGGATGAGAAAGACCAAGAAGACCATGGGGGCCGTCCTGGCCCTCGGCCTGAGCGCAGCCGTCGTCGCGGCGCTCGTCACCCCGGGCGCGACGGCCAGCGCCGCCGGGAACACGCTCGTCGTCGACGCGTCGAGCAGCATCCGGCCGGTCACCCACGTCGGGGCCGGCGGCCTGTACGCCGTCTCGAGCACCACGGAGCCGGCGCCGGGCCTGCTGACCCCGCTGCGGCTCAAGCAGCACACCCAGCCGGCGCCCGGGGTCCAGCAGCTCGGCAACGGAGCCACCGTCCCCTCCGGCGACGTCCTCGTGACGGCGCCGGCGTTCACGCGCGACGGCGCGCAGTCGTACGCCCGCATGCCCGACGTGTACCCGGACTTCCCGTACCGCTGGATCAGCTGGGCCGACTGGACCCAGAAGATCGACACGATGGTGAAGGCGCGCGTCGACGCCACCGGCACGACGAACATCAACGGCTGGGAGCTCTGGAACGAGCCCGACGGCACCTGGGACACCGCGAAGGCCGGCCCCTTCCTCGACGGCTGGACCCGCACCTACCGCCAGGTGAAGCTGCAGGACACGACGACGCCCATCGTCGGCCCGAGCTACAGCCGCTACTACCCCGACCTGATGCGCGACTTCATGGCCCGGGCCAAGGCCGACGGCACGCTGCCCGACGTCGTGGTCTGGCACGAGCTGGAGGACGAGACCTACAACACGGTCGACGAGCACGTCGCCGACTACCGGGCCATCGAGCGCTCGCTCGGCATCAGCCCGCGCCCCATCTCGATCAACGAGTACGGCTCGCCGTCGCAGGTCGACACCCCCAGCGTCGCGGCGCACTACATCGCCCAGTTCGAGCGCACCGGCATCAACGACGCCGAGCGGGCGTACTGGTACGAGTCGGGCACCGTCGGCGGGCTCGTCTGGAACGGCGCCCCCACCGGCTCGTACTGGCTCTACAAGTGGTACGGCGAGATGGCCGGGAACATGCTCGCCGTCACGCCCTCGGGCGACCTCGACGGCTTCGCGTCGTACGACTCGACCCGCAAGATCGTCAACGTCGCCCTGGGCGGCACCTTCGGCGACAACGCCGTCCAGGTGAAGGGGCTCGCCTCGTTCGGCTCGCAGGTCGAGGTCACCGTGAACTACACGCCGCGCTCGGGCCGCATGACGAACGTCGCCGCCCCGACCTGGATCTCGCGGACGACGGCGACCGTCGTGAACGGAGCCGTCACGGTGCCGATCACGAACCAGGACTACCTGGGCGCCTACCAGGTCGTCGTCACGCCGGCCGCCGGGCCGACGACGTCGTACCAGCAGGTGTACGAGGCCGAGAACGCCACGGTCGTGAACGCGCAGCGCCTGTCGTCGGCCACGGCCTCGAACGGCGGCTACGTCGGTCGCATCGACGGCCTGGGCGACGGCCGCTCGAACAGCTTCGTCGACTTCGTCGTCGAGGTGCCGACCGCGGGCGCCTACTCGCTGACGACCCGGTACGCCAACGGAGGCGCGGCCACGTCCACCCAGGGCCTCGCCTACAACGGGGGCGCGTTCTCGACGGTCTCGTACCCGACCACGGGCGGATGGGGCCGGTTCGCCGACTCCGCCGCCGCCCCCCTCACCCTGAAGGCCGGCTACAACGTCATCAGGCTCGCGAAGGGCTCGCCGAACTACGCCGGCGGCAGCGGCTTCGCGGAGATCGACTCGATCACGGTCCGGCCCCGCTGACCCGGGCCGGGCAGAGCCGACGGCCACGTCACGGGAGCCCCGTGACGTGGCCGTCGGCCTGTGCGGTGGCCACCGTCGCGGCTGGTGCCCGGAAGGGGGCGTGAGCCCCGTCGAGGTCGTCGCCCGAGGGGCGTCCCCGACGCCTCGATTGGTCCTTCTGCCCCAAAAGTCAGAGAATTGCTCCTCATGTCAGGAAACCAGCAGGCCCCCCGACCTACCGATCCGCCCGGCGACCACCGCCACGACCGCACCGCCGGAGGCGCGCGACGCCTCGTCCGCGACTTCACCGAGCCGCCGCCGAGCGGGGTGCACCCCGCCCTGATCCCGGGCCTCGGCGTCGAGCAGACCGGCCGCGTGTTCCGCACCGACCGCACCGTCTTCGGCGTCGCCATCCTCTTCGCGGTCGCCTTCCTGGCGTGGGGCGTCCTCGGCGGCGGGAGCCTCGCCTCCACCGCCTCGGCCGTCCTCGCCTGGGTGATCGAGTACACCGGCTGGTTCTTCACGTCGATCGCGACCGTGATCATGGTCTTCATGCTCTGGGTCGGGTTCGGCCGCTTCGGGCGCATCCGCCTCGGGCGTGACGACGAGGCACCCGAGTTCTCGATGTTCTCCTGGATCTCGATGCTCTTCGCCGCCGGCATGGGCATCGGCCTCGTGTTCTGGGGCGCGGCCGAGCCGCTGACCTTCTTCGAGACGCCTCCCCCCGGCACCGACGAGGCCGAGACGGTGGAGGCGATGCACACGGCCCTCACGCAGGTCCTGTACCACTGGGGCCCGCAGGCGTGGTCGTTCTACGCCCTCATCGGCGGCGCGATCGCCTACGGCGCCTACCGCCGCGGCCGTACCCCGCTGATCTCGTCGATCTTCGCGTCGCTGCTGGGCGAGGGCCGCACCCAGGGCCCCCTCGGCAAGACCATCGACATCTTCGCCATCATCGTGACGCTCTTCGGCACGGCGGCCTCGCTCGGCCTCGGCGCCCTGCAGATCGGCCACGGCGTCGAGCTGATCAGCGGCATCGGCCAGGCCGGCAACACGCTGCTGGTCGGCGTCATCACGGTGCTGACCATCGCCTTCATCATCTCCGCCGTGTCGGGGGTCTCGCGCGGCATCCAGGCCCTCTCGAACATCAACACGGTCGTGGCGCTCCTGCTGGCGCTCTTCGTGTTCTTCGTCGGCCCGTCGATGCTGATCCTCAACGTGATCCCCTCGGTCGCCGCCCAGTTCGTCGGCGACCTGCCGATGATGATCGGGCGCTCCGGCTCGCAGGGCGAGGAGGCCCAGGCCTTCCTGTCGAGCTGGACGATCTTCTACTGGGCGTGGTGGATCTCGTGGTCCCCCTTCGTCGGCATGTTCATCGCCAAGATCTCGCGCGGCCGCACGCTGCGCCAGTTCGTCTCCGTCGTCGTGGTCGTGCCGTCGATCGTGTCGTTCATCTGGTTCGCGATCTTCGGCGTCACCGCCATCGACCAGCGCATGAAGGACGCTCCGCTGCCCAGCAGCCCGCCCGAGGAGGTGCTGTTCGGCATGCTCGGCGGCCTCCCGCTGGCGGGCGTCACGACGGTCATCGCCGCGATCCTCGTCGCGATCTTCTTCGTCACCGGCGCCGACTCGGCGTCGCTCGTGATGGGCACGCTGTCGCAGCAGGGCCGCCCCGAGCCGTCGCGCTGGGTCACCGTGACCTGGGGCGTGCTCGTCGGCGCGATCGCCGCGGTGCTGCTCGTCGCCGGCGGGGAGGACGGCGCGGGGCTGAGCGCGCTGCAGAACGTGACGATCATCGCGGCGCTGCCGTTCGCCATCATCATGGCGTTCATCATGATCGCGTTCCTCAAGGACCTCCGCCGCGATCCGCTCATCCTCCGCGACCAGTACGCCGAGCGTGTCGTGCGCCACAGCGTGCGCAACGGCCTCGAGGAGTTCGGCGACGACTTCGCGCTGGTGCCCGCCGCGTACGACCACTCGAAGGACGACCTCGCCTGGGTCGAGCACGACGCCGACGAGGGGCTGAGCGCCTCCTACGCGGCGGTCGAGGCCGACGCGGCCGCCNGAGGGAGCCGTCCCCGGCAGCGGCGAGCAGCACCGCTCCTAGCCGCCCACCACCCCGAGGGCGCCCCGCACGACAGCCGTGCGGGGCGCCCTCCGTGCGCCCGGCGGCGCCGAGCGAGGTCGTGCCGACTCGACGGGGCCCCTTGCGGTCATCGGGGATGTCGCTAGCGTGTCGTGATGAACACCGCCACGGTCGTCGTCACCCTCATCGTCCTGGGCATCGTCGCGGCCACGGCTGTCGTCGTCGTCCGCGAGCGCCGGTCGCGCGCCCTCGCCGCGCGGCTCGACGCGGAGGAGCACGAGTCGGGCCTGCGCGCCCAGGCCGACGCCGAGCGACAGCAGGAGGGCCCGCGCGGCGAGGCCGGCGGCATGTCGTGGTCGGCCGGCGGGCACAACTCGGCCTGAGGGCGGGGGCGGCCGTCGGGCCCTGCCTCGACGATGTCCGCCCCCGCGAACTCGTCGCCTGATGTCGACAGTGGCCTAGCCTGACCGCATGTCGAAGAAGAACGAGGGGGCGGCCGCACTCGCCGTGCTGACCGTCGTCGGGGGCCTGCTCCTGACCGGCTGTGCGTCGGGGAACGCGGGGGCCGGGNCGTGCCAGGACGCGTCGGCCGCGACCCTGGCCGTCGTGAACACGTCGCTGCACGAGGCGTCCGTCGCGAACGGCACGGTCGAGTCCGTCCTGCCGTGGCTCAGCGCCCGACCCGACACCGACCTCGGCACGTGGACGCTGACCGGCCTCGTCGAGAACGCGCAGACCGCACAGGGCACGGAGGGCGGCTACTTCGTCGTCTTCGCGACCGGGTCGGACCCCACCTCACCGACGTTCGACGGTCAGGTCTCGGCGGTCGGCGGCGCCAGCGCCGCCGTGACGACGCTGCCTCCCCTCCAGCCGGCCTACGTCGGGCCGACCGACATGGACGACGTCCCGGCGGGCGCGCTCGCCTGCGGCACGCAGCGGTCGCGGGAGTCCTGACCGCGCGACCCCCACGACGAACGACGTGCCGCACACCCCGAGGGGCGTGCGGCACGTCGTGTCGGCGGCTGCGACCTAGCGCGGGTCGCGCACCGCCTCGTCGGCGGCGTCCTGCGTCGCCGTCAGGGGCTCGAGACCACGGCGCCGGGCGACGACCGCTGCCGAGCCGAGGCCGAGCAGGGCGAGCGCCAGCATCGCCAGGACTCCGGTCGCGACGCCGGGGCCGGTGTACGCGAGGTCGGAGGCACCGGCACCGGAGCCCGGGCGGGCCGTGATCGGCGTGGCACCGGAGGCCGCGGGCACGACCGGCACCGCGCCTCCTGCACCCGCACCCGCACCGGGCGCACCCGGGGCCGGCGCACCGGGCGTGCCCGGGTCGACCGGAGCCGGGTCGACGGGCGTCGGCACGACGGCCTCGGCACCCACGCGGTAGCTCGCCGTCGCGGTCAGGCCGGAGCCCGCCCCGAGCGCGCTCACCGTGCGGACCCCGTCGGGGGCGTCGGCCGCGATCGTGCTGACCAGCGCGAAGGAGCCGGCCGAGTCGGCGATCACGGTCTCGACGAGGGGCTCGCCCTCGTCGACCACCGCGACGGTCGGCGCACCGGGGGCCGTGGCGGCCTCGGGGGCGATCGTCACCGCGACGGCCTCGCCGACCCGGAAGCCCGAGCCCGAGATCGTCAGCGACTGGCCCTGCTGCACGACGTCGTCCGACACCGTGAGGGTGCCGGCCTCGGCCTGCGCCTCGGCGCACGCGTCGCCCTGCACCCCGACGGCCGGGGCCATCGGCAGCACCGTCGCGGGCACGGTCGCCGTCGGCACCGTCACCACCGCGTCGTCCTCACGCACCGTCACCCAGCCGAAGCTGTCGCCGATGGTCGAGCCCTCCTGCGTGTTCGAGATCGTCGCGCGGAACCGCGTCGTCGCCGTCGGGCTCGAGAGGTCGTCGCCCGTCGTCGGCACCGTGACCACCTTGCAGGTCTCGCCGGGGGCGAAGGTCAGGGGCCGCATCGCGACGTCGACCTTGCCGCTCGGCGTGCCGATCGCGCTGAACCACGCGGTGGTCGGAGCGTCGGAGGCGCGGCTGAGCAGCACCGGGACGTCCACCGACCCGAGGCCGTCGCCCTCCTCGATCGCCACGTCGGGCACCGAGACGAACGGACGGGTCGAGATCGCGGCCGTGCCGACGCTCGGCGCCGCGAGGAACGACAGGTCGCTGAGCAGCGCGCCGCCGGCGACGCGGGGAGCCGTGAAGCGCACCTCGCGCACGTCGGCCAGGTCGACGCCGGTGAACGACGCGACCGGGATCTCCAGCTGCTGCAGCAGCAGCTTGCGGAGCGGCGCCTTCGTGCCGGGCAGCACCTGCAGGGCGTCGCCGAACTCCGAGGCGGGCAGGCTCGCCGAGCCGCCCTTCCCGTCGACGAGCGTGACGACCAGGTCGGTGCGGGCCGCGACGGTCTCGTCGGGGCTCACACGGAACGACAGCCGCTCGTAGCCGGAGACGTCGGTCGAGCCGCCGGGCATCGGGACGCGCAGCTCGGCCGGGGCGGCGGTCGCCGACGCGGGCTCGGTCCAGGTGAACCGCAGCGACGGCGTGGTCGGCACCGACGGCGCGAAGTTCGCCGGGGTGAAGTCGGGCACCTGGGCCGACAGCAGCGAGGTGGCGCAGTAGGGCTGCGTGCCGGGCACCGGGCGACCGGCGAGGCTGGCGCACCAGGCGTACGTGCCGGCGCCGGCCACGCGCACGGCGGGGTCGGGCACGGCGAACGTCTGCACGTCGAGGCGGGTCGAGGCGGGCTGCGAGGCGGTGACGCGCACGTCGGCGCGGCCGGCCGAGGCGGGCACCTCGTCGGAGCCGTCGAACATCGGCAGGAACTGCTGCTCGCCGCCCATGGTCAGGCGGAAGAAGCCCGTGAGGTACGCGGTGCCGACGTCGTACTGCTCGTCGTCGGCGAGGCGGGCGGGCGCCGTGCCGTAGCCGCAGTCGGGGTCGACCTGCTGGCGGTCCTGCGCGGCCCAGTCGTCGCTGGCCGAGTAGGCGTACTTGCTCGGCGTCCACGTCGTGTTGTAGAAGTTGTGGTTCGTGCCCATCACGAGCACCGACGAGCGCAGCACGTCGTCGCCGTAGGCGAGGCGCGAGTCGTCGAAGAAGTGCTGGCCCTGCAGGTTCGACACGTCGCCGTCGCAGTACGGCAGCACGACGGCCATCGGCACGTCGGGCAGCGTCATGCGGCCGAAGTCGGTCGGCGCGAGCGGCAGCACGGCCTCGATGCCGAAGGGCTCGGGCAGCTCGGCGTTCAGCAGCGCGGCGCGCACGGCGCCGTCACCGCCGCGCGAGTGGCCCATCAGCCCGACGTGGTCGAGGTCGAGGCGCCCCGCGAGGGCGGGGCTGAGGCCGACGGCCGTACCGGAGTTCGCCTGCTCGAGCAGCGCGAGGTGGTCGAGGATCAGCTGGGCACGGGCCACCGCGCCGTTGTCGTCGGAGAGCGTGCCGTCGAGGGCGTTGATCGCGTTGGCCGAGATCGAGACGACGGCGTAGCCCTGGCTGGCGAGCACGTCGGCCGAGTCCTGGTACCCCAGGTAGCTCTCGACGTCGACCTGGTCGGGGCTGCAGGGCCAGGCGAGCGGGTTGCGGGTGCCGCCCGAGCACGAGGTGTGGCGCCCGTGCAGGAACATCACGACCGGACGCTCGCCGGTCGCCCCGACGGGCATCGTGACCGACGCGCGCATCTCGCCGAGCCGCCCGAAGCCGCGGATCTCCTCCGCCTCGTCGCCGAGGTCGTAGTCGAGCCGCTCGGTGCCGTAGGCACCGAGCGTCGCGGGGTCGGCCGCGAGCAGGCGCTGCGCGTCGGCGACGCCGTCGTCGGGCACGGCGTCGGTGGTGGGCGTCGGCGCGGCCTGGCGCCGCTGGGCCTGGCCGCCGGGGGCGCGGGCCGGGTCGCCCTCGCCCGTCCAGCCCGCCTGCACCGAGGAGGCGGTGGCCGCGACGGGCAGGGTGGTCACGACGGTGAGGGTGAGACCGTCGAGGCTCTCGGTCGCGACGCCGAGCTCGACGCCGTCGGCCCACAGGGTCGGGGCGGCGCTGCGCTGCTCGACGGGGGCGTCGAGGGTCTTGGTGACGACGTACCCGCCGGCGGCGGGCGTGACCGACCAGTCCGAGCCCTGGGCGAGGGTCGTGACCGTGGGAGGCGCGGCGGAGGCCGGGGCCCCGAACGCGAGCGTGCCGGCGGCGACGCAGAGGGTGGTGGCGACGGCGACGCGTCGCCAGAGGCGGTCGAGCGGACGCGACGGGGCGCGACCGGCGGAGGGCCTGGGGGCAGGCCGAGGGGCAGACGAGGGCACGGGTCTCCTGGGTGAGGGGGCGATGACGGACGGTCGTCCGCCCCCGGGCTCCGTCGGCGGCGTGCTCTCCGACGCCCCGGCTCTGGGCGGATCCAGGGGAACCATAGAGCCGTTCCACAGGCCCCCAGGTCGTTTCGTATACGTTCTTCACACAGCCGAAACGGGGCCGTAACACCGGGTGCCAGAAGGCGAACGGAGCCCCGCCCACGAGGGAGGGGCCCTAGAGTCGGCCCCATGCTCATCGCCCTGATCGCCGGCGCCCTCGCCGCGCTGCTGCACGTCTACATCTTCGTCATGGAGTCCGTGCTGTGGACGACCCCGCGGGTCCGGGCCACGTTCGGCATCTCGAGCGACGCCCAGGCCGAGCACACGAAGCCGCTCGCCTACAACCAGGGCTTCTACAACCTCTTCCTCGCGATCGTCACCGTGGTCGGCGTCGTGCTGATCGCCTCCGACGACTCGGCGGGCGCCTCCCCCGCGGGCGTGGCCCTGCTCGTCGCGGGCACCGGCTCGATGCTCGCCGCCGCCCTCGTGCTCGTGCTGAGCGACCGCACGAAAGCCCGCGCGGCGACGCTGCAGGGCGTGTTCCCGCTGGTAGCGCTCGTGGCGCTGCTGATCGCCACGGTCGCGTAGCACGCCCGCCGCCCGCACTACCCTGGGCTGGTGACCGACCCGACCAGCGACTCCCCCACCACCACGCACTGGACCTTGACGCTGGTCTGCGAAGACCAGCCCGGCATCGTGCACGCCGTCAGCGGGGCCGTGGTGGAGGCGGGGGGCAACATCACGGAGTCGGCCCAGTTCTCGAGCCACGACACCGGCACCTTCTTCATGCGCCTGCAGGTCGAGGCCCCCGGCGAGCGTGCCGCCTTCGAGGCGCAGCTCGCCCCGGTCGTCGAGCGCTACGGCATGCAGCACGCCCTCGACGTGGTCGGGCGCCCGACGCGCACCCTGGTGCTCGCGAGCAAGGCCGCGCACTGCGTCAACGACCTGCTCTTCCGGCAGCGCGCCGGGCAGCTGCCGATCGAGGTGCCGCTCATCCTCGCCAACCACGACGACCTGTCGGGCCTCGCCGAGTTCTACGGCAAGCGCTTCGAGCACCACCCGGTCACCGACGCGGAGTCGAAGGCCGCCTTCGAGGCCCGCGTGCTGCAGGTCGTCGACCGATACGACATCGAGCTCGTCGTGCTCGCCCGCTACATGCAGATCCTCAGCCCCGAGCTCTGCGCGGCGCTCGAGGGGCGGGCGATCAACATCCACCACTCGTTCCTGCCCGGGTTCAAGGGCGCGAACCCGTACCGCCAGGCCCACGCCCGCGGGGTCAAGCTGATCGGCGCGACGGCCCACTTCGTCACGAGCGACCTCGACGAGGGCCCGATCATCGAGCAGAACGTCGTGCGCGTCGACCACACCCGCAGCGCCCCCGAGCTGATGGCGATCGGCCAGGACGAGGAGAGCCGCACGCTCACCCAGGCGGTGCGCTGGTTCGCGGAGGACCGCGTGCTGCTCGACGGGGCCCGCACGATCGTCTTCCGCTAGGAGCGGCGGGGGTCGGGCGCCGGGGCGGGGGCGGCGCCGACGCTCGGGCCGTCCCGCCCGCGGTGCCGGGGCGGGCGCCGAGCCGCCGGACGTACGCTGGCCCGGTGACACCGACCTCCTCCGCGCCTCCCCCCGGCCCCTCGCGCACCGGGCCCGTCACGCCGCTCGGCGTGCTGCGCGTCGCGACGATGGCCTTCGGCCTGCTGAGCCTCGCGGCGTGGGGCTACCTGGCGTGGCCGTTCCCGTGGCCGGCGGTGCTGGCCATGGTCGCCGCGCCGCTGTTCGCCGTCGCCGTGTGGCTGCTGTTCCGGTCGCCCCGCTCGGTGGTGCGGACCGACCGGGTCGGCAAGACCCTGGTCGAGACGGCCGTCGTCGGCGCGGTCGTCGTCGTCTGGGTGCAGCTCGGCTACCCCGTGGTCGCGGTCGTCGTCGCGGTCGTCGCGCTCGTGACCGGCGTGCTGGTCGCGAGGCGGGAGGGCGGCTCCTGACCGTCCTGTTCCGCGGAGCCCACGCGGTCGACGCCTCGGGCGAGCGGCCCGGCACGTGGTTGCTCGTCGACGGCGACCGCATCGTCGCGACCGGTCGTGAGGGCGACCTCGACGTCGACGTCACGGTCGACACGGAGCCCCGGGCCTCGGCGCCCGGTCAGCCTGCGGGAGGCGCGGTGCCGGTCGCCGACGCCACCGTCGACCTCGCGGGGGCCCGCCTGACGCCGGGGATGATCGACCTGCACTCCCACGGGGCCGGAGGCGCTTCCTGGGACGACGACCTCGCCGACGTCGAGGGCGGCCTGGCCGTGCACCGCGCGCACGGCACCACGCGCTCCGTCCTGAGCCTGGTCACGGCGCCGCTGCCGCGCCTCCGGCGGTCGCTGGAGCGGGTCGCCGCGCTGCGGGAGCGCGACCCGCTCGTGCTCGGGGCGCACCTCGAGGGGCCGTTCCTCGCCCCGGGGAGACGGGGCGCCCACGACCCACGGCACCTGGTCGCGCCCTCGCCGGAGGCGGTCGACGCCCTGCTCGCCGCCGCGCCCGGCGTGCTGCGGCAGGTGACCGTCGCACCCGAGCTGCCGGGCGGCCTCGAGGCGATCGAGCGGATCGTGTCGGCGGGCGTCGTGGTCGCCGTGGGCCACACGGAGGCCGACCACGCGCTGACGGCCGCGGCGTTCGAGCGCGGGGCGACGGTGCTCACGCACGCCCTCAACGCGATGCCCGGGCTGCACCACCGGGAGCCCGGGCCCGTCGGTGCGGCCGTCGGCGACGAGCGCGTGACGCTGGAGCTCGTGCTCGACGGGCGCCACGTGCACCCGCGGGTGGCGGCGCTGCTCTTCGCCGCCGCGCCCGGCAGGGTCGCGCTCGTGACCGACGCCATGGCCGCGGCGGGTGCGGGCGACGGTGAGCACCTGCTGGGAGGGCTCGCCGTCACCGTGACGGACGGGCGCGCCGTGCTGGCGGGCACCGACACGCTGGCCGGGTCGACCCTCACGCAGGACGCGGCCCTGCGCGTCGCCCTCGGGCCCGCGGGGCAGTCGCCGGTCGCGGCCGTGACGGCGCTGACGCTGACGCCGGCGAGGGCGCTCGGCCTCGCCGCGGCGCCTGCCGGATCGGCCGGTGCGGGAGCGGGCACGGGGGCGGGGTTGGGGGCGGAGGCGGGGGCGGTGGCACCTGCACCCGCGGTCGCCGCGGCGCCTGCCGCGGGGGCAGCCCCTCTCGGGCTGTTGGCGCCCGGCCACGCCGCCGACCTGGTCGTCTGGACCGACGACTGGCACGTCGCCCGGGTCTGGGCCGCCGGGGTCGAGCTCGTCGTCGGCCGCGCCCCCGGGGGCCCGTGACGGCGTCTCGGCGCAGCGGGCCGTGCCGCCGGGGGTGCGTGAGCGCATCCCGACGCCGTCAGACCGGCTGATGCCCGTCGGGCTGGCGGTCGCCCGGCGGGGCGGCGGTGGCCCGGCGGGGCGGCGGTCGCCCGGCGGGGCGGAAGCGACGGTCCAGGACGCTCGATCCACTCCGGAGTGGAGCAGCCGCCCGCCCGGTCCGCCCGCCTAGATCCGCTCCTCCACTCCAGAGTGGAACGGCGAACCGCCCGCGCCCCCGCCGCTCCGGCACTCTCACTGCACGACCGCTGTTCCACTCCAGAGTGGAGCAACCGCCCGCCCGGTCCACCCGCCTAGATCCGCTCCTCCACTCCAGAGTGGAACGGCGAACCGCCCGCGCCCCCGCCGCGCCGGCACTCGCACTGCACGACCGCTGTTCCACTCCAGAGTGGAACAGCGATCCGCCCGGTCCGCCCGCCTAGATCCGCTCCTCCACTCCAGAGTGGAAGAGGGATGCCAGGGGGTCGCTCCGGCGCGGGACGCAGCCGTGGCGACGGGGACGCACCACGTTCTCGCACGGGAACCACGCCGCGGCGTGGTTCGGAGGCGAAGACGTGGTGCGTCGTCGCCGGGCTGGTGCGACGGGACGCGGGCCGAGAGGGAGACGAGGTTCCCGCGCGGAGCGTGCGGTGACGCACCCTGTCCTCGCAGGCGAACCCCGCCGCGGCGGGGTTCGGGTGCGAAGACGGGGTGCCTCTCCGGGCCCGGCCCGGCCCGGCGCAGCCCGGCCCGAGCTGGCCCGGCCCGGCCCGGCCCGGCCCGGCCCAGCCCGGCCCGGCCCGGCCCGGCCCGGCCCGGCCCCAGAGCGTGCGGCCCGACCGGGCCCGGGCCAGCCCTAGAGCGTGCGGCCCGCGTTCGCGTCGAGCCAGGCCTTCGGGTCGACCTGCGTCGAGCCCCCGACGAGCACCTCGAAGTGCAGGTGCTCACCCGTGGCGACTCCGGTGCGGCCGACGGCTCCGACGAGCTCGCCGACCCCCACCGACTGGCCGGTGACGAGCGGGCTGGAGCCGAGGCGCATGTGCGCGTACAGCGTGCTGATCTTCTGCCCGTCGATCACGTGGTCGATGACGACGTACTGGCCGAACTGCGCGTGCAGCCCCGAGACACGCACGACCCCGTCGGCGACGGCCCCGATCGGCGTCCCGCCGCCGGGCGTCATGTCGAGCCCCATGTGCATGCTCGAGCAGGCCGCGCACGGCGCCGCCCGCGGGCCGAAGCCCGAGCTCAGCACGACGCTGCCGGGGAACGGCCAACGGATGTCTCCGGTGCCGCTGTTCACGACGGTCCCGGCGCCGGACGCCGCACCGCGCGGTGCCGCACCGGACGAACTGCGCGCCGACGACCCGCCCTGCGTCGCGGTCGACGACTCGGCGGCCACCTCGACGGGCGGCGGCGGCGGGGGCGGAGGCGGCGGGTCGGTGACGCCGAAGCCGTCTCGGTCGTCGACGGTCAGCACGACGAGCGAGGCCGCGAGGGTCTGGCCGGGCAGCGGCGCCGTGGCCGACGTCTGCACGCCCGAGCCGCCGAGCTCGGTCGCCGTCGCCGGCGTGACGTTGGAGGAGAAGAACAGGGTGACGGCGACCAACGCGAGAGCGGGCACGGCGGCGTCGCGGACGCTCCGCAGCGCGCTCCGCACCGAGCGAGCCGAGCGAGCCGGGCGACCCGAGCGAGCGGAGGCGGGGGTAGCGCTCGTGGCGCCAGCGACCTGCGAGGCCGCCACCGACCGCAGCGACGCCGGCTGCCGGAGGCGCGGTGCCGGTCGACCCGACCCCTCGCCCCGGGGCACCGAGACGGGGTGGCGCGTGGTCACCGTGCGCCGTGCGGCGGCCGGCAGGACCACGGGCCCCGCCGCGGGCGGCTCGACGGGCTGGACGACCGAGGGCACGACGGGCTCGAGACCGGACTCCGACGCAGCGAGAGCGGGAGCGACCACCCCGGCGGCGGCCGCCTCGGCGGCACGTTCGAGGGCCCTGGCCTCACGCCGCGTGAGCGGCACGGGCGACGATGCGGGGTCGGTCACGAGAGGCCTCTCACCGGGCTCGCGCTGCTGATCACGGTTCTCCTCGTCGACGGACCTTCCGACCTTAGTCACCATCCTGCCCGCTGACCAGCAGCTCAGGCCGATCCGACGGGACCGCCGACGCCCCCAGAGCGGGCGACGAACGGACGACGAGCGAGCGAGGGCCGCGCCTCAGCGCACCCGCAGCCCCGGGAAGTCCTCGTCGCGCCACTCGCCGTCGAGGCGCTCGCCCGACCGGGCCGCCGCCTCCTCGCGCTCCCGCAGCTCGACCCGGCGGATCTTGCCCGAGATCGTCTTCGGCAGCTCGTCGGTGAACTCGACGCGGCGCACGCGCTCGTAGGCGGGCAGGCCGATGCGGGCGTGGGCGAGCACGGCGCGCGCCGTCTCGGCGGTGGGCTCCCAGCCCGCGGCGAGCGTGACGTACGCCTTCACGACGGCGAGGCGCACGGGGTCGGGGGCGGGCACGACGGCCGACTCCGCGACGGCCGGGTGCTCGATCAGGACGCTCTCGACCTCGAACGGCGACACCTTGTAGTCGGAGGCCTTGAAGACGTCGTCGGTGCGGCCGACGAAGGTGATCATGCCGTCGGCGTCACGGGTGGCGACGTCGCCGGTGTGGAAGAGGCCGTCGCGGGTCGCGGCCGCCGTGCGGGCCTCGTCGCCGAGGTAGCCCGTCATGAGGTTCACGGGGCGCACCCGCAGGTCGAGGCAGATCTCGCCCTCGTCGCCCTGCTCGCCGGTGACCGGGTCGACCAGCACGACGTCGACGCCGGGCAGCGGGCGGCCCATCGACCCGGCGACGACGCGGCCGCCGGGCGGGTTGGCGATGATCGCCGTCGTCTCGGTCTGGCCGTAGCCGTCGCGGATGTCGAGCCCCCACGCCTGCTGCACGCGGTCGATGACCTCCGGGTTGAGGGGCTCGCCGGCCGACAGCGCCTCGCGCAGCGCGACCGGCGCCTCCCCCAGCGACGACTGGATCAGCATGCGCCAGACCGTCGGCGGCGCGCAGAACGAGGTCACGCGGGCCCGGTCGAGCTGCTCGCGCAGCGCCGACGCCGAGAACCGCGCCTGGTTGTGCACGAAGACGGTGGCCTCGGCGATCCACGGGGCGAAGAAGCAGCTCCAGGCGTGCTTGCCCCAGCCGGGCGACGAGATCGTCAGGTGCACGTCGCCGGGGCGCAGGCCCAGCCAGTAGGTCGTGCTGAGGTGCCCCACGGGGTACGACGCATGGGTGTGCACGACCATCTTCGGCTTGCTCGTCGTGCCCGAGGTGAAGTAGACGAGGCAGGGGTCGTCGGTCGCCGTCGCGACCTCCGGGCGGGCCGGGGAGGCGCGGTGCGAGTCCTCGAAGGAGGCCCACCCCTCGAGCTCCCCGCCCACCACGATGCGGCCGACGCCGGGGTCGACCCCGTCGAACTTGGCCGCGTCGGCGACGTTGACGAGCACGTGCCGCACGTCGCCGCGCACGACGCGGTCCTCGACGTCGTGGTCGGCGAGCACCACCGACGTGGGCAGGATGACCGCACCGACCTTCATGACCGCGAGCATCGCCTCCCACAGCTCCACCTGGTTGCCGAGCATCAGCAGCACGTGGTCGCCGGGCCGCACGCCGCGCTCGACGAACCAGCTCGCGACCTGGTCGGAGCGGCGGCGCATCTCGTCGAAGCTGACCGTCGTCTCGCGGCCGTCCTCCTCGACGATCCAGAGCGCGGTGCGGTCGTTGCCCTCGGCGACCACGTCGAACCAGTCGACGGCCCAGTTGAAGCGGTCGCCGACGTCGGGCCAGCGGAAGGAGTCGCGGGCCGCGTCGTGGTCACCGGCGGCGGCCGCCGAGGCGAGCGAGTCGCGCGCCGCGCGGAACGCGTCGGTCGCGGCCGGGTCGCGCGGGGCGGCACGCGGCGTGGGGGCAGGGCTGGGGGTCGAGCTCGGGTCCGCGATCGCGGTCGGGTCTGCATCGTCGAGGGGCACGCCACCATGATGCTCGCTCGCCCATGCCGACGACGGAATGAGCCGCCCGCCGCTCAGAGCGTGACGACGAGCTTCGTCGCCGACACCCCCTCGCCGAGCCGGTCGAGCGCCGCTTGCACGTGCTCGAGCCCGTGCCCCACGACCTCGGCCCGGGGCGCCGGCACGAACCGGCCCTCGGCGAGCGCCGCGGGCAGGTAGCCGGCCCAGAGCATCGGGCCGACCTCGTCGTGCATGAGCGAGCTGCCCCAGACGAAGGTCGCCCGCACCCCGCGGAGGCGGCTGCGCACCATCACCGCGGCGGTGCGGCTGCCGAGCGCGACGACGGTGCGCACGAGGCCGAGGCTCAGGCCGGGTCGCCGGGGCACGCCGCCGAACGAGACCGAGGGGCTCGCCATGCTGACCCGGGGCGCGCCGGTGCGGGCGGCGATCGTCACGCACGGGCCGGCCGACCCCGTGCCGATCGCGAGCACGCCCGCCACCCGGCGACCGTGCAGGGCGGCCACGACGTCGACGACGACGCCGGCGTCGCGGTAGTCGAAGAGCCGCGAGGCGCCGAGGGCGCGCAGGCGCTCGTGGTTCGCGGGCGAGGCCGTCGCGACGACGTCGTAGCCCGCGGCGACGGCGAGCTGGATCGCCGCGCTGCCGACGCTGGTCGTGCCGCCCCAGACGACGACGACCTCCCGGGCGCCCCCGGTCGGGGCGGGCCCGGCGCCGACGGGGTGCCGGAGCCCGAGCTGGCCGCCCTGGAAGAGCGCGCTGGCGGCGGTGCTGACCGCCAGCGGCAGGACCACCGCCTCCTCGAACGCCGTGCCCTCGGGCACGGGGGCGGCGAGCGCCTCGCGCACGAGCACGAGCTGCTGGAAGCCGCCGCCGGGGGCGTGCTCCTCGCCCTTCTCGACGCCCACGGCGAGCGCCACGACCCGGTCGCCGACGGCGAACCGGGTGACGGCCGAGCCGACCGCGACCACGTCGCCCGCGACGTCCTCTCCGAGCACGGCGGGGGCGGGCAGCCAGCGGTACATGAGGTCGCCGGTCGTCTGCTTGACCACGTCGACCGGGTTCACGGCGACGGCGCGGGCCCGCACGAGCAGCTCGTGCGGGCCGGGCGCGGTGACCGGGGCGGGGCGCACCGTGAGGTCGGCGAAGGGCGCGTCGAGCCAGGCGGCGACGTTGGTGAGCCCCGCGAGGTCGGGGCCGGAGGCGCGGGCGGGGGTGGTGGCGTCGGTCACGGTGTCCTCCTGGACGTCGGCGAGGTGATGTCACCTCGTGTCGTCACTGTACACACGATGTCACTCCGTGTCATCACTAGGATGGGCGCATGAGCAGATGGCAGCCCGACGCCCGCGGGCGACTGGAGCAGGCCGCGCTCGAGCTCTTCCGCGACCGGGGCTTCGCCGAGACGACCGTGCCCGAGATCGCCGCGCGGGCGGGCCTGACCCCGCGCACCTTCTTCCGTCACTTCGCCGACAAGCGCGAGGTGCTGTTCGCCCGCCAGTCGGAGGTGCCCGCCCTCGCGCGGCGGATGATCGCCGAGGCGCCCGCGTCGCACTCGCCGATGCGGATCATCGCCGAGAACCTCGACGCCGTCGCCGCCGCGCAGTTCCCCGACGGGGTCGAGGCGGTGCTCGCCCGCAAGGTCGTCATCGACGGCGACGAGGGCCTGCGCGAGCGCGAGCTGCACAAGATGTCGGCCCTCGGCGACGCGCTGCGCGAGGGCTTCGCCGAGCGCGGGGTCGACCCGCTCACGGCCGCGCTGACCGCCCAGGTGACGATGACGGTGTTCGGCGTCGCGATCGGCCGCTGGCTCGCGGGCGGCGACGACGACGCGCTGCCCGGGCTGCTGCACGACACGCTCGAGTCGCTGCGCGGGCTGCTCGCCGACGGCTAGCGGCCCGTCCGTCACGGGCGGTTCCGTCACGGGCGGCTCCGACACCGGAAGCTCCGTCACGGGCGGCTCCGTCACGGGCGGCTCCGTCACCGGAAGCTCCGTCACGGGCCGGCACCGCGCCTCCGCCCGGCTGCCTCGTCACTCGACCCGCGACTCCCCCGGGTCCCGCGCCGCGCCGCGCCACGCCGGGCGGGCGCGCCGCCGCCCCGCCGCGGGTGCACAGTGGAGCGATGACGCAGAAGACCCTCCTCGTGATCGGCGGCACCGGTCAGATCAGCGCCTCGTGCGTCCGGCTGGCCGTGCGCGACGGCTGGGCCGTGACGGTCGTGAACCGCGGCAGCACCTCGATCCGCGCGCTGCCCGCCGAGGTCGAGCACCTGACCGCCGACGTCCGCGACGAGGAGTCGCTGGCCGGCGCCCTGCGAGGCCGCCGGTTCGACAGCGTGGCCGACTTCCTGACCTTCACCCCCGAGCAGCTCGCGACGATGCTGCGCGTCGTGGCCGCCAGCACGGGGCAGTACGTCTTCGTCGGCTCGGCGTCGACCTACCAGAAGCCGCCCGCCGTGCTGCCGATCACGGAGGCGACGCCCCTTTTCAACCCGTGGTCGCAGTACGCCCGCGACAAGATCGCCTGCGAGCGCCTGCTGCGCGACGAGCACCTCGCCGGGCGGGTGCGCGCGACGGTCGTGCGCCCCTCGCACACCTACGACGAGACGCACGTGCCGCTGCTGGGCGGCTGGACGGTCATCGACCGGATGCGCCGCGGCGAGCCCGTCGTGCTGCACGGCGACGGCACCTCGATGTGGGCGATGACGCACTCCGACGACTTCGCGCCCGCGTTCGTCGGGCTGCTCGGCCGCGACGAGGCGCTCGGCGAGGCCTACAACATCATGGGCCCCGAGCTGCTGACGTGGAACGGCATCGTCCGCTGCCTGGCCGACGCGGCCGGCGGGTCGCTGCAGCTGGTGCACCGCACCACCCACGACCTCGTCGAGCTCGCCCCGGAGTGGGACGCCGACCTGCGCGGCGACCGCAGCCACCCGGCCCTGTTCGACACGACGAAGATCCGCGCTCTGGTGCCCGACTGGGAGCCCCGGGTGCCGTTCGCCGAGGGTGCCCGCCAGATCGTGGCGTGGCACGACGCCGACGCGTCGCGCCGCGTCGTCGACCCCGCGGTCGACGCGCTGTACGACCGGCTCAGCGCGTAGCTCGCGGCCGGACGGGACGGGCCGGGGGCTCGTCCTCCCCGGGCCGACGTCCCTGGGCCGGCGCCCCCGGCGTGCGTCGGCCTAGGCGCCGGTGACCACGGCCGTCCGGCGTACCCAGGCGTCGTCGCCGAGCTGGGCGAGCATGAAGCGGGCGACGTCGCCGCGGCTGATCGAGCCCGACGCCCCCTCGGGCAGACGCTCCCCCACCGCGACCTCGCCGGTGGCGGGACCGTCGAGCAGGCGCGTCGGGTAGACGAGCGTCCAGTCGAGGTCGCTGGCGCGCACCTCGGCGTCGGCGACCTCCTTGGCCTCGTAGACCTTGCCGAGCACGGTGTGGAAGAACATCTTCTGGAGGGCGTTGGCGTCGCGCTCGGAGTCGCCGACGCCGAAGGCCGAGCAGACGACCAGGCGCCGGACCCCCGCCGCGGTCATCGCGGGCAGCAGCGCCCGCCCCACCTCGACCTCGACCGGGTGCCGCACCTGGCGCGATCCCACGGCGTTGACCACCGCCTCCTGCCCGGTGACCGCGGCGGCCACGTCGGAGGCCGACGTCGCGTCGCCGACCACCACGCGCACGCCGTCGTCGACGTCGAGCTGCGACGCGTCGCGCACCAGCACCGTGACCTCGTGGCCGGCCGACAGCGCGAGGCGCAGCACGTGCGACCCCACTCCGCCGGTGGCGCCCAGCAGCAAGACCTTCATGGTGCCTCCTCGTCGACGGCGGTCGGGCCCGCACGTCTCGCTCGTGTCGCCACAGCGAACACCGTCGGGCCAGGAGCGGGCCGAGAGGCCGCTGCACGGTCGCCGACGGGCGCCGGGTAGGCGGGGCGGCGGGGCGGGCGGGGCGGGCGGGGGCCAGCGGGCCGGTGCGCCGGGTCAGCCCTCGAGCAGGTACGTCCGCACCGGCAGCCCGAGCAGCGGGTGCTCGTGCAGCTCGCCGTGGGGCCGCCAGCCGTGGGCCTCGTAGAGCCGCACCGCCGGAGCGTTGCTCGGCATGACGTGCAGCGAGAGGCGGGCGTGCCCGGCCGCGCGGGCGTCGGCCGCGACCGCGTCGAGCAGCGCGCCGCCGAGGCCGCGGCGCGCGTGGCCCGGAGCGACGCCGAGCATCGACAGGTACGCCGCGTCGGTCGGGTCGGTCGGGTAGCCCGAGCCGGGCGCGGTGACCAGGGCGAAGCCGAGGAGTCGCGCCGACGGCGAGCCCGCCGCCCCCGCGCTCGGGGCGGTCGGGTCGTGCACCCCGCGGCCGGCGACCCACGGGGCGGCGAACTTGGCGGCCGCCCGCTCCGCGGTGCCCCGCGCCGGCTCCGCCCCGTCACGCTCGCGCAGCGCCGCGAGCCAGACCTCGACGCAGGCGGCGGCGTCGCCGGGCTCGAGGGGGACGGTGGGGACGGGCTCGGTCACGGCAGGCACGCTCCCATGCTGCCAGGGCAACCCCCTCCGCCACGGCTGGTGCGTTGCCGGGACCGCCACTAGCCTGGGCCCATGACCGGCCTGCGCCTCGAAGAACTGTCCGCCTCCACCGTCGTGGCGGCCAACAACCTGACGCTCAAGCCCGGTCAGGAACAGTACGTCGCCCCCGTCTCGCACTCGATCGCCGAGGCCTACGTCAACCCGACGACGGCCTGGCCGCGCGTCGTGGTCGACGACGACGAGGTGGTCGGCTTCATCATGGGCAACTTCGACGCCGAGAGCGACGACGACACCCTCCGCAGCTGCATCTGGCGCATGAACGTCGCCGCCGACCAGCAGGGCCAGGGCATCGGCCGGTTCGCCGTGCACGCCCTCGCCGACGAGGCCCGGCTCCGCGGCTTCGACCGCCTCACCGTGGTCTACGAGCCCGGCGACGACGGCCCGGAGGAGTTCTTCCGGCACATCGGCTTCGAGGTCGTCGGCGAGACCCCCTACGGCGAGCACGTCGCCGCGCTGACGATCGCCCCCTCGCCCCACGCGGAGTGACCGCGGCGGCGGCGGCGTCGGGCGACGAGCTGTCCGGCGGCGAGCCGTCGGGCGGGGCGCCGTCGGGCGGGGCGCCGTCGGGCGGGGTGCCGTCGGGTGGTGCGCCGTCGGGCGGTGAGCCGTCGGCAGGTGCGCCCGTCGGCGATCTGACGGGCGCGCCGTCGGCCGGCGACGACTTCGCCTCGCGGGTGGTCAGCGTGGTCGAGGCGATCCCGCCGGGCCGCGCGATGACGTACGGCGGCGTCGCCGCGGCCGTCGGGTCGCGCTCCTCCCGCGGGGTCGGCCAGGTCATGGCCCACGCGGGGTCGGAGCTGCCGTGGTGGCGGGTCGTGCGCGCCTCGGGCCTGGCGCCGCAGGGGCACGAGCAGCGCGCCCTGGAGCAGTACCGGGTGGAGGGCACACCGCTGCGCTGGGCGCGGACGGGCACCTTCCGGGTCGACCTGACCCGCGCCTCCTGGTGGCCCGACGACTGACCGCCCCTCCGGGCGGCCCCGCCCTGGCCCTGTGCCTGCCCCCGTGCCCGGCTACCCGACTGCCCGGCCGCCCCTCCCGGGGGAATCGGAGAGGGATCCGGTCGCCGGGACCCGGCAGAGCCTGGCTCTGGGGGCCCAGCGGTCGGATCACTCTCAAATTCGGAAGGGGTGCGGGCCTGGCCCGGCGCGAGGGGATCGCCGGCGCGATCGGCTCAGACCAGCGAGTCGCGCCAGGCGGCGTGCAGCTGGGCGAACCGGCCCGTGCCGGCGATGAGGTCGGCGGGCGTGCCGTCCTCGACGACGCGGCCGTGCTCCATGACGAGCACCCGGTCGGCGATCGCGACCGTCGACAGTCGGTGCGCGATGATCACCGCGGTTCGGTCGGCGAGCAGCGTCTGCAGCGCCTCCTGCACCATCCGCTCGGAGGGGATGTCGAGCGACGCGGTCGCCTCGTCGAGGATGAGCACCGCCGGGTCGGCGATGAACGCCCGCGCGAACGAGAGCAGCTGCCGCTGGCCGGCCGACACCCGCCCGCCGCGCTTCGCGACGTCGGTGTCGTAGCCGTCGGGCAGCGCCATGACGAACTCGTGGGCGCCCACGGCCCGGGCGGCCCGCTCGATCTCCTGGCGCGTCGCGTCGGGCTTGCCGAGGGCGATGTTGTCGGCGACGCTGCCCGAGAAGAGGTACGCCTCCTGCGTCACCATGACGATGGCCCGGCGGAGGTCCTTCGGGTGCAGGTCGCGCAGGTCGACGTCGTCGAGCGTCACCGCACCGCGGGTGGGGTCGTAGAACCGCGACATCAGCTTCGCGAGGGTCGACTTGCCCGCACCGGTCGAGCCGACGAGCGCGATGGTCTGGCCCGCGGGCACGTGCAGGTCGAACTGCGGCAGCACGACGGCGTCGGCCGAGTAGGCGAACTCGACGTCGTCGAAGTCGACCGCGCCCCTCGCGTGCCGCAGATCGACCGGGCGCACGGGGTCGGGCACGCTCGGCTGCTCCTCGAGCACGCCGGAGATCTTCTCGAGCGCGGCAGAGGCCGACTGGTAGCTGTTGTAGAACATCGCCATCTCCTCCGCCGGGTCGAAGAAGCGCTTGGCGTAGAGGGCCACGGCGAGCAGCGCGCCGATCTCGAGCGTGCCGCCGATCACGCGGAAGCCGCCGAACAGCACCACGGCCGCGAGGGTCGCGTTGCCGATCAGCACGAGACCGGGGTCGAAGGTGCCGAAGAGGGTGAACACCTTCGAGTTCGCGCCGCGGTTGCCCTCGACCTCGCCGGCGTACTCGACCTCGTTGCGCGCCTCCTTGCGGAAGGCCTGCACGGCCCGCATGCCGGTCATCGTCTCGACGAAGTGCACGATCACCCGGGCGCTCGTGACGCGCGTCGCGCGGAAGAGGCGCTGCGAGCGCACCTGGAACCACCGCGTCAGCGCGACCAGCGGCACGAGCGCGACGGCGAGCACGAGCCCGCTCGGGGCGTCGAGGCTGACGAGCGCGATCGCGGTGAAGACCATGTAGAGCAGGCCCTGCACGAGCTGGTTGATGCCCGAGTCGAGCAGCTCGCGGATGGAGTCGAGGTCGCTGGTCTGCCGCGAGATGATGCGGCCCGACGTGTACGTCTCGTGGAACTCCAGGCTGAGCCGCTGGGTGTGGAGGAAGAGCCGCTTGCGCAGGTCGAAGAGGATCGCCTGGCTGATGCGCGCCGACAGCACGGTGTACTGCGCCATCAGCACCGCGCCGACGACGCCGGTGGCGAGGTAGACGCCGACGACGAGCAGCGCCGGCGCCCAGTCCTGCTCGCTCATCAGGGCGGGCAGGGCACGGTCGATGCCGGCCGCGATCAGCGCCGGCCCGGCCACCTGGCACGCCGTACTGACCACGACGACGAGCGCCATGACGACGAGGCGCCAGCGGAGCGGCCGCACCAGCGACCCGAGGAGGCGCAGCGAGCGCCCCCGGAGCCGCTTGCTCTCGGCCGCGGTGAAGTCGTCCCTCTCCTCGCCGCGGACCCCCTCGGTCGAGGAGCCCTGCCCGATCCGCTTCTGCGCGGGCGTGCGGCCGTCGAGCTCGGCGTGCTCGGCGGGGGCGTCGGGGCGGTCGCCCGGGAGTGCCTGGTCGCTCACGCGAGCACCTCTTCTCGGCTGGGGACGTCGCCGTCGTCGAGCGACGAGATGACGTAGCGGTAGTGCTCGTTCGTGGCGAGCAGGTCGGAGTGGGTGCCGACCGCCGTGACGACGCCGTTCTCGAGCAGCGCGACGCGGTCGGCGAGGGTGACGGTCGACGGGCGGTGGGCGACGATCAGCGACGTGGTCGACGCGAGCACGCGACGGAGCCCCGCCTCGACCCGGGCCTCGGTGTCGACGTCGAGCGCCGACAGCGGGTCGTCGAGCACGAGCACCGCGGGCCGTGCCGCGATCGCTCGCGCCAGGGCGAGCCGCTGCCGCTGGCCGCCCGAGAGGCTGAGCCCCTCCTCGCCGACGCGCGTGTCGACTCCGTCCGGCAGCTCGTCGACGAACTGCGCCTGCGCGATGTCGAGAGCCTCGCGCAGCACCCGCTCGGACTCGACGGGGTCGTCGACCAGGTCGGGGCGGCCGAGCAGCACGTTCTCGCGCACCGAGGCGCTGAACAGCGTCGCGTCCTCGAAGGCCATGCCGATGTGGCGGCGCAGCTCGGCCCGGGTGAGGTGGCGCACGTCGACGCCGTCGAGCAGCACGCGGCCGCCGGTGACGTCGTAGAGGCGCGGCACGAGGGCGAGCAGGGTGGTCTTGCCCGAGCCGGTCAGGCCGACCAGGGCCATCGTCTCGCCGGGCTCGACGACGAGGTCGACGCCGTTGACGAGGTCGTCGAACTGCGCCGGGCTGTCCTGGTAGCGGAAGTGCGCGCCCTCGAACTCGAGCCGGCCCAGCGGCTCGGCGATCGTCTCGGGGTGCTCGGGGTCCGTGACCGTGTTGACGCTGTCCATCACCTCGAAGAAGCGGTCGACCGCGGTCCGGGTGTCGAAGGTCATCGACAGCAGGAACCCGATCGACTCCACCGGCCAGCGCAGCACGGTCGCCGTGGCGAAGAACGCGAAGAGCTGGCCGACCGTCAGCTGGCCGTCGGCGGCGAGCCAGATGCCGCCGAGCAGGCAGAGCGCGAAGGCGACGTCGGGCACGAGCAGCAGCCACAGCCAGAGCTGCGAGATGGCCTTCGCCTTCTCGATCTCGGTGCCGCGCAGGTCGTCGGCGCGCTTCGCGAACTCGCGCAGCGAGTGCTTCCCCCGCCCGAACGCCTTGAGCACGCGGATGCCGTGCACGCTCTCCTCCACGCTCGTGGCGAGGTCGCCGACCTGGTCCTGGCTGCGACGGGCCACGACCGAGTAGCGGTTCTCGAACGCGAGGCTGACGACGAAGACCGGGATCGACGCGACGACGAAGATCAGCGCGAGCACCCAGCTGTAGAAGAAGAGCACGACGAAGCCGACGACGATCGTCAGCAGGTTGACGACGAGCAGCACGACGCCGAAGGCAAGCCAGCGACGGATGAGCGACAGGTCGCTGACCGACCGGCTGAGCAGCTGCCCGCTCTGCCAGCGGTCGTGGAAGGCCACCGGCAGGTCTTGCAGCTTGGCGTACAGCGCGTTGCGCATGGTGGCCTCGACGTGGGTGCTCGGGGTGAGCACGAGGCGGCGGCGTGCGGCGATCATGCCCGCCTCGACGACGCCGAGCACCAGCACGACGGCGAAGGCCGGCCACACCTGCGCGGTGTCGCCGCTCGAGAGCGGACCGTCGACGAGCAGCTGCAGCACGGCGGGGATGACCAGGGCGACGACGGCGGCCAGCAGCGCGGCGACCATGCCGAGCACGATGCGCGGCAGGGCGGGCGCGACGTAGGGGCGGAGGCGCGCGAGCGACCGGACGGTCGAGGGGCGACCCGGCTCGGAGCGCGCGGGGGCGGAGGGCTGGCGTGACATGGGTGGTCCAAGTGTCGTGATCGGAGCGCGACGCCGGGTCGCGGCGTCGCGGAGCGTGGAGCGGAGGGCCGCCGGGGCTCCTGGGGAGGAGCGGGGCGGGCGGCCGCCGGAGGTGCCGGTCGGCGCGGTGGAGGAGGGACGGAGGCGACGGTCGTCGGCTGCGGGCAGCCTCACAGACTATGTGATCCGTTGCGCACCCCGCAAGACCAGGTGGTTCGGACGAACGAGCCGGACGCCGGACGACGGCCGCCCCGCCACGACGGGTCGTGACAGGGCGGCCGGAGAGCGACGCGGGCGGCGTCAGTGGAAGAAGTGGCGCTCCCCCGTGAAGTACATCGTCACGCCCGCGGCCGTCGCCGCGGCCACGACCTCCTCGTCGCGGATCGAGCCGCCGGGCTGCACGACGGCGCGCACGCCGGCCTCGAGCAGCACCTGCAGGCCGTCGGCGAACGGGAAGAACGCGTCGGAGGCGGCGACCGAGCCGGTGGCCCGCTCCCCCGCCCGGGTCACCGCGAGGTGGCACGAGTCGACCCGGTTGACCTGGCCCATGCCGACCCCGACGGAGGCGCCTCCGTCGGCCAGCAGGATCGCGTTCGACTTCACGGAGCGGCAGGCCCGCCAGGCGAACTCGAGGTCGGCGCGGGTGGCGGCGTCGGCCTCCGGCCCGGCGACCAGCGTCCAGCCCTCGGACGAGAAGGCGTCGAACGAGTCGACCTCCTGCACGAGCAGGCCGCCGGAGACCTGGCGCACCTCCTGCGTCGGGCGGGCGAAGCCCTCGGGCAGCACCAGCAGGCGGATGTTCTTCTTCGTGGTGAGGACCTCGAGCGCCTCGGGCTCGAAGGCCGGCGCGATGACGACCTCGGTGAAGATGTCCTTCACGACCTCCGCCATGGCGCGCGTGACCGGGCGGTTCGCGGCGATGACGCCGCCGTAGGCCGACACCGGGTCGCAGGCGTGGGCGCGGCGGTGCGCGTCGGCGATCGCGTCGGCGGCGTCGGGCGAGGCGACGGCGATGCCGCAGGGGTTGGCGTGCTTGATGATCGCGACGGCCGGCTCGGCGAAGTCGTACGCGGCGCGGAGGGCCGCGTCGGCGTCGACGTAGTTGTTGTACGACATCTCCTTGCCGTGCAGCTGCTCGGCCTGCGCGATGCCCGTGCCCGCGGGCGAGGCGTAGAGGGCCGCCGCCTGGTGCGAGTTCTCGCCGTAGCGCAGGATGGCGAGGCGGTCGCCCTCGAGGGCGACGTGCTCCGGGAAGCCGACCCGCGACTCCTCGGTGCCTGCCTCGGTGCCTGCCTCGGTGCCCGCCTCGGTGCCCGCGGCGGCGTGCTCGGCACGGACGCCGACGTTCTCGGCGAACCAGGCCGCGACGGCCGTGTCGTAGGCGGCGGTGTGCGCGAAGGCCTCGCCGGCGAGGCGCTGACGCTGCGCGAGGGTCGTGCCGCCGAGCGTGAGCGACTTCACGATCTGCGCGTAGCTGGCGGGCGAGACGGCGATCGCGACGTTGGCGTGGTTCTTCGCCGCGGCGCGCACCAGGGCGGGGCCGCCGATGTCGATGTTCTCGACCACCGTCGGGGCGGCGGCGCCCGAGGCGACGGTCTCGACGAACGGGTAGAGGTTGACGACGACGAGCTCGAACGCGGCGATGCCGAGGTCGGCGAGCTGCTGCTCGTGCGACTCGAGGCGGATATCGGCGAGCACCCCGGCGTGGATGCCCGGGTGCAGCGTCTTGACGCGACCGTCGAGCGACTCGGGGAACCCGGTCACGGCGCTGACGTCGGTGACGGAGAAGCCCGCGTCGCGGATCGTGGAGGCGGTGGAGCCGGTCGAGACGATCTCGACCCCGGCGGCGGAGAGCGCCTCGGCGAGGTCGAGCAGGCCCGTCTTGTCGCTGACGCTGATCAGCGCCCGGCGCACCGGCACGGCGTCGCGGTCGCGGTAGAGGGCGGGGTCGATGGCGTGACCGCTCATGCGGTGGGCTCCTGTTCGAGGTCGATGGTCTTCGTGGCGATGTCGTGCACCGTGCGGACGAGCAGCTCGCGCTCGACGATCTTGATGCGGTCGTGCAGCGACGACTCGTCGTCGCCCGGCAGCACCGGGATGCGGCGCTGCGCGAGGATCGGCCCGCTGTCGACGCCGGCGTCGACGACGATGACGCTGGCGCCGGTCTGCTCGACCCCCGCCGCGATCGCGTCGCGGACGCCGTGGGCACCGGGGAACTCGGGCAGGTAGGCGGGGTGGGTGTTGATGAGGTGCGGGCTGAGCGCCTCGACCACCCGCGGCGGCAGCAGGCGCATGAAGCCGCTGAGCACGACGAGGTCGGCGCCCCAGCCGGTCAGCTGCGCGAGCAGCTCGTCGCCCCAGCTCGCGCGGTCGGGGAACGCCGTGAACGGCACGGTGAAGGTCGGGATGCCGAACGCCTCCGCGTGCTCGAGCCCGTCGGCGTCGCGGTCGGCCCCGACGGCGACGACCCGCGCGGGGTAGTCGGCGTGCTGCGCGGCCTCGAGCAGGGCACGCAGGTTCGAGCCGCCACCGGAGATGAGCACCACGAGCTTCAGCACCCGGCAAGCCTAGCGGTGGCCCGACGGGGCCCCGGTCAGCGGGTCAGGCCGTCGATCTGCTCGGTGACGTCGCCGTCGTCGTCACGGGCGCCACGGCCGCTTCCGGTGGCGGTGCCGGTGCCGGCGGGCTCGGGCGGAGTCGCGACCACGTCGATCGGGCCGGTCGCGTCGTCGTCGTGCTCACGGCGTCGCCGCGACGGGATCGACGGCAGGCTCGGCAGCGACGGCAGGGAGGCGCGGGTCGGCAGCCGAGGGAGCCGGCGTCGCGAGGGCGTCGCCTCCGCGTCACCGTGGTCGTCGGTGATCTCCGGCCCGACGGCGTGCGCCTCGTCGCGGTCGCGGTCGCGCCCGGCTCCGGCGGCACGGAGGTCGTCCTCGCGCCGCGTGTGCTCGCGCCGCGCGTCGTCGCGCCTCGCGTCCTCGCGCCGCGCGTCCTCGCGCCGGTCGTCCTCGCGCCCGTCGTCGTCGTGCCCCTCGTCGTCGTGCCCCAGGAACTTGCGGATCGACACGGTCAGCGCCAGCGCCGCGGGCAGCCCGACCTCGAGCGCCGCGAAGGCCCCGACGAGCAGCGGGTCGGGGCCGACGTCGACGAGACGGCCGGGCCCGGCCGAGCCGGAGGCGGCCCAGGCCAGCAGTCCGACCGCGAGGCCCGCGACGACGCCCGCGGCGACGCCGACCACGACGCGGCGCAGCAGGTCGTCGATGCCGGCCCGGCGCAGGGCGGCGTGCACCCGGCCGCGCAGCAGCGTGGCGACGACGAAGGAGGCGACCACGGGCACGAGCAGCCCGACGAAGCCGAACGGGAGGTCGGCCGTCGGCAGGGCGCCGAGGAAGGGCACGGCGGGCAGCGGCCCCACGGTCGTGCCGAGCGGCGAGACGCCCGAGCCGGTGCCCAGCGCGAAGCCCGGGCCGACGAGCCACGAGGCCGCCCAGACGACGAGGTCGGGCAGCAGGGCGAGCTGGCCGAGGGTGAGCGCGAGGCCGCCGAGGAACCCGCCGTGGGCGCCCTCGTAGAGCGTGATGAGCTCGGCGTAGCTGGTCACGAGCAGCAGGCCGACGACGAGGCCCGAGACGGCGAGCAGCACGGCGGCGCTGCCGACGCCGATGCGCAGGGCGGCGGCCGTCACGACGCGGACGGCGCCGGGGAGCCGGCCGACGGTGCGGGCGACCCAGCCCGTGACGGGGTCGGGCTCGGCGTCACGGCGACGCCGCGTCACCTCCGCCATGGCGACGAGCGGCACGGCGTAGACGAGCGTGGGCAGCACGATCCCCTGCACGAACGACGGCGTCGCGAGCTCGTGCCGGGCGCTGGCGGCGAGGCCCGTGCTGAGCAGCGCGAAGGCCCCGATGCTGACGAGGACGCCCATGACGCGGTGCGGCGTCTCGGCGATCGCCCGCCCCGCCCGCACGGCGAGCAGGAAGGTCAGCACGGAGAATCCCAGGGCGGCGATCGTCACCGAGATGGGCGCGTCGGCGCCGGTGACCCCGGAGGCCGCCGCCGTGGCGGGGCTGAGCTGGAGGGTGAGGTCGACGCCGTGGCCGACGAGCCAGACGTCGACGGCGGCGCGCCAGAAGACGATCCAGTCGATCTGCAGGCCGTACTGGAAGGCCCAGAGCGAGCTGAGCACGACGACCGGCAGCCCGACGCCGATGCCGACGACGAGCAGGGCCTCGAGGGCCGCGAAGACGGCGGTGACTGGGCGGTTCATCGGGCTCGACTGTACCGGGGCCGCGCGGGGCCGCCGACCCGCCCCGCGGGCGCGCCGCGCCCCGGCCGCGGCACGACGAACGGGCGTGTGCGACGTCCCTGGGCGGTCGTGACCGCCCGCGGACGCCGCACACGCCCGTCGTGCCGACCGGGGTCGGCGGGGCCGGCGAGGGCCGGCGAGGGCGTCGCGCCTAGAGCGCGGCGTAGACCTCGCGCAGCAGGGCCGCGGTCTCGCTCGGCGTCTTGCCGACCTTGACCCCGGCGGCCTCGAGGGCCTCCTTCTTGGCCTGTGCGGTGCCCGCCGAGCCCGAGACGATGGCGCCGGCGTGGCCCATGGTCTTGCCCTCGGGCGCGGTGAAGCCGGCGACGTAGCCGACGACCGGCTTGGTCACGTGGGCCGCGATGTAGTCGGCCGCGCGCTCCTCCGCGTCGCCGCCGATCTCGCCGATCATGACGATCGCCTTGGTGTCGGGGTCGGCCTCGAACGCCTCGAGGGCGTCGATGTGGGTCGTGCCGATGACGGGGTCGCCGCCGATGCCGATGGCGGTCGAGAAGCCCAGGTCGCGCAGCTCGAACATCATCTGGTAGGTCAGGGTGCCCGACTTCGAGACGAGGCCGATCGGGCCGCTGCCCGAGATGCTGGCCGGCGTGATGCCGACGAGCGACTCGCCCGGCGTGATGATGCCGGGGCAGTTCGGGCCGATGATGCGCGTGGTGCCCTTCGCCTTGGCGAGCGACCAGAACTCCGCGGCGTCCTGCACGGGGATGCCCTCGGTGATGACGACGACGAGCGGCACCTCGGCCTCGATGGCCTCGATGACGGCGTCCTTCGCGAAGGCCGGGGGCACGAAGACGATCGAGACGTCGGCGCCCGTCTTCTCGACGGCCTCCACGACCGTGCCGAAGACGGGCAGCTCGACGTCGCCGTGGGTGACGGTCGTGCCGGCCTTGCGGGCGTTGACGCCGCCGACGACCTGGGTGCCGGCCTTGAGCATCAGGGCGGTGTGCTTGGTGCCCTCGCCGCCGGTGATGCCCTGGACGATGACCTTGCTGTCGCGGGTGAGGAAGATCGACATTGTTCTGAGGTCCTTTACTTCGAAGCCAGCTCGGCGGCCTTGTCGGCCGCCTCGTCCATGGTCGCGACGACGGTGACGAGCGGGTGCGCCGCCTCCGCCAGGATGCGTCGGCCCTCGTCGACGGCGTTGCCGTCGAGGCGGACGACGAGGGGCTTGGTGGCCGAGTCGCCGAGGATGCCGAGGGCCGCGACGATGCCGTTGGCGACCGCGTCGCAGGCCGTGATGCCGCCGAAGACGTTCACGAAGACGCTCTTGACCTGCTCGTCGCCGAGGATCACGTCGAGGCCCGCCGCCATGACCTCGGCGCTCGCTCCGCCGCCGATGTCGAGGAAGTTCGCGGGCTTGACGCCGCCGTGCGCCTCGCCGGCGTACGCGACGACGTCGAGGGTCGACATGACGAGCCCGGCGCCGTTGCCGATGATGCCGACCTCGCCGTCGAGCTTCACGTAGTTGAGGCCCGAGGCCGCGGCCTTGGCCTCGAGCGGGTCGGCCGCGTCGGCGTCCTCCAGCTCGGCGTGCGCGGGGTGGCGGAAGGCGGCGTTCTCGTCGAGCGAGACCTTGCCGTCGAGGGCGACGACGTCGCCCTGCTCCGTGAGCACGAGCGGATTGACCTCGACGAGCGTCGCGTCCTCCCCCTCGTAGACCGCGTAGAGCTTGACGATGACCGGGGCCACCTTGCCGACCAGCTCGTCGGGGAAGCCGCCGGCGCGGGCGATCTCCTCCGCCTTCGCGAGGTCGATGCCGGCTCGCGGGTCGACCTCGACGCGCGCGAGGGCCTCGGGCTTCTCGACGGCGAGCTGCTCGATCTCCATGCCGCCCTCGACGCTGCAGAGCGACAGGTAGGAGCGGTTCGCCCGGTCGAGCAGCACCGAGAAGTAGAACTCCTGGGCGATCTGGGCGCCGCCCGCGACCATCACGCGCTTGACCACGTGGCCCTTGATGTCGAGCCCGAGGATGGCCTCCGCCGCGGCCTGCGCCTCGTCGGGGGTCTTCGCGACCTTGACGCCGCCGGCCTTGCCGCGACCGCCGACCTTGACCTGGGCCTTGACCACGGTGACGCCGCCGAGCTGTTCGGCCGCCGCGCGCGCCTCCTCAGGGGTGTCGGCGACGATGCCCGGCAGGACGGGCACGCCGTAGGACTCGAACAAGTCCCTGGCCTGGTACTCGAAAAGATCCACGCTGTTCTTCCAATCCGCATCGCTGCGCCAGTGCTAGCTCGGTCGTGCCGCAGGGCGGCACCGGCCTCGTCACGGCTCAGCCGAAGTGTCTCGACGTCGTGACGAACAGGCCTCGGCCAGCCTAGCGCCTGGCCTGTGAGCCGCCCTCGGGAGCCGTGACGGGGGTACTCTCCCCGGCCGGGGTACGGATGAGGAGGGATCTCTGCCGATCGCCTGTGCAGCCTGAGCGTGTCGCCGGGGCCGGGAATCTCATGGTCACTCCCGGCGCACCACGGCGCCGCCCGCACCACGAGGAACGCCATGAGCCGCACCGCGACGAAGCCCGCCCACACCGCCCCCGACGCCGCCACGATCGCGGAGACCGCCGCCCGCCTCTTCGAGTGGGACGAGCTGCGCCCCGCCCAGGCCGAGGTCATCACGGCGGTGCTCTCGGGCCGCGACACGTTCGGCATCATGCCCACGGGCTCGGGCAAGAGCGCGATCTACCAGGTCGCCGGCGCGCTGCTCGACGGCCCGACCGTCGTCGTCTCGCCCCTCATCGCGCTGCAGGCCGACCAGGTCGCCGGGCTCGTGGGCCACCCGGACGCTCCCCCGGCCGCCGACATCAACTCCGGGCACTCCGACGCAGAGAACGACGAGAGCTGGCGTCGCATCGAGGCGGGCGAGATCACCTACGTCTTCCTCGCGCCGGAGCAGCTCGCCCGCGACGAGACGGTCGAGCGCCTGTCGCGCGCGGGCGTCGCCCTCTTCGTCGTCGACGAGGCGCACTGCGTGTCGTCGTGGGGCCACGACTTCCGCCCCGACTACCTGCACCTCGGCGAGGTCGTCGAGGCCCTGGGCCGCCCGCCGGTGCTCGCGCTCACCGCGACCGGCTCGGGCCCCGTGCGCAACGAGGTGATCGAGCGCCTGCGCCTCCGCGACCCGCTCGTCATCAGCCGCGGCTTCGACCGCCCCAACCTGTCGCTCTCGGTCGTGCGCCACGAGGACGACGCCGAGAAGCGCCGTGCCGTCGTCGAGCAGGTCGCGGAGCTCGTGACCCCCGGCATCGTCTACGTCGCGACCCGCTCCGAGAGCGAGCGCTACGCCGACGAGATCGGCGAGCGCTGCCCCGACCGCACCGTCGAGGCGTACCACGCGGGCCTCCGCTCGGCCGAGCGAGGTGCCCTGCACGAGCGCTTCCACGCCGGCGAGATCGACGTCGTCGTGGCGACGAGCGCCTTCGGCATGGGCATCGACAAGCCCGACGTGCGCTTCGTCGTGCACGCCGACGTGCCCGAGTCGCTCGACGAGTACTACCAGGAGATCGGGCGGGCCGGGCGTGACGGCGAGCCCGCCGACGCGACGCTGCACTACCGGCCGGAGGACCTGGGGCTGCGGTCCTTCTTCGCGTCGGGGCTGCCGTCCCGTGCCGAGCTGCGGTCGGTGTACGAGGCGGTCCGCGCCTCCTCGGGGCCGGTGCGGCGCACGACTATCGCCGAGGCGACCGATCTCAAGCCGCGGCAGGTGTCGCGCCTGGTCGACCTGCTGCTCGAGGCGGGCACCGTGCGGGAGGAGAAGGAGGGGTACACCGCGACCTCCGGCGTCGACGCCGAGACGGCCGCCGAGCGGGCGAGGGAGACCGCGGAGGCGCGTGACCGGGTCGAGAAGTCGCGCATCGCGATGATGCGCAGCTACGCCGAGGGCCGGGGCTGCCGCCGACGCTTCCTGCTCGGCTACTTCGGCGAGGAGGCGCCCGAGCGCTGCGGCAACTGCGACGACTGCCGCGCGGCCGAGGAGGCTCCCGAGCTGCCGGCCGCCGAGGAGTCGCGGGTCGGGTCAGATGCTCCGGCCCCGCTCTTCGACGCCGACACCCGCGTCACGCACCCCGCCTGGGGCGAGGGCACGGTCATGAGCACGGACGACGACCGGCTGACGGTCTTCTTCGAGAGCGAGGGCTACAAGGTGCTCGCCGTCGCGGCCGTCGTCGAGCACGACCTGCTCAAGGCCGTCTGACACCCCGGCGGAGTAGACCGGGAGCGACCCGAGCACCACCCCCGACCACCGCACCAGGACCACTAGGAGACACGCATGTCGAAGGACAAGAACCTCGCCGCCCAGCAGCTGATCGGCGAGATCCTCACCGCCCGGGAGGTCGACCGCCTCGGCGAGGGCTTCCACGCCGACGTCGTCGACCACGACCCGGCGCCGGGCGCGCCCGCGGGCGTCGCGGGCATCAAGGCGTTCTGGAGCGACTTTTTCACGGCCTTCCCCGACGTCGACCTCGCGGTCGAGACGCTCGTGGCCGACGACGAGAACGTGACCGCCGTGTTCACGATCTCGGGCACGCACACCGGGCCGTTCCAGGGCCACGAGGCGACCGGGAAGTCGTTCACCGTGCGCGGCATCCAGGTCGGCCGCTTCGACGACGACGGCCTGCTCGTCGAGCGCTGGGGTGCCACCGACGAGGCCGGCCTGATGCAGCAGCTCGGCCTGAGCTGAGCGGCTGCTTCTCTCACCACCCACCGCTGTTCCATCCATCCCTGACCCACCACCGGAAGGACGCACCATGAGCGACACCCACGTGCCCGCCGCCTCGGGCGACGAGCCCTACGACGAAGAGACCGAGTTCGAGGAGAGCCAGCAGATCGTCACGAACGACGCGGTCGCCGGCGAGACCGTGCTGCCGGGCCTCGGCGACGGCAACGACGGCCCCACCGGCGGGTCGCCGCGCGAGGCCGAGCCGGGCCTCGCCGACAACGACCTCGCGGGCGAGGACATCGACCTCGACGAGACCGAGTAGACAGCAGCACCGCTACGACGCCCGCCCACCTAACTACGGCGGGCGGGCGTCGTCGTGTCCGGTGTGAGCCGAAGTCGCGCGCTGTCTTCAGTCGCGTCGTTCATCCACCACCCGCAATGGGCAGGGCAGCGCGCACGGGTCCACGGTCGTCTCCGAGCTCACGAAGGCGACGGTCTGCCACCATCACGCGTCGGTGGCAGGCTGCCGCTACGCGAGGACTGTGAGTGGCGATGATGAAGCTGGTTCCGCTCTCCTGAAGACGGGTGAAGAGATCGAGGATCTCGCCTTCGGTGTCCTCGTCGAGGGCGCCGGTGGGCTCGTCAGCAAGGATGAGGGTGGGACGCCTGATGATCGCTCGCGCGATCGCGACACGTTGGGCCTCCCCCCCGGAGAGCTTGGTGACCGGCTTCTTGCCCATGCCCTCCAGCCCTACCAACGCGAGGGCCTCCCTCGTCCGGCGCTCCGGTTGCTCCAGTCCGCGGGCGCCGAAGAGGACGTTCCGTTCAACGGTGAAGTCGTCGAGGAGATCGTAGGACTGCGCGACGAGGCCGATGTGCCGTCGTCGGTGGTCAGCGAGCGGATCGAGGTGCTTCGCCAGCGCCGTGCCTTGGAAGACGTACTGTCCGTCGTATCGACCATCCAGGCCGGCGATGATTCGCAGCAGCGTCGTCTTGCCGCTGCCGCTTCGCCCGAGGAGTGCCACCGAACGCTCGTCAGATGCCATGGTGAAGGTGAGGCTGTCGAATATCGGGCGCATGGCGCCGTTGGGCTCGCGCACGGCTTTGGTGAGCGACTGCAGCCCGAGGAGTTCGGTCATGGTTCGTTCCTTGGACGGTGTCGGATGGTGTGTCGGAGCTGCGTACGGCAACGCAACAGATCCGCGGCCCCCAGCAGGGCGATGAGCGTCAGGCAGAATGTCCGTGCGGACGAATCCTGGTTCGGAAGCAGGTGCGTGACCGCGAGGAATACGACAGCAAGGCTGGCGTACTCGATGGCGACGATGGTCAGCACTGCTCGTCCGAGGTCGCTGCGGCTCTGCCCGAGCTCCCACGCGATGCGAATTCGTCGTTCTCTGCGTCGGGTCGCGCTGTTCGTCAGGATGCCGCTCATCACGAGAGATGCCGCCGCTACAAGGCACTCGACGGTCAGCACCAGGGCGAAGTTGTCGTGAACGAGAGCGCGGACTGAGGCGAACTGCGTCAGGTAGCTCGGCACGCTCAGCAAGGCGTATTGGTCGAACCCTGATGACGTCGCTGCGCTCTGCAGTGTCGTGAAGACCACCGTATCGGGCTGGCCTCGGTCGACGGCGATGTTGGCGTTCAGCATCGCGAAGGCGAGGATGCCGTAGAACCCCGGATCGGCCTCGGCCGCCCCGGTGATGCTTCTCGGGTAGGGAACGACGAGGTGGTCGTCCAGAAAATGATTGATGTCGCCCTGGTAGAACATCGAGGCGTTCGGCGGGAGGAACCCGGCGACCCGCATGCGGGTGGGCTTGAAGTAGTAGTTGGCGGTGAGGCGGTCGCCGACGGCGTAGACACCGTCGTAGTCGGCCCCGAGGAGGACAGGAATCGTTTCGCTGTCGTAGTCGACAGCACCCCAGTCCAGATCGATGTCGTTCTGACCCGCGAGGTTGTAGAAGTCGAAGGTGGATTCGCTCAGCTGCACGGATTTGACGTTCACGACCTGCTTGCCCAGGACCGGATCCTCGTAGGGACCCTGCACTGTCTCCTGGGTTCCGTAGCCTTGCTCGAACGCCTGCCCGCCCGCGAAGTCCGCGACCGGCATGGCCTGATCGAACGCAGAGAGCAGCCGCACGCCTGCAGGGGCGCCTTGCTCGAGGGAGTCATAGAAGGTGGTGACCTTCTCAAGGTTCGCCAGGGACTTCCGGTACTGCTCGAAAAGCGCAGGGTCAGTCAAGCGATCGGTCAGGCCGTACATGTCGACTTCGGCGGAGTCGTCGAAGCTCTGGCTGACCGCATCCTGGGTCGACCGCGAGAAGCTGAATACGTTGTAAAGACTCGTCACGAGGAAGGCGAGCACGAAGACCTTCGCCACGAGACGGCCGTAGGTGCCGCGCAGCAGCGACGACGCGTTCATCTGTCCCTCACCCAGAGCGATGTTGCGAGGGCCCCCGCAGAGACGACGGTGCTCAGCACGAGCGGTGCGCCCGCTGCGGCCGCGAGTTCCGTCGCAGAGCGCAACGCTCCCGCTGAGGCCAGCGCGAGGCCCCAGACCGTCACGAACACAGCCCCAGCGAGCGAGGCGAGAGGGAGAACGCTCAACATCAGCACGCGCAGGCGTCGAGAACCGAGCCGGTACTGAACGGCTGCGACCGGCCTGCGGAAGCCCGCGATGAGCAGCCCGGAGGCCCCCGCACCGAAGAGCGTGAGTCCCCACCCGCACAGGATCACGATCGGTGAGACGTAGTCGATATTGGTGCGTTGATCTGTTCGCCCGCCTACCGGTTCCGTCGCTCTCACCCTCATGTCTGGCAGCGCCTGCGCGCCGCCCTCTACGTCGACAATGACAGGCCCGTCGACGCTGGCGAGGTCCCGGTCCTGCAGCAAGACGTCATGGGCGAGTCCGCTGTCGGCACGGACACCGAGACGGCCGATGACCAAGAACGCCTGCCCCTCGTAGTCGACGTAGCGCCGCCCGTTGTTCAAGCGTGTAGCCACCTGGTGGCCGACGAGAGCAACACGCTCGTCGGTGGCGCGGAACTGTCTTCCTTCGTGGATCGGCAACGGTTCAGGTCGGCCCAGCGTGCGAACCACCCGCAGGTGGCCGCTACCGTCGAGCTCCTGGAAGAGGCGGCCGGTGGGGGGTGTCCTGTCGAGCTCTGCTCGATCGACGACATCGAGCGAGTCGAGCCTCACCGCCGTGGCGCTGTAGAGGTTTCCTCCCTCCAAGGCAACGGCACTGCGGACATCGGCGTAGACGCCGATCCCTGCGCCGAGGGCGCTGAACAGTACTAGGAGCGTCACGCTCAAGAGAGGTTCTCGACGGTTCATGAGGTTCCCGAATGGCTAGAAGCGAGAAGGGGGGGAGGGCAGAACCCTCCCGCCCCGAGGTCCTACCGGCCGTAGTAGGACTTCGCTGACCCCTTGCCGTAGGTGTGGTTCGCGACGAACCACGGCGACGTGGCCTGCGTGCCGCTCGTGCCCCACTGACGACCCGAGCTGGTGAGAACCGTGCTGCCGCTCTCCATCCGAGCAGTCGTGTAGTGGCGCACGCCTACCCACGTCGTCCAGCCCTTCGCGCGCTTGTTCGTGTACCCGTTGACGACCTTCTCTTCAGATGCACCCCGGTGGTTCACCGCGGTCACCGCCGCCGATCTGCCACCGATCTCAGGGCCGGATGAGGTCGAGAACGAACCGGTGTTCTCATCCCACCCACCCAGCTCAGCCGCGCCGGCAACACCAGCCGGCAGAGCTACGGCACCGACAACGAGCGCCGCGACGGCTATCGACATCTTCATTTTCTTCATTTCGATCCTCACCATTGACTGCGAAGAAGGGCAATGGGGCTCCTTGCATACGACTGATGTCGTGCAGCAAGTGACGCCGAACGCCCAGTCGAACCCCAGCGGAAAGTCCGCTTCCCAGCGGCATCCTGCCAGTATTGACATGTTCCACACAAGAACTGGGCGGTATTCATATCGGCAGCCTGACGACGACGGCCTGGCCAGCGAGCGCTGGCGAGCCACGAGGAGGCCTGCCTGATGCGGCAGCTCGGGCGTGCCGCGCCCTACGGCGAGGAGACCACCTTGGAGGAGAGCCAGCAGAACGCCAGGAACGAAGCCGTCGCCGGCGAGACTCGGCTGCCTAGCGAACGGTTCGACAAACGGCCTCTACTCGACCAGCGCGCTCTGCCGCATAGCCAAGCTTGCAGACCCAGGCGCGCCCCTAGACAGGATCCCTCTAGCCGCAAGCTACAGCCATGTGGCCGAAGACCTGGTCGAGGCATCAGCTCGTGGTCCACTGCACGTGAAGGGGCTCGACGTCGTCGACGAAATGCAGATCTTCGTCGGAGGGCGCAGCCATGAGTGGAACCCCGCTAGGTGTCCGGCGCACACCCACGAGAGGGCTTTCATCCATTTCGCGGTTGTCTGTCATCGCTAGACCAACTTCTCGATCGGCGCGACCTTCATCAGCAGCTTCTTGCGGCCGGCCGTGTCGAACAGCACCTCGGCGATGCGGCGGGCACCGACGCCGGTGACGGCCATGACGCGCCCCTCACCGAAGTCGACGTGCGAGATGCGGTCACCCTGCTCGAGCTCGAGGTCGCCGTTGTCGCGCACGGTGCCGGTGACCCGGTTCGACCACTCCGTCTTCGGCTTGGTCTTGGCCGCCGCGGTCGCGCGGTCGTAGCTGCCGCCGCCGTAGCCGCCGCTGGCGCGCGGGGACGAGCCGAGACGGTCGCCCGCACCGCCCTCGCGACGCGCGTTGAGCGCCCGCGGCTGCGTGCCTCCTCGGCTGTCGGCCATGCCGGGCGACTGCTTCCAGTCGATCAGCTCGACCGGGATCTCTTGCAGGTACCGCGACGGCATCGCCACGTTCACCTCGCCGAACTGGGCCCGCGTCGCGATCGAGACAGCGTCGACGGGTAGGGCCCGTCCTCCCCCGCGACGCCCCCCGCCTCGTCGTCCACAGGAAGAAAAGGTCGTCCCTCATCCGCCGCGACACCTTCGCCAGGGTCATCTCATGACCTCATCGCACCGCCCTCCCAGGCCACCTCGTCCTGCTCTCCTCACGGCCCTCCTGATCGTCCTCGCCCTCGTGGCCGGGCCGCTCTGGCTCGCGGCGCCCGCCACGGCCGTCACGGGCGCGGGCCTCGGCACCGGCCACCTCTGGCGCGGCGACGGCGTCTCGTACCTCGGCACCTACCGACTCGACGACGGGCGTCAGGCCTTCTGCCTCGAGGCCGGCAAGTCGTCGCCCGTCGGCAACCACTACGACACGGAGACCGGCACGGAGGTGGTCGGCGTCTCGACCGCCGACCACGCTCGCCTGGCCTACATCGCCCGCACCTGGGGCGACACCACCGACGCCGACACGGCCGCTGCGGGGCAGCTCGCGGTGTGGACGATCACGGGGCTGAACGGGCACACCCAGCGGTACTACGCGGGGCGCGCCAACGAGCGCTGGCCGATCGTGCTCGACCGGGCCAACGAGATGCTGGCCGAGGCGACGGCCGCAGCGTCGACCTCCGTCACGGCGTCGACCTCCGTCGAGCTCCGCGACGACGGCACGGGCACCCTCCGCTCCGACCTGACCGTCGACCGGGTCGGCGGCGGGCCCGAGCTGCTCACGCCGCAGCACGACGGCACCGTCGCCCTCACGGGCGGGGCGTTCGCCGACGGCTCGACGACGGCGGTCGTGCAGAACGGCGTCGACCTCGACTTCCGCGCGACCGGCGACCTCGCCCAGGTCGAGGTGTCGGCCGACACGCGCTTCGACGGGCTGCCCTACGGGCGCATCGTCACGGCCGGAACGAGCCCGGCCGGCTCGCAGCGCATCCTCTTCTCCGGCGGCACCAGCGTCGAGGCCTCGGGCGCGGCGAGCGCCGAGGCCCTCTCGCCGCTGCCCTTCCGCCCCCGGGTAGAGACCCGCACCAGCGACGTCGTCGCCGAGCCCGGCACGACGGTCACCGACCAGCTCACCGTCGACGTGCTGCCGGGCGAGGGGCTCCTCTCGGAGTGGGGCCGCCACGACGTCGCGGGCACGTGGCAGCCCGTCCCCGTCACCGTGCGCAGCCGCCTCCTCGGCCCCTTCCGGGAGCCCGTCGCGCGCGCCGACGACTGGCCCTCCGACGCGCCCGTCGTCTGCGACGTGAGCGTCGTCGTCGACGAGGGCCCCGGCACCTACACGACGCCGGGCTGCGAGCTGCCGAGCGGCGGCTGGTTCACGTGGGTGGAGACGATCGACCCCTCCGACACCCCGGTCGACGCGGGCCGGGACCGCGTGCAGGGCTGGCGCTCTCCCTTCGGCACCGCCTCCGAGACGACCTTCGTCCCGTGGGCGCCCGAGGTCTCCACCACCGTCGTGGGGGCCGACCAGGTCGAGCCCGGCGCTTGCGTCAGCGACGAGCTGACCGTCACCGAGTGGAACGGCCAGGCGCCGGAGGCGCGGGTCGACACCGTCCTCGTCGGTCCCTTCCCCGAGGCCCTCGCCGCCGGTCACGACCTCGGCCCGATCGCGGAGATCGACGAGGCCCTGCTCGCCGGCCGGGCCAGCACCACGGTGAGCGGCGACGGCACCTACGAGTCGCCGTGCCTCCCGGTGGAGCGCGAGGGCCACTACGTGTTCCTGTTCACGTCGGAGGGCTCCGTGCCTGACGCCGACGGCGTCCAGGTGGTGCCCGCGTTCGCCGACACGACCGTGCACCTCGCGGAGTCGTTCAGCGTGGTGGCCCCCGAGGCCCCCGAGCTCCCCGCCGAGACGCCCGCGCCGGCGACGGCACCGGCGGGGCTGGCGTTCACCGGGGCGGACGGCAGCCTGCAGGCGGGTGCGGCGGCGCTGGGCGTGACGCTGGCCGGGGCCGTGATGCTCGTGGCCTCCGTGGCGCTCCACGTCCGTCGTCGCCGACGTGGCCACGGAGACACCGCCGAGGAGCTGCCGGTGTCGAGCGCCCCCTGACGTCCTCACGGCGCACCCGCGGGTCGGCGGGTCTGCGGGCCCAGGCCTGGCCGCTCCGCCCGGGAACGTCAGCCGCGGGGCACCGTCACGGGCACGGTGACGCCGTCGCCGAGGTGCACGTGGGCCCGCCCCGGTCGGGGGCGAGCTGACGTGGCGCTGCGGGCCAGCTGTGCCCCGACGAGCTCCCCGTCCGAGGTCATCCTCGGGCTGAGCACGGCGCCGCAGCGGTTCCGGCGGAGGTCGGCGTGCCAGCCCATGAAGCCGACGCCGAGGTCCGCGGCCGACCCCGCGGCCACCAGGGCACCGGGCCCGTCGGCGCACGAGCGCACGAAGTCGGCGAGCCACGCCGCCGCCGGGGCGTCCTTGACGAGCTCGGCGTCGTCGACGACCAGCACCCGCCCTTCCGGTGCCTCGTCGCCGAGGACGGCGTCCAGCTCGTCGGAGCGGAGGTCGGGGCCACGCAGCACGGCCACCACCCCGGGCAGCCCGTCCAGGCTCCGGAGCGGTGACGACCGCGGTGTGACGACGACCACCTCGAGCCCCTGGGCGAGGAGGGACCGCACCATGCTGACCAGGACGGTGCTGCGTCCGCTCCGTGGCGGGCCGCCGACGACGAACGTGCCCGGAGCGTCGGCGAGGCGCGGGCCGACCGGCACGAGGTCGTCGCCGCCGATCCCCACCATCGCGAAGGCGCTGCCGAGGGCAGCGGGATCGTGACGTGACCACGCGCCGTCGAAGGTCAGGTCGCCGTCCAGCCGGTCGAGCCGGAACGGCCTGCGGCCGGGCGGCACGGCGAGGTCACGGCGGACGGCCTCGCCCGCCGCCTCGCGGAGGGCCTCGGCCTGGGCGCTGCCCGAGGGGTCGGCACCGACCACCGCCACCTGGGTCTCCGCGCCGCTGACGGTGTCCGCTCCGCGCCCGGGGCCGGGCTCGTCGGGCATCGACCTGGGGTCGAGGCCTGCGAGGCCGTAGTCGGCGCGGTCGGCCATGCGCAGGACGAGCTTGCGCTCGACGAGCGTCGCCATCCTGCCGCTGACGAGGAGCCGGTCCCCCGTCACGACGAGGTGCACGCCGACGGCCGCCCCCTCGCGCAGCAGGAGCGTGACGAGCTCCACCGGTTCGCCGAGCTCGAGGTCGCCGAGGCTGGCGACGAAGCCCTCCCAGGGGTCGATCATCAGCACGACGTGGGGCAGGCGGTCCTCCTCCGGGGCGGCCCGGCGCTGCTCCGTGACGCTGGCCCAGCTGCCGGCGGCGAGCACCGTCTGCCGCCGGAGCGTCTCCTCCACGAGGCGTGCCAGCAGGCGGCGCGCCCGCTCGACCTCCGTGCGGCGCACGACGGCGCCGGTGTGCGGCGCCGACGCGAGCGGGAGCAGCGCCCCGCTGCCGCAGTCGATGCCGTAGAGGTGCACGTCGGCGCTCGAGGTGTGGCGGATGATCGACGCCGCCAGGGTCCGCAGCACCTGCGACCTCCCGCTCCGGGCGGCGCCCGCGACGAACAGGTGCCCGTCGACGTCGAGGTCGAGTGCTGCTGTCCGCCGGGCCTGTTCCCGAGGGTGGTCCTCCAGCCCGAAGGGCAGGGGCGGCAGGGTGCGCGGTGGTCCGCCGCCTCCGGCCTCGGCACCGACGAGGTGCTCCAGCTCGACGAGGGCGGGCAGCGCGTCCAGCCAGGGCCGGTGCGGCCGCTCTCCGCCGCGGAGCGCCTCGGCCTCCACCACGGCGGCGACGAACTGGACCAGGTCGGTCGTCTCGTGGTCCTCGACGGCGGCGGTCGCGGGCGGACGGGGCTCCGGCCCGGCCGCCCCGTCCCACGACAGCCGGGCAGACCAGGTGCCGTCCGGTCGGGACTCGCGCTCGGCGCGGCCGCCGACACGCCCGGCCTGGAACGGCACGAGCGCCCCCGCGCCGAGGCGCACCAGGGCGCGCCCCGGTGCGGACCGGGGGATGCGGGAGGCGTCGGCGGCGTCGATGACGTCGGTGCTCTCGCCGGCGTCCGTGACGCGCAGGGCGATGCGCAGGTTGGTGTTGGCCCTGATCTCGGACGACACCACTCCCGACGGTCGCTGCGTCGCGAGCACGAGGTGGATGCCGAGGGAGCGCCCCCGCTGGGCGACGTTCACCAGCCCGGTGACGAAGTCGGGCAGCTCCCGGGCGAGGCTCGCGAACTCGTCGATGACGATGAGGAGGCGGGGCAGGGTCGGCAGCGTCCCGCCCTCGGACCAGCGACGCGCCTCCTCGTAGTCCTCCAGGTCCTTGGCCTCGGCGAGCGCGAGCAGCTGCTCACGACGGTGGAGCTCGGCACCCAGGCTCGTCAGCGCCCGCTGGACGAGGTGCGGATCGAGATCGGTGACCATGCCCACGGCGTGGGGCAGCGGGCCGCAGTCGCGGAAGGCGGCACCGCCCTTGTAGTCCACGAGCACGAAGGTCATGGAGTCGGGGGCGTTGGACGCGGCGAGCGAGGCGACGACGCTCTGCAGCAGCTCGGACTTGCCCGAGCCCGTCGTGCCGGCCACCAGGGCGTGGGGGCCGTCCCGCCTCAGGTCGATCGAGAAGGGACCGTCGACGCCCTCCCCGAGCAGCACCTCGGTGGTCGGCGCTCTCTCGGCCCACCGCGCGAGGACGGCCCTGCCGCTCGGGCGGTCGAGGCCGAGGACGTCGAGGAGGCGGGAGGACGTCGGCAGTCCGCCGGTGTCGCCCCCGTCGTCGACGTCGACGACGGGGGCGAGCGCCCGCGCGACGGAGTCGTGCCAGCCGACGGGCAGGGCGTCGACCCGCACGTGCTGGACGTCGGCCTCGCGGTGGGCGGAGAGCTCGTGGGCGCTGCGCCCGGCCTGCACGACCGTGACGCACTCCTCGGGCAGTGACCGTCGGTCGGCGTCGAGGCAGAGGGCGACGACCCCGACGCCCGGTCCGTCGCGGAGCACCGTGACGAGGCCCGGCAGCGCCCGGAGCCGGCGTGACCCGTCGACGACGACGAGCACGTCGGGGGCGTCGAGCACGGCGCCGCTCGACTCCCGGCGAGCCCGCTGTCGCGCGTCGACGACGGCGGCCAGCTCGGTGAGCCTCCGGGCGACGGACTCGGAGTCGTTGCCGAGGCGGACGCGGCTGTCCGCGGCTCCCTCGTCGGGGCGGGCGTGGGGCACCCAGGCGAGCCAGCCCCAGTGCGCCTCGGCGTCGCGGTCCGTCAGCACGACGACCGCGAGGTCTCGAGGGCTCTGGAGGACGCAGAGCTGGGCCACCATCCACGCGGCGAGCGCGCGACGTTCGGGCGTGCGCCCGTGCAGCCCCACGACGCCCCGGTCGGCGAGCGCGACGGTGACGGGCACGGCCCGCGCGGGGCTGGCGACGGTGCGTCGGTGCTCCAGCAGGTCAGGGTCGTCGAGGGTGACGCCGGAGGGCAGGTCGGCGACGCCGATCCGCACGGTCAGGTGGTCGGGGTCGTCCCGGCGCCGTTCCCAGAGCCGGGCGCGACGCCGGACGGCCAGGTCGAGGAGCGTCGCGGCGTCCGGGCAGCTGGACCGCAGCTCGTCCTGCCGACGCACGACCGCCTCCGCGGCGTCGGCGGCCACCGCCTGGCGGGTGGCCGCGTGCGACGCGAGGGCCTCGCGGTGCGTCACCCGGCCGTTGCGCCGGTCGTACAGGTAGTTGCCGACGAGGATCACCGGCGAGAGCAGGCCGAAGACGAGGAAGGTCGGGTTGTCGAGCACCAGCACCATGACGCCGCCCATGACGAGCGGGGCGGCGGCGGCGACGATCGGCAGGGGGCGCCGAGGGGGCGCCTGCGGCTGCGCCGGGTACCGGAAGGCGGTCGTGGGGGGCTCGGGCAGGAGTCGCGGTGGGCGTGCGTGCTCCAGTCGCCCTCCGCCCTCGGCGAGGCCGATCGCGGCGGAGGCCGTCCCGGCGTCCGCGACGCCCAGCAGCACCTCCCCCAGCTCGACCACCGACGACGGCGTGAGCGCCACCGTCGTCGTCAGCGGCACGCCGTCGACGGTGACGGGCGGGACGTCGGCGTCGTCGCAGGCCACGGGAGTGATCGAGAAGCGCGATGCTCCGTCGAGCTGCACGAGGGCCGCGACCGGGGCGACTCCTCGCGCGGCGAGACGGACAGTCGCCTCGGGCGCCGATCCGACCACGACGGTGCCGGGATCGACGTGGAAGACCGTCCCGGCCCCGGGGCCGCCCACGATGCGGATGCTGGGCAGGTCGGGCGGCAGTGCGGCGACGCCGGGAGGACCGCCGATCGTGAGGACGCTGCCCTCGAGCACCGTTCCCTCGGCGATGCGTACGCTCTCGGCGACGCGGGCGCCGTCGACCGTGACGGCGGTGCCGAGAGCTGCGGCATCCGGACCGTCGGCGCGGATGCCGACCAGCGGTGCCGCCTGTGCGACGAGCTCCCCCACCGTGGTGTCGGGCGAGGTCTCGAACACGACGTCGGCCGAGGCGCCCGTCGCTCCGTCGCGGACGGTGACCGTGAGCCTCACGTCGCCCTGACGATGCTGATGCCGTCGACGAAGGCTCGCGCCACCGGCACCTTCACGGGGACGAACTCGGGCGGGCCGACGTCGCACGTGACCCGGAGGTCGAACGGCCCCGAGCGGAACGCGAAGATGCTGGTGACCGTGATGCCGCCGTCCAGCTCGGCGTAGCGCAGCCCGTAGACACCGAGGCCGAGGGAGTCGGTGGTCACGTCCTCGAGGACGGGCGGCTCGATCCCCGGCAAGTCGCTCTCGAGGACGAGCTCGCGGAGGGTCGCCTCCCGGTCACCGTAGACGAGGCCGAACTGGATCCGGAGCAGGCTGAGCTCGCTGCTCAGCGAGGGCAGGTACATGAACTTGAGCTCGTTGGGCGTCTGCCAGGTCGCGAGCCGGTCGAGCACCTTGACGAGCCACTTCTTGCCGGCCCGGGTCGGGGCCGCCGTCCGGGCGACGACGTCGCGGACGGTGGCGGCGATCCACGACCTGGCGGTGTCGTGCCCCTGGTGGGGCCATCGGGCGGGCAGGGCGATCCAGAGCCCGGGGTCGTGCTCGACGAGCACCTCCCACCCGTCGGCGGTGCGGGGATCGAGGCCGTCGTCGCCCGTCGGCTGGATGTCGTCGGAGGTGAGTTCGTGGTGCGTCATGGCTGTTCCTTCTCGAGAGGGGCGGGCGGGTGCGCCCGTCATGTCGTGGGTCGATCGGTGATGACGCGCCCCTGGTCGTCGAGCCAGCGAACGGTGGTCATCATCGCGTCGAAGAGCTCGACCAGCGCGTCGGCCACCTCGATGGACTCCTCATCCGGACGGCGCGGTCGCGGCTGCGATGCGAGGCCGAGGCCAGCAACGGCCCGGCCGCTGACCACGGTGAGCGTGAACGACGCCATCAGACAGTCGCTCCCCGCGACACGTGCCAGCACCGTCCGACGGCGGAGCACGCGGTCATCGGCGACCTCGGCGCGTGTGCCGTCTCGGTCCCCGTTCCACGCGACGGCTGCCTCATGTCCTACGGACATCGCTTCGGCGCCCCGGGCGACTCGCGCGAGGAGCAGCCGGTCGAGGTCGGCCCCGGCACCGGGCGCGGTGGGCACGAGCGTCACCAGGACGCTCGCCGTGCCGTCGAGACCGGGGATCCGGCCGACGGTCACGAATGCATCGAGGACGAGCCCGTCCATCCCACGCTGCGTCGAGGACTCCGACAGTCGGGCGCGCATCTGTTCGAACTGAGCCCACTGCGCTGCCTCGAGATGGCTTCCGGGAGGTGTGACGATCTCCCCTGGAGTCGTCACACGAACGAAGGTCCGGGGCACTGCCATCGCGTACGCGTCGGCGACGGGGCCACCCGAGGCTGTCTCAGACATGAGCCCCCACATTCGCCGACAACTCGGTCGGGTCACCTGCCTCGGTGCCCGAAGGGCTCGACGCGGAGATGCGTCGCAGCCATCGCACGAGGCAGATGCTTCCCACGACGGCCGCAGCGAGGAGAAGCACGGCAGCCGGGTAGATGCTGTCCCGGGGCCATCGTGCGGAATTCGGAGAGATCGCGCTGTAGCCCGCGGCGAAGAGACCTGACAACAGCAAGTACAGGGTCACGAACCCGGGCTCGAGTGGGTAGCCGTACTTCGCCGGTGTCCGAACGGTCTCGACTGCCAGGACGATCAGGACCACACAGCTGATCCAGAAAGGCAGGCTCGACCCCACTACGGGAGGCTCCCCCGGAGCACCCGACAGCAGCCCGAGTCTCGGTGACTGCTCTCGGCCCGACATCAGGAGCACGAGGGGCACACTGGCGAGATAGAGCTGGACCCCCCAATACCAGAGACCACAAGCCAGGAACGCGACCATGTAGATGGTCACACCAGGGCGCCGTGTCGCTCTGCTGTGTGCAGCCCGTCGGCGCCCGGTCGCGGATCGGCGCGAGGGAGCACTCACGATCTCGTCACCGCCCACTGAGCTCGTGTGGGTTCCACGATCTCCTCGACGACGGCCTTGACTTGCCCGAGACCGTTCAGGAAGCGGGCAGTGTCCAGCTGGCGGACGATCCGTGTCACGGTCTCGACGTCATCGGCCGCAGAGCCGGGCCGTCCCGACCGCAGGAACGATCTGATCTGGGCCGCGTCCACGTCGCCCAGCGATCGGGCGAGCATCTTGTCGCCGATGCCCGGCGCTCCCCGGGAGAACGACGCGCTCACCCATGCAGTAGCGAGGCGGGGCGGCACGCCCGTTCGCACGAGTTCAGCCGCGCGTGCCGCCTGGACGCCCTTGACCGCTGAACCAGCTCCCTTGACCAATGCCGCGCCCGTGCCCATCGTCGCCAACGAGAGTGCGCTGAGCCCGAGGTCCAAGAGGGTCGCGGTGCCTGCCGCAGCGCGGAGCGCCGTCAAGGCGAACGAGAAGACCAACGCGGCTGCCGCGAACGGCGCCAAGGCCGGGAACACCATGGCGGCCAGCCCCAGCACCATCCCCAGACGGTCTGTCCAGGTGGCGATGACGTCGATCCACCAGTCGTTCTCCTCCATCCACGTCCGGAAGGCGTCGTAGGCGGTGCCTGCGGCCCCGCGGACGTCGTCCCACCACGAGTCGCCGAGGCCGTCGGCGCCGAGGTCGTCGAAGCAGGCGATGGCCGCCGTCGCGGCGGCCTCGAGGTCGGTGACGGCGTCGTCGACCTGACGGCCGTGCTTCACAACCCGTCCCGATGCTTCCTCCTCGCGGAGGCGCTGCACGCGAGCGAGCTCCTGGTAGTCGAGCTGCGCCTCCTCGCTCGTCGCCAGGAGGGCCATGCCCTCGTAGCGGTCGGCGAGCACGGTGGCTGCGTCGCGGTCGGCGACCGCAGCCTCGTGCTCTCGAACGGCCGGACCGGCCTGCTCCTGCGCGTGCCGCAGGGCCGTCGCGTAGGTCCGGAGCGCGTCGGAGGCGCCGACGTACCGCCGGTGCACCTGCCGCAGCTGCGTCTCGACCTCCCCCGCCTTCGCGAGGAACGCCTCGATCGCATCGCTCTGTGCGGCCTCCACGTCGAGTTGGTGGAGCCCCTCAGCCGCGGACGCGATCAGTTCGGCGGTCTGCCCGAAGCGCGTCGCGGCGGCCGACACCATGTCGGGGTCACCCGCGACACCTGCCTTGGACAATGCGCCGTCCACCCTCACGAGGACGCCTCCTCGTCCGGCAACGCGGCGGCGAGGCCCTCGTCCGCCGCCGTGAACCCGTCAGCGATGGACGTCGCGGACGTGCTCAGTCCACCGATCTCGTCGCTCAGGACCCGCCGGGTGTCATCCCAGCTCCGGGTGAAGGAGTCGATCCGCTGCGCGAGGCGGGGATGGCCGAGGTGCTCGGGCGAGACCGTCGCCGCTCCAGGAGCGTCGAAGACGGTCTTGACGCCGCTCAGGGTCGTGGACAACCGCCGCAGCGCCTCAGCGTCGAACGACAGGGTCGCTCTGGTCATGTGTGCTCCTCAGGAAGGTGGCCATGCCGTCGCCGGCACGGCCACCGGGGTGGTCAGCGGTCAGCGGTCAGCGGTCAGCGGTCAGCGGAGGCTGGCGGCCAGCTGCTCGTCGGCCGCCTGCAGGGTCTCGGCCGCGTTCTCGAGGAACCGCGCCATGCTGTCCAGGGCAGCGATGGTCGTGCTCGCACCGGTGCTGAACTCGCCGTACGTGGTCGCGAACGCCTTCGAGGAGCTGTCGGTCACGTAGCCCGAGGCCACCAGGGCGTCGATCTGCCCCTTGAGGCGTGAGAGCTGCTCCTCGATCGACGCCTGCCCGGTGCGCAGGTGGGTCGCCTGCGTGCGCAGGTCGTCGTAGGTCACGGTCACGTTGGCCATGGGTTCTCCTGTCTCGTCGAGCCGTCAGGAATGACGACTGCCATGAATATTCCACATGAGACAGACTGGTCACACCACTTTCCACAGAATGGACGAGAAATGACCAGAAGAAGGAGCCTGGGGAGGCGCGGGTCACCACCCGAGGGCCCGATCGTCGTCGACGCCGCGGCCGTCGCTGCACTGCGCGACCAGGGCCTGCTGTCACGGGTGCAGACGCTGCCTCCGCCGCCTCCCGAGGGTCTGGTCACAGCCGTTCCCGCGGCGGCCGCCGTCATCCCGCCAGGCCCCGCCGTGCCCCCTCCCCGACGGCACGTGCCCTCGCCCGCGCCCGCCGACCTCGACGACCCCGACGACCTCGACGACCTCGACGTGACGGTCCTCCGTCCGCGCTCCTACGAGCTCGTCCTCCCCGACGGCGAGGGCGTCCCTGTCGACCGCGACGGCGTCGTCGTGGGCCGGCGCCCGCGGCACGCCGCGCCGCCACCCGGCGTCTCGACCGCCGCCGCCACGGCCGCGACAGCCCCCGCGGCGGCCCTAACCCCCGTGACAGCTCCCCCGGCGTCCGTCACCGTCACGGACGAGACACGTCAGCTGTCGCGCGCCCACTTCCGCGTCTGGGCCGACGACGCAGGGGCCGTGGTGATCGACGACCTCCACTCCGCGAACGGCACGACGCTCCTCCGCCCCGACGGCGGGCCGGTCACGGTCGAGCCCGGGGTCGGCACGCGGCTGACGCCCGCCGACACGATCGTCGTGGGCCACCACCGCTTCACGCTGCGGCGGTCACGCCCCGCCCCCTGACGACGAACCACGTCGTCGCACCCGAACCACGCCGCGGCGTGGTTCCCGTGCGAGAACGTGGTGCGTGGCGGGGAAACCGCTAGATCTTCTCGATCGGCGCGACCTTGATCAGCAGCTTCTTGCGGCCAGCCGTATCGAAGAGCACCTCGGCGATGCGCCGGGCACCGACACCGGTGACGGCCATCACACGCCCCTCGCCGAAGTCGACGTGCGAGATGCGGTCGCCCTGCTCTAGCTCGAGGTCGCCGTTGTCGCGCACGGTGCCGGTGACCCGGTTCGACCACTCCGTCTTCGGCTTGGTCTTGGCCGCCGCGGTCGCGCGGTCGTAGCTGCCGCCGCCGTAGCCGCCGCTGGCGCGCGGGGACGAGCCGAGACGGTCGCCCGCACCGCCCTCGCGACGCGCGTTGAGCGCCCGCGGCTGCGTGCCTCCTCGGCTGTCGGCCATGCCGGGCGACTGCTTCCAGTCGATCAGCTCGACCGGGATCTCTTGCAGGTACCGCGACGGCATCGCCACGTTCACCTCGCCGAACTGCGCCCGCGTCATCGCCAGCGAGAGGAAGAGGTGCTTACGGGCACGCGTGATGCCGACGTAGAACAGCCGACGCTCCTCCGCGGGGCCGCCGGGCTCGCTCGCCGACATGCGGTGCGGCAGCAGGTCTTCTTCGACGCCGGTGAGGAAGACGGCCTCGTACTCGAGGCCCTTCGCCGTGTGCAGCGTCATCAGCGACACGGTGCCGCTCGTGTCGTCGAGGTCGTCGGCCGCGGCGACCAGCGTCACCTCGGTGAGGAAGTCGAGCAGGGTGCCGTCGGGGTTGTTGCGCTGGAACTCCTTCGTCACCGCCACGAGCTCGTCGATGTTCTCGGCGCGGGCCTCGTCTTGCGGGTCACGCGACGCCCGCAGCGCCTCGATGATGCCGCTGCCCTCGATCAGCGTGGTGAGGATCTCGTGCACCGGCGCCGTCGCGGCCGTGGCCTGCACGCCGTCGAGCAGCTGGCCGAGGCCCGTGATCGCCCCGGTGACCTTCGGGCCGAGACCCAGCTGGTCGGCGTTGCGCAGCGCCTCGCGCAGCGGCGCCTCGTGCTGGTCGGCCCAGCGCTGCATCGCCGTCTCGGTCGCCGGCCCGATGCCGCGCTTCGGCACGTTCATGATGCGGCGCAGCGCCATCGGGTCGAGCGGGTTCGCGACGGTGATCAGGTACGCCATGGCGTCCTTGATCTCGGCGCGCTCGTAGAACTTCGTGCCGCCGAGCACCCGGTACGGGATGGCCGAACGGATGAAGATCTCCTCGAGAGCTCGGGTCTGCGAGTTGGTGCGGTAGAACACGGCCATGTCTTTGTAGGCCATGCCGCCCTCGCGCAGCTTGGCGATCTCGTCGGCGACGAACTGGGCCTCGTCGTGCCCGGTGTAGCCCGTGAACCCGGTGATCTTCTCGCCCGCACCGACCGTCGTGAAGAGGTTCTTCGCCTGGCGGTCGAAGTTGTTCGAGATGACGGCGTTGGCCGCGTCGAGGATGTTCTGGGTCGAGCGGTAGTTCTGCTCGAGCAGGATGACCTTCGAGTGGGGGAAGTCACGCTCGAACTCGACGATGTTGCGGATGTCGGCGCCGCGGAAGGCGTAGATCGACTGGTCGGAGTCGCCGACCACGGTGAGGGAGGCGCCGGGGATCCGCCCGCTGCCGTCGCGCATCGACTGCACGTACTGACCGCCGCGCTCGAGGTCGTCGACGATCTCGGGGTCGACCGGCCGCGTCAGCTCGCGGATCAGCGCGTACTGCGCGTGGTTCGTGTCTTGGTACTCGTCGACGAGGATGTGCCGGAACCGCCGCTGGTAGAGCGCAGCCACGTGCGGGAAGGCCCGGAAGAGGAAGACCGTCTGCGCGATCAGGTCGTCGAAGTCGAACGCGTTCGCCCGCTGCAGCTCGCGCGTGTACTGCCGGAAGATCTCGAGGAACATCACGTCTTGCGGGTCGCCCGCGTTGATCTGCCGCGAGTAGGTCTCGACGTCGTTCAGCTCGTTCTTCAGCTTCGAGATCTTGCCCGACGCCTGGCTGACCGTGAAGCCGAGCGAGTCGGCGTCCAGCTCTTTCAGGATGCGCTTCAGCAGCGCGCGGGAGTCTGCCGAGTCGTAGATGGTGAAGCTCTTCGTGAAGCCGAACTGCTCGGCCTCGCGCCGGAGGATGCGCACGCACGCGCTGTGGAACGTGCTGATCCACATGCCCTCGCCGGCCTGGCCCACGAGGTGGCCGACGCGCTCGCGCATCTCGGCCGCGGCCTTGTTCGTGAAGGTGATCGCGAGGATCTGGCTCGGCCAGGCCTCGCGCGACGCGATGAGCCCGGCGATGCGCCGGGTCAGCACGCTCGTCTTGCCCGAGCCGGCACCGGCCACGATCAGCAGCGACTGCCCGCGGTACTCGACCGCTTCTTTCTGCTGGGGGTTCAGCCCCGCGGTCAGTGGGTCGCCGGAACCGCCGGCAGCGTCAGAGGGCTCGAGCACGATCGTCATGGCGGGCCCAGTCTAGGCGGGGCCCCCGACACCGGGCAGGGGGCCGCCCGGCGCCTCCTCAGAGCCCGTCGCGCACCGCGATCGCGAGGTCCGGCTGGTCGGCGAAGACCCCGTCGACGCCGAGCTCCATCAGCGCCTGGAACTCCGACTCGTAGTCGCCCGTCGCGGCCTTCCCGCCGGCCTGGCGGTTCGCCTTCGCGAGGAAGTGGTTCTCGACGCGCAGCGTCCAGGTGAAGACCTCGAGGCCCGCCGCGTGTGAGCGGTCGACGACCCGCGACTCCGTCGTGCCGTCCGGGGCGACCAGGGTCGACTTGTCGAGCGAGACGCCGTGCAGCCCAGCCGCGGCGAAGCCCGCCAGCGAGGCCTCGTCGAGCTGGTCGACGTAGGGCGTCGCCGCCGAGCCGTCGCGGGCGACGAGGTCGGCCGCGGCGCCCGCCTTCTCGAGCAGGTAGACCTGTCGGCCGCCGACCCCCCGCTCGCGCAGCTGGCCGAGCACCGTCTGCTCGAAGCTCTCGACGGTGAGGCGCGGGTCGTCCGTCCAGCCGGCGGCGGCGAGCTCGGCGGCGAGCAGCTCGTCGAGCGGCAGCCCGATCGAGGCGAACCACGTCGCGTGCTTGACCTCGGCCACGAGCCCGACCGGGCGGTCGGCCCCGTCGAGGATCGCGAGGAGGTCGCTGAGGCGCTGCACGCGCCCCTCCCCGTCGTGCGCGGCGCTGCCGGGCCGGAGCTGCGGCAGGCGTTCGCGCACCCGGAGGGTCGACAGCTCGGGCCAGGTGAAGTCCTCAGTGAACCAGCCCTCGACGACCCGGTCCTCGATCTCCTTGGTCGTGCGGCGGTCGGCGAACTCGGGCCGGTCGGCCACGTCGGTCGTTCCCGAGACCTCGTTCTCGTGCCGGAGCACGAGAACGCCGTCGCGCGTCGCGACGAGGTCGGGCTCGATCGCGTCCGCGCCGAGCTCGACGGCCAGGCGGTAGGCGGCCTCGCCGTGCTCGGGGCGGTAGCCGCTCGCGCCGCGGTGGGCGATCACGAGGGGCGCGGCGGCGCGCGAGGAGTCGGTGGTCGAGGAGGCGGGGGAGGTCACGTCGGCCACGCTAACCGCCCCCGCCCGGCCGACGCCCCCGGGGGCCCGACGAGCGCCCCCATCCGTGCAGACAGTGCACGTTCGCCCGTCGCGAATGTGGCTCTCATCAGGCAGATCCCCAGCCCGTGCCCGGCCGACACGCGTTAGCCTTTCCCCACGGCGACACGGGTGGACGAGAGCGAGCCCGCGCCGGGCCACGTGGCCCGGCGGCGACCCGGCAGCACCGCTCCGGGTCACCACGTCATCGTCGACAACGCGATCAGAAGAGGAACCCCTTGGCATTCTCGAATCCCGGCTTCAGTCAGTCGCCGGCCTTCTCGGAGAAGGGCGGGCCCGTCATCCGCCAGCAGCAGGCCGACGCCCGCACCGTCGCCTACGACGGCATGACGGCCGAACAGCTGCAGGAGCTCTACACGAAGCCCGCGGCCGGCCCCGACCAGACCGACCGCATGACCTACGAAGACACGATCACGAAGACGCTGATCGCGTTCGCCGTGGTCGTCGTCGGCGCGGCCGTCGGCTGGTTCATCCCCGCCCTGGCCTTCGTGGGCGCGATCGCCGGCTTCGTGCTGGCCCTCGTCAACATCTTCAAGAAGAAGCCGTCGCCCGGTCTCGTGCTCGCCTACTCGGCGGCGCAGGGCCTGTTCGTCGGCGGCATCTCGAGCATCTTCGAGGCCCAGTGGGACGGCATCGTCACCCAGGCCCTGATCGGCACCGTCTCGGTCTTCGTCGTCACGCTGCTGCTCTTCAAGAGCGGCAAGGTGCGCGAGTCGGCCCGGGCCACCAAGGTCTTCATGATCGCGATGATCGGCTACGCCGTCTTTTCGCTGCTCAACGTGGGCCTGATGCTCTTCGGCGCCAACACCAACCCGTGGGGCCTCCGCGGCGCCGAGATCTTCGGCATCCCGCTCGGCTTCATCATCGGCATCCTCGTCGTCGTCATGGCGGCCTACTCGCTGGTGCTCGACTTCACGCAGGTGAAGACGGGCGTCGAGCGCGGCGCCCCCCGCATCTACGGCTGGTCGGCCGCCTTCGGCATCGTCATGACCGTGATCTGGCTCTACGTCGAGATCCTGCGCATGCTCGCGATCCTGCGGGGCAACGACTAGCCGACACGGCTGCACCACATCGAGCGGGGCTCGTTCCGAGAGGGGCGGGCCCCGCTCCTGCGTTCGGGGAGGAGCCGCCCGCGCCGAGCTGCGCTTCGCGCCGCTGCCCTGCCCGCGCCCGAGATGCCCCCGCGCGCGTGCACCGCCCGCCTCGCAGCGGGTCGAGACCTCGTAATTTGAGAGGATTCACGCCCACGAGGTGGCAGTGGCCGGTCAGCGTGGCGCTCACGGCACGAGACGCTCTCCGTTCACGGACGGAGGCGGCGAAGGAGGCAGGGGCGTCGAGAGGAGGCCCCGGCCGGGGACTGGCACCCAGTTCTCGCACGGGAACCCTGCCGCGGCGGGGTTCGTGTGCGAGGACGGGGTTCGGGGCGGGACGGGACGGGTGGGGTCCGGGATGCATGAGCCTGGATGGCCGGGGCGGGCGTGGCCTGCGGCGTCGCAGGTACCGGGTGGGGACGCTACTGGGTGGGCACCGGGGGCGGGGGCGCCCCCGGAATGACCGGGGCTGAACGCTTCGCGTTCAGAGCGGCCCGGGGGCGGGCGTGGCCTGCGGCGTCGTAGGTACCGGGTGGGGACGCTACCGGGTGGGCACCGGGGGCGGGGGCGCCCCCGGAATGAGAGAGCCTGAACGCTTCGCGTTCAGAGCGGCTCGGTCGGGCGTGGCCTATGCCGTCGTAGGTACCGGGTGGGGACGCTACCGGGTGGGCACCGGGGGCGGGGGCGC